>CP141731.1:644652-1289304 GCA_035621235.1 Actinomycetaceae bacterium MB13-C1-2
AGGGTTCTGGATACCTCCACTCGTTCGCAATCTCCAGGGCATGAGGCAACGTCATCCGCTCGAACTGGCACGAGAACTCCGTCATTTCCACTGCACCAGCATAGATGTAGGTAGCACGAGGTGCATTTGCGGCAAGCCTGGCGCAACAGAGCCGAACTCGTCAGAGTGGTGGTTCATACTCGGTGTTCTGAAATCGAATGAGACTACCTTGATCCCCGGGATCTATGACAAAGATTGTCATGCGACCTAGAATCGGAGCGTGGCGACAATGAACATCTCTCTTAGCGACGACCTCAAAGAGTTCGTTGAACATGAGGTGACCGAAGGTGCCTACACCTCGGTGAGCGAGTACATTCGCCAGATGATCCGAGAGCGACGCGAAGAAGCCATCTTCCGGCAAAAGATCCTGGACGGGATCAACTCGCCTCTTGTCGACAAGACAAGCTACTAGATACGGGGCAGAGGATGGGTTTCCGTACCTGGTTTTCTATCTGGACCTGGAGGAACATATCGAGAGCGTGCGTGTGCTCCATGAACGCCGTGATTTCCCAGGGCAACTGCAGGACCAGAAGATACGAAGTGAGCCGCTGCTTTCTCTGCGACCACCTGGGTTGAGCACCCCATATGGGGTGCTCAAGAACAGCCTCGCATAAATCTCACGACGTCAGAAGGGCAACCGGGACGTAACCGGGGCCACCCAGAAGCTCAGATCACTCCGCGGCGATCTTGGCCGCCCTTCTTACCACCGCCATTCGCTCCAGTTCAGCGTCAACCTGACCGATGATCTGAACCTCTGCCACGGCTTCCACGCCTTTGCGTAGCTGCTTGGCGACCCGAGAGGCCCGACGGTTCGCCCCGACCTGTGCGAACAACCGGCTGATCAAGGCCAATAGCAATCCCGCCGCGGTCCCAGCCAACAGCAAGAGCGTCGGCCATGGCATCACAAGCCCCCCGACCTCGAGAGTGGGAATCAGCCCTTCGATCGGCACGCGCAGATAGTCCATTAGCGCGATGCCCGCCAGCCATAAACCTCCTGCCACTGCAACCACCAGGAGAACCCACTGCAGAAAGTCCACGGCTTTCCACCACGCTGGCTGCTTGACGTGAACTGTACGCACCACGGCCCGGTCGAGGTCGTCCGGGATAGTCTCGACCGCCGCCACCGCCCGAGAATTCAGACCCTCACTCGCCAGCGGGGGCAACGAGGCTGAAGCTGCCTTAACGTAAGCGCGAGTTGCCGAGGCAACCCGAGCCTTGACCGCCGGGGATGCCGACGGGAGCGAACTACGTATCAACTCGCCGGACCCAGCGTTGACCCCACTAGGATTCAAGCGACCTATAGCACCAGAGGACGAAGCGCTGCTTGCCGGCGATAGCCCCGCCTGCCGCCTGGTCGAGGACGTGTCAGTCAATACCCCTTTCGCCTCAGACGCAGAGTCCGCGCCGTGACCTCGTGCTTCCGAACCACTCCTAAGCCCGAGTGCCCGCAGCGGGTCCGTCCTAAGTCTTCGGATCCATCGGACCGGCGGCCAACCCGTCTTACCCACAGCGTCACGTACAGCCGATTTCTTCACCGCCTCCACAACCAATGGAACTCCAGCCGCGTCATCTAGGGTTGCCATTAGCGCGGTTCGAGCCTTCTTCAACCCCGCATCCGAGGACAGGTCTCTTGGAATCGAGTCCATGAGGCTCTGACCCGCCGCTCTCACATCGGCGGTCTCCCGCGAAGTCACAGCCTCGCGTTTGGTTACCGCCCGCGAAATCAGACCCTGAACCTCGTCCAGTCCCTGCCCCGTGATCGCTGAAACTCCAAGAACCTTGGCCTTCAGCCCATCCGAACGAACCAGCCGTTCCAAGTCCGCCACGACTGCCCGAGTCTCTGAGGCCCCCAAACGGTCGATCTGATTCAGCAGAACCAACACTGTTTCATCGTGACCGATCAACTCGGAGAGGTATTCGTTATGCAACACCCCGTCCGCGTACTTCTGCGGATTCGTCACCCAGATCAGTAAATCGGACCGTTCCGTAACTCGATCGGCACGGAACCGATGTTCGGCCACGACCGAGTCGTGGTCCGGCAGATCCAAAAGAATCAGACCACTCGGATGCTCCCTGGTTACCGGTATCTCGTACCGGTCCTTAACCTCAAGCCACTCAAGAAGCGGATCCGATCCCGCGGCAATATCAGTATTCTCAGCAACCGCAGCCATCGGATATGCCGTCGTCGGACGCTGTTGCCCCGTTACGGCGATATCAACCCCCACTAGCCGGTTGAAGATCGCAGATTTCCCCGCCCCGGTTGCCCCGGCAAGCGCAACAACCGTGTGCTCCGCCGACATTTGTGATCGCTCTTCGACCCGCGACAATATCTCCTGGGCCGGCAATAGAACCTCAGTTGGAAGCCTTCCCTCACACGCGTCGATCGCGACTCCTAGCGCGTGGATTCGAGCGTCAAGCGTCGGACGAGCCATTACCCTGTTCCCCCGAAAACTCGCCTCCAAAACGGAGTCTTCTTGTTGACCTTCTCGCTTGCAGAAGGTTCGGGCGATGCTTCTTGCCTCGACCACGTCGGGAGTGTTCCCCTCAACTCCGCCCCACGCAACAAAGGTGCCGGGGACACGGACAAGACTACTGGGCTCGCCTCTCTTGCGGCACTTTCCGCTGCATCTGCCCGAGCAAGCTGATCCGCGGCTACGCGTAACTCATCACCAGCCCGATCCGAGATACCCAGCGCTTCAACCATATTCATCAGGACCGATGCATCCGCCTCAAGCAGACCGCTCAACCGCTGATTCAGTTTCGCGGACGCCTCAGTAGTCAACTTTCGCACCGCGTCATCACCGAACACGGCTTCAAGCATCTTTTGCGCGAGTACCGCAGTGCCTCCCGCAATCCCTAATTCAACCCCTGTTAGACCACCGGTAGCTCCAAACACGACCAGCATCAACGCAACGGATAACGCGTTGACCCCGTAGCTCAAGCCCCGCGCGAGTCCGCGCTTACTTGCTCCCTGGGTCGAAACTATTTCAAGCACGTCGTCCTGCCACAGTCTGATCTGCTCCGCCACGGCGGCTCGCATCTCGGAGGTATCAACCCCAGTTATGCCCGCCGTCGCATTTGAGTGGGCGAGCAACCCGGAGCCTGCAGGATCGCTGCGCCACGCAGAACGAACCCGTTCCCGAGTTCCCTCCATGGCGTCAATAGTCACCGCTTCTAGCCCATGCGCAAGGGCTAACTCCACGGGCTGTATGTCAGCCTTGCCGCCCCTGAAGAAGCCCGTGATCCTGTCACGAACGCTGCTAACTCCTCGTTCGATGGATCGCATCAAATCACTGGCACCAACGAAGTCCTGCCACCGGGTCAGTACCTCACCGCGGAGCATCGCCCCGTCGGAGGTCGACTGCTCAATCCGCGACAATGCGTCCTTGTAGGCGCCACGCACAGTGTCCTCAAGTCGCCGAGCAGACTCGGCCTGTCCGTCCGCGGCCACCGCGATTTCGCGAACAGACGAGGTCAGATCACCGATCACGCCGTCACGGGTAGCCATCGCAACGCCAGCGCGCGCCGCCGGATTTCCGCCCAAATCCGTAAGCCAGCCTGCCACCTCAGCAACCGTGAGCGCGGGAAGCATCCCTTGGTCGTCAAGGTCGCTCTCTGGCACGGCGAAGAGCGGTGCGTCCTTCAGTCCGTTCTGGTCCATCATGCGACGCAAATCGGCAACGACCGCCTCGGCTCCGGGATCTACTCGGTCAACCACCAGAGCAACCTGGGCGTGTCTATCCGCCGCCTCCCGCAGTAACTCCCAGGGCACCGCGTCCGCGTAACGAGCCGCCGTGGTGACGAACAGCCATAGGTCGGCAGCTGCCAGGAGTTGCGTGGCAAGTTGTCTGTTGCCCTCCTCGACCGAGTCAATGTCGGGGGCGTCCAACAGCGCCAATCCAGGCGGCATACCCGCGAATGGTGCCAGTCGTAGTGCACGAACACCGACGGGGACGGCTCCCTCGTGCACCCCACCTAGGTCATCCTGGGCGCGAGAGGTAGAGACTCGAGCGAGGTTCGGCAGGATTCTTTCGGGCGCAAACCAGGGACTGTCAGCCGGATGATAGACAAGAACGGGTGAACGTGTTGTGGGACGAAGAACTCCGGGAGTCGTCAGCGGTTCACCGAGTAGCGAGTTCACAAGAGTGGATTTGCCAGCCCCAGTTGAGCCGCCGACTACCACCAGCAACGGCGCCCCCTCGCTCCGCAAGCGTGGCAGTAGGTAATCGTCGATCTGGGCGATGATCTGTTGGCGACGAATGCGGGCGGACGAGACCCCCGCCCCTTCGAGGGGAAGAGTTACGGCTGCCAGCCGTCCTCGAACTCCGTCGACTGCAGCGACAAGTCCCGAAATAGCGAGGGCTTCTGCCTCGTCTCCAATAATGGACTCGACCATGGTCCTATATTGCCGCATAAACACGTTTCAGCGATTGTTTCGCCGGGTTCTCTGACCACACTGACGCACTCAACCTCAGATTGCCAGCTAGATCCGAGGAAACCCGCCCCGCGCCCCGCCCGGGAAGTCTCCTCTGTGGGAGGAAAAGCCGGAAACTGCGGTGCGGGTGGCGATTTGTTCGCCGAGACCTCAAATTCACGCCACGGAACCTTGGTTTCCGTGGTTTGCCAATCAGATAGGGGCCATTTCCATCGCGTTTTACGGCGTGTCATCTCCTTATGTGATTGGCAACTCATCAGGAACTGAAACTGGCATAAACTAGACTTTTATATACCCCCCTGGGGTAACATCTAGTGGGTCAGGTTCTTTCCTTAAGAGGAGTACATAGTTATGTGTTACCAAGTTCGTTGCCCCAAGTGCGGAAAGACCACCTGGGATGGTTGCGGCCAGCACATCGAGCAAGCGCTCGCCGGTGTCCCGGACAGCCAGCGCTGCAAATGCCGCCGATAATGTCATCCCCAACCAACAGATGACGACCGAACCGGCCTCTGCCCCCACCGTTGGCAGGATCATTTCGGGCTACCAGATCCCGGTGATAAACGAACGCGCTGCCCGGGCAGCAGCCGGGATTTTGTTCCTGGTCGGCATCCTTGCTTATTCAGAGGCGCTACACACAGCGAATGCGGCCGCACTGAAGCCATTCGGAATGCTCTTCATGGCTGACATGGCAATCCGACTGATTGCCGGTGATCGCTGGTCGCCGACAATGGCCCTGGGACGCCTGGCAGTTCGCGGCCAGCAGGCCGAATGGGTCGGAGCTCCCCAAAAAGAGTTCGCCTGGTGGATGGGTCTACTTATAGCAGCGATATCCTGCGTAACAATGGGCTTTCTTTCTGCTCCGTTCTGGGTGACGATGGCTATCTGTGGGGTGTGCGTGACCCTACTCTTCCTCGAATCTGCCTTCGGGATTTGTGTCGGCTGCAAGCTACAGACACTCTTTAGCCGACAAGAACCGATGTACTGCCCCGGCGGAACCTGCGGGGTGTCAGGAAAGCACGCCCAAGACACCGCTCTAGAGAACAAATAACCGCAATAAGCAAAAGAAAGAAACTTCATGCGTCGCTTCCTAGTACCCCTCGCTATTGCCGTACTTGCACTTGGACTGGGCGGATGTGCCTCAGGAGCGCCCGGTGAAGGCGCTGCCACCACCAAAGAAACACCGATTAGTGAAGAGGCCGCTCCCGCATCTAGCGTAATTATCCTCGACGTTCGTACCCCGGAGGAGTTTGCGGAAGGACACCTGGAGGGCGCCCAGAACATCGACTTCAATGCCGGAGCGGTTCCCGCCGCACTCGAAAACCTTGATCCAGATGCCGAATACATTGTGTACTGCCGATCTGGAAACCGCTCGGGGCAGGTTACGGCACTTATGGAGCAAGCGGGTTTCTCCAACGTGACCGACCTCGGCCCGCTACAGAATGCCGCCGATCAGACTGGAACTCCGATCGTCACCGGTGAGTGACTCAGCCAACCTGACTCGACCAGAGCGCGGCACCCACTATTGCTGCGCTGACTCCCAGTTTGGCCGGGATTAACGGCAGACTCCGAGCCGATGGCAGCGCGCAGCTCCGATATACACGGCGGACGATGTCCAAATATGGTTCGCCCATATTGGCAACCCCACCACCGATGACGATGCAGTCGGGATCAACCATGTTCGCCGCAGCGGCTAACGCTTGGCCCAGCGCCTCGGCGCCCTGCGCAACGGCACGGGACGCCAGACTCTCTCCCTCAAGCATTCGGGTCTCGATCTGACGTAGATCAAGAAGGTCTCCGCCCCATTCCCTGTAAATGCTCTCGATCGACGGGCCGCTTCCGTAAGCCTCGGCGTGACCGACAACTCCGCAAGAACAAAGCCTTCCGTCACCACGCGGAACAAACAGATGCCCAACTGATCCCGCAACGTTTCCCGGACCCACATCCAACAATCCATCGCGCACAAACGCGCCACCGATTCCAGTTCCAACCGCAACAACAAGAACCCGCCGGCATCCTCGTCCGGCGCCCACTGCGGCCTCCCCCACGGCGGCAGCATGCACGTCGTTGAGTGCACGGACAGGCAAAACGAGTGAAGCAGACAGCGATCCAGCAATATCTGTTCCAGTCCAGCCAGACAGAAGATCAGTGGCGCTAACAACAACTCCGTCAGGACCGATCACTCCCGCAGCGCCAACCCCGACCGACTCCACCGCCTCATCAGTCGCTTCGAGAAGGGCGCGCGCCACCCTCCCGGCCGTCCCAAGGATCGCGTCCGCACCCTGAGCGGCAGGCGTAGGAAGTTTGACGGGGGATCCGATAAGTTGCCCCTTATCCGTAACCAGGGATCCGGAGGTCTTCGTCCCGCCGATGTCGATTCCGAGTAACACAGACTCAGCTGTTCATTCGAGGAGTCGCGGCAACAAAGATTGCGCTCGTCTTTAGGGGGTCTGTTATCGCTCCTCCTATCACCACCGAGTAAGCGCCAGCCTGAAATGCCCGACTCATTTGCTCAGGTGTGCGATAGCGTCCCTCAGCAACTACCCTAATTCCGCGCTCTGCCAGCACATGGACAAGACCTAGATCCGGCAAATCTGGAGTCGGTCTTGTTTCCGGGGTGTATCCGGACAGGGTCGAGCCGACCATGTCGGCTCCCGCATCCGCAGCCCGTATTCCCTCTTCCACAGTTGATACGTCAGCCATGACGGGAACACCAAGTTCACGCCTGATTCTGGAGATCAAGGAGAAGTCCTCACCCAGCACCTCGTTCGTCGCATCAACCGCCACAATGCTTGCTCCCGCTTCAACAAGCGCCGCAGCCTTCTTGAAGTCGGGTGTGATGATAAGTCTGTTCTTCCCCATGGTTTTGTATAGGCCAATGACGGGAGCCTCGGAAACCTTCCTGATGGCGCGAATATCCTCCGGGCCGTTGACCCGCAGTCCGACCGCCCCACCCATCAAGGCCGCCTCGGCGACCTTTGCCATAACGTACGAATCGCGCATCGGGCTTCCGTCCAGTGCTTGACAAGACACCACCAGACCGCCGGCCAGTTTCTCTATGACATCGGGAACATCCCGGGTCTCATCATTCATTCGCGCTCTCCAAAATCTCGTTCCTTCGGGGCTGTCACCAGTATGAACCAAGAACCTAGCGCCCCGCGCCGCAAACTTGTTTCCTAGATCGTGCATAGTCGGCCAGTCGCAAGGCAAGCGAGAGTGCCGCCGCGAGGAGCCAGTACTGCACATGAGATAGCGAGCAAATCTGCGGCACACGACACTGATGTCAATGGACCTCGCGTATCATCACAGCCCGTCAACCGACACGTTCAACGACCAGGCAGGAGTGCTTCCCCATCAGCCGCGTCAAGATGAGAGTTGCGGAGTTTTGCCCCCTCAGCTTCAGAGATTTTCTGAACTGGTCTGGCACGATGTCGATCCCACGCTTCAGAATCTCGACCGCCCCCACCTGCCGAACTCGCAGATATTCCCGCACCCTTTTGATCGGAACAACATCAATGATCCGGAAGGAGCTGGCAAGCGGCGTTTGTACGAGGGCGTCTCCGCTCAGATAGGCAATTCCCTCAGACACGGGGAATGCGTCAAGTTGCCGTGACAGCTCCGCCACAGCACCACTTCGGATCACCGCTCCGTCCGGTTCGTAGAGATACTGGCCTAGCTCCTGGGCGGGGAGTTGCGTTGCCGGTGTACAAGGGTCCTCGCTCGCCAGCACTTCAGTCACCTTCTCACCAGCGATCACCAGCGCACTTCGGCCCGGGCGGGCCGCTAGCGGCCCGAACCACAGCCCTGCCTCGACGACACTGCCGTCGACCGAAACCCACTGTGCATGGGCGTCTTCCGGCAGTTCCTCGTACGCGATGCCCGGGGCGACCTTCACCCCGAGAGCGGGCACGATTCGACGTGTCTCCAAGATTTGATCAAGGGGCGGACTGTAATCTCTCGGATTGAAAGTTCGTCCTCTTGCCGACCTGCGCCCCGGGTCCGCAAAGATACCGTCATACTCGCCCAGATCTAGGCTCAGCGCATCCCCGCACCAGGTCTGCGCGTTTGGAAAGCCAGCCAGATTATGTCTAGCACAAGCGCTAGTGACCTCGTCAATATCAACGGACATCACCCTCAGCCCCATCCGAGCAAAGGCCATCGAATCGGCGCCAATTCCCGATGTCATGTCAAGGACATCCATGCACCCTGCCCGGCGATAGCGTCGGGCGTGAAGGTCGGCGACAACACGCCGCGTAGCCTGTTGGTAGCCAGCGTCTGTAAAGAGCATCCAGGCGGCATCATTTCCGAACTTACTACTTGCTCGGCCACGTAGCCTTTGTTGGGTCAGCGCGGCAGAAACCAGATCGGGTGCGTAACCCTTCTGGCGCAACTCATTCGAGAGAGTCTGGGCCTCCGAAGCATCATAGTCGGGAAGCCCGCGGGCCAGCCGCAGTCCCTCGGCGCTCAGGAGGTAACCAACACTGTCCATGGTCGCGAGTGGCCTCCCTAGAAGGGCTTCATGAATGCAAGCATTACGTCGTGCAACCGACCGGCCAACCCTGTTTGATTGTCCATGTCCTCACGGATTTTCAGCGCTAGGTCGGGGTGATCAGTGATGATGCCATCGGCTGACTGACGGAACCTAAGGCGCATCGCGTCCTGATCTTCGACCGTCCAAACAAACATACCCAGTCCAGCCCTGTCGGTCTTGGAGTGCATGGCATCTGTTGCTGATGACTCCTCAAGAACCAGGAAGTCAGCGAGGGTGTCAGGGACGTCTACCCCCGCAAACGGCATGATGTAGCCGACAGAAACGTCAGGCAACTGGGTCTTGATTGCCTCCGCTGAAGCATGATCAAGACTGTGGAACATATTGCCTTCGAGCAGGTCATTCTCGTCGAGGAGGGCGACTATGTCCGCGATGTTCTCAGAGGCTTCTGGCTCCGCCCCGCTGAGTTTCACCTCGATTAGTAGTGGCTGATCGAGTTCTTTTGCTCGTGAGACGTATTCGACGAGTTCCGGGATCGTGGAAGTGTGTCCCGCCTCGTCATGGATCTGGGTGGATGTTAGTTCTTCAAGCGTCATGTCTTTTACGCTCTTATTTATCCCGGCCAGACGACCAAGCGCGGGATCGTGGATCACCACGTACTTTCCGTCGGCAGTCCGCATAGTGTCAAACTCAACGAAGTCCACGTCAAGCTCTGCGGCCGCTTCCAGAGCCTCGATCGAGTTCTCGACTCCACCCGCAGTCCATCCCCGATGGGCGAGCACCAGAGTCTCAGGGTGATCAGCCACGTTCTGCAGTGAAGGCAGACTCAGGACCCCGCTAACAACACATGCGATCACTAAACTCGATACCGCGATGATTCGCGGTTTTCGCCCCCTAAGATCACCGGTGTCGGCCTTCCCTGCGGAAGGCACGAGCCGGTTTACTTCTGCGTAGTAGACGAGCAGACCGGCGAGGAATGCAACCGTTAGCCCGATGGCCAGCATGGAGGCGACGTGAGCAACGCCGAGTCCTAGTGCGGCCATAATCCATGAAGCCCCCGGCGCGATCGTATCCGCAATCGCAGTCGGAGCAAGGCAGATGTAGAAGAGGGCCGCGAAAAACAAGCCGGCCGCCGCAACCAATAGAAAGACCGCCACAAGGATAGTCCAGGGTTTGACACCTCGCGTTTTTGCCCAGCTCTCTTTCAGCGCGGCGTTTCCTGTCCGGTCGGTAAGCGCGAAGATCGGCATAGTTAAACTCAGTCGCAAGTTCACGTAGGCAAGCAGAATATAGGCGACCGTCAAGAGCGTCGCATACAGCGGCTCCTTCTCAAGCTCGCCCGTGATGAAGTTGGGGACCTGAACCCCATGCAACATGCCCGAGACAAATCCGAAACCCGATAGAGGCAGTAGCACAAGCAGATAGAGGATCATGAACCACGACTTCGGACGTAAGGCCTTCTTCATAACCTGACCCAGCGCCGAAAAAAGCTCTCCTGCCGAGTAGCTAGGTCGATGTAGAAGGATCACGATGGCGCTGAACTCGGCGACGAGCAGCCACATAACTACTAGCAGGATAAGCATCAGTAAGATGACCGTTAGACCGAAGCCCCACCCGACTGAAAAGGTGTTTGTGTCAAGTGCGTACATACCGTTGGCGCGCAACGCCTCACGGAATATCCAGGCCACCAGAGGTGACGCAACCACGGTAATAACCAGTTGCGCAATGACGATCAGTAACAGCAGGCGACCGGATACTGCCCGAATCCTTACCCAGGCCTGACCGAGCAAATTGAAGGGGCCCGGGTCCTGGCTCCGAGCGGTAGCCACCTCGGGCGCTAGTGCGTTCATTTGCTCTCCCATATCAGGGGATTGTCTCACCAATCTATTGGAAAAGTTCAACTCTTCCACCGCAACTCATTGGAGACGTTTCGCTAC
The DNA here is from genome assembly GCA_035621235.1 of Actinomycetaceae bacterium MB13-C1-2. Taxonomy (NCBI): domain Bacteria; kingdom Bacillati; phylum Actinomycetota; class Actinomycetes; order Actinomycetales; family Actinomycetaceae; species Actinomycetaceae bacterium MB13-C1-2. The sequence continues at coordinate 655,550 of CP141731.1, forward strand.
TTCGTCTCCGGTGTCCTGCGTTGCAAATTCGTTTCCTAGATTGCGCGCAGAGTCGGCGCATCACAATACAGGCGGCTAAAAACTAACCAAGGGTAAGTCAGACGACGGCGCCACCTACAGATGCTGGCTCGCAGATGCTGGCTCGACCCATGAGATGGGGAAGAATTTGCGGCACAGGACACTAGAGGGCACAACCCTAGCTACAGACATCGCTTGTCGTGGGAAGATACAGATATGCTCCTCAGTGATCGTGACATTCGCTCCTCAATCGAATCAGGCCGTATCGAGCTCACGCCTCTCGATCTCGACCTGGTACAACCCGCAAGTATCGATGTGCGTCTCGACCGATTCTTCAGGCTATTCGACAACCACCGCTACTCCGTGATCGATCCGGCAGCGGCTCAGCCGAAACTTACAAGACAGGTCGAAGCATCCGGCGACGAACCGTTTGTGCTCCACCCGGGAGAGTTCGTGCTCGGGGCAACCTACGAACGCGTTCATCTAGGAGACGACATCGCGGCCAGACTCGAAGGTAAGTCATCGCTGGGACGTCTCGGCCTGCTTACTCACTCCACTGCTGGATTTATCGATCCTGGTTTTGACGGCCACGTAACACTCGAGCTATCAAATACTGCGACCATGCCGATTCTGCTCTACCCGGGGATGAAGATCGGGCAGCTCTGCTTCTTCGCTCTTTCGAGCCCCGCCGAGGTCCCATACGGCAGTACCGGAGCTGGATCGCACTATCAGGGACAACGTGGGCCAACCCCATCACGCTCTCACGAACGCTTCAATCGCATCCCGGTCATCGATCTCTACGCGACAGACACGGAAGCGTAGCCACTCATGAGCACCCCCGATCCCGCCGGATCACGCAACGCGGAAGGCAACTCCAAGCGCCCTGGGGCACCCAAACGCAAGTCTGTTCTTGATCGAATCGCCACCAGATCCCTCGACACGAACCCGCTCGTCGCTTCATCAGTCGACACTCTCGCAGCAGTCGGCGATGAGACAGGGAGCTTCAGTATCGACATGACGGGAGCGCTGGTACTGGACTCTTTAGCTCCCCTTCCTCTCTCGACCGAGACCCCCGTTCACTTGGGAGAGTTGGATTATTCAGAAGCAGAAAGTCACCATCTTCTACTGGTGTCGGACCATGTTCTTCCTGCCGAGATTGAGGCCCTGGCGGTCTCTGTTTGGAACGAGGCCGGATGGCTCAGTCCCGGAAGCCTCCAACTTAGCCATGGCTCGAGCCTTGAGGGCCCCTGGTCAATCCCCGCTGAAGCGGCCAAGAAGCTGGGCCTCCCCGCTGATATTCCCACCTCTCAGGTCTATCTGGTTCGAACCCCGGCTATGCGCGGTGCCAAGCCGAACGAACAGGTTCTGTCCTTTAGCGAGATTGCCCGAGCATTTCCGAGTGGAATGCCCGTAGGTCCCGAGGAAAGAACGCTGGACTTCCTCCAAAGAGTCTGCAGACGACTAGACGGAGCCATACGAATCTATGGCAGCGGCGCTGTGCTGCGACCCAGTAGCGGATCATCAATCAATCTGCGGGTCTACTCCAACTCCTGGATGCCGCTGGAAGAAATGGAGACTCTGCTCAGCCCGTATTTTCCAGGAGTCTGGAACCCCGGACCGGAACCAACTGAAACGGGGAGCCCGTTTGCCCTCATGGCACCCGTCGGGTCCAAGTCGCAGATTATTGTCGGCGTTCGGATGGAGACTACTCCGCCGCGAGCGTTGCGGTGGGAAATGTGGGCAAAAGAGAAAATGTACGTATACGAGATCGTCTGGGTCCGACCTCCCGAACTCTTCGACCTTGATACCGCGCCGACCCGTTCAGGACGACTTGAGCGAAATCGGGCGGCCAGAGGAATCGAGACTGCAGCCGCTCTACTGGCTCACGAACTGGACTCTGCCGTGCGCGGAGGCGCCGCGATTATTGACGAGGACCAGTTCCTTGTTGGTCTCGATGTACCCCCTCTAGAAGAAGAAGAGCCACGTCCTTAACCTCGATGTCCCTTTCGCTTCCCCTCACTGAAGTAGGAGCTGAACCGAGCATCTGCGTGCAGAACGGACAGGCCGTCGCAATGGTGGTCGCACCCGTTTCTTGCGCCTGACCCATGCGAACTGACGCGATTCGTGGTCCCTGCGAGGACTCCTCCATCCACGCGTGTGCCCCGCCTGCACCGCAGCACATCGCACGCTCGCGATTCTGTCCCATTTCGACCAGCTCCAGCTCGGGGATTCCCCCAAGAAGTTCACGTGGTGCCTCAAAGACACCGTTGTGCCGACCGAGGAAACACGGGTCGTGATACGTGATCTTGCGTCGTTCCGCTTCAGGTGCTGGCATCGGAGTGAGCTTACCTTCGCGCAGAAGTCGATTGAGCAGCTGGGTGTGGTGAATAACCTCGAACTTGCCGCCCAACTGAGGAAACTCATTGGCGACCGAGTTAAAACAATGCGCGCAGGTGACAACAATGCGCTGTGCCTTTACCTCGTTCAGAGTGTCGATTGAGGCGCGTGCTAGGAGTTGGAAGAGGACCTCGTTACCGGCCCGACGCGCAGGATCACCCGTACAGCCTTCGGCAGAACCAAGAACCCCAAAACTAACGCCCGCGACATGCAATAGCTCGGCTACTGCGGCGGTCGTCTTCTTGGCCTTCTCGTCATACGCCCCGGCACAACCGACCCAGAACAGGTAGTCGAGTTCAGTTGCGTCCGGGGTGTCCTCTCCAATGACAGTGACGTCAAAGTCGAGGTTCTTAGCCCAATCAAGACGTTTCCTTGCCGACTGATTGTATGGATTCTGCTTCGTCTCCATCGCCCGCATCGGTCGACTAAGTTCGCGAGGAAAAGCGGACTCCATTAAAAACTGGTAACGACGCAGGTTACTGATGTGGTCTATGTGATCGATGTCTACGGGACACTGGTCAACACAGGCCCCGCACATAGTGCAGTCCCACAGGACCTCGGGTGTGATCACGCCGGGAACCAGGCTCCCTCCGCCTGCCGCCACTCCCTCGGGGCCGGTAGCCCCGGATGAGGACAATGCACCAAGCACGTCTACCGTGTCTGGTAGAGCCTGCCCTGGCATCGTCATATCCGCAGCGGAGACGACACTGTCCCTCATGGCCATGACCAGTAGTTTCGGTGACAGAGGTTTCTCCGTGTTCCAAGCGGGGCAGAGATCTTGACACCTACCGCATTCGGTACAGGAGAGAACGTCCAGTCGGTCCTTCCACGTCAGGTCCGAAGTAGAGCCTAGGCCGATTACTAGGTCTGGGTTCTCTTCCGCCGCCTGTTCCAGATCGTCTGAAGGATCGCCGTCTACCAGCGGGAGCGAAAGAGCTCCAAGCGCCTTAGACCCGTCAGCGTTTCGCGTGGTCATGATATTCACCGGGGCCAAGAACCGATGCCACGAGATTCCCATTGCAACGTCAATCCCGGTAATGATCATCCAGACCATGGACATAGAGATCTTTATCGTTGCCACGACTGTCAACCAGTTGGCAAGCGTCGTAACAGACGCACCCACCATCCACGAGCCGAGCCAGGCCGTAAGAGGGAATCGCATCGCCGATGGAGCCGAGTTCGCAGTGACCGTGAGCACCGCATATGTGATGGCATGGCCTATCAATACCGCTGCACAAACGACGGCCACCGTGGCTTCAACAAGTTTCGCCTGCCACCGCGTCGAACCAAAAAAGCGGGACGCCCTCGGATCATTCCGATGTCGGGCATTAATGATTAGTCGAACAGCTATTAGGGCGAGGATCGCCAGTAGCCCCAAGGCCGCCATGATCTCTGTGAACCAGCCCCACCACGCGGTGTGTCCGATGAGCGGAAGCGAGAAGAGTGGATCAAATACCTGACCGTAAGAGGTAACTAGGGTGAGGATCAGTGCAACAAAGGAAACCATCACCATCCAGTGAGCGGCGCGCACCAGCGGACGACCCTTGAAAGTTGAATGAAGCAGGGTCACTTCGACGGCCATCCAAACACGTCGACCCAGTGGGGAGAACCTTCCCGACTCTGGGGCACCCTCCGCAATCAGGCGGACCATCCTGATGATTCCACGGACAAACAGAGAGACTCCGACAACGGTAAGGACCGCGACTGCCATGGCGCACGGGACTAAGACTGCCGGTTGTGCCATGCTCCTCCGATCCTTGTTCGACGCTGCACCATAGACCCTACGCCAGGGTCGAGAGACTTCTCGCGTCGTCAGCCTACGTATGAAAGTTACAATAGGCAGAGTTCCCTTCGGCAGCCCTACCCGCTGCCGTTTAAATTGGGCACTTAGTTAGACCCGACCGTCGTCACCGGGAGGCCGGCAAGATGCTGTTGTTGCTTGCTTTGCACTTCACAGCGGCTATCTGTGCGCCCGCAATCATAGGCAGATTCGGCAGGAACGCCTTCTACGGTTTAGCCCTTGTCCCCGCCACGGCCTTCATCTACGCGGTGGCCAACACGCAGAGAATCATGGCCTCGCCGATACAAGAGAGCTACCGGTGGGTTCCCTCCCTAGACCTTGAGATCGCATTCGTCATTGATGTGACCACCTGGCTGATGATGATGATTGTCGGCGGAGTCGGCACGCTGGTAATGATCTACACGGCTCGATACTTCTCTGCAGGAGCGTCTGGCCTTGGCCGATTCGGCGGTATTTTTCTAGCGTTCTCAGGGTCCATGCTCGGGGTGGTTACCGCCGATCAGACCATGACGCTCTACGTCTTTTGGGAACTTACCTCGGTAATGTCGTACCTGCTAATCGGATTCCACCACGGACGCAGACCGGCCCGTAGCGCCGCACGCCAAGCCATTCTGACCACGGGCGGCGCAGCGCTGGCCATGTTCGCCGGACTGGTAATCATGGGCGAGGCCCCTGGGGGTTCATACCGGATTTCGCAACTTCTGGAGAACCTGAGATCCGGAGCAATGGACGCAACCTCACCGCTGGTCATAACTGCTGCCGTCCTGATAATGATCGGGGCACTCGCGAAATCGGCGCAGGTTCCGTTCCATTTCTGGCTCCCGGGTGCCATGGCGGCACCCACACCGGTATCCGCATATCTGCACGCCGCCTCCATGGTGAAGGCTGGTGTCTACCTAATTGCACGGCTCACTCCGGGTTTCTACATGATCCCCGGCTGGTCTCAGATAGCCGTCACCTTTGGCCTCATGACAATGGTGATTGGCGCATACCGAGCTCTCAAACAACGTGACCTCAAACTGATCTTGGCCTACGGCACAGTATCCCAACTTGGATTGATGACAGCCGCGGTCGGGTTCGGCACAGCGAGCACACTTGCCGCTGGCAAGGTGATTTTAGTGGCGCACGCGCTGTTCAAATCCTCTCTGTTTCTCACGGTCGGTGCCGTTGAGTCCTCCACCGGAACCCGCGATATCTGGGAACTTTCGGGCCTGTGGAAGAAGAACCCTCTTCTGGCAGTTTTCGCGGGTCTGTCCTGTCTATCAATGGCGGGAGTGCCCATCACCACCGGATACCTCGGTAAAGAAGCGGTCATTTCTGCCCTTTACTCAGGAACTGACGCCAACTGGCTTCCTGCAAGCAACGTTGCCGAACACGCGAACACCTTACTTCCCACGCCGAACGGCGCAATTGGGTGGATTCTTCTGATCATTGTCTCTCTCGCCTCGATGCTGACGGTCGCTTATTCTTGGCGCTTTTGGTGGGGAGCATTCGGGACCAAGCAGATAACTGTGGAGATGGAAGCCGAAAAGGTGCCCGGTTCCATGCTTGCTCCTATTGGAATTCTGGCGGCGGGAGCACTACTGGGTGGAGCCGCTTCCGGTTTTCAGGCCATCGGTGACAGGATGACCGAGGGAATGCCGGGACACTCCCATATTGCCCTCTGGTCTGGACCGGGTCCTGCCGTGGTGACCGCCATCATTCTGGGCGGAGGCATACTACTAGCGGCATTCAGGCCACAGGTATCGCGGATTCAGCGGTCAGTGACACTCCCGATCTCCGCGGTCAAGGTCTACTCGTGGATTCTGCGTGAGCTTGAGGTGCTTGCCTCGTTCGTAACCGTATCTACCCAGCGCGGCTCGCTTCCGGCTGAACTTTCAACGATTTTCTCCGCCGTTATTGTGGTGGGCGCGTACGCGCTATTTAGGGCTCCTGTCCCAAGCGTCATGCCGCAATACTGGGACTCCTTGCTTCAACTTGGAATAGTGATTGTCGGGGTCGTGGCAGTGATAGCCACGATCTCATCCAAGAACCGGATTAGAGCCGCACTCGCATTGGGTGCAGTGGGGATGAGCGTCTCACTTCTATTTGCTCAGTACGGGGCACCTGATCTGGCCCTCACCCAACTAGCGGTTGAGGCAGTCTCGATCGTCGTCTTCATCCTGGTGCTTCGAAAGCTCCCGGCTCAATTCAGCTATCGCCCCCTGATGTCTTCTAGAATCACTCGGCTTATCATTTCCGTCGGTGTGGGACTGGTCGCGTCAGTCGGCGGATACTACGCAATCTCCTCACGCATCCATGATCCCGTGTCAAAAGACATGCCTGCGGAAGCACTGAACTTCGGGTATGGCAAGAACATCGTCAATGTGATTCTGGTGGACATGCGCGCCTGGGACACGGTTGGTGAGCTCTCCGTCCTACTCGTCACGGCAACGGGAGTCGCTTCGCTCATCTACATTGTGACCCGAACCAGCCGCGCAGCCACAGCCTCCCGAGAGCAGTCAAGGTCGAACGAGGGACCGAACGGATCATTCCTGGTCGCGGGGCGTATGCAGGACAAGGCTCGCCGCTCAGTTGTTCTCGAAGTGAGCACGAGGCTCTTGTTCCCAACCATGATCATGCTCTCTATCTGGTTGCTATTTGTGGGGCACAACAACCCCGGCGGCGGATTTGCTGGGGGCGTGATTGCCGGCCTGGCGTTTGTCCTCCGGTACCTTGCTGGAGGACGTCACGAACTGGCAGAGGCCATGCCCATCCCCGCTGGCTACCTGCTTGGGGCGGGTCTGTTCATCTCTGCGGCGGGCGGGGCTCTGCCTCTGTTCTACGGGCGCTCTGTTCTGCAGTCCGTACCGATCGATATCTCGCTCGGCGCACTCGGAGACCTCCACTTTACGACCGCAATGATCCTTGACATCGGCGTCTACGTCTTGGTTCTAGGCTTGGTTATCGACCTGGTCTCGGCCCTGGGCGCTGAGATTGACTACCAGAGTGAGCGAGCTTCGCAAGGGCGACGTCCCGCGCCTGCGGCACCTCTGCGTAAGATGTCGAACCACGAGGAAGCGGTGAAGAAGTGATGACCGGACCCTCCCTCGTAATCCTCGCCTTCGTGGGGATACTTATCGGTTCCGGCGTCTACCTCGCTCTGGAACGGACCCTCTCCCGAATCTTTATCGGCCTTTCCCTGATAACCAACGGGGTAAACCTACTGATCCTTGCTATGGGTGGTGCCGCTGGACTGCCTCCGCTGCTCGGGCGAGATGAATCGGTTATCGTCGATCCGCTCCCCCAGGCCATGATCTTGACCTCGATTGTTCTGTCCCTTGGAACCACTGCGTTCGGACTGGCCCTCGCCTACCGCTCGTGGCTGCTGACGGGCAATGACGAGGTGGCAGACGACGTTGAAGACCGTCGTCTCTCCCGTTTGCTAGGCAAACGAGCCTCGTCCGTTGATGATTCTTTTGCTGAGGGAACAGAAGACCGGACCGTGTTCTATGACCGCGACGAGGTGCCCCACTTCGAGCGGCCTACTCCTGCAGAGATCCGCAGTCTACGTGAGGAGCTACTAAAGAGCGAAGATGAGTCCTCGGCCGACGGAGCTAACTCATGAACGTAGAAGTCTTTGCATGGGCGTTACCGCTTCCCGTCTTGATCCCTCTGATCTTCGCGGGCATAACGCTGCTCCTGTTTCGCCGTCCCAGGGCACAGCAGATCGTCTCCATTCTTGGAATGACACTGTCAACTGCCGTCGGAATAATCCTGGTAATCGCAGCCGGGAGCGGTTCCCCTCTGGTGCTGGACGTGGGTTCTTGGGCCGCCCCGATTGGCATCACTCTTGTTGGTGACCGGCTCTCGACCCTGATGCTGGTGGTTTCCCAGATCGTTTCGCTTGCGGTTCTGGTGTACTCAGTCGCACAGAATCTCTCTGACTCGACTCCATCGGCACCTGTCGCGGTGTATCATCCAACGTTCCTAATTCTCTCCGCTGGCGTCTCCAATGCGTTCCTGACCGGCGATCTGTTCAACCTCTATGTGGGCTTCGAGATCCTTCTCGCGGCATCATTCGTCCTAATTACCCTCGGCGGAACCAGGGGGCGGGTTCGAGCCGGCACCGTCTACGTGGTTGTTTCGCTCGTTTCTTCAGTCATCTTTCTTACGGCGATCGCCTGGATATACGGGGTCACCGGAACGGTCAATATGGCCCTGTTGTCAACTCGTCTCTCAGAGTTGCCAGCCGAGACGACTCTGGCCATGGAACTATTACTTCTGGTGGCTTTCGGCGTCAAGGCGGCCGTCTTTCCACTCGGGGCCTGGCTCCCTGATTCCTATCCAACTGCTCCAGCGCCCGTAACCGCAGTGTTCGCCGGCCTGCTTAGCAAGGTCGGTGTCTATGCGATCATTCGCCTGGAGTTTGTGCTCTTCCCGGGGGATCGACTGGCGGACCTGCTGGGAGTCCTCGGTATTCTTACGATGATTGTCGGAATTCTTGGTGCCGTCGCCCAGGACGACGCAAAACGGCTTCTTAGCTTCACGCTCGTCTCACACATTGGTTTTATGCTCTGGGGTATCTCCCTGAACACGGCTGCGGGTCTCGCAGCGACAATCTACTACGCGGCACACCACATCATTGTCCAAACCGCCCTGTTCCTTCTGGTCGGACTAATGGAGCGTCACGCCGGGACGACATCGCTGACCAAACTGTCCGACCTGGCAAAGAGGGCACCGTTCATCGCGGTGATGTTCCTGATTTCCGTGATGAATCTGGTCGGGATGCCCCCTCTGACCGGCTTCATCGGAAAACTGGGATTGGCCGAAGCTTCGGCAGCCAGCGGAACTCCGATGGCATGGACACTCCTGGGATTCGGTCTGCTCACTTCGCTACTGACCCTCTACGTCGCCGTCAAGTTCTGGAATAAGGCTTTCTGGCAACCACGGGGAGCCGAAGCATCCGATCATTTGCTTCCTGCCGATGGCGAGCGGCTCTCAGGCAGACAGGAACGACGTCTTCGTAGGCTGAGGATTGTAAGCCGACCTACCCGCCGTGCGGAACGAATCGTAGAGGCTTCCCGAACTCAACTTGAGAAGGGTAGCAACGATGCAAACCCTCTGATGTACGGAGTGGTCGCTTCACTAGTCGTACTCCAGGTGTGCATGGCGGTCTTCTCGGGCCCCATATACAAGTTCACAACCGAGTCGGCGGAGTTTCTGTACGAACCGGGAGCGTACACCCAGGCGGTATTGCCGGATGGCGGAAGGGGAGCGGGAGAATCGTACGAGGAGTCGCTACGACCGCCGAAACCACCTTGGATCCCTGAGCAGACGGTACCTCCGCTGGAATCACCGGACACGGAAGAGCTTCCGAGCGTGGGAGGTGGCAACCAGTGACACATAAGAACTCCCGACTTACCGATGAAGAGGAACGCGCCCAAACCGCAGCCAGGCGCAAGCTCAGAGAGGCAGGAGCGGACGCCGGTGCCAACCTCAGCATGGGGCCCAGAGTTTCCCCGGCAATGACGCTGTGGCTAGTGATCGTGTGGACGATTATGTTCCAACAGATCTCTTGGCTTGTAGTGCTCTCGGGAATCCTATTTGCGGTGGTCATCCAGGTTGTGTTTCCGATGCCCAGTCACTCGCACCTATGGCACGTTCGCATCGGCTACTCGATCGTTCTGGTCGCCCGCTTCATCTGGGACCTGATTGTCGCCGGTGTTCAGGTCTCCTGGTTGGTTCTCAGTGGAAGTAGCCACCCGGACGGAATCATCGAATGTCGGATGCGAAGTGGAAATCCGGTGTACCTAACGGTTGTCGCGGCAATGTGCTCCATGGTGCCTGGAACGGTGGTGCTAAAGATCGACCCCAGCAAGAAACTCATGTACCTACATGCTCTGAACCTGCCCGCGCAGGGAGGTGCCGACGGCGTTCGATTATCCGCCCGAGAACAGGAGAAAAGGGTTCTTCTGGCGATGGCGACCAATCCGGTTGTCATCGCTGCCGGTTACGGAAAATACCTCCCGATCGCCGGTAAGAAGGAGGGAAAGGACTAGTGGTTCTCGCGACTCAAGTAATTGTCGGCGTCAGTCTTGGGATGCTATTTGCATCTGCCCTGCTCTCTCTTGTCCGTCTAGTGTTAGGGCCGACTGCGCTGGATCGAGCGATCTCTATCGACGTTATCACTGCGGCGGTTATCGGCACCGTTGTGGTGCTGATCGCATGGTGGCAACGCACCGACCTTATGGTCTTGTTGATTATCTTCGCTCTGACGGCCTTCTTCTCAACCGTCACCGTTTCTCGTTACGTTGCAAACACTGCGATAAGCCGACACGAGGAATCCCTCGCAGCCCAGTCCAGAAAGACTCGGCAGGAGAACGACCCGAAGGAGGCCCGAGAATGACGCAAATTCTGGATCTGATCGGGGCTCTGTTCATCCTGGCCGGATCAACGTTCACACTTATCGCAGCCATTGGTCTTGTCAGATTCAACGACCTGTTCTCAAGGACGCATGCCGCAGCGAAGCCGCAGATGCTCGGCCTGATGCTAATGCTCGTCGGCCTGATGTTCATGGAACGCACCTGGGCCTGGTTCGCCATCTGCACACTGGTTATCGCCATCCAGATGGTGGCGGCTCCGGTTGCTTCACACCTTCTTGGGCGCGCCGCATACATGACGGGACTAGCCGAGAGTGAATCCCTGGTTCTCGACGAACTCAAAGAGGGCGATCCGAACGCGGATGCCGAAGAAGCACCGAAGATCTCCGAGGGGAGCTAATCCTCTTCCTCGTCTTCCTCCCACGCCGAATATCTCCAACCGGCGCTGGGTGAATCATCCCAGTACTCATCCTCATCGTTAGAGTCCTGCGGACTATCATCCGACTGCTCTGCCGTGGAGAGCTCACGCTGTAGTGAATTGAAATCGGTCTCGGGGCTGAAATACTTCAGCTTCCGAGCCACCTTCATGTTCTTAGCCTTTTGACGGCCGCGCCCCATGGGGTCGACCCCCTCTTAGTCTTGCGGGTCCGCGCATGCGGTCCCCTGGTTCATCAAGTTTGTTCGCCCGCCTATATTACCCTGGCGCGGTCGAACCCTGCTACGCCGTGGACAGCTAGCAGGGTTCACTCTGCATCTCAGCGGCTCTTCTTGGCCTTACGCCGGACTACAAGAAGCACTATGGTTCCAAGTGCAACCGCACCTGTGATCAATAGTTTCTTCATGGCCTGAGAGTCTCCATCCCTCGCATCGTCAACCGTGGTAGCGAAGTTGTAGGTTGTCTCTTTAGCCTTGTATTTGAGGTCATCAGCCAGATAGCTGGCCTGAACCTTCGGCTGCACGGTGTTTGTCAGCAGAGCCAGACTTTCCGCGAGCTTCTGACGGCTCGAATCAATCTGTGCGCGGAGCTCATTTTCACTCATGGTCGAAGTGTTCTGCGTATCACTCATTCGCCCTTGCCCTCTTTCACAGCTTCCTTGACGACATCCAGGTCGGTCTGGAATCCCTCAGCGGTCGGCTTATCTGCAACCGCCCTCTTCACGACGTTGACTCCGATAAGGACCAAGACGATGATCGCCACGAGCAAAATACCAGCGACGATCAGGGAGGCCGCCCATCCCGGAAGCACATTTGCCAGTGCCAACTCGATTGTGCGGAGCAGCCAGCCGATCATGTAGAAGACCAGCACCAGAGCAGTCAGGATCAGACCAGCAGCAATTGCAATCTTTTTCCCTGTTGTCTGCCCCTTCATCTTCAGTAACTGAATCTGAGAGGTTATGAGGGTCTGGCCCTCCGAAATGACGGTCTGCACCAGTTCCACGATGGACGGATGGACCGGTTTCGTCGGGGGCACTCGCCTAGAACTCCGGGAGTCATCATCCCAAATCTCATCGACGCTTATCTCTTCGAACTCAGGAGTCGTACCGCTTGTCATTGCTCCTCCTAGGACATTGCACTGGTGAGTCCCAGCGCACACAGGTAACTCACCAAGTTTCGCATTAATCGCGAGAACTTTGGTCTTCACTGTATAGGTCTTCTATCCAGTCCTGCTCGGGTGCCACTGCACCGGGCAGCGAATCCAAAATCTGTTTGGCTCTATCAATAACATCGACCTGTCGCTTCGACAGGGCCTGGGTTGGACCCGCGGGCGACTCCACTAAATCCGAGACACTCTTGCCCGTGGCGACCGGGTCTCCCTCGCCCTCAACCAGGCTAGGCATTGCGGAATGATCGGGCAGGTAATCGTCTGTTAGGGTGACCGGCCACGGTTGATCTACTTCTTCTCCACTCGACGTGGCATCATCCGGTTGTCTGCTCGATAGTTCAGCGGCATCCCCATGGCGAGTGCCGAGCAGTTCCTGCACCTTCTCTAGCGTCGGCGCCTTGACCTCGGAGGCGATCCGACCGTCTTTCAGCAGGACAACTCGATCCGCACCCGCAGCGAAGTCGTCGCTGTCTGTTGCAGCAACGACAGTAGTCCCCTCTCGGTTGACGAGGCTCTTTAGGATCGCCCCGACTCGGGCTTCCTGTTCGTGATCAAGGAACAGGGTGGGTTTGTCAAGGACCAACAACTTTGGTCGGAATACCATAGCCCGGGCAAGCGCAACCAGTTGACGGTCGCCGTACGATAGGTCTTCTGGTTTTCGATGTAGAACCGTGCGGATGCCAAGAGCGTCAACCATATCTTGAAACTGAGATTCGGAAACCCGACGACGGGCCGGGTACAGAATGTTGTCTCTGGCAGTAAGGTCCGGGAGCAGGCCGAGGTCTTCAAGCATCGCGCCGATGGTTCTTCCAAGGAACTTAGCGCGTCGGCGAGGAGTCATCTTCGTTAGGTTTCGCATGCCGACGTAGACAGAGCCGGAAGTCGGCGCGGTAATCCCCGCAAGGCAGTGCAGAAGAGTCGACCTGCCCGCACCCGCAGACCCAACGACGGCCACGAACTCTCGAGGACCAGCCCGAAAAGTAACGTGTTCCAAAGCGACCTTGTAGGTGGGACCAGACGCGTAGGTCTTCGTTAGATCACGTGCAGATACACTCGGCGTGCCAGTAGGACCAGAGGATTCCATGCCCCTATTGTCTCGCATTACTGTGAAAAAGGGGGCTAGGATGCCACTTCCCGAACCTAGGCTAGAGGTCTAGTCTTCGGGGAGACCCTGTATGTCTCTTTCGGATCAGTAACGGACACAGGCGCCAGCACCTCGTTTATCTTGGTAACGACGGCCGGCTCCAGCTTTACGCCGGAAGCCTTGACGTTGTCATCCAGCTGTTCCGGCCGTGAGGCGCCAACTAGCGCCGCCGCAACGTTGGGATTGCTCAGAACCCAGGCAATTGCCAACTGGGGCATGGTTAGCCCACACTCGTTGGCGATCGGCTTTAGCTTCTGTACCGCTTCCAGGGTCTCCGGGGCCATAAACTGTTCGACGGTCCTGGCCCCGCCCTTCTTGTCTGCCGCTCGAGAACCAGCCGGCAATTCCTCACCGGGAATGTACTTTCCGGTCAGGACACCCTGGGCCATTGGGGACCAGACGATCTGGGATATTCCAAGTCCGGCACACGTGGGGATTACCTTGTCTTCAATGACCCGCCAGAGCGCAGAATACTGCGGCTGGTTTGAAACCAGCTGAATACCAAGATCTTTGGCTAACTTGTGCCCGTCACGAATCTGCTCTGCGGTCCACTCCGAGACTCCGATGTACATTGCTTTTCCCTGGTGCACCAGGTCTGCGAAAGCCTGGAAGGTCTCTTCGAGCGGCGTCTCATAGTCAAATCTATGCGCCTGGAACAGGTCTACATAGTCAACATCCAGCCTCTTCAATGAACCATGCAGACCGTCAAATATGTGCTTACGTGAAAGACCGCCCTGGTTTGCACCTCGGCCACCAACCGGCCAGTAGACCTTGGTGAACACCTCAAAGGTGTCACGATCCAGACCCTTCAGCGCTTTACCCAGTATTCTTTCCGCCTCCCGGTTGGCATAGACGTCGGCGGTATCGAATGAGGTGATTCCCAGGTCCAGTGCACGATGCACTGTCTTTATTGCCTGGTCATCTTCCACTTGAGAGCCATGAGTCATCCAGTTCCCGTAGGTAATCTCGGTAACCTTTAGCCCAGAATTTCCTAAATAGCGATATTCGACCATGACTCAAAAATAGCATCGTGACCCGGGTCCCCCAGAAGAATCCCGTCGGTATACCACATCCGCCGCCGAACCAAGCCTTGACAGGGTGAAAGTATCAGCAAGACCGGGTGAAAGTGTCTGTCGCCTACTTACGGGTGTACTGTTTCGATGAACAACGGGACACCAACCGTACGGTGCCTACTTAGAGGAGACGCGAATGCCAGCGCCAACGCCGACGGGACGCCCGCCTGCGATGACCGACGTGGCGGCGCTTGCTGGAGTGTCACATCAAACTGTTTCCAGGGTCATTAACAATGTCGGCAAAGTGCGTCCGGAAACCAGAGACCGCGTTCTAGAAGCAATCCGAGAACTCGGCTATCGGCGCAACGAGACCGCGAGGGCGCTCGCGACCAGTCGCTCCAAAATGATTGGAATAATTGCTCCAGCCGAGGTGAACTACGGGCCCTCGCAGATGCTCTCGGGCATTGAGTTGGCCGCCAAAGAGGCGGGCTATTTCGTAAGCATCTCAGCGCTGGATGAACTCACTGAAGAGTCTTTCGACGACTCAATCAACATGTTCTTTGGTCTTGGAATCGCCGGGATAATCGTTATTGCTCCGGTACACCAGTTTGCGAAGGAGCTTCGCAATATTCCCCCCGAAGTTCCAACTGTCGTCGTTTCTTCCACCGGGGATAAAGATCAGTCATACCTGACATTCGTTGGAGTTGACCAGCGCGAAGGTGCAAGATCAGCGGTCAGACACCTAATCGCACAGGGATGTCGCACGATCGCGCACATCGCCGGTCCTTCAACCTGGTTTGATGCTATCGAGCGTGAAGCGGGTTGGCGGGAAACCCTTGAAGAAGCGGGACTACCAGAAGGGCCGCTACTACGTGGAACCTGGAGCGCAACTTCGGGTTACGAACTGACCAAAGAACTCATCAGAGAGGGCGCACCGGACGCCATATTCACCTCGAACGATCAGTTGGCGCTGGGGGCACTTCGCGCGCTCAGTGTCGCTGGGATCGACGTTCCGGGCGAGGTCAAGATAGTTGGATTCGACAACGAACCCGGCTCTGAGTTCTTCTCGACTCCGCTGACTACCGTTCGCCAAAACTTCGACGCGGTCGGTCGAAGTGCAATCAAAGCAATAACTACGTTGATTAATCACGGCGAGTCTAACGATCTGCTGATCAAGTCAGATTTGGTAGTACGCGAGTCTGCCTAGCTCAATCCGCACGATTCAGTATTCATGATCGTGATGGTGGACGAGATTGACCCAGGCTAAAGCGCGGTTGCATTTGAACGATTTACGGAAGATCTGTTAACCGCCAAGCCCGCTATCTTCGGTTCAACACACCATGATCCGATATCGAATCGTTATCTTGTGGCTAGCAATTTCGCGAATGTTAGCGCTAACCTTACGTGCAGGGGCACGCCCCACCTGTAGGTCTTAGAAAGTATGACCACAGAATCTCAAGGAGGAGCAGAAATGCGAAAGAGCATTCGAAACGGGTTCATTGCGACCCTCGCGGGGGCCTCGATGGTCCTGCTTTCAGCTTGTGGTGGAGGCGGAGACAACACCGCTACAGAACCGGAAGAATCGGCTGGCGCAGGCGAAGAAACCGCGGGCGAGACCGGCGAGTGCCCGGCAGATCTATCCGACATAACGGTCGGATTCGTGGCCGTTGGCCCTGAGGGCGGATGGCGCGACGCGAACGAAAACAACGTTCAGGACGCATTCAAGGAAGCCGGCGCAACAGTCAAGTATGCGGGAACCGCCGATAATGACCAGGCCAATCAACTCACCGCTTTCTCCTCGTTCGTTGACGAGGGTGTGGATGTCATCCTGCTGTCCGCCACCGAAGCAACCGGCTGGGAAAACGCGCTGACCGACGCCCAGGAAGCAGAGATTCCCGTAATCCTCATCGACCGCATGATCGATCCGGATGAACCCGACCTATACGTTCAGCGTCTTGCCCCCAACAACGAAGAAGTTGCCGCTAACGCAGCGAAGTGGGCCAATGAGGAATTCCCGGACGGCGCCAACTACGTGGTCCTAGAGGGCCCCGCAGGTGTCTCGGTTGTGAACGAACGTAACTCTGGCTGGGATGCGAACATCAACGATAACTTCACCAAACTTGAGGCTCAGACTGCCAACTGGTCTGCTGAAGAAGGAAAGACCGTCTTCTCCTCAATGCTCAAGTCCCACAACAACGACATCCAGCTTGTCTTCGCTCAGAACGACGAGATGGGCCTCGGCGCAGTCCAGGCCGTGGAGGAAGCTGGGCTCAAGCCGGGCGTTGACGTCAAGATCATTACCATTGACGGCACAAAACCAGCTCTGGAAGCTCTTGCCGACGGCAAGCTCTCCCTCGTTGCTGAGTACAACCCAATGTTCGGCGCGGATGCCGTTCAGACCGTCCTCGACACCCTCTGTGGCAAGGAAGTAGAGAAGAACTACATCGTCCAGAGCGCTATCTTCGACAGCCCGGACGCCGCTAAGGCGGCACTCGACGCGGGACGCGACTTCTAGTAAAAGTCTCAAGGGTCCGAACCACCGGACCCCAGGGATGAACAACAGACGGTTTGGCCCGGGACTTCTCCCGGGCCAAACCCTAAGTCTCTCTCGGGCCCAGGCCCACAGAGCTACTCGTGACAAGGACGCACGGCCGGACTATTGCCCGGCTCTACTAGTGAGAGATCATGACTGAACCTCAACCAATCATCGAGATGAAGGGCATCTCAGTCGAATTCCCGGGCGTGAAGGCCCTGCAGAACGTCGACTTCCGCCTGTTGCCGGGCGAAGTGCACGCGCTCATGGGTGAGAACGGCGCGGGCAAATCAACCCTCATCAAGGCCCTGACCGGAGTCAATAAGCTTGCTGCCGGACAGATCTACATGGCTGGCGAAAAGGTGCACTTCGACGGAACCGCCGCAGCACAGACCGCCGGCGTTGCCACCGTGTACCAAGAAGTCAACCTACTTCCCAACCTCAGCATCGGCGAGAACGTCATGCTTGGACACGAAGCCCGCGGTCTCCTCGGCATCAACTGGAAGAAGACAAACAAACTCGCCAGTGAGGCACTGGCTCGCATGGACCTGCACCATCTTGATCCTCGCGCACCCCTTTCTTCAATCCCAATTGCACTACAGCAACTGGTAGCAATCTCCCGAGCAATGGTCGTCAAGTCCAAAGTCCTTATTCTTGACGAACCAACCTCTAGCCTCGATGACAACGAAGTCGCCGGACTGTTCAAGGTAATCCGCAACCTGCGCGATCAGGGAGTCGGAATTATCTTCGTCTCCCACTTCCTTGACCAGGTCTACGAGATCTCTGATCGCATGACCGTTTTGCGCAACGGCGAACTCGTCGGAGAGTATCTCACGAAAGATCTTCCCCGCTTTGAGCTGATCTCCAAAATGATTGGCAAAGAAATGAAAGAACTGCGGGCCGCCGAGACTCGTGATGTTTCCACGGAGCAGATTGACCGCGGAACTCCACGCCTCAAAGTGATAGGGCTAGGGAAGAAAGGCACCCTCAAGGCTACTGATCTTGAGCTCTACAGGGGTGACATTGTCGGGTTTGCCGGACTTCTAGGCTCGGGTCGAACTGAGCTCGCAAAGCTCATCTATGGTGCCGATAAGGCGACCGAGGGAAGCATCAGTTTGGATGGCAGTCCGGTAAAACTGTCCACTCCGGCCATTTCGCTTAAGCAGAAGATCGCGTACTCCACCGAGAACCGGAGAGATGAAGGAATCGTTGGAGATCTGACGGTCCGTGAAAACATTATCTTGGCGCTTCAAGCGATCCGTGGATGGGCCCGCCCCATTCCTCGCAAAGAACAGGACGCGATCTGCGCCAAGTACATCGAGGAACTCAATATTCGGCCGCCCGATCCAGAACGAATGGTCAAGAATCTATCGGGAGGCAACCAGCAGAAAGTGCTCCTTGCCAGGTGGCTCGCAACGAATCCGGAAGTTCTGATGCTTGACGAGCCAACACGCGGCATCGACATCGGGGCTAAGGCAGAGATCATGGACATCGTTCAGGAGCTCGCCGATGCGGGAATGTCCGTTGTTTTCATCTCGTCTGAACTAGAAGAAGTGGTTCGTTTGAGCAATCGAATTCTAGTTCTCAAGGATCGAGCGCCCTTGGAGGAAGTCGAAAACACCGAAGACACCACCGTCGACTCCATCGTACAAATCATCGCCGGAGGAGGTGAGGCAGCGTGAAAAAGCTGCTACGAAACCAGCTGTTTTGGGCAAGCCTGGTCCTGATCGTTCTGGTTGCCGTCGTTCTTCTCAACAATCAGAGCGCTTCCATTGGATTCTCAAACGGAAAACTGACAGGCCCGATTATCGACCTATTCATCTTCGTCCCACCGATCCTGATGATCGCAGTCGGAATGACACTGGTTATTGCAACTAGCGGTATTGACCTGTCTGTTGGTTCGGTAATGGCGGTTGCCGGGGCAGTATCCATGCAGTTCCTAGTGAACTCTGCGAATCCAGATACCCCCGGAGCGGCACTCATCGCCGTTCTTCTGGCACTCGTTGTAGGTCTGGCGTGCGGCATGTTCTCTGGCTTCCTGGTCTCAGTGATCAAACTTCAGCCATTCATCACCACACTGATCATGATGCTCGCGGGTCGCGGCATCGCCAACATGATCACCGGGGGCAAAAATGCTGCTGGCAACTCCCCTGCCTTCAACTGGATCTCTCAGGGCCGAGTTCTTGGTTTTCCTGTCGGTTTCCTTCTGGCTCTGGCGATCCTTCTGATCGTCGTGCTATTAGTCCGAAAGACCGCCTTGGGAATGTCAATCGAAGCCGTTGGCATCAACCCGCGCGCCGCTGAAATGGCAGGCATACGATCGGGGCGAATCTTATTCATGGTCTATGCGCTTTCCGGTCTTCTAGCTGCCGTAGCTGGAGTCTTTTCAGTCGCCTATATCGGCACCGTCGAGGTCTCTTCGAGCGGCACGGGTTCTGGAATGGAGATGGACGCAATCCTCGCGGTCGTCATAGGCGGCACCTCACTGGCGGGCGGGAAGTTCAATCTTGCCGGCACCACACTGGGAGCCTTCATCATTACCGCACTAAATCAGGTAGTCGTATACCTCGGCGTCTCATCGGCGGCGGTTCCTGCCTTCAAGGCACTAGTAATCATCTTCATCTGCATTCTTCAGTCAGACCGAATCCACGGATGGTTCTCGCGGCCAGACCTTGGACAGTCGGATGACAAGAAATCCGCAGACTCCGATAAAGCGAAGGTGGTAGCAGCATGAGTTCAGATACGAAGGTCGCCAAGCAGAAGACGACGTCGAAGCCGGGATTCCGCGTATCCAGAACCACTTACCCAACAATCGCGGCCGTAGTGCTATTAGTGATACTGCTAGTTGGCGGCCAACTGATTTACGGAAAAATCTTTGCCTGGAACACCTTTTCAAGTCTGCTGCACAACAACGCCTACCTGGTCATACTTGCCGTAGGAATGACTTTTGCAATCCTCACCGGTGGCATCGACCTCTCGGTGGGCGCGGTTCTGGCATTCGCTAGCGTCTCTGGAGTACTCCTCCTTCAGGCGGGTGTGCCGTGGCCTCTCGCAGCAGTTTCGATTGTTTTGATCGGCACCCTTTTCGGTCTGCTATCGGGAATGCTTATCACCTACTTCAACGTTCAGCCGTTCATCGCAACGCTGTCATCGATGTTTTTGGCACGCGGGCTCGCATCTATCCTTTCTACCGAGCCAGTGCGTGTTCCAAAAGAATCTCCAATGCTCGATCTGGCGTCGAAGATCATGCTGATAGATGGGCCCAAGAAAAATGATCTAACGATCTCTATCAACATCCTGATTGCGCTCGCCGTCGTGATCATCGCATTCTTCCTGCTTCACAACACGAGGTTTGGTAGGACCGTCTACGGGTTAGGCGGCTCAGAACAGTCGACCGAACTGATGGGTCTTCCTGCAAACAAGACCAAGATTCTGGTCTATTTGGTGTCGGGAACCTGCGCCGGACTGGCAGGACTTGTTTACACCACAACCGTGGGCAATGCTCAGAACATCACAGGCGTCGGTTGGGAACTCGACGCCATCGCGGCAGTGATCATCGGTGGCACGCTACTTACCGGCGGTGCCGGGTATGTTCTCGGGTCTGTCGCAGGCGTATTCGTGCTTGGAGTGCTAAAGCTGCTGATAACTCGGGACGGTAACGTTCCCGCGGCCGCCACAACCATCATCACGGGCGCCATCCTGTTGGTGTTCGTGCTGCTCCAGCGGGCGATCTCTCTCACTGGAGGCGAACGAGGTTCAGAAGCCGCAGCCTCGGAAATCGAGAAAGAACAAGAAAAGGCCCCCGCACTTTCATAATGACAGGTGGTTCCGCGCGCTCCTCGCGCACGGAACCACCCCTCCTCTACACCAACTCAGAGATTGACAGAAGATGCGTATTCGATTCGCCCGGTGCCAGGACAATCAGTCCCTCGCCCGAGTTGAAGGCGTTCGGAGCGCACGTCATCGGCTCGACCGCGACTCCACGTCGACCCTGATTGTCGCCAGAGAAAACCTGAAGCCAGTCCTCGTCCGAGGAGAGGACAACCGTCATTCCGGTGGCGGGATGACTAAGAGTCACCGACCATTCACCACTTGGAAGGGAAGTAAAAGCATGATCGACCTGTCTTGTGCCGATCAGGTCTCCCTCCCTGAAATCCAGTCCCTCGGACTGAACCGAAGTGTGGCCCACCGGGATCAGGTTCTGGTCCACGGTCAAGACTTCTGCTGCTGGAAGAGTCAACACACATTCGTCGGCCAGCGCCCCATCACAGGTGAGATAGGCGTGTGTTCCCGTACCGTAAGGAGCCGGAACATCGCCAGTGTTGATGGTCGTCACTTCGATACTGATACCGCTGTCTGCGGACAGTTCATAGGTAACCGTAGTCTCCAGTCGGAACGGATATCCGTCGGTGGGCTCAGTCACGGTTCGCAGCGTGACGGAGTGATCCGTCGTCGCCACAGTGTCCCATTCCTCCCAGCACTTAAGCCCATGCAGAGCGCATTCTCGATCGGGCTCGGTCATTGGGACGGTGTACTCACAACCCTCGAACGTATAAACCGCCCCTTTGATTCGATTTGGCCAAGGAACCAACACCTTTCCATTGAATCCGGCCGGGCGTTCAGCCAGGTCATACGACAGGATCAGATCCCGCCCATCGTGCGAAAGCGCGGCCAGTCCCGCTCCCTCGTTAACCACCACAGCCTCGTACTCACCGGCTCTGATTTTGTGTGTGCTCACGTCATCTCCCTGTTCCCGTGGCCCTGCTCCACGGTCGCTTTCCAGACACTTCCAAAGCAAAGCTATCAGCCTAAACACCGGTGCATGAGCACCAGATAAGGAGTAGTTCATGCCCTACACACACGAGTTGACCGAAAGCTGGTCACCCGCAATGGCTCAGACGGTGTCGCAGACCCAACGGCTGGTCTGCGACCTGCACTCTGAGTTAATCAAGTGGGGGCTGGTCGTATGGACGGCCGGGAACATCTCCCAGCGAGTCCGCGGCGTAGACGGCGCCGACGATGTCTTGGTGATCAAGGCCTCTGGAGTGGCCTACGACGAACTGACTCCCGCAGACATGGTGGTCTGCGATCTAGATGGAAACCTGCTGATTGGTGATCGGTCCCCCTCGTCCGACACGGCGGCGCACGCGTACGTTTACCGGCACATGCCCGAAATTGGCGGAGTGACCCACACCCACTCGACCTACGCCACCGCATACGCAGCGGTGGGAAAGCCCATCCCCTGCCATCTAACGATGATGGGTGACGAGTTCGGGGGTCCGGTTCCGATCGGGCCGTTCGCCCTCATCGGCGACGATTCTATTGGACGAGGAATTGTGGAGACACTGAGTGAATCTCGTAGTCCTGCGGTCCTCATGCAGAACCACGGTCCCTTCACAATCGGGAAGGACGCACGCGCGTCCGTTAAGGCTGCCGCGATGACTGAGGAGGTGGCCCGGACAACCTGGGCCGCTCAAGCGTTGGGAACACCGATTCCGATTCCACAGGACAAAATCGATTCTCTCTACGACCGGTATCAGAACGTCTATGGGCAAAGCAGCGAAAGGACAGACGAAGCGAAATGAAGAGTGCGTTTGAAGGAAAGGAAATCTGGTTCCTAACCGGGAGCCAGGACCTCTATGGTGAGGAAACCCTGGTTCAGGTTGCGGACCAGTCAAAGAAGGTTGTGGGCCAGCTCAATGGGGCTGGTGACATTCCGGTGCCGATTGTCTGGAAGCCGACAGTTAAGGACTCTGATTCGATTCGTCGGGTGATTCTTGAGGCGAATGCTAACGATGACGTGATCGGCGTGATCACGTGGATGCACACGTTCAGTCCGGCGAAGATGTGGATTAACGGGTTGGGCGTTCTGGGCAAGCCCCTTTTGCACCTGCATACGCAGTCGGGTGTGGAGATTCCTTGGGAAACCATTGACATGGATTTCATGAACCTGAATCAGTCGGCTCATGGGGATCGTGAGTACGCCTACATTCTTTCTCGTCTGCGTATTTCGCGGGAGACCGTAGTTGGTCACGCCTCTGATGCGAGGGTGCGGACCCGGATTGCTACCTGGTCTCGGGCGTGTGCCGGTTGGAGTGCGCTGCGAGGGATGAACCTGGTTCGTTTCGGTGACAATATGCGTAATGTTGCGGTCACTGATGGGGATAAGACCGAGGCGGAACGCGTCCTTGGCGTGAATGTTTCGACCTGGTCGGCTAACGAACTGGTCGAGGAAATCCGTAGGGTTTCCGACACGGACATTGATGCTACGTGCGCGGAGTATGAGGAGCTGTACCAGGTCGCCGCCGAGCTTCGTAAGGGTGGTGATCGGCATGAGGAGTTGCGTTATGCCGCCGCTCAGGAAGTCGCGATCCGTAAATTCCTTCAGGACCGTGACGCGCAGGCGTTCACCACTAATTTTGAGGACCTAGGCGAGCTCCGGCAGTTGCCTGGCCTGGCGGTACAGCGCCTGATGGCTGAGGGATACGGCTTCGGGGCCGAGGGAGATTGGAAGACCGCGATCCTGGTTCGGGCCGTCAAGGCGATGAGCGAGGGGCTACCCGGCGGGGCCTCCCTCATGGAGGACTACACCTACAACCTGGATGCGGGCGATGAGTTGATTCTGGGCGCTCACATGCTAGAAATCTGCCCCACCTTGACCACCTCGAAGCCCAGGGTTGAAATCAGGCCACTCGGGATCGGTGGGAAGGAAGACCCGGTGCGCCTCATCTTCCAGACCGACCCCGGACCCGCCCTGGTTGTGTCCCTGGCTGATATGGGAACCCGTTTGCGTCTGACCGCAAACCAGGTTCAGGTCGTTGAGGCTCCCGAGATGCCGAATCTGCCCGTCGCTCATGCGGTCTGGAAGCCTGCCCCTTCACTGGACGTATCTGCCGAGTGCTGGATGCTTTCGGGAGGAGCTCACCACACGGTACTGACCACGTCGGTTGGCGTTGAAGAGTTCCGCATTCTCTCTGAACTCTCCGGTATTGAGCTCCTCGTCATTGACGAAGACACCAAAGTCCCTGACTTCAAAAATCAGATTCACTGGAACTACGCCTACTACCACCTCGCAAACGGCGTGTAAACGGGCCGGGCCACAGGTTCGAGAGTAGTCAGTTCAGCTAGAGCCCGACTGCTCTCGAGTCCCCCGTGGCATTGCTACATACATAGAAGAACCAACAGGACGGAGTTGCCCGATGACTACTGAAACCGAAATCAAGAACCGCGCCTCTCTCATTGAGTCCGGGAATGCGTCACTCGGTATTGAGATGGGTTCGACCCGAATCAAGTCTGTCTTGATCGCGCCCGATGCCACCGTCCTGGCCTCTGGAGCACATGACTGGGAGAACCAGCTGATCGACGGTCTATGGTCATATTCGGAGGAAATGATATGGGAGGGAGTGCAGGCCTCGTACGCCGACCTTGCCGCCAAGGTTAAGTCGGAGTACGGAGTAGAACTTCGTAAGCTTGCTGGCCTCGGCTTCTCGGCGATGATGCACGGATACCTCGCATTCGACGCAGAGGGCAACCTGCTTGTTCCGTTTAGAACCTGGCGTAATACCAATACCAGCGAAGCAGTCGAGGAGTTGTCACCAAAGCTGAACTTCAACCTGCCTCACCGCTGGAGTAGCGCGCACCTCTACCAGGCTGTTCTCAACGGAGAAAAGCACCTGACAAAAGTTGGGCGCATCAACACCCTGGCGGGAATGGTCCACGAAAAGCTCTCTGACCGCTTCGTTTTGGGAATTGGGGACGCGTCCGGGGTCTTTCCGATTGACTCCGAGACGATGGACTACGATGCCGCCCGGCTAGCAACCCTTCAGAACCTGCTCACTGAAAAAGGTTTCACGAAGTCGGTTCACGAAGTATTTCCCAAGGTTCTCGTCGCTGGGGATGATGCCGGAACGCTCACTGCAAGAGGGGCGGCGCTGCTCGACCCCACCGGAACCCTTGAACCCGGCTGTCCGATGTGCCCACCAGAGGGTGACGCGGGTACCGGAATGGTGGCAACGAACGCGGTAGCGCCTCGTACCGGAAACGTCTCTGCCGGAACGTCGATCTTTGCAATGGTCGTTCTTGAGAGGGCCCTGGCAAAACTTCACCCAGAACTTGACATGGTCACCACCCCGGATGGTGCACCGGTTGCAATGGTCCACTCGAACAACGGAACTTCTGAGTGGGACCAGTGGGTTGGCGTGTTCCGACAGTTCGCGGCAGCGGCGGGAGTCGATGTCTCGAAGTCCCAAGCCTATGATCTGTTGTACGACCAGGCATTCAAGGGTTCCCCGGATGGAGCCGGGCTAGTGGCGTACAACTTCCTGTCGGGCGAACCAGTTCTTGGCCTTGAGGCGGGACGACCGATGTTTGCCCGTCTACCCGACTCCAAGATCACGCTCCCAGACTTTATGCGTACTCAGCTGATGTCGATATTTGGTGTTCTGCGCGTCGGAATGGATATCTTGACCTTGGACGAGGGCGTCGCGGTTGACCAGCTATTCGCTCATGGTGGCCTGTTTAAGACGCCCGTCGTTGGTCAACAAGTAATGTCTGACGCGCTGAACGTCCCCGTTGCCGTCGCCGAGACAGCGAGCGAGGGGGGCGCTTGGGGGATCGCGATACTTGCTTTGTACCGCAGTATGGTGTCATCTGGATTCACCGAGTCCCTTCCCGAGTTCCTTGCAACCACAGTGTTTACCGATGGTGAAGGGTCGATCGTTCATCCGCATGAGGAACAGGTTGAGGGTTTCAACCGGTTCATGGAACTCTACCGTCGCGGTATTCCCGTCCAGGAAGTAGCCGGGTGCCAGCTATAGCCCCAGCTATGTTAGATCGCTACTTCGACGGCCGTAGACTGCTTTTCGGGCAACCGGAGACGCCGTTCCCGGGAAGCACAAAAACGTGACCGGACCGTCATCTTCTCCCTCTTATAACCACCGCTGACGCGGGAGTAAGCTTGTTGGATGGTTCAGCGCCGGACCACCTGGAGCCAGCAGGTTCGAGGCCGGTGGGCCGGCTAAGGAACCAGGTAACCAGTGCAGCGCTCACCCAACTAGCCCCACCCGTTTCGTCATTCGCGGAGCTCTGACAAGCATGCCTAAGAACTTGACTTCTGGGACACCCTGGAAGGTCATCGTAATATTTGCTGTGCCGTTGCTAATCGGCAACGTAGTGCAGCAGCTATATCAAGTGATCGATGCGATGGTTGTTGGCCAGCATCTAGGTGTTAACTCTCTCGCCGCGGTCGGGGCCACTGGCGCAATGATGTTCCTCCTAATCGGTTTCGCATGGGGCATGACCACAGGTTTCGCTATCCCCACCGCTCAGGCTTTTGGAGCCGGAGACATGAAGGCGGTACGGCTCTCGGTTGCTGCGGGAACCATCCTGACAGGCTTGACAACTGTTCTTGTCACCGTTGTGGGTACTCTCTTTTCGCGTGACCTACTGACACTGATGCAGACTCCCCCTGAGTTGCTCGACGATGCGACCACGTTCGCCACCATTAGCTTCGCCGGATGCGTTGCGGTCATGTACTTCAACTACTTGTCGGCGATCATCCGTGCCAGAGGCGACTCACGCCCTCCCCTGGTCTTCCTGGTCACTTCCTGTTTGATCAATATTGCTCTGGTCATCCTGTTCGTGCAGTACCTGGACTTCGGAATCGGCGGTGCTGCTGGAGCCACGGTCGTCGCCCAGTTGGTCTCGGTTGCGCTCTGTCTTGGATACGTTCACAAGGCCGTTCCGGAACTTCACGTTCGCCGCGAAGAGTGGGCTGAATCTCGGCATGTTATCGGCGAGCATCTGCGCATTGGCCTTCCAATGGGCTTCCAATCATCAATCATCGCGATTGGTACCCTGTCCGTTCAAGTCCGTTTGAACATGCTTGGGGCCGAAGCGGTCGCGTCTTACACCACCGCTATGCGGGTCGACGGCCTAGCATCTGCCTTCCTTGCGTCGCTCGGACTGGCAGTATCTACATACGTGGCTCAAAACTTCGGAGCACACAAGATAGATCGGATAATGAAGGGGGTCCGACAAGGAGTAGGGATCTCCATCGCGACGGGCCTTTTGCTCGGGGTCACACTAATCACCTTCGGTGAACCTATCGTCAGAATGTTTGTTGGAACTGGACATTCAAATGTGATCGCGATGTCGCACGAGTACCTCGTACTAAACGGGGTGGCCTACTTTATCCTAGGAATTCTGTTTACCACTCGCGGTGCGCTTCAGGGTCTTGGGCGAGTCATGGTGCCAACTATCAGCGGATTCCTTGAGCTAGCGATGCGGGTCACCGCGGCAATCGTACTTGCGGGATCTATGGGGTTCACCGGGATCGCTATTGCCAGTCCACTCGCGTGGATCGGTGCGATATGCATGCTAGTTCCCGCCTGGATTCGCGCCCGTAGAAACCTGGCACGGGAAGCGGAGCTTGCCGCAGAGCGTAGGCACGAGACAGACCTCGAGGGCGAGCGCGACGAAGCTTCGTCGCCCAGCCACGAAGAAGTGCTCTGCGCGGGCTGAGGTTCACCTCTCGACGTGGTCGCCCATCGGAGTTTTGAAGTAAGTTATAGGGGTGAGTGACTACCAGGACGAGGGGCGACAAGTGCCGACGCCCGGGTACGTAGAAATCTCTCCGCGTCAGCAGTACCGCCGCGCTCGAACCAGGCGCAAGACCATAATCTTTGGGTCGTCGATCCTAGGGCTGGGCGCAGCGTTCGTACTCGGCTATCTAGCGCTCCAGGGGTCATTTGCATTTCCCGTCGAGCCTGATTTCCACCGCACTGTGGAGTATGCCGAACCGGGTAACACCCCGTGCCCTAGCGACGGAGCCAGACCTGTTGCGACGGATGACGTGCAAGTGCTTGTCTACAACACAACGCAGCAGACAGGTCTTGCCGGTACTGTCGCAACCTACCTACATAATCTCGGCTACTACGTCGGTGCCACAGGCAACTCCGACCTCTATCGCGGATCGGTCCAGATTGAGACGGGGCCGCGAGGCGTCGATGCTGCGTACACCATCGCCCGATTCTTCGGTCCTGACACCCGCATAAAGCTCAATGCTAGTGAGGACAAAACCCTTACCATCCTCATCGGTGAACGCTTCGGGGGTATTCCGACAGCTGAAGAAACCGAAGCCATCATTAATAACAGCTTCGCATTGGTTCCCGCAGACGGCTGCCTGCCAGTCGCAGAACCAACTGGCGGATGGGACGTACCAGAAAATCTCCTTGACTGGCAACAATCCGCGATAGAGCAACGAGAGGCAGAGGAAGCCGCTAAGGAAGAGGCGCCAGAAGGGTAGGTTAGACGGGAAGCTCGCTCTGTCTCTGTCTACCTTCGGCTCGGATCTTCACCATTTCAGCCACGTAGCTGATTCCCGTGAGGACATGGCCAACAACCCCGACCCAGACCAGACCGAGCGCCACGACTCGCAAAGGCTCACTACCCAATGCGGCAGCCAGCACTAGCATCGGAAGGCCAAGCATCAAAAGTGCTGTCCTCATTTTGCCCATGAAATTGACACTGACTGTTGGATAACCTCCGAACCATAGCAGAGCTAACACAAAAAGAAACCCGTCAACAGCCAGCATGGCTAAGAATAGGTACCAGGGAAGCAACCCCCCGAAAACCAGTGCAACCGCGATTATTAGTATTGAGAAACGGTCAGATATCGGATCGAGTTCTGCCCCAAGAGGGGACATCTGATCCAGCCTTCGTGCCAAGTAGCCATCAAGAGCATCCGAGATTCCCCAAAAGAACAGCGCAACCAGAGACCAGCCATAGTGCGCGGATGCAAGAAGGCCCAGGGATAGCGGTAGCAACACTGTTAGACGCAGGAACGAGATGGTGTTGGGGATTGTCCAGATCGGATAGTCCTCGATACGTTGGCTACTCATATCTTCCTGACTGTATAGGTGGAACAAACGTTGGCGTACTGGCCGGTCTTGTTACGATTAAAACTCTACTAGTCCTCCGCCGGGAAGATGAATGACTACAGAACCCACACTTCAGGTGCAGAATCTGACCAAGAAATTCGGATCCGTACTCGCCGTTGATAACCTCTCCTTTGACGTTATGCCCGGGAGAGTAACCGGCTTCCTTGGTCCGAACGGAGCAGGAAAAACCACAACTCTTCGGATTCTGCTTGACCTAATTAGGCCGACCTTGGGCACCACTCGCATCAAGGGGCGACGCTACTCAGAGCTAGAAAACCCAATGAACACCGTCGGAGCACACCTTGACTCAAGGAGCTTTCATCCCGGACGGACAGGTCGTGACCACATGCTGGTGGCAGCGGCCGAGGGCAACACCGGTACTGAGCGAATCGATGATCTCCTCGAGCTAGTCTCCATGAGGGAATCTGCCGACAGAAGGATGGGGCAGTACTCGCTGGGAATGCTTCAGCGACTCGGACTCGCCACCGCACTGATCGGCAATCCAGAAATCCTCGTTCTTGATGAGCCTGCTAACGGGCTAGACCCGGAGGGGATTCGCTGGCTCCGCCAATTCCTTCGCGAGTTCGCGGCGCAGGGGCGAACGGTACTGCTTTCCTCCCATCTGCTAGGGGAAATTCAGGTCATGGCCCACGACGTGGTCATCATCAATCGAGGTAAGTTGGTCGCTGCTGGGTCTGTTCAAGAGCTCGAGGCAATGCGCGAATCTGTTGTCCTTGTTGACTCCCCTGATCCTGAGGCCCTCTGGGACGCACTTAGTGGTGCGGGACTCACGGTCTCGCTGACACAACCCCGGGATGGGCTGGCACCGGTCGCGCGCGTGAGCGTTGAAGGATCGTCCGTAGTTGCAGTCGGGCAGGTGGCACTTCGTGCAGGCGTCCCCCTTTCTCACTTGAGCGAGCGAACCTCCGGCTTGGAAGAGCTGTTCATGGACGCGGTTGGAGGCCTCCAATGAGACGATTTACAAGCGCACTTAAGGGAGAATGGAAGAAGATTTTCACCACCAGATCATGGTGGATCCTGGGCTTGGTAATGGTGCTGTATGTGGCATTTACCGCCGGGCTGGTCGGCGCACTGGTGGGCTTGGGCTTGGACGACATGGGCGTGGACGGCCCCGGCTCTGAACTGGCTCAGTACATCTACACTCTTGGCCCTACTATCGCCTATCTGTTTCCCGTCCTGATCGGCGCTCTGTCGATAACCTCTGAGTACCGACATCACACGCTCAGTTCGACATTCGTATGGAACGGTAGCCGAAATGCGGTCCTGGCTGCGAAGGTCGTTACGCAGTCGATCATGGGAGTGTTCTACGGAATCGCGGCCCTGGCAGCAGCGGTCCTGTCCAGTTCATTCTTCCTGGCACACGCAGGTTTCAATACGGGCCTTGGCGAGGGAAGCACCTGGCTCATGTTTCTTCGCGCTGTCATCGCAATGGGAATCTGGGCGACCATCGGCGTCGGTATAGGGATTCTGGTGCGAAACCAGGCAGCCGCCATTGTCATCGTCATCGTCTTCACTCAGTTCATTGAGCCAATTGCACGCATGGCTGGTGCATTCAACAAAGTGGTGGGAAACATCGTTGGTTACCTGCCGGGCGCCGCATCCGACTCGTTCACCGGGGCAAGCTTCTACTCGGCCATCACCTCCGCCGGCGGCTACGACGGACTGAGTTGGTGGGCGGGAGGCCTAGTGCTGGTTGGGTATGCCGCCCTCCTACTAGTCGTTGGATGGCTCACCCGCTGGAGGGCAGACGTCGACTAGTCGCGTGAGAAGTATCAACGGAGGCGACTTTCTAGGGTCTGAGGCAGTAGTCTCAAACATCGACGGAAAGGTGCCCTTATGCTGTGGAGACTTCTGGTTCGTTACCTGAGCCCATACAAGTGGTACATGGTTGGTGTTGTTGTCCTTCAGATGATCTCGGTCATCGCTAACCTGTATCTGCCAACCCTGAACGCGCAGATCATCGATAAGGGTGTGGCCGTTGGAGATGTCGGATTGATCTGGCGGCACGGCGGAGTGATGCTCATAGCGTCATTCATCCAGATCGTCGCCTCTGCGCTGTCCCTAATCTTGGCTGCGAAGGCCTCAATGTCAATGGGGCGCGACCTGCGAAATGCTGTCTATACAAAGGTCAGTGGCTTCTCACAGCGTGAACTGAACCAGTTTGGTCCCGGCTCACTGATCACGCGCAACACGAATGACGTTCAACAGGTTCAGATGCTGGTGATGATGGGGTCGACCATGCTTGTCATGGCACCGTTAATGTCGATAGGCGGCATCATCATGGCACTACGACAAGACGTTCAGATGTCTTGGATCATCGCAATTGCGATGCCCGTCATCCTGCTCCTGGCGGGCGCCATCATGCTGCGGCTGATTCCTCTGTTCCGCGAGTTCCAAGAAAAGCTTGACTCCATCAACCGGGTCATGCGCGAGCAACTGACCGGGGTTCGCGTCATTCGTGCTTTCGTGCGAGAGCGCGTTGAGGCCGCGAGATTCCTGGTTGCAAACACGGATATTTTGGTTGTCGGGCGAAACATTGGGTCAATGTTTGTTCTGTTGTTCCCCCTAGTCATGCTGGTAATGAACGTCACCGTCATCGCCGTTTTCTGGTTCGGGGCGGTTCGCGTGAACGAGGGAACGCTTGAGGTCGGCTCCGTCATGGCGCTGATGCAGTACATCATGCAGGTTCTGTTCGGAATAGTCATGGCGACGTTCATGGCGATGATGGTCCCTCGCGGAGTTGTATCTGCGGATCGTATTACCCAGGTTCTTGACTCGGAGGAGACGCTCAAGAACCCTGAGAACCCCGTACTCGTGCAACCAGAACCAGGTGTTGTTGAGTTCCGCGACGTTTCCTTCACCTTCCCCGACGCGGAGGAACCCGTTATTTCAAACGTCTCTTTCCTCGCACCAGCAGGAAAAACTACGGCGATAGTTGGCTCTACGGCAGCAGGCAAGACTACGGTGATGAACCTAATCCCTCGTCTGACCGACGTAACGGAGGGAATGGTTCTGGTCGGTGGGGTGGACGTACGTCGCCAAGATCTTGATTCGCTCTGGAACTCCATTGGGTTGGTTCCTCAGAAACCAATGCTGTTTAGTGGAACCGTTGCCTCTAATCTCAGGTTCGGAAAACAGGATGCCACTGACGATGAACTCTGGCATGCGCTACGAGTGGCCCAGGCCGAGGATTTCGTCTCGAAAATGAACGGCGAACTAGAGGCAGCGATTTCCCAGGGTGGCACCAACGTCTCCGGCGGACAGCGTCAGCGCCTATCGATCGCGAGAGCCCTGGTAAAGACACCCGGAATCCTCCTGTTTGACGACTCATTCTCGGCCCTGGACCTAACGACGGACGCGAGGCTGAGGGACGCACTGTGGAAGTCGTATCCAGACGTGACCAAGATTGTGATCGCGCAGAGGATCTCGACCATCACTGATGCCGACCAAATTCTGGTTCTGGACGACGGTCGCATTGTCGGTGCTGGCACGCACCAGGAACTGTTACAGACCTGTCCGACCTATATCGAAATCGTTGAATCCCAGCTTGCAGCGGAGGTGGCGTGATGGCCAATATCGAACCCACGCCAGTTACAGAGGACGAGGCCATCGAGCTGGCCGAGTCAGCAGCAATGAGCGCTGAAGCCGGTCACGGTGAGGGAGTCTCCCGCAAAGCACAGAACTTCTGGCCATCGTTTGGACGGATGCTCGGACTGCTTAAGCCCTACTGGATTCGGCTGACTATCGTCACGATCGTTGGGGCCGCGAGCGTCGTTCTCACGGTTATCTCCCCGAAGATACTGGGTCAGGCAACAGACGTTCTGTTCTCTGGGTACATTTCAAACAAGATTCCTCAGGGCATGACCACCGACCAAGCAGTTGAGGCACTCAAAGCCGCGGGTGAAACCGACATGGTGGCGATGATCGAGAAGATGAATGTGGTCCCCGGGGCCGGTGTTGACTTCTCGGCACTGGGAAGAATCTTAATGCTAGTACTGATTCTCTACGTACTGGCCGCCGCCTTGTCCTGGCTCCAGGGTTACATCCTCAACCGCGTGATGGTACGCGCCATGTGGAAGGTCAGGGGCGAGATTGAAGACAAGATCAACCGCCTGCCTCTGTCCTATTTCGACAAGGCCCGCCGCGGTGACCTGATTTCTCGAGTCACCAACGACGTGGACAACATGACTAACACGTTGCAGCAGTCTCTCTCAGGTGCCATCACATCGGTGTTCACGGTAATTGGTGTCGTGATAATGATGCTCACCATCTCTTGGAAACTGACGCTGATCGCCCTGATTTCCCTGCCGTTGCTAGGAATCATCTTCGGCATCATCGGACCGAAGGCGCAGAAGGCATTCAACATGCAGTGGCTGAAGGTCGGGCGTATTAACACCAGGGTCGAAGAGAGCTTCTCTGGCCACTCGCTAGTCAAGGTATTCGGACAGCAGCAACGGTTCGAAGAGGATTTCGAGTCCGAGAACGAAGAACTCTACCAAGCTTCATTCCGTGCCCAGGTGCTGTCCGGACTAATGATGCCCTCCATGACCTTTGTGGGGAATGTCGTCTACGTTGGGATCGCGGTTGTCGGCGGAGTGATGGTTGCTGGGGGGACCCTACTTCTAGGGAGCGTACAGGCGTTTATCCAGTACGCCCAGCAGTTCAACCAGCCACTATCAGAGCTTGGTGGAATGGCCTCGTCCGTCCAGTCAGGGGTAGCGTCAGCCGAACGTGTCTTCGAGTTGCTTGACGCCGAAGAACAGACCCCGGACAATCCGGATGCTCCAGAGCCCGCACCTGGTCAGGGACGGATCAAGTTCGATCACGTGAAGTTCAGCTACTCCCCCGATAAGCCCCTCATTGAAGACCTGAGTTTCACGGTAGAGCCGGGTCAGACTGTAGCCATTGTCGGGCCGACGGGCGCAGGTAAGACAACACTGGTGAACCTGCTAATGCGGTTCTATGAGCTTCAGGGCGGAAAGATTACCGTCAATGGCCAGAATATCGCCGATTTGAAGCGGGACGACGTGCGCCGTCGAACCGGAATGGTGCTGCAGGATCCCTGGCTGTTTGCCGGAACTATTGAAGAAAACATTCGATACGGGAACGAGGAGGCCACTCACGAACAGGTGGTTCAGGCCGCAAAGGCCACCTACGTTGACCGTCTAGTTCGCCAGTTGCCCCAGGGATACGAAACCCAGCTAGATGAGGACGCCGCGAATCTCTCGGCCGGTGAACGCCAACTTTTGACGATTGCTCGCGCGTTTGTTGCTGAGCCGTCGATTCTCATCTTGGACGAGGCGACCTCGTCGGTAGATACTCGCACCGAGAGGCTGTTGCAGAAGGCGATGGCGGCCCTGCAGAAGGGACGAACCTCGTTCGTGATCGCCCACCGGCTGTCAACCATTCGCGACGCTGACCTGATCCTTGTCATGGAGAATGGTGACATAGTCGAGCAGGGCAACCACTCGGAACTGATCAAAAAGAAGGGCGCGTACTACAGGCTGTACAACTCTCAGTTCGAGGGCGCGCACTAAGAATCAGTCCAGGCCGAGGCATCACCCGGCCCATCATCTGCAGTCAGGGTCCGGTGAACCATTTGTGTTTGGTTCACCGGACCAACGAGACACGCCAGAAAGTCCTCGGCCGACAACAGCGACAGAGCTGCTCGCATCGCATCCGAGGCCACCGGACGCCTTTGACACTCGCCTCGCCAAAATGATAGCTTCTATGGAAACGCTTCCACCGTTGGGAACACAACGTTTGGAGCATATTCCGTACCGACCCATCCCCTGATGAGGTTTGAGCAAAAGGACAGCCCCAATGATGACTCCTATTGGAAATGACTTATCTACCATCAGCGCTCTAAGGACCGTTCAGACACGCTCCATTTCACCGGAAAACTTCGATGGAAGCCCAGGCAAAGGCGGAATGGCTACGGAGGGAACAGGAGCCTCCTGCGCGCGAGACTTGGGCGTGGGATGGAAGATATCACCGAGCGTAGACGTTAAGGCCGGTGAGACTCTTGAGCTTGCGGATATAAAGACCCCGGGCAAAATAACGCACATCTGGGCCACCACCCACACTGACCATTGGCGATCTCTGATACTTCGCGCCTACTGGGACAACGCCGATGAACCCGCAATCGAAGTTCCGTATGGAGACTTCTTTTGCAACGGTTGGGGGGTCTTTACCCAGGTTAACTCACAACCGATCGTGACGAACCCACACGGGGGCTTCAACTCGTACTGGCCCATGCCATTTCGCGAGAATGCTCGCCTGACAATTGAAAATACATCCCCCGTCGACGCTCGGATCTACTTTCAAATCACTTACGAAGTGGGCGGGGACTACTCTCAGGAGGGATATCTTCACGCACAGTGGCGTAGATCCAACCCACTTGAAGAGCGAACTCCGCACGTCATCCTTGAGGGGATCAAGGGACGCGGCCAGTATGTAGGAACCTACATGGCCTGGGGTGTTAACTCGAATGGCTGGTGGGGCGAGGGGGAAGTGAAATTCTTCCTCGATGATGACAACGAGTACCCAACGATCTGCGGAACAGGTACCGAAGACTACTTCGGAGGGGCCTGGAATTTCGACGTTCCAGGAAAAGGGTATACGGAGTTCTCAACCCTCTATCTTGGAATGCCACAGGTCATTCGGCCCGACGGACTCTATATCTCCCAACAGCGCTTTGGAATGTATCGATTCCATATCCCAGATCCGATCAACTTCAACAAGGGTCTTCCTCGAGTGGAAGTACAAGCTCTCGGCTGGCGCAGTGGCGGCCGTTATCTACCGTTGAGGGACGACATCGCCTCCACCGCCTACTTCTACCTTGATTCCCCCGCAGCGGCGCGCGGTGAGACCCCCACTGCCGATGAGATGGAGATTCACCTCGGAGCGGCGCCCGCTCCCGATCTCGGAGCAACTCCGCCAAGGTAGAAAGAAGTTCTAGATGCGGGCGTATCTCAATCGCCTCAAGAGCCGCCGGAAGAAGTCGGTCCGGCGGCTAGAACTGACTGGACACAAACTCAGGCGACAACTCCCCGCTTCCTCGCGGGATCAGTCGTACGGGAATCACCACTCTTCGCGGCTGCGAGTCATCTCCCTCGATCCTGTCTATAAGCATCGAAGTAGCCGTCGCGCCTAGGACTGATGTGTCCGCCGCGACCACGGTCACTGGGCGTCTCAGCAACTCGGCCATATGAACGTCGTCGAAGCCGACCAGTGCTACTTCCTTGTTTGAGTGATGCATGGAAAGCAGTGCACCCTCCGTCATGAAGTTTGTCGTCGTGAAAACCGCAGTGGGTGGCTCTGGGAGGCGCAGAAGGCGACTCATCGCCTCCTCGGCCTGAGTGACACTTCCTGAACTAAGACGAACTACCAGGTCGCTATCGGCCGTGATCCCGTGTTCACGCAGGGCTTTACGGTATCCCCGTAGTCTGAGACCCGTGGTGTAGTACGACGGTGCCACGAGAACCGCAATCCTTGAGTGTCCGTGCTTGATCAAGTGTTCGGCAGCTAAGAAACCGCCTTCCATGTTGTCAAACACGACGGTGTCCGAATTGAGTTCTGGGCTGGGACGGTCAACTAGAACCAGCGGCACAGAACTGTCGTGCCGCAGCTCTAGTAGCTGACGTGAGTCATTTGCGTCCGGAGACAAGATGAGTCCAGCAACCTTGTGCGAGAGCAGGTCGTCTATGCTCCTGCGCTCAACCTCAGGACTCTCGTCGGACGTTCCGATCAATGCGGCGTATCCACGCCTACGACTGCATTTGATTGCACCCGCTGCGAGGTGTGACCAGAACGGGTTGGTCAAGTCACCTAGCTTCAGGCCGATAGTTCGGGAACGCTGCCCGGGTCTTAGTGCACGGGCGATCTCGTTCGGCTGATAGTCAAGCTCACTGATCGCGTCTAAGACACGCTTTCGCGTCTCGTCACCAACGGGCCCGGATTCGTTTACAACCCTAGACACCGTGGTTAAGCCCGTACCCGCGAGTCTGGCGACATCCTTCATTGTCGGAGAGCCACTCATTTGCTCACTCCCTCTTAAGGTGCCTCAGTTGCAACCTCTACGTAAGAAACAGCGTAGCGTCCCGACGCGAGCGTCACTGGAGTCTGCGCAAAGTTGACAAAGAATCGGCTGAGGGCCGCAGCATCAACTGGAACACTGCGGCCCTCCGCTCACGGTCGTTTCTGTTTTACGGCCGTAGTGACGCTACTGGTTTGCATCCACCAACGCCTGGAACTGATCGACATACGTGGACAGATCACTTACCGGCTTGTCCCCCTTCAGGATGGGCAAGTAGGTTGCCACTGTCAGATCATTCGCCTGGGAGGCGTAGGGGGTTGTCAGTCGGAGGCTGACGTACTCGTCGGCGTTCAAGCTGTACTCCAACGTCTCAATAACGGAGGTAGCCCCCATCTCTTCGAGAGAATCAAAGTATGCCTGTTGTCCCGGCTGGAACGCAGGAGGGGCGACGGGTGTACGGGACATTACTTCGGGGATCACCTCAGTGTTGAGGAACTCAACAACCTTGTAGGTGTCATCTGTACTTGCCGTTGTGGTTGGAGTGCACATTCCGATGGCGTCGTAGAGAGTCGTCTTAATCTTCTCGTGAGGAAGCGGCACCCACGCCCAGTTGACATCAGGAGCATCGTTCGTCAACGCCTGGGCCTGCCATTGTCCACCGATCATCATGGGCTGGCTTCCCGCGGCGAAGAGCGAGGTGGTGTTGCTGACATCGTAATCTGGAGGAGCCACGTAACCAGCGGCAATAGCATCACGAAGCTTGGTTACCCCCTCCACATAGTATTCGTCGGCCTGAACTGTCGTTGGGGCATTTACGTCATTCACGATTCCCTGGCCGCCCGAAGATACTGAGTAGGTCCCCATTGCGAACGGACCATCCAGTGTTACGTACATGTCGGTCGTTAGGCCGAAGTTGGATCCGCCCGCCCCGGTTAGGGCGCCTGCCGCCGAGTAGAGATCGTCCCAGTTCCAGCCCGACTCAGGTAGTGGAACACCATTTTCTTCAAACAGATCAGCGTTGTACCAAACCCCGAACACGTTTCTCAACGACGGAACACCGCCGATTCCGTTGTCAGTGGTCCAGCGCTCCAACCCGCCGAGACTTTCTGGAGTCATCTTTCCCTGAAGATATGAAGTCCAGTCAACCAGTATGCCAAGTTGTGAGTACTGGATGGCCGTGTCGTTTCCGCACCAGAAAATGTCCGGCAAATTCTGCGCCTGTGCAAGCGAGCCGAGTTTGTCCCCGTAGTCACCCGAAGGTGCATTGACTCGCTCAATCGTCACGTCAGGGTCATCCCAGAGTTCCTCAACAACCTCATCGAAGATGGTGTTGGTCTCGGCAGATTCCCAGGTCATATATTTGACGACCTTCTTGGCTCCACCCGCTTCACTTCCTGCATTATCCGAAGCCTTAGATTGCGCTGATGATCCACCGCCGCAGGCAGTCAAAGACGTCGCCACGAGAGCGGCCGCGACAATAGACGCTACGCCTAACCTCTTGTCTTTCATGATCCTTCTTCCTTGATTCTCATGTTTCAACACCCTCCATATCGCGGGTGTCTATTTCCTATTTCTGTGTTGTGTTCCCAAGCGAGCTAAGCCCCTGGATGAAGTACTTCTGAGCAAAGAGGAACAGTAGTAGGGGCGGAAGCATGTAAAGCAGGTTCGTTGCCATGTACTTCGACCAGTCCGGAGCCTGCGCGGCAAAAGCATCAATGAACGAGGACATGCCCAGAGCTAACGTCCACTTTTCCGAAGAGTTGAGATACACCAACGGATTCAGGTAGTCATTCCAGGAAGCCTGGAACGCAAGTATTGCCATGGCGATCCAGGCCGGCTTTGTCATGGGAAGCATGATCGAAAAGAACGTGCGAATGTGCCCCGCGCCATCCACTTTTGCCGCCTCATCAATGCTCATCGGGACGGCCAAAAAGTATTGCCGCGCGAGGAAAATGAAGAGCGGATTTCCCCCCAAGAACGCGGGGACAATCAACGGCAGCCAGGTATCGTACCAGCCAATATCCCTAAACAATTGGAACAAAGGAATGATTCCCACTACTCCAGGCAATAGCATTGAACCAACGAAAATGTAGAACAACGGCTTTCGCCCTCGAAACCTGAGCCTCGCTAGCGCATACCCGGCCATCATGGACGACATGACTCCACCAAACACGGACAGTCCCGTGATGATGAAGGTGTTGAGCAAAAGTCTAGGGAAACCGATTAGCTCGGGCCCGGTGACAAAGTTGCTCCACGTCCACTCTTTAGGGAAGAA
Organism: Actinomycetaceae bacterium MB13-C1-2; assembly: GCA_035621235.1. Lineage (NCBI taxonomy): Bacteria > Bacillati > Actinomycetota > Actinomycetes > Actinomycetales > Actinomycetaceae > Actinomycetaceae bacterium MB13-C1-2. Next base: position 694,694 of record CP141731.1, read on the forward strand.
CGACGGTGGAACCTCAAACACTGCGGAGGAGCTCTTCAGCGCGATAGTTATCATCCACAAGAGCGGTAGAACCATCACTGAACAGAGGAGCAGCGCCGTCGCGTACCAGGCTGCCGATTTTCCTCGCTTCTTTCGCTTGGCTGCTTTCCTTAGCTCGTCTCCCGAGCTCGCCGTTTTAGACATCGTCTTGGCCTCCGATGGTGGAACGTTGCGTCTAGTACTGGACGGCATCGTCGTACTTCCAAATCTTCATGAATCGCGCTGAGACAGCCAAAACTGCAACAACTATGGCAAAAAGTACCCAGACTTGGGCTGTAGCAAATCCAAGCTCTGGGATTCGTCCCATGGTTGGAAATGCGTGATCGTAGATAGAAAGCATGAGCGTCGTCGTATCCCATCCGGGTCCACCCTGAGTGAGTATTCGTGGTTGAACGAACGTCTGCATGGCCGCATTCAGCTGCATCACAAACTGCAAGATAAGGATGGGAACAATCGACGGTAGGGTGATCTGGAAGAACATTCTGATCGACCCCGACCCGTCGATCATCGCGGCTTCATAGATTTCTCTGGGGACCGCCTGCAACGCCGCGAGCATAATCACCATGGTTGATCCGATGCCCCAAAGCATGACCAAAACAATCGAGGGCATCGCCGTTGCCGAGTTACTTAGCCACTGTTGTTCAGGAAGCCCGAGTGCTCCGATTATCTGGTTTGCGAGTCCCACCTGCGGGTCGAAAATAAACTTCCAAAGCGTCACCGTCGCCACAATCGGCAGCACTGCAGGAAGGTAGAGTATCGTGCGCACAAATGAGACCGCTGGAAGCCGTACATTCACAAACAGTGCGAGTAGCAGTCCGAGGATTATGGATAGCGGCACGTAGAGCAAAACAAGATATCCCGTTGCCTTCAGTGATGAAATGAATGAGGGGTCAGTCGTAAACAGACGACGAAAGTTTTCTATTCCGACAAACTCCGGCGGTGTGATGCCGTTGAAGTCGGTCAGTGATAAGACAATCGCGCTGATCAGCGGGTAGACCACAAATACCGCACAGCCCACCAAAGCCGGCGCCAAGAAAAACAGCGCTGGCTTTAGGTCCCTATTTGCTATTGCGCGCGCCCGTGCGCGACTTTCGGATGAAAGATCCTTGTCTTTGCTCGAATGACTCGACTGTTGCTCGGTTGTTACTTCCACCGATGTCCTAGATTCGGATGTCACGCTGGTTTCCCATTCACTCTTGCCCCACCGCCTCGATGCGACTCTGACAACAGATATGGAAGCGTTTCCATACTTTATATGGTAACGTTTCCACTGTTGTCGCTATTTATACCACCGTGGCCCGATGGGAGTCAACAGAATGAACGAACACGAAGAAGTCTTGCCCTCTATTGACAGCGAGATATTCGAGTTATCTCAGCTAGTGTCGGCTCGTTATAGCACGAACCCTTTAGTGGCCCGCGTCTTCCAGAACTGTCTTGCCTACTCGTGGTCGAGTGCAATCAGCGTCTCGAAAGAGTCGGCTCCGGGTGCGCCCGAGATTTTCGTTCGTACAGGAGACATCCCGGCGATGTGGCTTCGCGACAGTGTCGCGCAAATGCGACCATACCTTCCACTAGCCCGGCATCCGAAAGTGCGCGAAGTCCTTACCGGCGTTCTCCGTCGTCAACAGCGTTGCATCCAAATTGACCCCTATGCCAACGCGTTTAACGATGGGCCAACCGGAGCGACGGGCGAAACGTCGGATGTCCCGGCCCCAGGTAGTTGGGTCTGGGAGAGAAAGTTTGAACTTGATTCGATCTGTGCCCCACTTCAGTTTGGTTACGCAATTTGGCGCGCATCCGATTCAACGGAGCATCTAGACGCCGAGTTTCGGACGATGGCCGAGACCATCCTTCAACTTATGGAGCTAGAACAGGATCACGCTGCCTCCAACTACCAGTTCCTGCGTCTATACGGACCGTTTAGTACCGACTCGCTTCCATGCGACGGAAAGGGCGATCCAACCGCCAAGACCGGCATGATCTGGTCTGGATTCCGACCTTCTGATGACAGATGTGAGTTTGGATACCACATTCCGGCGAACGCGATGGCCGTGGCATCGCTCGGGGGCTTGGCGCAGATTGCGAGCGAAGTCTGGAATGATGAGGCATTTGCCCAAAGAGTTTTGCGCATTGCGCAGCGTGTTCATCGTGGGATTCTTGATCACGGGCTACTTGAGCGAGATGACCGCACGATACTCGCCTATGAAGTGGATGGTCTCGGCGGCGCTCTGTTCGCGGACGATGCGAACTTGCCCAGCCTCCTAGGGCTACCTCTCACCGGCTGGCTGGGGCAGACTGACCCGATCTACGAGTCGACCCGGAGATGGGTGCTCTCGCCGGATAATCCTTATTACTACCAGGGAACGTCGGCAAGTGGAGTAGGAAGCGCCCACACCCCGCCCGGATACATCTGGCCAATAGCTATCGCAACTCAGGGCCTCACCGGGACCGAGGACGAACTCTCGCAAGCAATTACGACTCTCACCGAAACCACTGGCGGAACCGAGTACATGCATGAGAGCTTCGACCCAAACAACCCCAAGTCCTACACGCGTCCGTGGTTCGGTTGGGCGAATGCGATGTACGCCGAACTCGTTATGAAGTCCGTGGGAATCGAGATTGCCGAGTATTTTCCAAAGTGGAGCGGGAACTAGGTACTCCGGGTCCTTCCGGTATATTGCCCCTTAAAGGGACACGTATTTGTCATTCGCTCAATGAGCCACGGAATAGCCGGACTGAAAGGTCCATCCCGCTTAGGCTCTAGAGTCACGGACCGAGAATTACGGACGCGGACCCCTGCGAAAGCCTTCCAGTAGCACGAAGGGCGGACCTGGTATTTACCAGAGTCCGCCCTTCTTTACGATCTCTACTAGTCGATCGCTACGATCTCAACTGCGCTAAGGCCCTTGGGGCTATTCTCAACGCGGAACTGGACCTTCTGCTCCTCGTACAGGTTACGGATGCCCGAACCCTCAATGTTGCTGTAGTGCGCGAAGACATCGGCGGAACCATCATCAGGAGTGATGAAGCCGAAGCCCTTCTGCGAATTGAACCATTTCACGACACCAGTCATGGTATCTGCCATGCGGAATTCTCTTTTCTTTACCGCGGTTGCAGCCAGTCCCGGCGGGACCGGCGGTAATAACGCTTCTTCTGTTGCACCGCGGGTCTTCCCGATCAGTACTTCTTTGGAAAGGTAACTACGGCATATACGGTAGCGCATTTATCCCCGAGAAACACCTGCAGCGTAACATTCGGTGTGGAACTCCATTCATCCCTACCTGGGGAGAACGCAAGTCTGAAGGGGCTGATCACCGTGTCTGTCAAAGAAAAACTGGCACAGCTCGAGATTGAGCTACCGGAAGTTCCCACGCCGGTAGCCGCTTATGTGCCCGCGCTGGTCGACCGCGGAGTAGTACGCACATCCGGCCAACTCCCGTTTCTAGACGGCTCACTGGTTTCCGAGGGTTTGTGCGGAACCGTAGCGGTGACCAACAAACGAGCCAAGGCGGCAGCCCGTCAGGCTGCACTGAACGCACTCGCAGCCGCAGCCGCAGCAGCCGGAGGGCTCGATAACCTCGAGAGCGTTGTACGAGTCGTTGTCTATGTGGCGTCCACAGACGGCTTTTTTGCCCAACCTGAAATCGCTAACGGGGCGTCCGAGATCCTTATGGAGATATTCGGCGTCCCACACGTTCGCTCGGCAGTGGGCGTAGCAGCGCTTCCTCTGAACGCGACGGTCGAGGTCGAGGTCGAGTTTGCTCTAATCTAGCGTCCAGCGTCGGCAACGGTGGGTGACCCTCTGCCTACCGGCCCCGCAAGTTTCCAATCAGATAGGGGCCCAACTCGACCGACTTCATCGGCGTGTTGGGCCCCTATCTGATTGGAAAACCAGGAGAGTTGCTAGACGCCTACCCTCACTGCCTGCAGGATCTTGTCCACTGAGTCCTTGGCGTCCCCGAACAGCATCTGCGTGTTCTCGTTAAAGAACAACGGGTTTTGCACCCCGGCGTACCCGGTTGCCATCGACCGCTTGAAGACAACCACGTTCTGCGCATCCCACACCTTCAGAACCGGCATTCCCGCAATCGGTGAACCGGGCTCCTCGGCTGCGGGGTTCACGGTGTCGTTCGCCCCGATGACCAGTACCACGTCCACGTCCTCGAAGTCCTCGTTGAGCTCGTCCATCTCTAGGACGACGTCATATGGAACTTTGGCTTCCGCCAATAGCACGTTCATGTGCCCCGGGAGGCGACCAGCGACCGGATGAATTCCGAAAGTCACGTCCACGCCCTTGTCACGTAGTGCCTGAGTCAGTTCCGCGACCGGATACTGCGCCTGAGCAACAGCCATGCCGTAGCCCGGTGTGATTACGACCCTGCGTGAACCATCCAGCAACGCCGCAACCTGCTCTGCATTGATCTCGCGGTACTCCCCATCTTCCTCGGCCGCCGGGCCAGATGAATCGGCCGATCCGAACCCGCCCAGAATCACCGAGATAAACGAGCGGTTCATCGCACGGCACATAATGTACGAAAGGAAGGCACCCGAGGAGCCAACAAGCGCCCCAACAATAATCAATAGGTCATTACCGAGCATGAAGCCCGCCGCTGCTGCAGCCCAGCCTGAGTACGAGTTCAGCATCGACACCACAACCGGCATGTCACCGCCGCCGATCGCGGCAACAAGGTGGACTCCGAGCAGTAGCGCGATCACGGTCATCACGATGAATGGAATCCAGGCAATGGAGCTTTCGTGAACCGCAATGAACCAGACCATCAGGCCGACTGAAATGAGGATTGCTCCGAGGTTCAGCCAGTTACGACCGGGGAGCGTCAGCGGCGCTCCCGAAACACGTCCGGAGAGCTTAAGGAACGCAACGATCGATCCGGTCAGCGTGACCGCGCCGATGAAAACACCCAGGAAGACCTCGCCCGCGTGGAACCCTCCCAGAGCGGCGGACGCAGGATCAGGAGCGATGAAGGAGTTATAGCCGACCAGAACGGCTGCCAGGCCGACGAAGCTGTGCAGCAAAGCGATGAGTTCCGGCATGCCCGTCATCTCAACCTTCTGAGCGCGCCACAGGCCGATCATGGCTCCGATGATCATTGCCACCGCAATTAGCAGAGCCGTAACCAAGACCCCTCGGGCTGGTCCTGACGACAGGGCAGCCAAAATGGTGGCAGCTAGCGCGATCGTCATACCAAGAACACCAAAATGGTTGCCTCGACGGGACGACTCGTGCGTCGATAGGCCTCGCAGCGACAGGATAAACAGGATTGCCGCAATCAGATATGCGAGCTTTACGAAGTGCACAGTCCAGTACTCGGGGGTTGCAACATTGTCCGCCCCACCCGGAAGATCAACATGATCCAGGGGGACCATCGCCAGCGTCAGAAAAATATTAGTCATTGTTTTCTCGCCTAGCCCTTCTGGAACATTGTCAGCATGCGACCGGTAACTCTGAATCCACCAAAGATGTTGATGGAAGCGACCGTTATCGCAAGGAAGCTAAGAATCGTCACCGCCAGATTGTCGGTTCCAATCTGCGATATGGCACCCACCAGGATGATGCCCGAGATCGCGTTTGTCACCGACATCAGAGGTGTGTGCAGCGAGTGCGCCACCCCGGTGATCACGTAGAAGCCCACGACAATCGCCAGCGCGAACACCATGTAGTGACCGAGCGCGGAGGCGGGCGTAGCCAAGACTAGGGCTACTCCGAGTAGCACAGCGAGCGAACCCCCGATGAGGTTAAACCTCTTCTTCCTCGCCTTCGAGTCGGCCTCGGCTGCAGCAAGTGCCGCGTGCTTAGCCACGTCATCGATTTCGGCTGGTGTCGCTGCCGATACCTTGATCGGGGGCGGCGGAAACAGTACCTCACGATCGTGAGTAACGGTAATGGTTCGAACGATCTCGTCATCAAGATCTAGGACCAGTTCCCCGTCCTTCTCGGGTGTCATCAACTTCAGGAGGTTGACGATGTTCTGCGAGTAAAGCTGTGATGACTGAGTTGGGAGCCGACCCGCCAAATCCGTCAATCCGATGATCGTGACACCGTTCGCGGTAACGAAGCGCTCGCCCGGTACTGTCTGTGTCGTGTTTCCCCCGTTTGCCGCAGCCATATCAACGATGACCGAACCCGGCTTCATCGCGGCGATGGCCTCATCGTCAAGGAGAATGGGCGATTTACGACCAGGGACGTTTGCAGTGGTGACGATAATGTCCGATTCGGCCGACTGCTTAGCGTAGACCTGATTAGCCGCCTTGAGTTCGTCCTCGGTCAACGCGCGAGCGTATCCGTCAGTCGACTCTTGCTTCACCTCGGCAAGAGGAACGAACCTGGCACCCATCGACTGCACTTGCTCGGCGACCTCAGGCCGCACATCGGTGGAGAACACCTCCGCTCCCATTGAACTGGCCGTACCGATGGCAGCCAGGCCCGCGACGCCAGCGCCGATTACGTACACCTTCGCCGGGGGCATCTTGCCGGCCGCGGTAACCTGACCTGTGAACAGTCTGCCGAACTCATTCGCGGCTTCGATCACCGCGCGATAACCGGCAACGTTCGCCTGTGAGGAGAGCACATCCATCGCCTGAGCTCGCGAAATGCGCGGGACCGTGTCCATGGCCAGGGCCGTAATGTCCGCCGTAGCCAGTCTCTTCACAAGTTCCGGATTGCGCGACGGGGCCAACCTCGAGATCAGCACCGTGCCGCCGTGGAAGGCCTCGATGTCTGCCCCAGTGGGTTCGTCTAGTGCAAGAACGATGTCAGAACCCAGGGCGGCAGCGCGATCAACGACCACGGCCCCAGCCTCCTCATACTGATAGTCGGGATAACTGGACCGCTCGCCAGCGCCGGACTCAACACAAACCTCGTAACCGAGTTTCTGAAGTTTAGTCACGGTGTCGGGTGTTGCAGCTACAAGAGGCTGATTTGCCCCCTGCGCTGGGACGCCAATCCGCATAGATTCTCCTTTGATAAGAGTCTCCCGCCGCCAGGAGCTCTAACTCATGCCTTGCTTATGATAGGCGTTCCCCCGCGTCGTAGCCCAATAACGAGATCGGTTGGTGACATGCTCCCCACCTATGCCGAAACGAGACCCGCACACTACCCTGGTCTAGTGATCACCTCGTTACGTTGCTTCGCCTTGAGTAGGACGCCCGTATCACCAATTAGGCGTTCGTCTTGATCACAGCAGATCACGACAACGCGTTCATCCGCGATCTAGATGACGAGGGCGCAGCGTCATACCTCCGCCTCCGCCCCAGTTACCCTTCAGAAGCGCTCAAGGTGTTGCAAGATACGGTTGGGAATCACGAGGAAGTATCCGTAATCGATATTGGCGCGGGAAGCGGGCAACTAACAAGGCTCCTGGCTGAACACGGCTATCGAACCTGTGCGGTTGAGCCATCAAAAGCGATGCGATCAGCACTAGAAAGTCAACCCTGGGTCAAGGAAACCAAGACGCGGGTGGTTGAGGGTCTGGCCGAAGACACCGGCCTTCCCCCTCAGCAGGCTGACCTGATCACCTGGGCGCAGTGCTTTCACTGGTTTGACACACCGCAAGCCACCGAGGAAGCTGCTCGCCTTCTCCGCCCGGGTGGAGTGGCCGCAGCGTTGTGGAACCAGCTCGACGTGCGCAAACCCTGGGTACACCGACTTACTCGCATAATGCGTTCCGGGGACGTACTTGCCCGCCAGAAGCCACCCGACTTGGGACCTAAGTTCACCGATCCACGAGGCACGATCGTCGAGTGGACCGATATTCAGACTCCCGAACAGGTCATGGAGCTGGGACGAACCCGAAGTTCGTACCTGCGATCAAGCCCCGATGGCCGCCTCAAGATGCAAGGGAACCTGAACTGGTACTTGTATGAACGTCTCGGTTTCCACCCTCATGAACCAATTGAACTCCCCTATCGAACGTTCATCTGGACCGCCACCCGGATTTGAGAACCGTGACATCTACCGTCGGTCGCGTGGGATTCATCGTCCTTATGACGCTAGGCTCTTACCGGGCGAAATGATCGGAGGAAACAAATGACGCAAGTGCCGCTTCTCGGCGTGCTACTTGCACTCGTCTTTTATGCCATCTCCGCCTCCCCCTCGTTGCTTCCTAGGCGCTGGTGGTACCACGGTTTGGCTTCCGGCCCATTTGCCGCGCTCGGATACTCGATTGGATGGGCGCTGACCGAGTTCGTTCAGTGGATCGCCGATGAAACCGGGGTACGACTTGTCGGGCCGCCCGAACTATTTGACGCGCTGAGATGGATCATCGTCATCCTGGTACTGGCATGGACCATTTGGATGTGCACACGCGCCTTCTTATCTTCGAAACGTGCCGCTCAAGTCGTGGGAATCAAACCTGTCAGCTTCGGTGAGTACCTGCTAGCTCTACTGGCGACCGCGGTCATGTTCGCCGCCACAATGGCTATCGTCTACCTGCTAAAAAACATCTTTATTCTGCTGGTTGCAATACTTGACCGATGGCTTCCCTCGCTTGCCTCTTGGGCCATTGCCCTCATAACCGTTACTGTGCTGGTTCTGGTGGTCTCTAACAAGGTAGTTTTCAAGCTAATCATGGCCTATTTCGCCAGAGCTGCCCAGAGCCTCAACGATAGAAGCAACGCTCACCTCAGAGTTCCAACGGTCCCTGAACGATCCGGTTCCCCCGAATCGTCGAGTACCTGGGATTCCATCGGAGGACAGGGGCGACTCTTCCTCGGCTTCGGACCATCCGCAGAAGAAATCACCGAAGTCACGGGCCGCCCGGCGATGGAGCCCGTGCGCGTCTATGTTGGCTTACCCAAGGGTGAGAAAGACCCTCGTCCCCTCGCCGTCAAGGCTGTTGAAGAACTCAAACGAGCAGGCGGACTGAACCGATCCGTACTGGTCGTTTACACTGCCACGGGATCAGGCTGGGTGGACGAGTGGGTCTGCCAACCCCTCGAGTACATGACCGACGGGGACTGCGCCGTGGTCTCCATCCAGTACTCGTATTTATTCTCTGCTGCCATGATGGTCTCTGACCTGACGCCGTGCGCGGATGCAGGACGTGCATTGTTCGAAGAGGTGGAGAAAGAAGTCCTCAAGCTTCCTGAGGACCGTCGTCCGCTGCTAGTCGTCGCCGGAGAATCACTCGGTGCCTACGGTTCCCAGGCGGCGTTTGAGGACGAGGTTGATCTGCGCAATCGAACAGATGGCGCAATCTGGGTTGGTTCACCAAACTCGTCTAACCTGTCGCTTCGTTTGACCTCTGCCCGACAGAAGGGCAGTCCTGAGGTTGCGCCTGTGGTCGACTCGGGAAAACACGTCCGGTTCATCACGCGCCCAGAAGATCTTGAGTCGGACCTGTTCGGGCGCGAGTACGGCAAATGGCACTACCCGCGGACGGTCTTTGTTCAACACGCCTCGGACCCGGTGGTTCGATATTCGCCAACACTCGCATTCCGTGAGCCAGACTGGCTGCGCGAGAGAGTTGGTCCCGACGTATCCCCAGCCATGAAGTACACCCCGATTGCGACCCTATTCCAGGTCATTACAGACCTACCGGTTGCCGGCCTAGCCCCCGCCGGACACGGGCATACATATCACGGCGAACTATTGAACGTCTGGATGAAGATCCTAGGGCTAGATGAACCGACCGCTCAGGGAAGGATCCCCAGCGGGGACTGGATCACCCCTGAGATGAGGGAACTAATCGCCGCAGCGATCGAAACTGACCTCAAGAAGTATCACAAGAGCCTCGGACCGCCCCCGACCGATCTCTAAAGCAGACCCTTCTTCTCACAGTGACGCAATGCGATCCAGCCGATAGGAAGGCGCCCGTAGAAGCTGACCAAACGGAACACCACCGCGGTAGACAGCGCAACGGCCGCTGGGATGCCAGCCACCTGAAGACCCGCAGTTAGTGCGGCCTCAACGGGTCCGATACCACCGGGGCTCGGGACCAACGAACCGAGAGTCGTCGAGATCAGGTAGGTAATCGACAAACTCACTACGTTCAGCTGCATGCCAAAAGCGGCCAGCGAGAAACCGAAAGCCGCAATGTATCCGATATTCATCAAGAGGTTACCAAGGAACGCGATGCCCAGTTCCTTCGGATGTCCTAGTATCCAAAGAAGTTGCGGGTATGCCTGATTCCAGTACGGCTCCACGGTCGAAATAATCCAACGCCGTACCTTCGGGATTGCGAAGGCTGCCGCCAAGACCGTAACAATGGCCGCGAAGACCCAAATTATCGTGGTGGTGGGCAAATTCAGGTTCAACGAGGTTCCGGTAGCAACAACCACAACAATCAGTAGAATCACGGATGTCAGGAACTGGCTCACCTGAACCAAGGTCACCGTCGCGACTGCCACGGGGGTTGCAATCTTCTGCTTGTTCAAAAAGCGAATACTTGCGGCTGCCGGTCCAAGACCTGCGGGAGCCACCAGAGCGACAATCGATCCTGCCATCTGCGCCAGAGTTGTCTCCCACAAACTAATCTTCTTCGGAGAGAAGGCGACCAGAGGAATGGCCGCACCAATCCAGGGCAGACAACCAAATCCGAATGCTACAAGAATCCACCAGGGATTCGCCTTCGTGACGGCATCGACAACCGCGTTGAAGTTGAGACCGCCAAACACCGCGACCAGAGCGGTCGCACCGAGGACTGTCATCAGGACCGTACGTGGGGCAAAGCGTTGAACCTTCATCGGTTCAGGCGCCTTGGATGTGGGTGCGATCTGGGACAGTTGATCGCGAAGAGTGTCCAAAACTCCGGTGCGGCGAATCATCGGGCGAATATCCGATGGAAGAACCGCACTTTGAAGCACCAGTCCGGTCGAAAGAAGCTTGGCCGGACCAATCTGTCGAAGAGCCGACGCAATAGCTCGCTCTGGACTCGTCACTAGGGAGAGGTGAACGAGCATCTGCGCACAGTCGATCATTCGTGCGGTGCCACCACTACCTAAGTCGCCCTGACTCCAGTCGACGATCCAAACATTCATCGCGGAGTCGACACGAATCGAATCTCGGTCAAGATCACGATGACAGATGTCCCGATCGTGGGCGTCTTGCAGTTGACTCCATGCCTGGTCAAGCATGTCGTCTGAGATGTCCACTCCGTTATCAACCAGATCAAAAAGACTTGCTACGGGAGGTAGCGTCTCCCAGACGACGGCCACCGAACTGCCCGCCTCCGCGAGCGCAAGAGGACGAGGAGTTCTCACCCCTGCCGATGCAGCCGACGCAGCCGTAAGCATCGACCGTTCAACACTTGGCTTCAGCCCGGTGCTGATCCAGCGAGAGATCCCCTTCAATCGAATGTTTTCCCAGATATCCGCAGCGAGGGCCACTATCGATGCTTCCGGGTCAGAGACGTGCAAATCAAGCTGGAGTCCATCAGTGAGCCAGATCTGGTAAAGGCGCCCTCGCCCCTGATTGAACTGCGGAGTGATATGGAAACTGGTCTGCGCTGCTTCGGCCGTTATCGCAGTCAGCGGAGGGTTGATCTGTCCGCGCCGGAAATCCGGGGTCTGATCGCTTTCGCTTACCTTCCAAGTCTCAAGAGGCTCTTCACTGGTGTTGAGATCACTGCGAACAATTCGCGTCGGAGTCAGGCCAACATCCAGACAGGCATCGACCAGATTCGTCGGACCGGCCCGACCATCATCAAATCCCGCCACCCAGCGAGCCACCGATCCAAAAAGCCTTCCAAGAAGGACGGTTATCAGAATTCCTGGAAGAGTCTCCGTACCGCGAACCAGTGAAAAGAAAAGCAGGATCCACACGCCCCACCAAGACAGTCGAATGGAAGTCGAGCTGTTTGAGGTGCCGGCGATGGTCAGCATTGCAATGATTACAACAAAAACGGCGTTGACCGAGTTCAACTGACCCGTGCCGGTCTCAATGACAAAAGCCGCGCTGACGGCGCTTGGCAACAAGGGAATCAGTAACAAGAGTCCCCATGCGAGAAGAGCCGAGACTACACCCGTAATCACCGTCTTGATAATGGACGCTAGCTCGCCGCGTCGAAGTAGCGAGATCATCAGGGCCAGGGGAGCCGCAATAACAAACAGCCCCTCAAGCACACTGAGCGGCATGAATAGGACCTGTTTTAGGACTTCACCCAGCGCATTGGTGATGTCTTTCTCGACTCCCTGGGTCGTTGAGCTGGCATAGATGTTGACCAGGACCACGAAAGCTATTCCAAACAGAGTCGCGACCGCTTCAACGATGTCTTCGAATCGACGCTGCCTCACCGGAATTCGGTCTGAAACCAGAACCGGGGTCGCCAAACGGCGCTGAGTTATTAGGTCGGGGCCGCCCGTGATGGACCCGCGCTCTTCCCCGGATTCGTCCACTCGGACCAGGTCGAGGGCGTCCTCATCCTGGATGAGCGCATCGACTTCCTCTTCCTCAGAGGAGACTTCGGCCTGGTCTGACATATGCTCAAGCTTAGTGTTGCATCGGATTGTGCGCCCAGTGCCCCCTCTGGGAACCCGCTGAGAGATCGCATTCAATTTGCTTGCACCTATTCCACGTAGCATATGCGCAGATAGGCTGGTCTGCGGAAACCAATCCGATCCAGGCCCTACCTAATATCGACATATCGACGAATACCGAACAGGACCGCACACGAAGTGACCGGACTTACCCTTATCGCCTACTCCCTGCTCCCTGCCGCGACCGATCCGGGAGGACAGTCCTGGTGGCAAACCGTCATTGGCTGGTTCAAGGACCCCAGCGATCTGCTGATCGCCATGGGACCCTGGGTCCTGGTTGGTGTGGCCGTCATTGTTTTCATCGAGTCCGGGGTCTTGTTCCCAGTACTGCCCGGAGACTCCTTGATCTTCGCCGCCGGGTTGCTGCATATCTCGCTGGGACTCAATATGTGGGTCCTAATCGGGGTAATCCTCATTTCGGCGTTTCTTGGGGCTCAGATCGGCTACTGGATCGGTCATAAATGGGGACGAAGCCTCTTCAAGGACGACGCTCGGTTCCTCAAAACCGCGTATCTTCATCAGGCCGAAGCCTTCTTCACCAAGTACGGTGGCCGAGCCCTGATCATCGGTCGATTCGTTCCGTTTGTTCGCACATACGTGCCGCTCGCGGCGGGAATCGCCAAGTTCCCCTATGGACGATTCGTCTTCTTTAATACCCTCGGTTCTGTTATTTGGGGCGGAGGCATCACCTGGCTCGGCTCGGCCCTAGGGGGAGTCGAATTCATCCACGACAACCTCTCTGTCATAGTCCTGCTGATTGTCTTCGTTTCGGTTGTGCCGATGTTCATGGAGTGGTTCCTGCAGCGGAGACGGGCTAAGAAAACGAACGAGGAAGAGCCCGACCCGGTCATAGTGACCGTTTCGGACGGGGAAACTGAGCGGCCGTGACCCTCCAGTGGTTTCCTGACTGGATCGCGCTACTGCCTCTGGTAGCCGCGATGGTCGCGTGCTGGTTTGGCGCGTCCTATTTCTGGCTCCGTCTGGCGCGTATTCCTGCAGTTGTGGCCATCGCCGCAGCACCCGCAGTGACAACGACACTGATCTGGTTATTGAGCGTTATTTGGCGGGCCTGTGGATGGTTCTGGTCCGGTGGCCGAGTCCTCCCCGTTATCGCGGTTATCGGCTTGACCGGGGCCGCACTCTACGTTTGGCTCTGGCGCACGGGGCGAATGTCAACGCCGATAAGTGACCGAGCTCGGTCACTCTTCCTTCCCCGAGCCGCAGCCATTTCTATCGCGTGTCTGGTCGGCTGGATCCTGGCAGCCATCCCGATGATAGTGGCTGCGCCTCCGATCAATCCGGTTCAGCAGTGGGACCCCTCGTTCCACATGAACGGGGTCTGGGCCATAACGCAGGAGGGCATTGCGTCCCCCGGCGAGGGTCTTGCATCGAACTACGGAGGGGCGGCCTCGAAGGAGTACCCCATTGGGTGGCACGCCTTCACCGCGCTCTTCGCCACCGGTCCCACGACCGTCCAGGCAAGTAACGCCTGCTCACTGGCATTGATGGCGCTCTGGATAATCACCATCGCCGCCCTCACCCGGTTTCTCTTCCCAACGAGAATTACTGCACTGGCAGCGCCAATCATCGCCGGCGTTCTTCCCTCGATGCCGGCTGACGCGCTGACCGCGTACCAGCAAACACCGAACGCAATGTCCGTTGCCTTGCTCCCGGGGATAGCCGCAATCGCGATTCTCGCTGGAAGACAGCTGGTCGCTTTGTTCCAGGGGCGTGCAAACCGATGGCGAGATCTGTTTCCCACGGTCATCCTCACCCTGGTTGCACTGTACGGAGGTATTCAGGCGCATCCTGTTGTGGCTTTCAACCTGCTCTTTTTCTTGGCTCCGGCGGCAATTGCCGGCGCCGTAGCAGTGGTTTGCTGGGCGTCCCGATCACGCGACTACCGCACCATAATCATCGTTGTTCTCGCTGTCATCGCGGCGGTCGGTGTCGTGGTCGCGGTACACCTGACTCCCGAAGTCGAGTCAATGCGCAACTACAACCGTAAGGGCGTGGGAATCCAGACAGCACTCTCACAGGTCTTCGTCCCGACACCGCCCTTCCCGAGTAATCTGGGCGTCCCGATCACTTCTACGATCCTCACTGCTCTTGCGGCCGCGGGTTCAGTTTGGATTGTTCTAGCCAGGTACACGGACCGGAAATGGGCCAGATGGAAGGGGGCGGTTCGTCCAGTTGCCTGGCCGATCTGGTCGTGGGGACTCTACCTGACCCTGGTGTTTTTCGCCTACGGGCCAAACTGGGCAATCAGGAAGTGGATTGTCGGGCCGTGGTTTTCTGACGGTCGAAGAATTATGGAGGCCATGTCAGTTCCCCTCGTAATCCTGGCCGCAGTCGGAACGCAGTGGGTTGTCCTTGGACTGGCTCATCTGTGGAGAAAGACGAGCGAGCAAAATGTAGCGGACTCGGAGTCCGCAATCGGAGCACTCCTCGCCCTCGTTCTACTGGTCGGCTCGCTCGGAGGCGGACTTGACGGACGAATTGCGGCCGCCAAGTCTGTCATGGATCCGACCCGCCTTGGCAAGCCGGGAATGGCGACCCAGGGAGTTTTGGACATGATGCGGGAGCTTCCGACGCTGCTACCCGAAGACGCGATTGTTCTTGGGGATCCTCAGGCCGGGGCGATGTACTCGCAGATGATTGGACAACGCCGCGCATACTTCCCCCAGTTGACCCTGGTAAACCAAGATAGTGAATCCCAGGAGATCCTGCTTCAGCAATTCGATCAGATAACCACTGATCCAGTGGTGTGCGAGGTCGTGAAGAAAGAGGGAATCACTCATTTCTATCAGTACCCGGACGGCTACTACTACTCCCGTCTACGCGCAGATCGGGCACCCGGCCTCTACAACGTCGATACCAGTGAAGGTTTCGAGTTAGTCGCGGAGGGCGACCAGGCGCGGCTCTACCGAATCACGGCCTGCGATTAGAACACTCAGCGCCCCGGCAACAAAAGAGTCGTAACCTGGGGTTGCCTTACAGATCAGGGTCCCAAACCCCGAACCTGCGAACTGGAGCAAGTATGCACGATTCCACCAAGATGGCACCTACGAACGTGCCAGGGCCGCCCCCTGTCGGCGAGAACATGCTCATCGCGTTTCTCGGACCGTTCGGCACCTTCACCGAGCAGGCAGTTTGGAAGGTCGCACCCGCGGGCGCTGAACTGGTTCCAGTAACCTCTGCAGCCAAGGCTTTGAAGATGGTTCACGACGGTCAGGTAGACCGTGCGGTTGTGCCCATCGAGAACTCGATTGAGGGCGGGGTCAACGCAACGATTGATGCACTGTCCAAAGACGGAGAACTAACGATCGTTGCAGAAATGCTGGTCCCCGTCAGATTCGTTTTGGCCGCACTTCCGGGCACGACCATGACCGATGTCAAGCGGGTTGGAACTCATCCGCATGCCTGGGCCCAGTGCCGAGGCTGGGCCGAAGAGCACCTTCCAGGCGTCATTCATGTTCCCACCACCAGCACTGCGGCTGGCCCCGAGTTGCTTGGGTCAATGGCCGACGACACAGGGGAACTTCCCTTCGAGGCAGCACTGTGCAACGCAACCTCAGTGGAACGCTACGGACTGGTCGCTCTGCAGGAAGACGTGGCTGATAACCGCGGTGCCGTAACTCGTTTCATTATGGTCTCCCAGCCGGGGCCTACACCCCCGGTGACCGGAGCAGACAAAACAACGATTCAGGTCGAGTTACCGAACGATGAAGCCGGCGCACTGCTTTCGATGCTTGAGCAGTTCAGCGTAAGAGGGGTCAACCTGTCCCGGATCGAATCACGCCCAATCGGTGGGGAGTTCGGACACTATGCCTTCTCGATCGATATCGCTGGACACATCGCCGAGGAGCGGGTGCAGGCGGCGCTCATCGGTCTGCATCGAACCTGCCCGAAGGTAACGTATCTGGGATCGTACCCGCGAGTTGATGGAATCCGGGCAGAAGTCCAGCGCGGGACCAACGACCAGGACTTCGTGGACGCAAGGGCTTGGATAAGGTCGCTATTGGCGAAGTAGCTAGTTCCTCTTCTTTCCTCTTCTGGTTTGCCAATCAGATAGGGGACTTTTCGCCGCCCTTTTTGCGGCGTGTTGTTCCCCTATCTGATTGGCAAACCAGAAGAGGTGGCTGGAGTAGCTGGAGCAATCCCTAGATCCGCCGATCCTCGTCCGGAATTGCCCCGGCTGTATTCTTCGGGGCGCGGACAATCAGCGCGCCCTTGTCAACACGAACGCTAACGGTCCTTGCCTCCCCTACGGGGTCACCATCTACCTGCACCGGATAGGCCTTCGAGATATCTACCCGCGCTGAGGAGGTCTGCCTGAACTGAATGGCGCCGAGGTCATTCTTGAGATTAATGGGCTTAAGCCCAACGCTCTGCCCGGCAACCTTGATGGTCAGATAGCTCCATCCAAGAAGTCCTGCGCGGGTGTCGAGAGCGATCAGGTCCATCTTTCCATCATCGATGGAGGCGTCGGGAGCAAGGACTGCGAAGGGTAAGACTCCGCAGTTTGCGAACAGGATGGTTCTGGCGCGGACTCCTGTCATGTCCCAGGTTTCTTCTTTCTTGAGTGCCGGGGAAACGCCCTTATCAGCACCGAGCGTGTGAGACTGTCTTACGGCTGTTTCGACCGCTTTGGGAATCGGAGCGCTGCGCCTCGACTTGAAGTCACCAGCACTTTCGCCCTCCTTGTGAAAGACGGTTACCGTGGCTTTCATTCGCTCGATCCGCAAAGACTTTAGCGCAGCCAACACATACGCGGTCCACCCGATCCACTTTTTCAGTGACGGGTCGGTGTCCACCATTGTCTGCCCATCGAAACCGACACCCGCGATTACCGTGTAGGCGTACTCGTCTTTAGCAGGTTCATTCACTCCGTCTGGAAGGACACGCACAGCACTTGCCCCGGCCCTGCGCAACAGATCCCCTTCAGCGGGAAGATCCGAGGCGACGGAGACGCGCTCAAGACGCAACCAGGCAAGGTCCATTCTTCTTGAGACCGGCTCAAGCGCCGTATCTAGTGCCTTATCGAGGTCAAGGGGAACACCAATATTCCTGGCAAGAAGATTTCCGGTTCCCATCGGCAACAGCGCCATCGGAACGCGGGAGTGTGCCATTCCCGCTGCAACTGCGCGGACCGTCCCATCTCCCCCAGCAGCCATAACCAGTGAGGGCCGATATTTCAGGGCTTCGATGGCTTGGCCCGTGCCCGGGTCCTCGACAGTCGTCTCAATCCACATCGCCGGACGTCCGGTTGCCAGAATCACCGCGTTGCTGACCTTCTGTTGGAACTCCGCGTATGACCCAACCTTCGTCGGATTCACGATTACCCAGGCCCGGCCCGCCATGTCGGACTTATTCGCGGTAGCGGAAGGCTTGGCATTGAGGAACGCCCTGCGCCTCTCTGCCATGTGGGCCATGACGAAGAACGTGCCGACTGCGACCAGGACAATTGATCCAAGGACGCTCAGTGCCGCGATTACACCTGTGCTCATAGGTACGAGCGTAGCGGCGAACGTGAGCTTTATCCCTGAGTGCTTGACCACCGAACTAGCCCACAAACCTCGCCGGGTACGATTGATGCATGATTGATGTTCGAATTCTCCGGGATACCCCCGATACTGTGCGTGAATCACAGGCTCGCCGAGGCGAAGATCCCGAGGTCGTTGACCGCCTTGTTCAGGCCGATGCCGAGTGGAGGACAGCGCTTCAGAACTTCGAGTCTATGCGGGCCGAACAGAAGCGAGTATCAAAGCAGATCGGAAAGGTCTCGGCCGAAGAGCGCCCCGCTATTCTCGCCGCCGCCAAGGAGCTCGCCCAGAAGGTCAAGGAGGCCGAAGAGCAGTCGGATGCTCTGGGGTCTCAGGTTCGCGAACTCTCGCTCCAGATTTCGAACCTCGTATCAGATAAGGCCCCCATCGGCGGCCCGGATGATTTCCAAGTCCTTCGTCATGAAGGTCCAAAGCCCCGCGATTTCGCGGCGGAAGGATTCACGCCCAAGGACCACCTGGAGCTGGGTGAAGGCTTGCGTGCCATTGACGTCAAGCGCGGCGCAAAGGTCTCCGGCTCACGTTTCTATTACCTCTCCGGCATCGGAGCACGGCTGGAGCTGGCGTTGCTGTCAATGGCTGTCGACCAGGCAACCAGCGCCGGTTTCACTCTGCAGATCACTCCAACGCTAGTGAAACCAGAGATCATGCAGGGAACAGGCTTTCTCGGTGCTCACTCTGACGAAATCTATTACCTACCTGCAGACGACCTCTATCTGGTCGGAACCTCTGAAGTTGCTCTCGCTGGCTATCACGAAAGCGAGATAATCGACCTTTCAAACGGTCCGCTTCGCTACGCCGGCTGGTCAACCTGCTACCGTCGCGAAGCCGGAGCCGCAGGTCGGGACACGCGCGGCATAATCCGAGTCCACCAGTTCAACAAAGTGGAAATGTTTAGCTACGTTCATCCCGAAGACGCGGAAGAAGAGCATAAGCGACTACTCGCTATGGAAGAGGAGATGCTCGCCAAAGTAGAGCTTCCCTACCGCGTAATCGACACTGCAACCGGGGATCTCGGCTCGTCCGCTGCTCGCAAGTTCGATTGTGAGGCATGGCTTCCAACGCAGGAACGGTGGATGGAGGTCACCTCCACTTCAAACTGCACCACTTTCCAGGCACGCCGACTTTCCATCCGCGAGCGCCGCGAGGAGGGCCTAGAGACCGTCGCCACCCTGAACGGAACCCTCGCGACCACGCGCTGGCTAGTCGCTCTACTTGAAAATCATCAGAACGCCGACGGCTCCGTCAACGTCCCCGAAGCACTCCGCCCATACCTCGGAGGCCTTTCGGTCATGGAGCCAGTTACCGAGGGAGGCAAGTGAGTAATCCACTCCTCGTTCCCCCGCCACATAAGGGTCCTCGTATCCCGTATCAAGACATCCTTGATCACGCTCGCTCGTCGCTACCAGGCCATCTGCCGAAGAAGCCACAAGAGATTCTCGTTGCCCTTGACGTGGACGGAACCCTTCTGACGGCTGAGGGGGCAACAGAGCGGATGAAACGCACCGTCCAGGACGCACTGGACGCGGGCGTAAACATCGTGATCGCAACGGGTCGTGGGATCTCATCTACACGCCCAGTGTTTGCCGCTCTCGAACTTCCAGACGGTTATTCGGTATCTTCCAACGGAGCGCAGACGGTTCATTGGACCCGCGAAACTGCGGGTGGCAGCGACCCTGTCAGTCACACGCCCGAGTTGATGATTGAGCACGTATTTGATCCTCGGCCCTCTGCTGATGTCATCTTTGAGGCTGTACCCGAGATCTTAATCGGGGTTGATGACGGAGCCGAGGGGATGCTGGTGTCCAGAAAATTCCCGTTCGGGGAAATGATGTCGGAACAGATCGTCCGACCGATAGGCCAGATGCTCTCAAGGCCGACCGCTCGCATGATTGCACGTGCACCGTGGATGGATCGGGATGACTTTGAAAAGTTGCTGTGGGACCTGCCGCTAGCCGATGTTCAAGTCGCGGTGGGCTGGACGGCTTGGGCCGACATCTGTCCGGGCGGGATCACAAAGGCAACCGGACTGCAGGAACTCGCCGACTCACTTGGTGTGAACCATGAGGGCACGATTGCTTTGGGTGACGGTGTCAACGATATCGAGATGTTGCAGTGGGCCGGACACGGGGTTGCGATGGGCGGAGCATCGGATGTTGTGGTTGCCTCGGCCAACGCACAGACGGGTCCGGTGGATTTCGACGGAGCAGCAGCCGTCCTGGAAGCAGTGTTAGAAACCCTCTAGTTACTTTCGGCCGGGTCCGCGACTAGCCGAGCGCAGATCCCAGCCCGGCCCCCGTGAGTTACCACGCAACCGCGCTACTAAGAGCACGACCCCAGTCAGGATCATCACGACCAGTAGAACTGGGACGATCCACGGCAGATTACCCACCGCGTCATTCACGGCGGCAACTAGATCGTCCGATTGGGCATCCATTCCAAACATGCTAGAAGCCTATCGCGGGCACCTCTTTAGTGTTCGAGTCCCCTACTCTTCGCGGAGTCGGTACCCGCAATATTGCCTAAAGTTCAGTTCGTTGGGGACATTTCGAGGTCACCAACCATCGACAACGCTTTATGCTTTACCTATGTGTTCGACCCCAGGGCCGGGCAAGACTCTTGCAAGAAACGCGATGATGCCGAAGGTGAGTGGGCTATGGGCAGCTGGATTGAATCGGTTGAGCACAACAGGTGGTTATCTCGGCAAATGCAAGCTCTCCTAGAGCACGGCAAAGCCGCGGTCGCACCCACCGGCTACGGGTACTTTAGGCCAGATGGAAGCCTAGATACGGAACGCCCCGTCGATCTGGCAATCACCGCCCGCATGACATTTGCATACTCTCTGGGCACACTGCTAGGAATCCCGGGGTGCCGTCGCTACTGCGACCACGGAATCCGCAGTCTGCAAACGTACTTCAAAGATCGTGAGAAGGGCGGGTGGTTTACCGCCATCGAACACCAGCCGAATTCGGAGGGAACGGGCGCCCCTTGGAAGGACGGCGGCGAACGGAAGTGGCAGTATGCTCACGCATTCCTCATCCTCGCTGCGTCCACGGCGGCAACTGCTAACCGTCCGGGAGCCACAGAGCTGCTCCGAGACGCCCTAACAAACCAAGAGGAACACTGGTGGGACGAGGTCGTTGGGGCCGTGGTCGACGAGTACTCACGTGACTGGTCCGAGTGCGCTCCGTATCGGGGAATGAACTCTCTGCTACACACGGTCGAGGCATATCTCGCGGCCGCTGAGGCTGTGCAGGAACCTATCTGGGTCGCGCGCGCAGGGCGCATGCTTGAGCGCGCATATGAGGAGTCCGAAAAATTCGATTGGCGCGTTCCGGAACATCTGGACGAGGAATGGAATGCGCTCCCCGACTACAACAAAGACGCCCCCAACACTCCCTACTATCCGTATGGCGCAGTTGTGGGACACGGTCTTGAGCTTGCACGTCTCGGTGTGGAGTACCGTGCGGCGCTGCGCGAACATGGCCTTGAGGAGAGCTGGGACATTCAAGACGGAGCGACACGCCTATTCGACCGTGCCAGAGCCGACGGTTGGCGCCGCGGCGGTAAGCCAGGCTTCCTTTACACGACCACACTTGAGGGTGAGCCCGTGCTCACCGAGCATCTGGCCTGGGTTGTAAACGAGGGAATCTGTGCTGCCGTCGCACTTCGGCGCGCTGTTTTGGACGACGACGGTAACGCTGGAGACGTTGAGTTGTATGACCACTGCTACCGCTCCTGGGTCGACTACCTCCACGACTACATGGAACTGGAGGAAGGGGTCTTTGCCCGCGTCTTGGACGAGGACAACCAACCAATCGAAGGTACTATTCCAACCCGGCCAGATATCTATCACCCGATCCAGGCTCTACTCACTCCGCGCCTGCCACTTTGGCCACCGATAGCTCCGGCCATTAGTCGGGGCTTGCTAGATAAGCCAGCCGGGGCACCCCCGCGTCTGGTTAAGAACCGCAACCGTCGAACCAAAACTGGTGCTTCCCCTCTGTTCACGTGGAAACAATAACCACACTAGAGAAGTCTCATGCTCTAGAAAGTCGCCTTGTTCGCGTTTGAGTTAGTAGACTCCAGTTCGGGAGAGTTGACCGAGTGGCCGAAGGTGTTGGTCTTGAAAACCAATGTGTCAGCAATGGCACCAAGGGTTCGAATCCCTTACTCTCCGCAAATCCGCCAGGACGCTGGCGGATTCCACTAACGCAGGACTAGATCATGGTGCCCACCGACACTGACGTCCCACCGACGGACTCCAGCGCGCAACGAGTGCTTGAACGAGCCGAGTTCGTCGCTGAGCAAACCCGCCGAGATGCCGATTCCTACCTTGCGCAACGAAAGCGCGAGGCAGACGAGGTTATCGCCCAAGCAAACCGTCAACTGGGGAAGGCCCGTAGCAAACACCAACTTGCGCGTGAAGCCCTCGACCAGATTGAAGCCAGACGCATCCAAGCTCAGTCAGAGCACGACCAAATTGTTAATCAGGCGCTGGCCAAGGCCAACAGCATCATCGTGGAAGCGGAGCAGAAGGCGGGTGCCACATTCCAGGAGATTCTGGACGGCTCAGACAGGATCACGGAAAACGCAAAGAGTGAAGCCCAAGAAATCCTTGAACGGGCAAGGGCCGAGGCCGAAGAACTCAAACTTCGCACGGAAGAAGAGACTCAAAAGCACCGCCTTGCAACATTTACCAAAATGGACGAGGTCGGCCGGGAAATAACCCTGAAGCAGGGAGAGGCTGATCGACAAGTCGAAGCTCAGCTTCACGAAGCCGAGGAGACAGCAGCAAAGATCATCGCCGAGGCGGAAGCAAATCGTGAGGCTTCACGCTCGGAGGCAGCCGAAACTGTTAGGCGCGGCGAGGAAGTAGTTTCTGCGATGGTTGCCGCCGCTCAGGCAGACATCTACTCCCGAACTAAAATCGCACAGGCTCAGCAGCGTGCGTTGATCGAAGACGCGGAAAAGCACGCCGAGTCGATTCGCATGCAAGCGGCATCCCTTCTTGAAGAAGCCCAGAAAGAAGCACAGCGAGTTCGCGAGGAAGCCCATCTGGTCGGGACTAGCCACATCAACGATGTCCAAGAACAAATGAGGGAACTGCTTGAAGCCACGCAGCAGGACCGCACGGCCATTTTGGAGGATGCTCGCACACGTTCACGCGACTTAGAGTCACAGGCCCAAGAGACACTGGAAACCGCACGCCGCCGTCAGGAAGAGCTTCTGCAGGATGCCGTCGCAATCGGTGACCAGTTAGTAAAGGACGCGCAGGAAGACGCTGATCTGACGCGAGAGCGAGCGCGCCAGTTCCTCACTGACGTTGAGTCACAGAGTGAGCAGACGCGGTTTGCCACAGCCACCGAACTGGAGGAACTCCGAGACCAGGCGTTTGCCAACGCCCGCGAACAACGGGCCGAGGCGATGCAGATCCTTACAGACGCCCGCACGTACGCCGATACAATTCGGGCAGAAGCAGAGGTTATCCTTGAGCAGGCTAAGCAAGAAGCCGTGGCTCTCGCGGAGAAACGAGACGGGATCGCATCAGAGCTAGCAAGCATCTCTGCGGTGGTCGATGCCCTAGCGGTTCCGATCCCGACCTCAGTCATTCCAGACCAACTAGTATCCAACATAGATCTGCCCGAGGAGGACGACAATGTCTGACCAGAGCTTTCCAATTGTCCGAAAGGGCTACGATCCAACAGAAGTAAACCAGGCGGTGGCGTCTCTGCGCTCCACAATAAAGCGCCTTGAAGATCAGCTGAGCGTAACCAACGATGCCGGACTCGCCGCGGCCAAGCAGTCTGAAGAACAGCAGCAGACCATCGAGGAACTAAGCACCCTCGCGACAGCGCTCCAACAGCAACTGAACCAGGCGAACACAGAGCTCAAGAACGCAGTGCCTCTTGAGGAAGCGACCTTCGATCATCTCGGGGACCGCATAAAACTGATCCTCAACACCGCGAAGGACGAGGCCGCTGCGCTGACTTCGGCGGCAAAGGAAGAGGCCGAGAAGGTTCTTTCCGAGGCGAGTACAAAACGCGATCAACTATTGAATGACGCCAATAACGAGGCCGAGGACATTCTCTCGAAGGCCCAGACAGAGGCAACCCGAACTGTCGAGGACGCAAACAAGCGAGCTGACGACATTCGCGTTCAGGTAGAGGGTGAGGCCGCGGCCTCTCGTGAAGAAGCCGCCACGCACATGGAGTCCCAGCGAGCTGCGGCGGCCGCAGCAGCCCTCGATTTTGAGAAGACTCTAGCGGGACGCCGGGAGGAAGCACTCGCTGGTCTTGATGCCGATGTTGCTGCGCGCCACGAAGAACTTGCCGATGCAACCTCTAGGCTGAACGAGATCCGAGCCGAAGCGCAGCGCGCCGAATTTGAGGCACGCGAACGCGCCGAACAACTTGTTCGCACCGCTGAGCAGCGCTCGAATGAAATGATCTCCGAAGCAAAGAACGCCGCAGACGCACTGCGCCAGAACGCGGAACGTGAGCTTACCGC
Source organism: Actinomycetaceae bacterium MB13-C1-2 (assembly GCA_035621235.1). Taxonomy (NCBI): domain Bacteria; kingdom Bacillati; phylum Actinomycetota; class Actinomycetes; order Actinomycetales; family Actinomycetaceae; species Actinomycetaceae bacterium MB13-C1-2. Next base: position 719,299 of record CP141731.1, read on the forward strand.
TGCACTGAGTAGGCGCGACTCAATCAACGAGCAACTCGTGAGTGTTCGAGCCATGCTTTCCAGCTATGGCTCTCCGGCAGTCGACCTAATCGATCTAACGGACGGAGGTCATTCGGAGGCAGCGATAGAGACCCCCGAGTCCGTCGAGGATACCCGGGCTGAGCAGACCGTCGACGCGGAAGAGACCATAGAGGAAGTCTCAGAAGTGGTCGAAGAAGCTGGTGAAGAACCCGCCCCGGCTGAAGACTCCGAGGCGACAGATAGCGTCGAGTCGGCCGATGAGTCACCTGAATCCAATGAGGTCATTTCGGACGAGAGTTCCGAAGACGTTCCCGCATCTGAGAGGACTCCCAGTTGGGTTCGCGTACAAGAGGGTGCGAAGACAACTAGCGACGTGGATAAGGAATCTACCGAGCAGTAATAACTGCTTTTGCACGTGAACGTCGAATAATCCTCGCTCCAACAGCGAGGATTATTCCCGTCAGTGCTATTGCTATTCCTAGGATCGCCACGGGTTCAAACGCTCGCGAAAGTGGCGTAGCAAAACGTGACCATGCCTGGTTGACAACCTCGTTCAGCGACGGGTCGACGGCGGTGAACATTTGTCGACCCATTTCCGGAATACGCCAAATCAGCACTCCCGCTACAGCTGCGGTGAAAGCCCCAATCACAGCGACGGTCATGAACCGCTTAGGAGTAGCTACCAGAGCCACAGTTGCGAGAACAGCGGCAAGCCAGACAAAGTTGTCACCACCCGTTCCAAGAGCACTGTAGAGGGGGCGCCAACTCCCAATGTCCGATATTTCGAGAACAGGAATGGTCTGACCTGTCTCAGGAACTAGCGAGAGCATCCAGGAAGTAGGGCCCGAGAGATTGCTCTCTGCAGCATCGAGAATCAGATCAACGTGTAACGACAGAACAAGTGGCGCTGAGTCGTCGACGGCGGGCGCTTCCAGGGCGGCAATGATTTGAGAGTGCAGGTCCTGTGTGGCCTGGTTGAAGACGGGTGGGAAGGCCGCAGAAGTCACGAACTGAGTCGTAGCGTCCTTGGCAAGCTGGCCTGCCTGGTCCGCCACCCCGATGAGCGCTGACTCAACGGGGTCCTGAAGGAACTGCTGTAGAGCGGCCCATAGTCCAGATTTGTCATTGGCATCACCCTGACCTAAACCGACCATATCTTGGAGCGCGGTGGTCGCCGGGAGTCCCTGTATGGTTTCGGATGCAATGTCTCCCACTTGGTTTGCGATGACCGATTGAAAAGGTCGGCTCTCCGCGACGGGTGCGAGGGTTTGAACGAAGCCTTCGGTATCGGTCACGTAGTCCCGACTCCAGTCGCCAATGACCGACAGACAAACACTTGCCGCGGTGCCGAACGCAGCCAGCACAGCGACGGTCCAGCGGACAATTAGCATCGGAGTCCCCCGATACCAGGGGCGCGTTGAGTTCTGCCCTGCGGTCATCTCAATTGTTTGCATGTGCCCGTCACTTTCAGATCAGCTGCTGACGAGTCAAGCATCTCGCAAGGCTGCGGTCTACGGAACTGCGGTTTATGACATAGGGAATGAGGCCCGGTTCAATTGGAAGATGGCGCGCTACCTACTACTATTGAGGGGCCTGGAGACGTCGCATAGCCAGGTCGAGTGCGCCTCCCTGCTAAGGAGGTAGGGGTTCACGCCCCTCGAGGGTTCAAATCCCTCCGTCTCCGCGAATAACCCCCGGAATCTTTTTGATTTCGGGGGTTTTGCCCGTCAAGTAGCTACGCCGCGTGCATGGTCGTGAAATGATGTGACTCTAGTTTTGATGTTTGCGACAACGGAGTCGAAGGAGCTTCATTGTGCTTTCCCCCTACCTGAGCTTTAGCGGTAATTGTGAAGAGGCCTTTGTCTGGTATGCGGAGGTTTTCTCCGGTGCCATTGTCCATCTTTCACGATACGGAGACATTCCAACGGACCCCGCTCATCAGCTAAGTGAAGACATTAAGAGGCAGGTAATGCATGCTGAGTTGGTCTTGCCAAACTTGGGAAGCCTCAGTGGTGCAGACTCACTTACGGCGGTTAGCCAAGGAACCTCCGTCGCTCTGCATGCCGCATTTCCCAGTGTTAGCGAAGCCCATTCGGCCTTTGATGCACTTGCTGTTGGAGGCGCAGTAATTTCACCAATCGTTTCTAATCCACCCCCTGACGATCAGGGAATCTCTGGGGCACTGATAGATCGATACGGATTCACCTGGATCGTGTCGGGCCTCAAAGACTAATCGTCTTTACCGAAGCAGTGAACTCGTTTCTTCCTGCACCCCAGCGACCCAACTGCTGATGAATACAACCACTAAACAATGGCGAGGGCGCTGAGTCCCGCCCAGCGGTGACAGCGGGCAACTCTGCACTAAGGTTTGTTGCTCTGCTTACGTGCTACCCCGCAGCAATAGCTCGTAGCCCGCAGTTATGTCGCGCGCGGCGCTCTTGTCCCCCTCGATCCTCATGATGAGCTTGTCGAGCGCCTTGGCGGCAATCTCAGCAACGTCAGGTACCACTGTGCTCAGAACCGGATTCGAAAACGCTCCTTCTGGGATCCCGTCCCAACCAATCACCGCCACATCTTCTGGCACCCTGACCCCGTGTTCGGCGAGGCAACTGAGAGCACCGATAGCAAGAAGATCGTTGCCACAGACGAGTCCGTCAAAGCTAACTCCTTGTGTCAAAAGAGACTTCGTCGCATCGTAGCCAACGATGCGACTGTACTCGGGCGTCGTCTTTATTAGTCGGGGATCGCAAACTCCGCCGTGATCGGCTATAGCTTTGCGAAACCCTTTGTATCTCAAAGCGCCCACTCCGAGTCCCCCTGCTTGGAGTCCCACGAACGCCAATTTGGTACGACCTAACTCCATGAGTTGCGCCGTAGCGTCTGCTTCCGAGGCAACCGAGTCCACGCCCACGTGATCCAGGATGTCGCTACTCGCGCGTTCCCCCAACAGCACTACGGGCGTAGGCGGGGGACCGGTCGGAAGCTGCTCATTCTCTAGCATCAGCGTACTAATAATCACGCCATCTACCTGGTGGGATAGAAGACCGCTAATGACCGAGAGTTCGTGTGCTGGGTCACCGAATGACTCATCAATCAACGCAACCAGGCCGCGCCTTTTTGATTCTTTGATTACTTCATGCGCCAACATTGAGAAATACGGTTGTGTGAGGTCTGGAACCGACAGCGCGATGGCCCCAGTTCGTCCTGTCGCGAGATTACGGCCTATTAGGTTTGGTCGGTAACCAAGCTTATCGATCGCATCCAGAACCCGCTGACGGGTTTCGGGGCGTACGTTTGGACGCTCATGTACAACATTCGTAACGGTTTTCCATGAGACTCCAGCGAGGGCTGCGACTTCCTTGATACCTGGGCGGCTACTACCGCGAGCCGCTGTTGGCATCTCAGGCACGCTTCCTCCCTGTCTGATACGTGTGTACTGTCATCGTTGCTTGACATGGCACGCAAAGTTGATCATATAATACTCACAAGATTCTAACGTTAGAATCTTGCGACAGTACGGCAGTGTGGCTGAGACGTTTTGGAGAAAGCATGTGGACAAAGATGTTACAAGGAAAGGCGGGGCAAGTTGTCACGCTGGGCGCGTGCGCCGCGCTACTAGCTGGCTCAATAGCCGGATGCAGTGGCGGATCAGGGGATGGAAAAGAGTCTGAGACTGGCGAAGGCGGCCAGTCTGCCACTCCGTCTCCCAGCTCATCCGCAGAGTTGAGAGCAACGTGGTGGGGCGGAGATGTCCTGAATGCAGCGTTGCAACAATCAATGCAGGATTGTGCGGTCGTGGCAGACGCAAAGGTTTTGACGGAACCACAACCGTGGGAAGGATACTGGGACAAACTGGCAACCCAGGCCGCTGGCAAAAATCTGCCAGATGTCCTAATGCAAGCGGCCAGCCAACTGCCAGACTATGCAGGCAAGGGTGCGTTGCTTGACCTTACTTCAATTCCAGGTATTGATTTTGACCAGTTGGATCCCGGCGTCCGTGACTACGGAAACGTGGACGGAGAGACTTTCGCGGTTGTTGCAGCGACCAACGCTTCGGGCGTTGTTGCCAACACTGAAATGCTCAGCGAAGCAGGTATGCCGTTTCCGGATGGTCAGTACAGCTGGTCCGACCTGAAGCAATATTCCATTGACCTCTCCGACAAGCTTGGTGAGGGAAAATGGGCATTACAGGACTCCGCAGGCGACATGATCTTGTTCATTCTGTTTGTTAGGGACGAGACGGGTGGCGAATTCTATAGCGATGAGGGCATATTCCAACCGACTTCGGAGCAGGTTGAGGCTTGGTTCCAGTGGTGGGATGACTTGCGCACAGCAGGTGCTGTCCCCCCAGCCGACGTGACCGCAGAAGCTGCAGGCGATCCCGGAAACTCGGCCATTGTCAAGGGCAATGCGGCAATGGGTTTCATGTGGACCCAGGACCTAACCAGCTTCCAGGGACTGATGGAGCCTGAGCTGGACATATACCTGCCGCCATTCAAGGACTCGAACCCATCACTCTGGATTAATGCGGCGAGCCTATGGTCGATAGCTGCAACGTCGCCGAGTCCCGAAAACGCGGCAGAGTTGATCAATTGTTTGGTGAACGATCCCCAGGCAGTAGAGACAAATGGAGTTGCACTAGGCATACCTCCTTCGCAGGCGGCCCGTGATTTACTACAGGGCAAGCTGTCGCCAGCAGACGAGAAGGCCGTTGAGTACATGAGTTTGGTGTCCGAGCATTCTCGCCCACTCAACCGTCTATGGCCGGCTGGCTTCGCCGAGCTGAGATCTTACTTCGAACAGACTGCGCAGTCTGTGGCCTTTGGAAAGGACTCCCCTCAGCAGGCGGCAGAACTCATCTTAACCAAGGCCGAAGAACTAGACGCGGCTCTATAGGTGATCCCGGTAGGTTCGCTGCGGTGGCTCCCTTGGGCTCGACCACCGCAGCGGTCCACCATGAAAAGTAAGGTTGCAGATGACTGCAAAGACAACGATGAAGGTGCGACATTCCACCCGCCGTTCGCGAAGTGAGGCCCGCGCAGCCTACGCTTTCCTTATTCCCTGGATAGTCGGGATGGTCGCCCTGGTGCTAGGGCCAATGGTTGCCTCGCTCTACCTCTCGTTCACCAACTACGACCTGTTTACAACTCCAGATTGGATCGGGACGAGGAACTACTCCTCACTCGTAGCGGATCCGCGGTATATACAGTCCCTCAAGGTCACGTTCACGTATGTGCTGGTCTCCGTCCCATTGCGACTTGCCGCAGCGCTTGGCTTGGCGTTACTACTCAACCGAAATATGCGAGGCATGAGCATCTACCGGGCCATACTATATTTACCTTCGCTTCTGGGAGGTTCCGTCGCAGTAGCGTTGGTGTGGCGACAACTCTTTGGCCGAGAAGGCGCAATCAATCAGCTTCTCTCCCTATTTGGGATACAGGGAGCCAACTGGATTGCGGAACCGGATTACTCGCTCGGAACAATCATCATTTTGGCTGTATGGCAGTTCGGGTCGCCAGCGATAATCTTCCTGGCCGGACTGCGAGAGATTCCGAAGGAGCTAGAGGAAGCAGCGCAGATTGACGGTGCCGGCAAACTGAGGGTCTTCCGGTCGGTTACCCTGCCTATGCTTAGCCCGATTGTCTTCTTCAACCTGGTCATGCAGACAATCGTTGCGTTTCAAGCATTTACGCCTTCTTACATTATTTCTAAGGGGACCGGTGGCCCCCTTGACTCGACGCTTTTCTACACCCTCTACCTATACATAAAGGGGTTTACGGAATACAAGATGGGTTACGCATCCGCAATGGCTTGGGTTCTCGTAGCAATCATTGCAACGTTCACAGCCGTGTATTTCATTTCATCCAAACGATGGGTCTTCTACGCTGCAGGAGACGACAAATGAGAACCACCGAAGATACAACGAACGTAGGTCAGCGCCAGACAGGAAAGCCCCACAACGCAGTCAAGAGCTTTGCATGGCAGGGTCTTATGGTACTGCTATGCGTTGCAATGATGTATCCGTTGCTTTGGATGCTCCGCAGTTCGGTGGTGCCCGAGACCGAGATTTTCTCATCGCCTTCGATTATCCCGAGTTCTGTCAGCTTCGAGAACTATGCCAAGGGCTGGGATGCGAACCCACCGGGTTTCGGAAGGTTCTTGATTAACTCCCTTATTGTCTGCGTTGGCACTGTACTGGGAAATCTGGTTTCTTGCACCCTGGCGGCTTACGCATTTGCCAGACTTAGGTTTCCGTTTAAGGGAATGCTCTTTGCTGCGATGTTGATGACGGTAATGATTCCGAGTCACGCGACGCTTATTCCGCAGTACATTGTGTTCTCGGAGATAGGGTGGGTCAATACCTACCTACCGCTAATCATCCCCAAGTTGCTCGCAACGGATGCATTCTTTATATTCCTGCTCGTCCAATTTATGCGTGGAATTCCGAACGAGCTAACAGAGGCGGCAGAAATCGACGGATGCGGGCATTGGCGAACCTTTTCACGCATCATTTTGCCGCTTACAACGCCAGCGCTGGCGACCACGGCTGTGTTCACCTTCATTTGGACTTACGAGGACTTCCTCGCACCCCTAATCTATCTGGCGGACATAAACGCCTACACGGTGCCCCTGGGTTTGCGAATGTTTATGAATGCTATGGGGAACTCCTCATACGGTCAGCTATTTGCGATGTCGGTGGTCTCCCTGGTTCCAGTCTTCCTCATCTTCGTTTTCTTCCAACGACAGCTGGTCGAGGGCGTTGCCACGACCGGACTCAAGGGCTGATTGCGATGGGCGAAGAGACCGACGAAACGAAGGCAGTGATACAAGAAATGTTCGACATCGAAGAGCGTCATTACGACATTGTTGTGTGCGGAGCTGGCCTAGCCGGCATCGCCGCAGCCATCTCGGCCGCGCGATGCGGAGCTACCGTCTGCCTGATCGGCGACAGGCCCGTGTTAGGAGGGAATTCCTCATCAGAAATAAGGGTGGAACCAAGAGGCGCAGCCTGCTACCACGCCTATGGACGCGAGACTGGAGTCATCTCTGAGATCCTTGTTGAGGATCGAATGCACAACCACGCAGAGGTTTTCGAAAACGGCTGGGCGAACTCGATGTGGGACCTGCAACTCTACGACTTGGTCCAACGCACAGCGGGGCTTGAGTTGCTATTGAACACTTCGATCATCGGTGTTGAACGCCTAGGGCGCAACATTGTTTCTGTAGAAGGACTAACTCTGGGCGCAGAGAAAGTCGTTCGGCTTACGGCGGGCACTTTCATCGATGCAACCGGCGACGGCGTGGTAGCAACGCTTGCAGGTTGCGAGTTCAGAATTGGGTCGGAATCCTTTGCCGAGTTCCAAGAACCTCACGCAGCCGACGAGGCTTCCAGCGATGTTATGGGGAGCTCGATTCAACTCAAGACGCGCGACATGGGTCGCCCGGTCCCTTTCGTGGCTCCCGATTGGGCCCACTCATACGACGACGCTTCCTTCTTCACGAAAGGGGGCCGCATGCCGTGGGACGTCAGAGGCGGCTGGTGGTGGCTGGAAATCGGAGTGCCGTGGGATACGGTGCATGATAACGAACTAATCCGACACGAACTAACCCGCCACGCTCTTGGTGTTTGGGACTGGGTGAAGAACAAGTCACCAGAGTTCAAGGAGAGGTTTCAGAACTACGCCCTTGAGTGGCTTGGACAGGTGCCCGGCAAGCGAGAAAGTAGACGCGTTCTGGGGCAGTATCTAATGACAGAGCACGACCTGGCGCCCGACGAACCACTGACAGACCAGGTTGCCTACGGCGGCTGGAACATCGATCTTCACACACCGGGCGGATTACTGGCGGAAACTAGCGAGCCCACCGCGGCCGAAGGATATGTTCTCGGCGGTAGTGCTTCAACAAAAGCCTACGTATCGCCATTCGGCATCCCGCTGCGCAGCCTGGTAGCAAAGGACGTGGACAACCTACTACTCGCAGGGCGCGACATCTCTGTTACACACGTGGCGCTAGGTTCAGTGCGGGTTATGGGCACTACTGCAATCGTCGGCCAAGCCGCCGGAACCGCTGCGGGATTAGCCTACAGCGAGGGAATCGAGGCGCGAAACATCCACCCGATCCTGACAGATAGGATCCAACAACGCCTACTGCGAGACGGGGCCTTCTTGCCCGATATCGCGAATTCTGACGAGGCCGACTTAGCGCGGCAAGCGGCTATTTCAGCTAGTTCAGAACGCGAGAATGATGGCATACGGCCGGGAGAGATGGGAGCAGAGAGCGGCTATCTGATCCCCGCTTCTGGACGTGAGAGTGTCGCCGTAGCTGACCTGGTTGACCGAACTCGCGGGCAGTGGATCGCAGTGGAGACAGGAGAAGGCGCACGCGGTATCGAACGGGTCGGAATGCTGTTATCAAACACATCCACCGAAGTCATAACTATCCATGTCCGAATTCAGGCTGTTACCGGGATCTGGGACTATGACCGGCGTACGGATGACGTTGTAAGGGAAGGCACGGTGTCAATCGCGCCAGGTGAACGCCAGTGGGTGCATTGGAAAGTGGAGATTTCCCCCAATGAATTGCCCGTTGGACATCAGAGCGTCGGGTATCTGCGACTCGAGATCGACGCAGCACCTAAAGTCACGTGGCATCGGGCAGACAGTGTTCTGCCCGGATGCGTCTCCGCAGTTGCAATGGACGACACACGACTGCGCCGTTTTGAGGATGGGGTAAGTCTCTGTCACACTATTCAACCCGCGCAGCGTGTATGGACAGCGAATCAACTCAAGACAGGCATGACGCGCCCCAATTTTTCGACGGGTCAGTGGATATCAAACCCGGATCAGTCGATGCCCCAGTTCATCGAACTGGTCTGGGACCGGCCACGACTCATAGGCGTCGTGGAGTTGACCTTCTGCGGTCACATTCTGCGCGAGTTCGACAGGTACCCTCCGGCGCAACCGGACCCAGAAGTGATCAAGAACTATCGCATTGATGTGTGGGATGGTCATTGGAACACGGCTGTTGAGGTTCGGGATAACTACCAAACCCGACGCTCTCACCGTCTCGATCCGTCCACGACTGCAACACGACTGCGCCTTGTTGTTGAGGCCACCAACGGAGCTGACTACGCCAGCCTCTATGAGATCAGATGCTACGAAGGAGAACAAGATTGTTGACCGCCGGCTATACCGCACCGTCCACCCAGGACGGTAGCTACCCTCGACCGCAGTTGTTGCGCGAAAAGTGGCAGCCCTTGGACGGCACTTGGCAATTTCGAGTAGACCCGACTTCCGTGGGAATTCAGGAAGGCTGGTATCACGGAGAATGGGCCGAATCTGAAAATATAGTTGTTCCGTATCCACCGGAGTCCGCGATGTCGGGGTTGGAACGTACGGTGGGAAATGAAACTATCTGGTACAGGACCCCATTTAGTACGAGTAGCTCCACAGACGCAAACTCGGAAGACATTTCCAAAAAGCGCACGATCCTCAACTTTGGTGCTGTCGACTATCGTTGCGATGTCTGGGTTAACGGCCAACACCAGGGGCATCATCGTGGTGGATCAGTACCGTTCAGCTTCGACATCACGGAGGCAATTCGTGACGACGGTGATGGAGTTATCGTCGTACGGGTTACGGATGATGCTCTGGACCTTTCGATGCCACGCGGAAAGCAGGATTGGGTTGAAGTCCCCCATGCTGTCTGGTACGGACGCACCTCAGGGATTTGGCAGTCCGTGTGGCTCGAGCAGGTGGCCGCCGTTCATATCACCAAGCTGGCTTGGGGTTGTCGTTGCATGACCGAAGGCGCCACACTCACGGCCACCTTGTCCGCAGCCGCCCCAAAAGGAACGAACCTTTCCGTCAAGTTGCGAAAAGGAGAGGTGGAGTTGGCAACCACCTCCGTGAACGTTGTTGGATATGCGGCAGACCTAGTGATTCCCATAGCAGAAATGCAGAACGGGCAAGGTTGGGAGGAGTTTGCTTGGTCGCCAGAGTCCCCGACTTTGCTTGATGCCAAAGTAACTCTGGACGTTCCCGGTCAAGACCCCGATCAAGTCGCGTCTTACTTAGGTTTACGCACGGTGCAGATAGACGCCGGATGGATCAGTATCAATGGGCGACCGATCTACTTGCGTTCGGTGCTCGAGCAAGGATTCTGGCCGGATTCTCACCTTAGTGCCCCAAGTACAGAAAGTCTTAGGCACGAAGTCGAACTTGTTACCAGACTTGGATTTAACTCGGTACGGGTGCACCAGAAGATAGAAGACCCGCGCTACCTAATGTGGGCGGATCGCTTTGGCGTTCTGGTCTGGGCCGAGATGCCCGCAGCATACGAATTTAGTGCTGATGCGGTCGAACGGACGACGCAAGAGTGGATACAGCGTATAAGAAGGGACATCTCGCATCCGAGCATCGTCACATGGGTACCCATGAACGAGTCATGGGGAACCCCCGAGTTAACGAGACATGAAGATCAACGCGCTTACCTGGTGGCTCTCACGAACTTGACGCGGGCTCTGGACCCATCACGTCCTGTTGTCTCGAATGACGGCTGGGAACACATGGACACAGACGTGGTTTCGATCCATGACTACGCAGCGACAGGTCAAGAGATCGTAGAGAGATACGGTTCGAACAATGCCCTTGAACAGGCGTTTGCGGGTCTTGCCGGATCGGGACGGCGGGTCTTTGTTGGCGAGACAAGTTTCTCCGGTCAACCGATAATGATTACGGAGTTCGGTGGCGTCAAACTCTCTTCCGACTGGGAGGACAAGTCCGATTCGTGGGGCTACTCAGAGATTCAGAATCCCAAGGATTTCGCTAAGAAGCTACTCGAGCTTGTCGAGGGAGTCCGGGCATGTCCTGGCGTCACTGGGTTCTGTTACACCCAGCTCACTGACACAGGTCAGGAACAAAACGGTCTGCTCTATGACGACAGAACTCCGAAGATTCCGGTGGAAGAGATTCGAGCTGCTATAACCGCAAGTATCGGTCGCTGGGGCTAGCCTCCACGCTCCGTTGCCCCTAAGCAGTCCTTTACCCCTCCATTCGGTTGGGAATCTGAACCCTGCGGTGCCCTCGCGACCAGTCCAGGCTTTGGGCGTCACAAACAGGTCACTTCCACACGCGATAAAGTCGCTGGGTTCAAGGAATGCTGTGACATTACTACAGAGCCGCCCGGCAGATCTCCGATCCAATCAGAAAGTCTGTCAGGTGCGGTGGGCTAACAAGCGGAAGACTGGAAGGTTCAGTGATGAAAAAGCTGCTCTCATTTGGCGCGGCGCTTGCCGTGAGCGCACTCGCCCTAGCGGGTTGCTCTAGCGGTGGGAATACCGATTCTGGAAACTCCTCCCCTGAGGGAAGCCAGTCTGATGACGCGGGAACCTCCTCGGATGCTTCCTACACGGTCGGCATTATCAAGCAGATGGAGCACCCCTCCCTCACCGCCGCCTCCGATGGTTTCAAGGCGGCGTTGGAGGAATCCGGACTGAACGTCAAGTTCGACGACAAGGATGCAAACGGTGACAAGTCCGTCGCCGCCTCCATCGCGGGAACGTTCAAAGAGCAGAACGTTGACCTCGTCCTAGCGATAGGCACAGACTCTGCTCAGGCTGCCGCAAACGCGATGGACGAAACCCCGATTCTCTTCACAGCCGTTACTGACCCGGTGGATGCCCAACTGGTTGCCTCGTGGGAGGAACCCGGGGCAAACGTCACCGGCACGTCTGATGCCAACCCTGTTGCCGATCAGATCGAACTGATTACCGAAATCGTTCCGGGCGCGAAGACCGTGGGCGTCGTCTACTCCCCCGGTGAGCCCAATTCGGTCGTCCAGGTCGAGTGGGTCAAGGAAGCGGCGGAGAAACTCGGCATTGAGGTCGTCGAATCACCCTCCACCGAGTCCTCCATGGTGAAGCAAGCAGCGCAAACTCTCGCTGATAAGGGTGTGGACGCGATCTACGTACCGACCGATAATACCGTGGTTACCTCACTTGAGAGCGTGCTCATGGTGGGCGAAGACAACAAGATTCCGGTCTTTGGTGCCGAGGGTGATTCTGTCGAGCGTGGCTGCGTCGCTACCTACGGCCTGGACTACTACCAGCTTGGCTACGAGACTGGTCTGATGGCCGTTCAGATCCTGAAAGGCGAGAAGCAGCCGGGCGAAATTGCCGTTGCAACGCTGGCTGAACCTCAACTGTATTTGAACCTCGCCGGCGCAGAGCGTATGGGAGTGACGATCTCGGAGAGCCTGCTAGAGCAGGCCGCTCCCGAGAACATCTTCGAGTAGGCAGTTGTCCCCGGGTAGCAGGGACAGCTAGAAGGGAACTGCCGTGGTTACTGCAGTCGAACTGGGGCTGATCTACGCGCTCATGGCGCTGGGGGTCTACCTCACGTTTCGTGTCCTGGAGTTTCCAGACCTAACGGTTGATGGAAGCTTTACGACGGGCGCAGCGGTTTCAGCCGTGATGATAATGAACGGCGTGAACCCGGTGGTAGCCATCATCACCTCGCTGGTTGCGGGCATGATCGCCGGGCTTGTCACAGGCCTTCTCAACACCAAGGGTCACATCGATGGTCTACTTGCCGGCATCTTGACTCAGATCGCTCTGTATTCGATAAACCTGCGAATCATGGGAACTTCAAACATCGGCCTACTTCGCGCAGAGAACATCTTTACGCCTCTGAAAGAGGCCGGTCTCTTGGGCACGTGGTGGGGTCCCATCGCAATGCTGCCCTTCGTCTTGGTTGTCCTGGGTGCGCTCATCTGGTTCTTACACACCAATGTTGGGCTGGCGATGAGGGCGGCTGGCGACTCCCCCGAGATGGTTCGGTCATTCGGAGTCTCCACTGACTTTCAAAAGATCCTAGGTCTTTCAATCTCAAACGGCTTGGTCGCGGTTTCCGGCTCTCTTATTGCTCAATATCAAGGTTTTGCAGACGTTCAGATGGGCATAGGAATCATCGTGGCTGGATTGGCTTCGGTAATCCTGGGGCAGGCCATCATCGGAAGAATGTCTATCTGGAGGGCGGCAACCGCGGCTGCCGTGGGCTCTGTCCTTTACCGCTTGGTGATTCAAATTGCCCTAATGGTCGGACTGAATCCGAATGACATGAAGCTGGTCTCTGCCATTCTGGTTGTCCTGGCCCTGCTGATACCACAGTGGAAGTTGATTGCTCGTCTCAACAAGGCCCTGGGTTTCAAGAAGCGTACTCCTGAGGAGCGGATGGCGGACCGCCTGGTGGCTGAGAACGCTGCGTTAGATGCGGAGGACTGAGGTAATGCTCGATTTACAGAACATCTCAAAGACCTTCCTTCGCGGGACCGTCAATGAACGAGCCGCGCTGGTCGACATCAACCTGCGCCTAGAGACCAGCGAGTTCGTTACTGTCATTGGTTCGAACGGTGCGGGAAAGTCGACGCTACTGAACGTGGTGGCCGGATCGCTCAAACCCGACACCGGATCAGTGACGATTGGTGAGCGCAACGTGACCAGCCTCAATGATCACCAGCGCGCCCGCTATATCGGACGGGTGTTTCAAAACCCATCGCTGGGCACCGCACCCCACATGTCCATCGAAGAGAACCTATCTATCGCGTGGGAACGTGGGAAGCACAGGACCCTTGGGTTGGGCGTCACCAAAGCCAAGCGGAGCATGTATCGCGAACAGCTAGCAACCCTCAATCAGGGACTCGACGAACGACTCAAGGACTGGGTCGGGCTGCTGTCGGGAGGACAACGCCAGTCACTTTCTCTACTCATGGCAACCTTCACTAACCCGGATATCCTGCTGCTCGACGAACACACTGCGGCCCTTGATCCGCAACGTGCCGCCGCCGTCACTCAGCTGACGGGTGAATTGGTTGCCGAGCGTCGACTCACTACCCTCATGGTCACCCACAACATGGAGCAGGCCCTCAAGCTCGGGACCCGACTGCTAATGATGCACCAGGGACGGATCATCCTAGATATTCCAGAAGAACGGAAGTCACAGATGACCGTGAAGGATTTGCTGGCCGAGTTTGACAAGATCAAGGGTGCCGAGCTGACCGACCGAGACCTTTTGGTCTAGGTTCTACCCCTCCTTCGCCACCAAGGCGGGTTCTTTCCCTTGGATTCCTCCGTCGGACACGGAACACTAGCAGGCGTCAACCACTCCAAGCTACTAAGCTCGGCTGAGTACGTAATCCTCTAAGGAGAGTAATAAGTGTCCCTCGAGTGGAAACACCTCACTAAAAATGATGCCGGTGCCTGGGCGTCCCTAACCTCGGCCATCGCGGAGCATGACGGGGCTGGATACGGAATGTCCCCCGAGATCGCTGCGGACGAACTGAGTTCAGAACTGATCAACTTTGAGGACGATAGCTTTGCCGTCTGGGACGGAACTCAACTTGTGGGATGGGAGCGAGTTACCGCCTTTGAAAGACCCCGGTTTGATGGAGTAGCCCAGACCCTACTTAGTGGAGGCGTCCATCCGAACTGGCGCAATCGTGGGATCGGAACTGAACTGATCCAACGAGCGGAAGCCCGATCCCGAGAGATTCTCGATTCTAGCCATCCAGATTCTCCGCACGTAATGCACGTAGACAGCGGCAGTGGAGATGGGCCCAGTATCCCGTTACTGGTCGACAACGGATTTGTACTGGTACGCAAGTATCAGGACATGGAGCGTAAAGTCACCTCGCCCACCGACCTGCCAGACCTCTCTGAACTGGGGCAACAGATTCGAGTACGCGCCGTACGTGATGATGACCTCGAAGAAATCCGCCGAGCGCATAATGACGCATTCCGGGCCCACTGGGGATGGTGGCCAACCACGCATGAGGAGTGGGCCGATGAGTTCAGTTCCATCACCTTTCGTCCGCAGTTCTCACGCATCGCAGTGAATCCGGACGGGCGTGTTCTCTCGTATGCCCTGGTCAACGAGCTCAACCCGGGACACCCCTACATAGAGTTCGTTGGCGCCCGCGCCGAGACTCGCGGCATGGGACTGGGTCGGGCAGCAATCTCCGAGGTGATCCGAAACGCCGCTATCAACCCCGATATCGAAACTCTCTACCTTGATGTCGATGCCGACAATCCGTCGAAGGCCGGCAACCTGTACACAGATCTGGGCTTCCACATAACTCGCACGTGGGGCGCTTACGAAAAGAACCTGGGGCGATAGACAGACCGGACCCGGTAGCATGCCTATCTTCTTCCCTCGTACGAGGGGCTAGGGGCGCTACTACCGGGTCCGTCTCTATCTCTAGGTTCCGCAGATGTTAGGTCCTACTTGACGCGTTCCTTCATCTCTTCAAACTCTGCGCGAACCTCCCGAGCTTCCTCGTGAATATCGCTGTCGCGCGCGTCTACAGACCGGTTGGCAGCAACGACCTCCTTGAACGGACGAAGGTTCGTGTAGAGCTCGTCCTTCAACGGGTTCTTCTTGTACTTGAAGATCGTGTAGAGCTGGAAGATCAACACTGCGACGTTTGCGAGCAGAGCAATCAGCGAGACAACGAACAAGGCTTCCGGACGCTGCGAGGTTGCGACTCCGAACTGACCGTCAACGAAGGACGGAACAGCCATGGTGAACATCATCCACAGGGCCAGGGTGCTTGCACGGTGCTGTAGCCACGCACCCTTCTTGATGAAGAATGCGGGGATGGTGCAAGAGATCAGCAAAGCGGCGCCAGCATAGAACGAGTGGTCACCAACGCAGTTGTAGACGTAAGCGAAGTTCCACAGATCGTACGCGATGATCCAGAACCACAGCATGTCGGGCCAGATCATATCTTTCGACTTGTCACGAGACACGAAGATTCCGAACCAACCACAGATGGTGATCAGGTTGATCAGACCGGCGATACCATTCATCCAGTTCCAGGGACCGGAAAGCATATAGACACCATCAACCATTCCATCCGCACCCATGGAACCAACCTGGAAGTCACGGATACAGGCTTCCAGAATGTTGATCGCCAAAATTGCGGCCGGGAAAATCAGAACCCACTTGATCTTCGCAACCTTAGGGAAGTAGCGGATAGCCATGAAGCCTAGGACCCCCGCCAAGGCCGAGTAAACCTTAACCCAGTGGAACCAGGTGCCGGTTGAACCGGTTGCTGTATGAGGAAAGACGAAGAGCGTGAGAATTATTGGAAGGGCGATAAAAAGAGAAATACCGCCCCATTTCCAGCGGCGCCCTACCTCGTTCAGACCAATAAGTGCGCCAAGAACGACGAACCACATTAGCCACGAGTACCAGGGAATGGACTCATAAAGGAACACTGTTAACTCCTGGGATTGAACCTGTTCGCGGCGACACCGCCGCACGGCAACAGGTTAGGATTTTACGCAGCGAGGCAACATAGACAGTTCCTCAGAAGTGTCGTGATTCAGGGTATAGATGCGTCGGCCTCCTGCTCAGCTAAAGTGATTTAGGGACTGTAGTCCTAGAGATCTGCAACAGGGGGTGCAAATGTCCTCATCGACACGCGACATCCTCGGTCGGATCCTAAAGGACCAACTTCGCACCGCACCTCTTGATCGGATCACGGTTTCGGGATTGACTTCTGCCGCCGGAATCAATCGGCAAACGTTCTACTATCACTTTGCAGACGTGTACGACCTCGCGGTCTGGGTATTCGAACAGGACGTCGCAAACCACATCATGGAGCACGCCTCGTACGACCAGTGGGCCGAAGGATACCGAACGCTACTCCAGTACATGCGACAGAACTACGACCAGACACTCGCCGTAATCAACTCGCTCGACCATCGCGAGCGTGACGCCTTCTTCCTTCGACAGTTTCGCGCAATGATGAGTGCGATCGTCACGGAACTACAGGGTGACTTAGTTCTGTCGGACGAGGACCGCCGGTTCGTCATCGACCACTTCGCCGCGATCGTCCTGGGCCACTTTCTCCAGTGGTTAGTGGGCGGGGCGAAGGAGGATCCGGATGTGCTGGTCCCGAAGATCGAGATGATACTGCGTGGGACGGTGCGCGAGTCATTGGAACGGTTCGCCAAATAGATCTCACTCCTAAAGAGCACTTGTGAACGACGTCGAAAGCTGAAGATCAAGAGTCCTTGTCAGAGCGCGAGTTTGCGACGGAGATGAGTTCGCGCCCAGCCGATATGCGCGTTGGGAACTATGTCGAACACAATGTCTTGAAGTAGTGGCTGAGAATCCGCACATGCCAACGAAAACGTCGAAGGTTAGTTCTACACTTCCGAAATGATTCTCCTTGATAACACTTTCGCGCTTGTGGCAATGCCCGGTAACAACTGGCTTTTCGAAGCAACGGACCGATGAACCTTCCACGTTGGAAGTAAATGGGAATCTCTCGAGTCCAGTGTCCGATACACGAACCTGCTTGTAGATCGTTGGGTCAGATACTTCCTATTCCAAAGTCAGAGTTTTTCCGCTCCAGTTTTTTCTCAGCCATCTGTCATGTGAAGCAACCACAACCGTGCCCGGATAGTCAGGAAGCGCCGATTCGATCGCGGTCACCAACGCGAGGGAGAAGTGGTTCGTCGGCTCGTCCAGTAACAGGATCTCAGGCGGGTCCGCCAGCAGAGCCGCAAGCGCCAAACGCCGCTGTTGTCCGGTGCTTAGATCGGCAAGTGGACGGTTGAGATCACGACCTGCGATCAGGCCAAGGCTACCGAGGGGGACCTCGTCCGCGAGTTTGTCCCCGACGAGTTGCCTGTAGAACTGGCTGGCCGTCTTGCTCGAACCGGGGTCACCAAGCCCGGGGACATCAATTTCTTGACTCAGCAACCGAACTCGGTCTCGACGGGACCGACCCAGACTTCCAGACGTTGGCTCCAACTTCTCAGCAAGGACACTAAGCAGCGTCGACTTTCCCGATCCATTCGGTCCAGTGAGCAGCCATTTTTCGCCGCGAGAAATGCTAAGTGAGAGGGGATTCAGTCTTCCCTCGACACCGATGTTAGTTGCAACCAGCACCGGCTCCACAGTGGGAGCAGAAGAGATGCCACCCCGTTCTTCCTCGTCCACAAGTCCCCTGAACTCCAGTTCTGTCGGAGGTTTTCGAACTTGGTCCCGTTCGAGTTCTTCCAGACGCAAGCGGGCATCGTTCACCCGCCGCGACACCACTTTGGCGTTGCGATCGGCGTAAAACTTCTTCGCCGCTCTGGCCTCCGTTCGTGGTTCACGTCCTGGGTGACCGACAGTGTGCTGTTCCCGAACTTGTTTGCGGAGTCGTTTTAGTTCCACTTGTTCGTCGCGGTACCGCTGGTTCCAGCGGCGCATCGTGTCGGCGCGGGATCCCAGATAGTCCGAGTAGTTGCCGGTAAAACGCGTGACCCCGATTCCGCTCCCCGGACCGTCTTCAGCGAAAGAGCTTGAAACCGCATGCGGAACAGGGGCAGGATCCAGGTCGACTAGGGACGTTGCAACCTCATCCAAAAAGGCACGGTCGTGACTGGCCATCAGGACCGGGCCACGCCAGGACCGAAGAACTCCGACAAGGTAAGCCGTCGCTGAATCGTCAAGATGATTGGTCGGCTCGTCAAGTAACAGAATGTCCGGGGTGCTTAGTAGTAGCCAGACGAGGGATAACCTGGCACGTTGGCCGCCGGAGAGCTGGCCGGTGAGGCGGCCTGATTCAATATCGGACAGACCCAGACCGGAAAGCATGGTCGCAATACGGGTATCGATCTCCCAGGCGTCGAGACGCTCGGCTTCCTCCAGAACTCGGGCGTAGAGTTCAGCAATCCGCTGATCGTTTGGATTCTCTGCCAGAAGCGACCCGAGTTCGGCAACAGCCTTCGCCGCTTCACGGGCCGGGGCCACGGCATCTTCCAGAGCGCCGGCAACAGTCTCGTCTGAGTCGGAAGGCGGTTCTTGGTGAAGTAGCCCAATCCTCGGATGTGTTATGCCGGGAACGTGAGCGCGGACGGTGCCACCGGACGGTCGAACGATTCCTGCAATGGCACGGAGAAGAGTCGACTTCCCCGAACCGTTCTCTCCGATCAATCCAACTCGGTCCCCTGCCGGGACGATGAACGAGACATCGGTCAGGACGCGCCTATCCGGGAAAGAAACAGAAAGTCCTTCTATCCGGAGATGGGAAGCACGGCGAGACGGCACCGCTTCGGAAGCTGACGATAATTGCGTAGACCTAGACATAAGTGACCCCAAAAAACAGGAGGAACCCGCCGGGCATCGGCCTCGGTCGCGGGTATTTCAATCACTCAGATCCACACAGGCCAAGACTAACATCTGAGACGAGACGTGCAACCGACGAACTTAGCGCACTGACCAAAACACCCGTTGAACTGTGTCTAGGTGATTGCCATATCGCGTGACCTTGGGAACAGAGGGGGATTTGAGTTGTCTCGCACTGCGCACGATGAGTAAACTCGACAGCGGTTACAAACCAAGCGCCTGTGGCTCAATGGATAGAGCATCTGACTACGGATCAGAAGGTTGGGGGTTCGAGTCCCTTCAGGCGCGCCGCAGTCCCCATCGGTGCGACCCACCGGCGGGGACTCTGCACTTTAACTCTGCTATGAATTATCGTTCTGACGGGTCTGCTCTAACTGATCTATCGTCGGCCACTTCAACAGCAGGTGCCCGAACTGAGCTTCCGGTATCCCCCAAAGTTCAGAGTCACGTATCGTTGTGTTGGTAACGCAATCATCCACGTTTCAAAGGACGGATCGCCGTGATGATCGAGAACTTTCCGACCAACGAAGGTCGCCTCACCCTCCCAATCGAAACCGGGATGGACGACCAGATCAAAGCACTGATGCAGCGCCTCAAGGTTGACGCGGTCCGCAACTCTGACGGTACTGATCTCCCGGACTGGATCAATGAAGGCCTAGCAAAGGTCTACTCCACCTACTTCCCCTCACGCGGGGACGAGGAGTGGGCCGTCAGCGTGCCCGAGCAACGGGTTCGTCAGTTCCTTATGTCGGCACCGCATACCGCGACCTCCACCGAGCCCTTGAACTTCAACGTCATGGAAGGGTACCTGCCCGCCCAGTTCACCCCGGACACCAACGCCGATCGCAACCTCTACTGGCAGGTCATCGACCGCACCACTGGTGAGACTCTCCCGTCCGAAGCGTGGTCTCTTGAGGAAGCCCCCGCCCTCCCCATGAAAAGCCGCGCCGATAAGGTCGGGGCCTACCCTGATGACGCGGCTTCTGCCATTGTCACCATCCAGCGTCCAGAACCTTTCCACGTCTATACCGCTGACTTCCTCGCCAAGCAGGTATGGGACAGTACCCAGATCTACAACTACCTAACAAACGACTGGGCAAGTGACCCGGGTCGGCTCAAGGACCGCACGTACGACGTTGCTTACTCCGAAACCTGGGATCACGTTCGTGAAGCATTGAAACTCTGGCTCAAATCTCATCCCGAGGTTGATGTCGTCCGCTTCACCACTTTCTTCTACCACTTCACTCTTGCCTTCGATGACAACGCGCTAGAAAAGTACGTGGACTGGTTCGGCTACTCCGCCGCCGTCTCCATCCCTGCGCTTGAGGACTTCGCCGCCGAGTATGGCTATCACATGACGCCGGAAGATTTCGTTGACTCCGGCCACTACAACACTCCGCTTCGGGTCCCCACTGAGAAGTTCAAGTCCTGGATCGACTTCACCGCCCGGCGCGTCGCTACCCAGGCCACCGAACTTGTCCAAATCACCCACGACGCCGGCCGCGAAGCAATCATGTTCCTCGGCGACAACTGGATCGGGACAGAGCCGTACGGGCCGTACTTCCCCAGCATTGGCCTGGACGCAGTCGTAGGGTCGGTTGGCTCCGCCGCCACCTGCCGGATGATCTCCGACGTCCCCGGGGTCAAGTACACCGAAGGTCGCTTTCTTCCTTACTTCTTCCCAGACGTCTTCAATCCGGAGGGCGACCCGGTCGGGGAGGCCGTCACCTCTTGGACCCAGGCTCGCCGCGCCATCGTCCGTAAACCACTGGATCGCATTGGCTACGGGGGCTATCTTTCCCTCGCCATGCAGTTTCCAGAGTTCATTGACCAGATGGAAGCAATCGCTGACGAGTTCCGCTCCATTCACGACAACTCCGCAGGTGAGCTACCCGCCAACGCCCGTCCCGTTATTGCCATTTTGAACTCCTGGGGCAAACTCCGCACCTGGCAGACCTACATGGTTGCTCACGCGCTCTGGTATAAGCAGATTTACAGCTATCTCGGCGTTGTCGAGTCCCTGGCCGGACTGCCCCTTGATGTTCGTTTTATTTCGTTCGAGGAGGTGGTCACCAGTGACGGGGCCGTTTTGGACGAGGTGGACGTGCTCATCAACGCTGGCGCCCGCGACACCGCTTTCTCGGGCGGGCGTGAGTGGGACAGCCCACGCCTCCAAGCCCTGATTCGCACCTTTGTCTGGAACGGTGGCGGCTTCATTGGGGTCGGGGGACCAACCGCCCGCACCACCGACGAAGGTTCAATCTTCGCTCTTGAGGATGTGCTCGGTTTGGACATGGAGATCGCCTGGACGCTTTCCCACACTCGACACTTTGAGGCGACCGACAAGCCGCACTTCATTACTGCCGACCTCACTGAGTCGATGGACACCGGCGAAGATCCCGGCGACATCGTGGCGACCGGAGCCGGCGTGCAGATCCTCGAACTGCGTGAGGGTTCCGTGAAGCTTGCCGTGAACCAGTACGGCGACGGTCGCGCGGTATACGTGGCGGGCCTTCCGTACTCGGCACAGAACGCGCGCCTCCTCTTTCGCTCCTGCCTCTGGGCGGCGAATGCAGAGGACGAACTCGATGCGGTCCTGATCACCGACAATCCCGAGGTTGAGGTCGCCTGGTACCCGGGCGTGAACCGCGCCTTCGTGTACAACAACGCGAACACGACCCAGCACGCCGTAGTACGGGGAGCACAGAAGGCAACCCGTAGCGTCAACATCGAGATAGAGCTACCCGCAAACGATAGTAAGTGGCTAGATCTCTAGCGCCCTGCGTCGCAAATTCGTTTCCTAGATCGCGCCGCGCGTCAACGTATCACAAGGCAAGCGGACGAAGGCTATAGAGGGGAAACCAAACGAAAGCCCCTCCGAGAGGTGCTCCCCCGTGTGCGAGACAGGGAACGAAGTTTCAATGCGGGACACTAGCCCTCGGGTCATTCCCAACGAAGATGGTATGAGAGACTCACAGGGTTCGAGAAGTTGGAGGTCACGCCGTGAGCAACGTTCCACCCAATCCCTATATGCCCGAGGACAACCCGGCAGATAATCCTTACCGCCCTCCTAGTGAGGACAGTTACTCGCACCCTCTGACCGATCCGACCTCTCCTGCAGCCCCAGATACGACGGGTGCTAAGAATCCCTGGGCGCCGGATCAACCCCGACAAAACGCTGATACAGGCTCGGCGTATGCGCCCTCATACTCGACAGGCCAGCCACCGACTGCGGGACCTTCGTATTCGGCCTATCAAAACGGCGCTCCTGCTGCCGCCTACCAGTCTCCATACGTGCCAGCCAATTTTTCCAATAACAGGGCCAGTAAGAACAGCAAGACTGCCATCGTCGTCATAATCGTGGCTGTAATTGCAGGAATCGTTGGGTTGTTCATTATGGCTGCCCTGTTGTTTTCTCCATCAACTGACTCCTCCAGACCGGATCCAACCCAGGTTGATCCTAATCGCGGATCGAGTCAGACCAAGCAACCGAGCACAACCTCGTCCAACTCCGCGAGCGGAACCCGTGACAACCCAAATGCCATCGGCTCCGAGTTGGTCAGCTCGGACTGGACCATCATCGTCACCGGTGTCGATATGAACGCGACCGACTACCTGATCTCTGAAGACTCGTACCTTGAGGAAGAGCTGGGATCAGGCATGAAGTACATTCTGGTAGATCTAACCGCTACCTATACAGGCGAAGAAACCGGGTTGTCCTACGAAGTCATAACTGACTTCGTCAGTTCCAAGGGACAGGTCTACAACGAGGCCTACGCCTACTTTCCTGATCGTTGGGGTGACATCGCCGAGGTGTATCCGGGCGGAGAACTGAGCGGCCGAGTGGCGCTTGCTATCCCAGAAGACGAGGCTGGGGTCATCCGAATAACCCCCGGATACTCCTACGATGTAGAACCATTTTTTGTGGCAACGGAGTAGCTATCTCCCGGTTGCGTATTTTGGTGTCAGGAGGAGACCGTCCACTTCGCACCAGTCAAATCCGCAGATCGGAGTACGTCACGGCTCGTGTTCATTTCCCATGCATAAACCAGGGAATAGTCCAGATCGCGGCAACGCGGTAGTCGTTTCCCGTTGCATACCTAGGAGTGCTGTGAGGAGCTTGGCCTATGCGCTTCGAGACACGGCTCTAGCGAGAGTGGGGGTTCAAATCTGCACGGGGTTCTCGGAACTTCGCCAGGGTTGAAGTCGGCGAGTAGTTCCTCTGCCGTGGACGCCTCCGGGTTAATCGACTGGGCAAGGGCAAGAAGAACCTCCTCCGTCGAGAATCCTGCTTCCCATAGTTCCCGCAATGTGACTGCCCCGTCGCGCTTGGCCAGTCGCACCCCAGTAGGTCCCAGAACGAGGGGGACGTGCACATAGTTTGGTTGCCATCCCCCGAGTTGCTGCGCCAAGTACGCCTGGGTCGGAGCGGACTCAAGTAGATCGTCTCCCCGGACAACCTGATCCACGCCCATCGCGAGGTCGTCCACGACGACTGCCAAGTTGTATGCGAATGCTCCGTCGCCTCGCTGCAAGACAACGCTCTCAACCAGCCCGGTGTACTCACCGTGAAGCTCATCAAGGATGGTCCAAGCCATCCCTGTACGCCCCGCCCCTGGCTCTCCCCTTCTGGTTTGCCAATCAGATAGGGGCGATTTCGCCGTGTTTTTGCGGCGTGTCGTCGCCCTATCTGATTGGAGATTGGAGGGAGATCCGGGGTGCCACACCGAAAGGAGCTCTGAGTCGGGATTCCGACGAGGAAGAAGACGTAAGGCCGGCCTCAGTCCTCGCGAGGCCATTTCGGAACGCCTTAGCTCCCTCTCCTTCTCCGAAAGTAAGTAGCAGGTTCCGGGATACGCCGACGGCGGAGTGTGGGCTGCGGAAGCGGCCTCGCGGATATCCTTCCGCGAGCAGAAGCACTCGAACACCTGACCTTGGCGAGTGAGCGTGGCGAGGGCATCCTCGTACAAATCCGTGCGCTCACTCTGGGTAACTATCGGACCATCCCAGTCGATGCCGATAGCACGCAGGTCGTCGATCTGAGATTGCGGGTCGCGGGCGCGTCCGCGGTCCAGGTCCTCAAGACGGAGGTAAAAGTCACGGTTAGTCGATCGCGCCCAAAGCCACGCGAGTAGCGCCGTCCGCAAATTGCCCAGGTGTAAGTCACCTGTCGGGGAAGGGGCATATCGTCCGGCACTCACGAAGAAAGACTACGTCCCCAACCAGCGATGACGCGATGTCGCCTCGAAGTGCACGGTCGAGGAAGAACCGGAGACGCTCCTCAATGTGTCGGTTTGGTTACGTTATGCTCAAAGCCGTCCCGATAGTGGATGCGGAAATGGTGCGTTTAGCCAGAATCGCTAAACTACCCGTTGGAGAGAACCATCAGTAGCAGCTGAGAGACCTGGCTCGTTGAAACTGCAGTAACCGGCATCAGCAAGGCCCCTCTGGAAAGAGTAGTCGCCGAGTCGGCCAGGGAACGATGGAGGAGATTTGATCGACCTGCAGGATGTCCGCAAGGTCTACCCGATTGCGGGCGGTAGCCCCGTGGTAGCCCTTGACGACGTGACCCTGCATGTCGAAGCCGGATCAATCCATGGAATAGTCGGTCAGTCTGGTGCTGGAAAGTCGACCCTAATCCGCTGCCTTACCGCCCTTGAACAACCGACCTCTGGAACCATCACTGTTGATGGAATTGACCTAACCGCGCTGAGCGGGGCCGGTTTGCGCGAGGCTCGCCGAAACATTGGAATGGTCTTCCAAAAACCGAATCTACTTGAGTCCCGCACCGCTGCGGCGAACATCGAATACCCGATGCAACTGGCGAGCAAAAAGGACCGCGCTGGCGAACGGGCCAAGGAACTCCTGGAGTTGGTAGGTCTCGGAGACCGGGGTGATTCCTATCCAACCCAGCTCTCAGGCGGCCAACAACAGCGAGTCGGCATCGCCCGTGCAATGGCGACAAACCCACCGGTACTCCTTTGTGACGAGCCGACTTCGGCGCTCGATGCCGGTTCGACCCGCCAGATCATGACTTTACTTGAGCAACTTCGTGACAAGTTCGGTGTGACCGTCGTGGTGATTACACACGAGATGGGCGTGGTCCGCGATATCTGCGACTCGGTCACCTTGTTGCAACATGGCGAGGTCGTACAAACTGGCGCTCTGGAGACCATCCTTGCTGAGGTGGATTCACAGTTAGCCGAGGAACTCGTTCCTCGCCCCAACGTTGAAGGCGTGGAACTCGGCCCGGCACAAACTCTCCTGGATGCAAGTTTCACCTCATCTCCGGGAGTCCCAACGGGAGCTGCCGTCCTGAATTTAGTTGCGTCGGTTGGTGCCGACGTCGCCGCGGGACGGTTTGAGTCAATCGGTAAACAGCAGGTCGGACGACTGGCGCTCGCAGTGCCCAGTTATCACGCTCGCGCTATCGCCGGACAGCTAATGAAGTCCGGCGTCCGGGTTAGGGAGTGGAAATGATATTCACTGACCTAGCGCTTCGAGTCGCGACGCATCCGACCATTGTCGCGTTCGCCTCAAACCCTGACGAGCAGTGGTTTAGCAACCCCGTAATTCAAAAGAAGTTCTGGCCCGCAGTTGGTGAAACTCTGGGCATGGTTGGGATCTCTACTCTGGTCACCGTACTCCTTGGGCTTCCTCTCGGCCTACTCCTAGCATCTTCCGCACAGGACGGCATCAAACCGAGACGCACTCTGAACCAGGTGAGCGGGGCAATTGTCAACGTGTTCCGGTCGTTCCCCTTCATGATCTTGATGATTGCGCTGATTCCATTCACTCGACTAATCATGGGTTCGGCACTCGGTTGGAAGGCGATGGTAGTTCCCCTAGTCGTCGGTGCGGTTCCGTTCTTTGCGCGGCTGGTTGAAACGAACGTCAGCTCCGTGGAGCCCGGAAAGATCGAGGCCGCACAGATGATGGGGGCATCGAACACCCAAATTGAATGGGGTGTCCAAGTACGTGAGTCGTTGCCCGGAATCGTTCAATCGATAACCTTGCTTTTTATTACCCTAATCGGGTACTCAGCCATGGCCGGTGCGATCGGTGGCGGGGGCCTGGGGGCACTGGCTATCAACTACGGATACAACCAGTGGATGAATGACGTAATGATCATAACCGTCATCGCAATCATGCTGATTGTCCAAGTCGCACAGATGATGGGCGACATGACCAGCCGGCTGGTGAATCACCGCTAAGGCAACACCAGTCGGCAGCGAAAAAGAAGCCTTAGCTTCCATAGGTCCAAGGGCAAGAGCCCACCTGTAAAGACTTTGATCAAGTGTCCAGATCGGACACAAAAACCATTAGGAGTAAACCATGCGTGCAGTACGCAAAATCGCGGCAGCATCCGTCGTAGCGGCCTTCGCCCTAGCCGGCTGCTCTAGCGGAGGAAACACCACGGAATCCACCGAAGAAACAACTGAGAGTGGCGCCGCCCAAACAGAGAGCGGGGCTGACCTAACAACGGTGGTCGTCGGCGCTTCTCCCTCTCCTCACGGGAAGATCCTCCAATTCGTGCAGGACAACCTCGCAGCTGACAACGGACTGAACATCGAGATCGTCGAGTACACCGACTACGTGGAGCCCAACAAGGCGCTTGCGGCCGGGCAGCTTGATGCCAACTGGTTCCAGCACATCCCCTATCTTGAGGAACACACCGCTCAGGAAGGGTGGACCTTCGAGCACGGCGAGGGCACTCACCTAGAGCCTCTCGGCCTGTTTTCCGAGAAGTATGATGCGGTCTCAGAAAAGACCGAGGGCGCTTCAATCGGCATTATCAACGATCCGACCAATCAGGCTCGCGCTCTGAAGCTTTTGGCAGACGAGGGGTTCGTTGAGCTTCCCGCTTCCGGCGATGTTAATGCCGCGACAGTGACCCTATTGAACGGCACCAAGCTAGTTGAGGTCGATGGGCCCGCCCTGGTCCGCAACCTGCAAGATCTCGACTTTGCCGTAATCAATGGCAACTTTGCTCAGGAGGGTGGCTTGACTCTGGATCAGGCTGTTGCCCTTGAAAGCACCGAAGGCAACCCATACGTGAACGTTGTCGCGTGGCTTCCCGGTTCGGACAATGAAGAGGCAGTCAAGAAGCTTGATGCGCTACTTCACTCAGCCGAGGTTCAGCAGTACATCGAAGAAACCTGGCCGGACAAGTCGGTAATCCCAGCTAAGTAGTCACCAACCCTCACAGGAATCTCCAATCACAACGGGGTGGGACACGCCGTAAAAACGCAGCGGAAACTCCCCTTTGTGATTGGAGATTCGGGAGGAAGCGTAAAGAAGTGGTAGGTGCCTGATGATCGGGTACCTACCACTTTCGCTTTCTAGCGCGGTATTCCCTCAGACGAGTCTCCAATCCGATAGGGACCGATTCCGCTGATTCTGTCAGCAGGCGGGTTCACATGGCCGTTGCAATGCCTTGATTTGGAGGGATTAGCACGATCGTGAATCGCGGACCCCGACAAGCGATCCCGAGCCAAACCCAGAGTTCGCAAGAACAGGGCCTTTATGCTTCGACCACCGCACCGATGATCGTTGTTCTGTCCGGCGGCAGGTGGAACACGTGCGTGCGATTGGCAGAAATTTTCTCAAGGTAACGAAACAAGCTCCGTTGCCAGTACGGCCACTCTGCCTCATCTGCTCTATTCGGCGGCTCAATTCGAGAGCCTGTCAGATTGTTTGTGTATGGCTTGATCTGAAAGGCTGTGCTGGCGTTGGATACACGAACGATTGATTTGGACGAGATCGATTTGATTGATAAGAACAGTGAGGCAACAAATCGTTTAGCGAAAGAGCTTGAGGATTCTGGGGCTCTGGCTGATTTGTTTGCCCGCATTGATAGCGGTGAAGTGGAACTAACAGGCGATGGCGGTCTCATTCCCGCACTGATCAAGACTGCTTTGGAACGCGGTTTAGAAGCGGAGATGACCTCGCATTTGGGTTACGCTGCGGGCGATCGGGAATCTAAGGAAGCCGTAGGGGCTGCGAACTCAAGGAATGGCTCATACCCTAAGTCAGTTGCCACCGAGGTAGGCCCGATTGAGGTCTCGATACCAAGGGACCGGGATGGTTCTTTCACCCCGCGCCTGGTCCCGAAAGGATCGCGGCGTCTGGGAGGCCTAGATGACATGATCATCAGCCTTTATGCGGGGGGAATGACGATAAGGGAAATCCAGTGGCACCTGAGCCAGACCATTGGCACTGACTTATCCCACGAGACGATCTCGAACATCACTGACGCCGTGTTAGAGGCCGTCCTGGAATGGCAAAAACGGCCCCTGGATGAGTTCTACCCCGTCATGTATCTAGACGCGATCCGCGTGAAAGTCAGGGATGGATCTCATGTGCGTTCTAAAGCCGCTCATATCGCCATTGGCGTTGACATGGACGGTGTCAAACACGTCCTGGGGATCTGGGTTCAAAACAACGAAGGCGCTAGTTTCTGGGCCTCGGTGTGCTCTAATCTGCGTAACCGCGGCGTAGCCGATGTCCTCATTGTTTGTTGTGATGGGCTCACCGGCCTGCCCGAAGCCGTGGAAGCTACCTGGCCTGAAACCATAGTCCAGACCTGCGTGGTGCACCTGATTCGCGCCTCGATGCGGTTCGTGAACTACCAAGACCGTAAAAAGGTCTCCGCAGCGCTTAGACCCATTTACACGGCCGTTGATGCCGACGCCGCGGCCGAAGCACTCAGCGCTTTCGCGAAGAGCGATCTGGGGGCAAAGAACCCCGCGACGGTGAGTACTTGGCAGTCAGCGTGGGACCGGTTCACCCCGTTCCTGGAGTTCCCCCCAGAGCTACGCCGCGTCATTTACACGACCAACGCGATCGAGTCACTGAACTACCAGCTACGCAAAATCAGTAAGAACCGCGGCCAGTTCCCAAACGATGAAGCGGCAGTGAAACTGCTATGGCTTGGGATCTGCAACATCGAAGACAAAAGAGCGGCCGAAAGACAACGAGATAAAGGAAAGAGAGGTAAAGACCGAAAAGCATCAGGAAGACTAATCCAAGGACATGTAACCACCAACTGGAAACAAGCCCTAGCCCAACTCGCAGTCGCCTACCCCGACCGCGTCAACCCCCACATTTACTAACCCCCAAACACAAACTATTTGACAAGCTCCAATTCGATAGACCGAGAGAACGTAGGTAACAGCCTGCGGGCTAAAGTCCAGTTCCTTCGTCCGTCCCACGGCAATCTGAACAGCCTCCTGCACATCCTGCGGATCGTTGAACCCCACGTTGTAAACGATTTGAACGATGCCGTCGCTCTTCCACCCTAGGTCGTGAATCTCTATTCGATCCACATCCGGAACATGGGGGATATCGACATGTTTTACCGTGACAACCACAACGTGTTCATGTAGTACGTGATTGAACTTCACTGATTCCCTGAGCGCCAACGGACAGGTGTCTAAGCCTCCCTGCGGATAGATGGCTACGCCCGGAACGCGCTGGATTTTCTTCTTACGAACCTCTTCCGCAAACGATTGGAGCGATCCCTCCATCTGCCGCCGCTTCGAGAACATAATCTGGGAGCCACGATTCCACGTGAACATTACCGTGGCGATGCACACGGCGATGAGTAGCGGTAGCCACCCGCCTGTGATTATCTTTGGCAAATTCGCCACGAATAAGGCGAGTTCAAGAAGTCCGCTAGCCAACAACATCGCGGTAGTTCTCAGAGCACTCCATTTCCACACGTGCTTTGCATACATGAGGAACAAAGTCAGTTCAAGCAGAAACGTTCCCGTTACGGCTATGCCGTAGGCCGAGGCGAGTGCATCCGATGATCCGAACTGCGTGACCAAGATGAACACCACGATGTAGATGACGAGGTTTACAAGGGGTATGTAGATGCGTCCGCCGTTCGATGGAGAGGTCTGGACAATCCTCAGCCGCGGCAAGAACGACAGGCGAACTGCCTGCCTGACAATCGAGAACGCACCTGTAATGACCGCCTGAGAAGCGATGATCGTTGCTGCTGTCGCGAGGATTACGAGGGGAAAGACCGCCCCACTTGGAACCATGTTGAAGAGCGGATTCGCTATGGCTTCAGGACGTTCCATTAGCAGAGCACCCTGCCCCAAGTAATTGATCACCAACGCTGGAAAGACTAGGAACAACCACGCCATTGCTATTGGTCTGCGTCCAAAATGCCCAAGATCCGCGTAAAGCGCCTCGGCTCCCGTAACCGCGAGGACCGATGCTCCAAGCGCCAGAAATGCCATCCACGGGTGCAAGATAATGAATGAGACCGCATAGGTTGGACTGAGGGCCAGCAGGACCTCAGGGTTGCGCACGATCCATGAGACACCCATGATTGCCAACACCACGAACCAGACAACCATCACCGGACCAAACACGGCGCCAAGGCCACCGGTTCCCCGGCGCTGCACGGCGAATAGCACGGTAAGCAAAACAAGCGAAACGGGAACAATCCACTGCTCGAAGCCAGGACTAATAACCCGTAGTCCCTCAGCTGCCGACATTACTGAGATCGCCGGAGTAATCATTGAGTCACCAAGAAAGAGCGATGCTCCAAGAATCGAAACCGCAACGACTACGGGAGTGTAGCGCCAGTTGCGACCCATCTTGCTCCGCATCATCGCTGCGAGTGAGAGTATCCCGCCCTCCCCGTGGTTGTCAGCTCGAAGGATGGTTCCAACGTAAGTCAACGTGACAATAATGATCAGGCACCACGTGATCATGGAGATAATGCCAAACAGAGAATCTTGGCTGAACTCGTGATCGCCGTTCGACCCGATGGCGACGCGAAGTGTGTACAGGGGGCTGGTGCCGATATCGCCAAAGACGACTCCGATTGCACCCACAATCAGCGGAAGTACGGCCGCCGTGTGCCCCTTGACCGATGAAGTGGGTCCATCGATCTCAAGTGAGGACGTGTAAGTCACGGAGATAATCCTGCCACTGCGTTGGCTGGACGCAATGGCCGAATGTGGACACTGCATCACAGCCGCATACCGACCGGGCAATCAGCCGATTGGGGATACGGGCGAGGATGGCGACCTCTTCGATGCTCTCGCAAAGAAACACAATCACAACGGGGACCAGTCACGCCAAATCTGTGAGTCATTTTCTGTCTGACTAGTAACCGAGAGGAATTAGGCCGGTGAGTACGGACGCAAGTTCTCGGGGCGGATGTGCCAAGTATTGGCGCATCCGCCCCGACTGCAGCCAATAAATGCTGCAGCCCAGCCGAGACTCCAGGCCCGTTACACAGAACCTCGACAGGTTTCTTTGGGTTAGCTAGCCTCCAGGACGTCTCTGAGATACGTCGAGATTCCATCTACATCGAGCGAGTTTTGAGCTAGGAGGTCAGCATATGTACTGGATGGTTGATTCTTCTGGGAGACGGAGAGTCCGCTCCATCTAGCAACCCCGACTCCAGCGACAAGCTCCGCCGTTCTTGTCCCCAATCCTCCAAAGGCATAGTGTTCCTCGACGGACACGACCCGACCGGTCTTGATAGCCGATTCCAGCACTATATCCCGGTCAAACGGAGAAACAGTTGGCATATGAATCAGGTCAATACTCGCACCCTCTTCTATCAGAAGAGCAACCGCAGAGCGCACGTAGTTGGTCGTGTATCCGGTTGTGACAACAGTGAGGTCGTTGCCCGACGTGATGCGTCGCCCCCTACCGATCACGAATTCGTTCTCATTACCGAAGTCAGGAATCTTTTCCGCACCGATACGCATGTAAACTGGCCCGTCCCACTTCAGCATTGCGGCGCATGCGGCACGTAGCTCTCCCGCATCTGCCGGTGCCAAGATCACGACTCCGGGAATAGAACCGATGAGTGCATAGTCCTCAAGTGAATGGTGGGTCGACCCAAGTTCGGAGTATGTAAAGCCGCCATTACGCCCGACAATCTTCACGTTCTGGTGCATGTATCCGACATCGTTGCGGAAAAACTCAAAGTTCCGGCTCGTTACAAAAGGAGCAATAGCGCAGAGCACCGGTGTTAATCCCGTGGTTGCAAGCCCTGCGCAGACTCCTGTCGCCGCTTGCTCTGCGATACCAACCTCGAAATACCTGTCGGGTTGCGCTGATGCAAAGCTCTGAAAACCGGAACTCTTCCCTGAATCAGTTGACACGACGACGAGCGCCGGGAATCGCTCGGCTAGCTCCGATATCTCCTTTCCAAAGGTGCTTCGGGGATCAACGTACTGGGGTGGACAATCTAGTTTCATACCAGTTCTGCCTCATCCGCCAGTTGTCCTAAGAGTTCGCTCAACTCTTCCTGCAGATGCTCTCTCGCTATTGCGATCTCGTCTCTTGTCGGCTTCCAGTAGTGCGATGCAACCTTGTTTTCAATCAACTTGATTCCTCTGCCCTTGACGGTTTTCATGAGGATAACGCTCGGAGCCATCTCCGCTTGAGCGGTAGTCAGGGCCGCGGTCAATTCCTCATGATTGTGTCCGTTGACGCTACATACATTCCAACCAAAGGCTTCGAACTTAGCGGCTATTGGTTCCATGGACATGACGTCGCAGGTCAGGCCACTTATCTGCAGGCCGTTCACATCGACAAGTGCAGTTAGGGCACTTAGGTTGTAGTGGGAGGCAATGGCTGCTGCCTCCCAGTTCGATCCCTCGGGCAGTTCCCCATCTCCGAGTAGGACGTAGACTCCTAAGTTGTCACCACGAAGGCGTGCGCCCAGTGCCATTCCCACGGCCAGCGGGAGCCCGTGGCCTAATGCGCCCGTGTTGCCTTCAATCCCAGGTAGCTTGGCCATGTCTGGGTGGCCCCCGAGGCGGGTTCCTACGCCTCCATACTGATCGAGTAAATCTTCTGAGAAGAAGCCTCGTTCCGCCAGAACCGCATATTGTGCCAAAGCCTTGTGGCCGGCTGATAGTAGAAAGCGATCCCTATCAGCTTTGAATGGCTCTGCAGGGTCGACGTTCAAGATAGTCCCGTAGAGAACGGAGATCGCGTCGATGCACGACAAAGCGCCGCCCACATGTCCCGCAGGGTTTGCCTCAAGCATCCTTAAGATATTGAGCCGCGCGCGCGTGGCGGTGACCCTAGTCGTGAGAGATTCTTCTTCCGCGCCGATTTTTTCGGTCTTAGACGAGTTCATCTTGCGGCAAACTCCAGACCGCGCAGAGCCTTAACTTTCTCTCTCGAACGGTTAGATTCCGCATATTCTTCACTCAGGTAGGTGGTGACAAGTTCCTTTGCCAATTCAATACCAGTCACTTGAGCTCCGAGAGCGATCACATTGGCATTGTTCGAAAGCTGAGCCCTTCGTGCCTGATACGTATCCGTGATCAGAGCACAGAAGGCACCGGGAATCTTGTTTGCTGCAATTGAGACACCAATGCCTGTTCCACAAATCACGATCCCACGGTCTGCCGATCCAGATGCAACTGTTTGGGCAACACTTGCAGCAACATGCGCATAAAGCGGATCCTCAGAGCCCAAATCCTGAACCTCGTGCCCAAGCGCGAGCACATGGCTAATGATTGTTGACTTCAGTTCTGCGGCATTAGGATCCGCACCGATGGCAATTTTCATCTTTGAATCGTTCTCTTTGTCGTTGAGTTTCGTTACGGACTCACATATCCGTACTGTTCAGATTGAACCATACCGGTCTAGTCTGCACAAGAACTACAGCTACGCCGAGACTATCTACGACTAGCAATTCGGGGCCTAGACAGCACGCCTATCACTAGTAGTACTTGTAATACCAACATTTTTGGTACCTCAATACCCCCAAATTGACCGTTCTGAACTTCGCAGTGTTACGATAGACTGGTCTAGACCACAAGCGGCCAACCGGCTCCTGAATGGTCCAGCACGAAATCCGGCGTCTCGATGATGAACCCAGGAGCAAAAAGATGACGATGACTGTCCCTGAATATGCAAAGCACCTAGATATGGCTTTGCACGATCCCAGTTGTACGGAAGAACAAATTCGTGCACACGCACGTCGTGCGCGAGAAGCGGGGGTCGCCGCTTGTTACACCAACTCCGTCTGGACTCCGGTGGTTGCTGAAGAACTGGAGGGCTCTGATGTCCTTGTCGGAACTGCTATTTCCTTCCCCTACGGGGCGACTTCCACAGCCATGAAGTTCGCCGAAATTGAGGAGGGCCTAGCTGCGGGTGCAACAACAGTCGACATGGTTGTCAATATTGGTAAGGTGCGAGACGGCGATTGGGACTACGTCAATCGCGAGATCATCGGACTCAAGGAACTGACAGAAGGCAAAGCTCTTTCCAAGTTGATCTTTGAGGTTTGTTACCTCACGGACGAGGAGATCGCAAAGCTTACTCAACTCTGCTGCGACGCAGGCATCAGCTACGTTAAGACTTCCACGGGGTCACAGGCCTTCCCGACGGTGGCGCAGGTGAAGGTGATGCGCAAAAACATCACAAATCCCGACACACTACTGAAGGTCTCAGGTGTTCCTCGGACCTTTACCCTTGAGGCAACCCTCGCCGCGTTCAACGAGATGGGTGTCTCCCTCGTCGGAACTCGCTCCGCTGCGGATCTTGTCGATCAATACGCAGAGTATCTTGAGGAGAAAGGCGAGTAAATGACCAAGAAGTATTTGGTAGGCATCGATGCCGGGACAACTGGCTGCAAAACTGTCATTTTTGATTTCGACGGAAACGCCCTTGGTGAGGACTACCGTGAATACCCTTGCCAGTACCCGCGGGACGGTTGGGTTGAGCAAAGGTACGAAGAGATCATTCCTCCACTTATCGACTCGTGTCTCGCTGCCGTACTTAACTCTGGCGTAAACTCAGAAGAGATTGGAGCGGTGGCATTCTCTTCGCAAGCGCCACTCCTTGCCGCGGTCGGGGAAAACAACGAGCTCTTGGCGAGCTTCATCTCCTGGCAAGACTTGAGGGGCGCACCACTAATCCCGCGAATTCGTGAGGAGTACGGTGCTGAGAAGTACTATGAGGAATCCGGCGACCCCATCGGAACGAACACGGCAGCTCCAAAGTGGCTCTGGCTCAAAGAGAACCGTCCAGAGATTTGGAACAAGACGAAGTGGTTCCTTTCTGAGCAAGAGTTTTTGCTCAAGGAATGGGGAGCTAAGGATTACTGGACTGACCTATCATCGGCGTCTCGGGAAGGAATGCTTGACGTTCACACTCGAGAGTGGTCCAAGGCAATTCACGACCTAGTTGGTATTCCCCTCGAAAAGCGCGCAAAGATTTCTCACGAACCGGGACAGGTCGTCGGAACCATAGACCCGGAGGTGGCCCGTCGTGCCGGGCTTCCAGTGGACACGGCGCTTTGTGTCGGCGCGCATGACCAGAATTGTTGTACCTTCGGAGGCGGGGCTGTTTCTACTGGTGACTGCGTAATGGTCATGGGCACATTCGGCTCTTGTTTTGTTGTCATGGACGAGCCGGCGCTTGATCCGCAGCGCACACTTATTGTGAAGCCTAATCATGGAATGCCAAGCTGGACGATTGAAGCTTTTTCAAACACTTCTGCCTCGTCGTTCCGTTGGTATCGAGACACGTTCTGCCATCTCGAAGTTGCTGCGGCGTCGGTCACTGACGCGAACGCCTACGACATGGTGACGAGCGAAGCTGCGCTTTCTTCTATAGGTGCAAACGGCGTGACTTTTCTGCCTTTCCTGGGTGGAGCTTCAGGGGCGCGACAAAATCCAAATGCGAGAGCAGGCTTCAATGGCATGTCGCTTGCGACTAAAAAGGGCGACATGTCAAGGGCGGTGCTTGAGGGAATTTGCTTCGAGATGAAGGACATCGTAGAGGCCCAGATGGCGGCTGGCATCGAAGTTAACACTGTCCGGCTCGTTGGAGGTGCGGCCAAGTCTCCTTTTTGGTCACAGATGCTTGCGGACATTCTTGGCAAGCCAATCGAGGTCTTAGGAACACGCGAGGCCGGCTGTCTGGGTGCCGCAATGTACGCTGGAGTTGGAATCGGCGCATTCGAATCATGTGAAGCGGCTGCGGATCGAGCCGTCAAGGTAGTAAACCGCTACGAGCCGAATCAAGCAAATAGCGAAGCGTATGGTGAGGCCTTTGGTCGCTTCGTTAAACTCTACGAAAATATCTACTCCTGAATCCGCAAGGCCAAGGCGAAACGCCCGTACCCCAAGAAGTCTGTCCGTGAACACATCGAACTTCTTAGGTACGGGCGTTTTCTTTGGTCTGTTCAGACTGTGTGACTGACGGGGAATCGACCTTGGTGCCCAGGCCGGATAACTCAGGAAGAATGACCGTCTAGTAGCCGCTCCAGAGTTTTCACAGTGACCATGCCACTTTCGAGCGTCACGTCTGAGTCAAGGCCACCGCGAATCTCCGGCGGCTCTTCCAACTCACCCAGATCTGACACGATGAGTGAGGCAAACGGAAACTCCTCTTCCGCCGAAAAAGCGGAGTGCGTTACGAGGTGTGAAAGCCCAGCGTTGTGGGCTGCAGCGGCTCCGGTTGCAGAGTCCTCGATGACTATAGTCGATCGGGGCTCGGCTCCCACCCGCTCCATGGCCATCAGATAGATATCAGGAGCAGGTTTCTTAGCCTTCACCATGTCACCGGCAAAGACAGCATCAATTGACCCAGGAGACAGAACCGCATCGATAACCGCCTGTACAGACTTCACGGCCGAAGTGGACGCAACGGCCACGGTCCAACCTTCTGCCTTTGCCTCGTCAACCAGACGTCGGATTCCGGGTCTGCCGGGTATACATCCACTATCGATTAAATCTATGTACTTCTTCGTTTTGATGGAATGCAGTTCTCTTGTCAGACTATCGAGATCGTACCCATTTATCTTCACAGGATTCGAGTGGAGGTAATGCAAAATACGCTCCTTACCTCCGCCGATTTTGACCAACTCTGCGTACTCGTTCAATGACCAGTGGATGCCTAGACCGAGCTCTTCGAAAGCGTCATTGAAGGCAGGCAAGTGACCGAACGCTTCGGTATCTGCAAGCACCCCGTCGCAGTCAAGCAACAGCGTCTGCACGTTAACCTCTTCCAACGGAGCCAAAAATGGTCGCAAACTCTTCAACGATCCCACTACACGCCGTAGCCTGAGCATCGAAAAGTCCCATCGGCTCCCATTGATCGGTCTCTAGTGCTTCATCCTGAAGATAGGCTAACCCCGCCTTCATGTACGCCTGTTTGAGCGCAGTAGAAACGTTAATCTTTCCGATACCCGCGTCAATAAAGGAGCGGAATTGTGATTCCGTTAGACCGGTTCCTCCGTGAAGCACAATAGGAATTTCGGTTCGGCGCGCTATTTCGGAGGCCCTATCTGGTAGAAGTTTGGGTTTCGAGGTGTAAACACCGTGAGAAGTACCCAACGCAGGAGCCAGCAAATCAACATTGCTCTTCGTGGCTACGCGCAACAGTGTGTCGACAGAGTACGCATGCATCGCTTCGTCTGAGCCCACCCCGTCTTCAACGCCGATGATATTCTCAATCTCGCTCTCCACCTCGACCTCCTCCGCGTGCGCTTCAGCAACAACGGCTTCCGTCTCCGAAAACGCAAGATCTAGATCGCGGTCTGAGGCATCGAACAAAACCGAGTCCCATCCGGCTTCGATGCACTCCGTTATCACGTCGCGATCCGGGCAGTGATCCAGATGCAGCGTTACAGGGGTGATGGCTTCCTCGGTCGCCTCCACAAAAGCCGCAGCGAGCGTTCGAGCACCAAACAGGCGAACTGTCTTGACTGATGTTTGAACAATGAGCGGACTTTGGATACGTTGACCCGCTTCAGTCACGGCCTTAAGAGAGAGGGGATCGACCACGTTAATCGCGGGAACTGCGTACCCTCTACTAATCGCGTCCTTGACCATCCTGACTGTACTGAAGTTTGACATTACAGACCCCTCTGTTTTGCGCGCACACCGGGCACCCGCGGTGCCCGGTACTTCATTATGTAGATTACGCCTGGAATCAATTAGGCTTGGCCGTTCGCGGCACTCATGAATCGACGCTGGTAATTTACGACCTGATTTGTAGACGTGAATCGAGCAAGATAGGCGGGTTCAGCAGTAAGAACAACCCTATCAGCAACATCGGCAAACTCAGGCTCATTGAGCAGACTATCAATGTCCCGATAGTTCCTATCTCCCTCCATTGAGCAAATAATCAGCCTGGTGTCCGGGAGATTCGCATTTCGCAGAGCGCGCAGATTGTGTCGCACTGAGTCGAGGCCATCAAAGTCGTGGGTGTCTGCCGTCAGTGAGCGATCGGCCAAGACCGACTCTGCTTTTCGTAACACCGTAAGCAGATCCTCGCTCTCACCGTCGGCCGGTAAATAGTCATTCGCGACGAAGTAGCGACGCAGTTCCTCTAGGAAGTAGGCGTCGCCCGACGTCTGGTACGCCTTCAGCAATCCGATGATCCGCTCAGATTGCATTTTACGGTGACGGATAAACGAGTTAATAAAGTACGGGCGGGCTTGGAGCGCCATCTGCGTCTGGTAGGGCTCAAACATGAGGGTGAAGTTAACCCGATACCCGTGCTCCTGTAGCTTGAGGGCAATTTGATGGCCGTTGAGCGCATCTTGCGTAGTACCTTGGTCATACCCAACGCGTAACTTCCTGTCGCCTTCGAGAAGTTGATCGTAGTTTTCGGCATTCACTGGACCGGTGTGGGGAACCTTGATAACAACCCTCCACGGCGAGAGTATTTCTCTGAAACGTTCAGCCTCTTCAAGGATCTTGTTGAAATCTTTCTCAAATGGGTTGTTAAGTTCAACAGACACGTCACACCCTGGACCCAAAACGTCGCCGAGAGCAGTGATAACTTCATCTCGAGTCTTGAATTCTCCGCCAACGTTAGCCCTCGGATTGTTGATGAAAAGGTCGTAGATGATCCCCGGGTTGCAGGTGAGGTTCGCGAGGAACGGAGCAATTGGAGCCACTTCGTAGGGA
The DNA here is from genome assembly GCA_035621235.1 of Actinomycetaceae bacterium MB13-C1-2. NCBI lineage: Bacteria > Bacillati > Actinomycetota > Actinomycetes > Actinomycetales > Actinomycetaceae > Actinomycetaceae bacterium MB13-C1-2. The sequence goes on from CP141731.1 coordinate 758,429, forward strand.
TTTGCAGAGTCCGCCGAGTATAGGACCTTCGTGGGACGTAAAGTACCGTTCTTGTCATATGCGATATCGCGCTTCAGGTCGACAACAAGCGTGTCCCCTTCTAACGCAAGTTCACGCCGAAAGCCCGCTGGTGTCCCCTCGGCGGTACCAAAGTAACGAACGACCGCAGAGAGCTCTGCACCAACTTCGAGTTTAGTTGCCTGACGGCGTAGAAGTTCGTAGGTATCCGCCTCGATAGGGGTGGCAAGAACACGCTCAATGTCGTCTACCTGGTCGGATCGCATCTTCAAACCTAGGCCACCCACGTTGAGAGAGAGGTTTGCAGGGGGATTTGCAAAGTCGGTCGGCATTAGTAGCTCCTTCGGTCAGCTGGGTATGAGCATACCGGACTAGACCGGCCTGGACAACTAGAGCCAATTGGGCTTTTCCCCTATGTGTCTAACTAAATGCTCAATCTATAGCTGCAGAAGGTCCCGGTTTCAGCACTGGGTGCTGAACGTCAGGGACTACGGCAGGAAAGCGCAGAACGCCCTGTTCGACACACACGTATAGACCGGAGATAATGAGTTTAGATACTCAGAGCATTGAAGAGGTATAACGTGATCGATCACAACGCTGCAACCCCCTTGTATGTGCAGATCGAACAAGAAATCCGCGATCGTATTGCTCGCGGAGAATGGTCGCCGGGCAATCGTATTCCCTCCGAGAAGTCGCTCAACGAAATGTTCGGTGTTTCGCGAATGACAGTCAGGGGAGTGCTTACCACTCTGGTTGATAGCGGAGTTCTCCACCGCGTGCCCGGCAAGGGTACATTCGTCTCCGAGTCGAAGATCGAAGCCCGATCCCCCGCATATCAAGGCATCCGCGAACAACTTGAGGAAATGGGTCTTGAGACTGAAACGGAGTTGTTGGCACTTGAGACCGTGACACCTGATGAACGTTTGAGAAAAAAGCTGAACCTTGGCTACGGTATTGCGGTTTATCACATCGTACGCCGTCGCCTGGTCAAGGGCGTACCCGTCAGCCTACATAGCAGCTATGTTCCAACATCCCTTGCTCCGGGCCTGGACGGTCACGACGTAGTTGACCAACAACTTTGTGTGGTTCTTGAGAAAGAGTTTCATCTGAAACGTGCGGTCACCCGGGAGACGCTTGAAGCTGTAGGTGCCTATTCGGAAGAAGCGTCGTTGCTCGATTTACCCGGAGGCTCACCAATACTGCTTTTGGAAGACTCGATCAGCGATTCGTCAGGCAGGGTCTTTGAATATTCGAAGATCTGCTTCCGTGGCGACCGAGTGAGTTTATCGTTTGAATACACCGAAGACTGAGTGAGCTAGACCCTAGATACCACGTAGTCCTCGGCTCTGGGATCGGGTGGCGTGTGGAGTCCAGAACGTTTGAACTCCACACGCAGTTGATAGTTCTAGAGCGGAAGCGCCGCACGAATGTCGATACTCCCAAGGCCAAACCCGTACACCAAAAGCACTGCCAAGAGAGCTCCAATGATTGGCCCGACGATCGGCACCCAGGAATAGGACCAGTCGGATCCGCCTTTTCCTTTGATGGGTAGTACCGCGTGCGCAACTCGGGCGCCGAGGTCACGGGCGGGATTAAGCGCAAATCCAGTAGGCCCGCCAAGTGATGCTCCAATTCCGACAATCACAAGGGCAACAGCGAGGGGGCCAACGGATGTCGGCGTACCACCAGCCACCATCACGAAACCAATGAGCACTGCCGTCGCGATGATTTCCGTGACAAGGTTCCAACCGTAAGACCGAATAGCCGGTCCGGTAGCGAATACTCCAAGCTTCTCATCTGCTGGCGCCACCTGGTCGAACTGCTTCTTAAAAGTCAAATAACAGAGAACAGCACCCATAAATGCACCGAGCATTTGGGCGACGATGTAGACCGCTATATTTCCGGCGGTCACGGGTATTGCTGTCTCAGTTCCCACGGCCGCGCCATTAAGAGTTACCTCTGGATCAAAGAGGTAGGCGAATGCTTTAGCGATTGTCACGGCGGGGTTGAGGTGACCTCCTGTCTTCCAAGCGGCGTAGACACCTACAAAGACGCCTAAGCCCCACCCCCAAGTCACCAATAACCATCCACTGCCACGTCCCTTTGAGGACGGTAGTAAGTTTGTGGCCACAACACCCGTCCCAAGCAGCAGCAAAATCGCCGTGCCTAGAAATTCTGAAGCGAACACATCCCATAGATTCCACACAGTTCTGCGGACTCCTTTCGCGCCTTTGCGCATCTGGTTTCCGTTCCACGGGAGCGAAACGGCATCGCATTGGCCCTCGCCCGCTGTACCTGTCTATTCCGCCATGTTCGGCATAATTTCAGAATCGCTGACCCGATTGTAATCTCGAGTAGACGCGACCTCAGCGTCGAGTCGGGTGTGCCCGCAGTCGAAAGCAAACGCGTTTTCACTCTTCCGTTGCCCACTGGTCGCAAAGGAACATTAGACGCAAGGTTCCCCAGGGTTCGGGAAGAATTCAGCCCTTACGTAAGCGCCACGGGCGAGCACTGTGCGTTAGGACCCTACAAAGTATAACCGACTAGTTCTAGTCCGGTCTATACAGATATGTGTTCAGGCCAACTACCTGGGTAACCTCAAGCTACCGCCATATGACGATTCCGCTGACTTTATCGGTGCGTCTTGTCTCTATCTGATCGGCAACGCCGGAAGGAAGTCAGAAGCGATCATCGGGGATCGCCTCCGTGCTTCCATCGTTATGATCTGGCGGATATGAGAAGGTCGGCTCCTTCTCTTGGAGCCGACCTTCTTAAAATCTGCGGTACTACTTCGAAGCTTCCACCATCTTGGTCGCAGCTACAACAGAGTCAAGCATCGCGTTTACTTCGTCGACCCTACGCTCTGCCGGGGTGAAGTTGCCCTGATCATCGAACTCAGTGAACAAACCCAGCTCAACAGCAGCGCGCTGGTCCAGCATGCCAAAGTTAGCAAGGCTTAGGCGCCACGCCTCGACGGCGCGAACACCACTCGAAGAACCGTATGAAACAAATCCGACTGGCTTTCCCATCCATTCGACGGCAAGCGAGTCCACAGCATTCTTGAATGCGCCTGGGACGGAATGGTTGTACTCGGGGGTTACGAACACGAAGGCATCGCAACTTCCGATCGCAGCGCTCCAAGCCTGAACTTCAGGGGTCGAGTACTTACCGCCAGCCATCGCCGGATGCCTCGGGTCAGTCAATAACGGAACATTGAATTTCTTGAGGTCGATGAGCTCGTAGTCGGCATCACCGCGCTTTTGCGCAATCTCGTCGACCCACTCTGCCACCTTGATTCCGTTGCGGCCCTCACGAATCGAGCCTGCAATAATGCCAACTTTCAAACTATTCTCCTAATCAACAACGCCATAGAGGCGGTCGCCCGCGTCACCAAGACCAGGGACAATGTATGCCTTCTCATTAAGCTTTTCGTCAACTGCAGCGACAACAATCTTCACGTCAGCACGATCACCGATCTGCTTCTCTACTTCCGCCAAGCCTTCCGGAGCGGCGAGGATACATACCGCGGTCACATCTTTCGCGCCGTGCTCAAGCAGGTAATTGATCGCCGCGACCAGAGTGTGACCGGTAGCGAGCATCGGATCAACTACGAAACACTGACGACCCGAAATGTCATCGGGCAGACGCCTCGCGTAAGTTTCAATCTCAAGCGAATCCTCGTCCCGCCTCATTCCCAAGAAACCAACCTCAGCGGTCGGAAGCAGTCGGGTCATTCCATCGAGCATGCCCAATCCAGCACGAAGCACAGGAACGACGATTGGAAGCGGAGACTTAAGTTTTACCCCGGTAGTCGGAGCCACCGGGGTCTGAATATCGACTTCCTCGACATTCACGTTTCGTGTGGCTTCATAGGCGAGCAGGGTAACTAACTCGTCGACCAACTGGCGGAAGACGGGTGAAGAGGTCTCCTTGTTTCGAAGGACGGTCAGCTTGTGATTCACAAGTGGGTGATCGGCGACGTGTAGTTGCATGACCCCAGGATATACGCCGCGCTGTAGCCTTAGAACGTGAACTACAACCAGCGGTATGAGAGCTCAATGACCAGAGCCCTGCTCCACGCTCACCGTGCACAGACGGACGGCGATGTCCCGGTCGGCGCACTAGTTCTGGATTCTTCAGGCGAGACCATTGGAAGCGGCTGGAATAGACGCGAAGCGGACTGTGATCCCACGGCTCATGCCGAGGTGCTTGCTCTCCGACAAGCGGGCGCTGCACTCGGGACGTGGAACCTCACCGGATGCACTTTAGTCGTAACCCTCGAACCGTGCACCATGTGCGCGGGCGCCATTGTGAATAGTCGAATCAGCACCCTGGTGTTCGGCGCTTGGGATGCCAAGGCTGGTGCCTGCGGCAGCATTCGCGATGTTGTGCGCGACGCACGCCTAAATCACAAGGTAGAGGTTGTTCCCGGAATTCTCGAAGAGGAGGCGAGCGCACAACTGCGTACATTCTTCGCTTCAAAACGTAGTTGAATATGACTATGGGGGTCATCTGAGCCGCTTCCCCTTCCGACACCACTGGACCCGTTGAGAGAGCCATGCCCGCGATAGACAAGATTGATGAAGTAAGCAGAGCAACTACCTCGACCGGCACATTCGAGATTCATTCGGCCGGAGCCCACCTGTCTCGTTGGGATTCTGTGACTTACGGCCCTTTGATATTCAGCCCTTGTGCGGCCGACTATGGAGTCGGCCGTAGCCCCCACGGAGGGGTCCCTATTTGCTTCCCCTGGTTCGGTGTTCCAACACACGCCGATCCGGACGACCATGACGGCCACACCTCGGATCATCCTCCGTTCCTCGGACAGTCGGGAGCAACAGAGAAGCACGGATTCGTTCGGTTCCTAAACTGGCACCTCATCGAAAACGAAACGGATGAAAGAGGCATCTGGCGCGTTGCCTACCGCATAACTGATCAGGACGTACCAGAGGCAATGGTCGAAGTTCTGGAACCCTTTACAGCAGAACTCCAGGCAACGCTCGGGGATGCAACGGCTTCGCTGTCGCTCACTGTCACAAACACCGGATCAGAACCCTTCTATTTCGAGGAGGCGTTGCACACCTATTTTAGGGTTGGGGACATCGAGGATGTTGAGGTCCAGGGATTCGAAGGTTTAGTGCATGTCGACACGACTCTTGGTGGTTCGCAGACGGACCGGCTCGCAGTTCAGCGGGGACCGATTATGTTTGGGGAAGAGGTTGATCGAATCTATCCGACCGAGAACTCACCGAGAATTCTCGATTACAAGCTGGGCCGCCAAATAGAGATTGAAAACGAGAACTCTGGGACAACTGTCGTGTGGAATCCTGGCCCAGAGTTTGGCGAGCAACTTCCAGATCTCTCCGAGGGTGAGTGGCGTCAATATGTCTGCGTCGAGACGGCGAACGCGAGAGACGCCGCGATTCACCTAGGACCCGGAGAGTCTTACACCATGACGGCGAACTACACCGTGACCGAACTCTTGAGCTGACCGGAGAGAGTTTCATGAGTGACGAGCAACGAAAGCCGCTTCCCAAGCATGAGTTACGGCAGGGTGAGGGTTCCTTTTACTTCAGAAATTCCGACCAGCGTTGGATTGGGGTCGTTGACCTTGGACGCGACGAAACCGGGAAGCGCAAACGAATCATTGTCTCAGACCGGGACGAAGACTCGGCTTGGGACAAGTTCCAAGCAAAGCGACGTGAGGTGTTTGCTGGTCTACAAGAAAGCGGACGCAACAGCGCGGAAGAGGTAATCGGCGCTGCTCGCTCGTTCGGACAGAACCCCGTCCGAGCCCTGGTGCAGGCTGGATACCTCTACGAATCAGAAACCCGGGGCCTGGACGTAGAGTAGGAGACCCCGGTCAACGCATCGCAAGACAAGCAAGCTAACATGTCGCCGAGAGGCGTTGGGTCGGCGCGCGAAGTAGGGGGAATTTGCGGCGCGAGACACTAGACCGCCAAGCGCGATGCCATTTTCTTCATGGCTCTCGCCGCGTCAGTTTCCAAGCGTTTGCTCGGCGACTTGTACCAGGTCAGGCCGATACTCTTCGGATTGACCGCGACCAGTCTTCCTTTGTCCACAATCAGAGGTCGGAACATCCCGTTGCCTCCCGGGCAGATCAACTTCTCACCGACCTTGTCCGTTAGGCAGCTTCGGTCCTTATATCCGACATGGAGTTCGTCGAACATCGCCAAGTACATCGTCTTGCTCGCATCCTCGCGATTCTCATCGAGTAGGTCCCACAGGTCCGACCGCAGATAGAACGTTGGCGTCTTCATGCCCGAGGGAGAGCCTGGCACCAACCGCTTCCCCTCCAGATGAGCAGTTGTCAGTCGAAGAGTAGCGTCGGGCATCCCAGCTATTGGGACTTGGTCGGCCCGCCCACCTTCTTCACCATTTCTACTGACTTTGCCCGTCGAGTTCTGGGAAACGGCGCCTCCCAGTCCCGAAACCTGATCCGCCAACCTACCGGCGTTCGGGTCCGGCGTCTGTGCCACAGAATGGTTGTCTGAAAACTCGTCCACCTGATTGATGTTAAGAAGCGCATCGGCCAGGGCTTGTCGGGAAACTCTTAGGCCAGCGCCGGTCCAGCGAGCCAAATCCTGATCGGTAACCGGCCCGTGGGTGATTGCGTATCGTCGGGCGATCTCTGCGAATGCTATTCGTTTGGCTTCCGGGTCACCATCGTCGAGACGTTCAGCCCAACCGCGTGGGTCCTCCGGTAGGGAGTAAGTATCCACGATCAAGTGTTCGTTTCCTCGAAGTGGACCGCTGACGAACGTTCCGTCACCATGAAATTGAACGAAGAGAATGTAGATCAGTCGCGCCCTTTCCTCTTCCGAAAGGTGCGAACCGACCCCGTTTGCAAGCCAGCTCTTGCGCATTCCCGCGCGTGTCTGGGGACCATCCGCAAGTGCATCACGTGCCACTTCCCGGGCATGCATGATGTGTCGGTCCTCAAGTCCGATCTCTGCTGCAGCCCGCCTGAACCAAGAATTATCCCCATCCAAGGCGCGAAGCCATCGATAATCCTCAGCGGTCGTGATATGAAGTGTTCCGCGGAAAGGCCAGGACCTCACCAACTGCCCGGACTCGAAGGCTCTAGTAACGTCCGAGCCGAGGGAAGCGAGTGTCCGGCTAATCAGTGAGTGCGGAACGTTTGAAGTGATCTGCCCCTGAGTCGCCAACATTCTGCCGACTACCTGAACCGGAGTTGAGGCGGCGGTCGCCGGGATCAGACCCTGTGCAACAATCCGCATCAGGTTCAGTTCAACTGGCAAGTCCTTGGCACTAATCGACATGAAACCCCATCAACCCATAGCTCTCTGGCGGCTCACACCTCGACCCGCACGCTTAGTCTCGCGAGACTCCGGCACGGCCTGCCTTGAGTAACCCACTTGAGGCGCACCCCAAGGCCGATCAGGGTTGGACACCCGGGACACGGTGCCCAACCCTCGCATGTGGCTGCTGTTTACTCGCCAGCCGCCGCATTTAGCAGATCAAGCAGTTCTTTTGCCGCATCGCGAATCGAGAAATGATCATACTGCGCAGCGCGTTCTTCGGCCGCGATAAGACCTGAGCGGCACACCACCTTGTAGTCTCCGTATGGGAATGAATAGTCGGTCTTCTCGCCGCGGCTACCCCCAGACTTAACCCCAAGATGCCACTTTGCAAACTGACCCATTCCTTCCTTGTGGATGAGTTCGTTCTGCTGCTCGGTGTCGGGATTGACCTCTCCCCAATCGTCCTCTTCCGTCGAGTACTTACCCTCAGCAATCAGCTTCTTGGCGAACTCGACTGCCTCCTGGTTTACTTCAATGCTCATGTTGCCCTCCCGTATCCGTTGCCGAGGAATGTCCCCGTTTTACACACCAATTCTAGCCAACAACCCCCACAACACCTGTCGATCGATTACTCGATAGCGCCCCGTGTTCCGGTGATGGCCGTAAGCCCGGCAAAAGCTCCGCCCGCGCTTGGTATCTGTGGCCTGAATCTTCGTTATGCCCCAAGGTAACACCCACCGCCGACATCACGGTATCCTCACTGTTCAGACGCAGGTGTTCCAGCTAGGTGTCCGGAAGGAAAACCCGTAATGAGACCACGCATCGCAATCTGCGGTATCCACATCGAGAGTTCCACCTTTACCCCATACGTCTCGGTGGAATCAGATTTTGATGTGTTGCGCGGCGCGGAGCTACTGGACCGATACGACTGGATAAATGATGACTGGTCGCAGCAGGTTGAGTGGCTCCCAATTCTGCGGGCAGGAGCACTTCCGGGAGGAGTGGTAGAACGCTCAGCCTATGACGGTTGGAAGCAAGAAATTGTCGAAGGTCTCCATACTCTCACGAACCAGGTCCCCCTTGATGGACTCTACTTTGACATCCATGGAGCTATGAGCGTGCAAGGAATCAATGATGCAGAAGGTGACCTAATAGCTGCGATTCGAAATGTAATCGGAAACGAGCCCCTGGTCTCTGCCTCGATGGACCTGCATGGAAACATATCGCAGACCCTCTTCGATAGCTGCGACATGATGACCTGCTATCGACTAGCACCTCATGAGGACGTGTGGGAAACCCGCGAACGCGGCGCACGCAACCTCGTTGATCGACTCATTGCGGGATTGGGGAAACCCGTTAAGGCTCTGGCACACGTTCCCATTTTGCTGCCAGGAGAGAAGACATCCACTCGAATCGAACCCGCGAAAGGCCTCTACGGGATGATCCCTGAGGTCGAGGCTCGCCCCGGTATCATCGACGCGTCCATTTGGGTCGGTTTCGCTTGGGCTGACCAACCGCGATGCAAGGGAGCAGTAGCTGTCTTTGGTGACGACACTGGGGACGTGGCCACGCAAACGGCCCGGCTAGCTAAAGCGTTCTGGGACGCGCACGAGAAATTCGAGTTCGTGGCACCCGTGGATTCTATCGAGGGTTGCCTGGAGTATGCGATTGATGCACCCAAGCCGTTCTTTATCTCCGATACCGGGGACAACCCCGGAGCGGGCGGAGCAGACGATGTGACTGTGGTGCTCGCGGCACTCCTCGACTGGGCACCGGTGAGGGACTCGACACTAGACGTCCTCTATGCCTCGATCCTCGACCCCGAGTCCGCGATCTCGGCGGCAACAGCGGGGGTCGGTGCAACAGTGGAGCTATCAGTCGGAGGTAAGGTCGACTCTCGTGCTCCCGGACCGGTACCGCTGATAGCGGAGGTTCTCTCTGTGACCGAGGATCCGCGCGGCGGCAAGACGGCGGCACTCAAGAGCGGCGGACTCACCCTGCTTGTCACGGAGAATCGAAATCAGTACGCGAGTCTTGAGCAGTACCTTGCTGTTGGAGTTGATCCTCGTACGGCTGACGTTGTCGTGGTGAAAATTGGATACCTGGAGCCTGATCTATACGAGATCAAGGCAGACTGGAAGATGGCGTTGACGCCGGGCGGGGTCGATCAAGACCTGGTTCGGCTCGGCCACCGACACATCGACCGACCAATGTTCCCGTTTGACAGGTTCAGTTGTGACCCTGAGATCCGCGTTGAGGTGGTAGAGCCGCAAGCAACCGCTCGCTCCACGCCCAGAGCCTGACCGCTGCAGCTCGGTCCAAGTAGGGCTCAAATGGCCTCCGCGTAGTAACCGGACCGAAGGTGCCGAACCACTTTGCCGGTGCGAACATGGTGAGTTCACTAGAATCGGTCAACGCCGCCTCGACCGCCGGGGCTGCCCCATCTGCTGTGCTGTTTCCGACGTGCCGGACCGCCCAATTCACGACGTTCGAGGGGATCATGTGTCGCAACGTAGGCGCAATTTCGGATCCGGGAGTGACCCCTGGATGAGCTAACTGGACGCTTATTCCCCAATGACTTGCAAGTGAGCGCCGCTCTAACTCCATCCCGAACAATCCCAAAGCGATCTTTGACTGCTGATAGGCCCGCGCCGCGCCCACGCCAGGCTTCCCTGGCGATGCCCCTAACTTCCCAAACGAACCGCCGAGACTGCCCTGGAACACCACTCGCGCGTGCCCTGCTTTTAGGAGGGGCAACAACCCCTCAACTAGTGCGAAGTTCGCGAGGTAGTTCGTTTCGAACACCAGGTCCAAGCCATCAGCTGAAACCTGGGGTTCTCCCTCGCCCAGAGGAATAATCCCAGCATTCAGCACCAGCAGATCAATTTGGTTGCCCTCGTCTACCAGTCGGTCGCACATCTCCCGAATCGACTCTAGATCCGAAAGATCCATGTGAAGCGCACGAAACGAGAGTTCCGGGAACTCCTCCTTCAGGTCGAAGATAACCCGCTCAACCTTCTTCTGATTTCGCGCCGGAAGAATCCACTCATCGACGTACGGGGACAGTCCTCGAGCGATCTCAAATCCAATACCTCCGGTTACGCCGGTTATCATCGCACGTCGAAACCGCTTAGCTGCGCCTGTCATATAAAGATCGTAAAGGACTCTTGGAAACTCAGTTGCGTTCGGCCGTCATGGAAGGTCATGACGGTAGAGTTCTTTCGTGAGCGTTGACCCGCCAACCCGGGATAGCCAAGGTCTATCTGGATACCTCCACCGTCGCCGCCGCGACGCCTCCTCTTGGAACATTGAGCGGGACGCCATGTTTCGGGAGATGATGTCGGCGGCCAACGATGGGATTATCTCCTCTGCCGCGATCATCCAAGGCCTGCTGAGCGGGGGTGCCACCGGCCAAGAAGCGGTCATCGGGGTCGCGGCGCTGATCGTCATAGGAATAGTCGCCACTGCGGCGGCACAGTACTCCGAAGTGCAGTCCGAACGGAACGCCCAGATCCGCATTGTTGAGGAGGAGCAGGCAGCCCTCGCAACATCACCCGAGACAGAGCACCAAGAACTCGTCGAGATCTATCAAAGCAAGGGACTGTCAGCCGGACTCGCCCACGCTGTCGCGACCGAACTGATGGCAAACGACCCGCTACAGGCGCAGCTCACCGACGAGTATGGCCTTGTCGAGATAGCGGGTCCGTGGACTCCATGGACGGCCGCTTTGCGGTCAGCCGGAGCGTTCTTTGTCGGTTCGGCATTACCGTTGCTTTTCCTCCTGATCCTGCCCTGGGATATTCGTGGAGAGGTAACTGTCGTGTCGGTGCTAATTGCGCTTGCCGTGTCCGGATGGATCGGACACCTGGTAGACCACTCCTCACCGTGGCGATCGATGTTTCGGACCATACTGGTGGGCGCGGTCATCTTGGGCATCTCCACACTCGCCGGTTCGTTGGTGACGTTCTAAGTTTCCGCCCAAAACACTCATGCGCTCAGGGACAGCGTTGGTCACGAAAAAGTTACCCAGAGACCGGCAATCCTAGTTGGGGGTTAACGAGAGCCCAGTCTCGTGGTATTGGCGAACCAACATCTAGTGATGATCGTGAAGCCGATCATACGGCTGACCGGAAATTCATGGTTACCCCGGCAAAACACTTTCAGTAATCCGCATTATTTCGGGCATTCGGCAACATAAAGAACCTGGCCGCTACCGCCTGAGGGATGACATTCCGCCTCCGGTAGGACTTAACTACTAGGCAGAACTTCACCACAGGTCTAGAGTTAGGAAAGCCTAACCTAACATAAATAGGTCTGGCACGACCATTGTTCTACCCACAGGGGTTCACTTATGCAGGCGGTAGCCCGCGAGCGCGTTAGACGCCTTCCTGCCATTGCCGCACTATTCCTAGCACTCTGCCTAGTTGGGGCAATTTCCGCACCGTCGGCAAACGCGGACGAGAAAGACTGGGCTCCGGTAGCAGAACAGATGGAGGAGATCCTCAGTGGGATCCCCGACCAGTACGCTGCCGATGATGTCACCGCTATCGAGACATCAATCCGACAGGCATACTACGAGGTCTACCAGGTCTCTGGCCTCGAATCCGAGATCGATCACCGACTCGGTTCGGAACAGGCAGAGGATTTCTACGCGCAACTGCTGGCCCTTCGCGATTTAGCGCGAGGAGGAGCCTCTCAGGAGGAGGTCACAAACGCGGTTGACGATGTCATGTTCCAGCTTCAGGGCGACGTGGCAGAACTCGCGGATGCTCCCGAGGTCACCGACAAGTGGACCCGCGTTGCCGATCGTGCGATCGAGTCGTTGGAAACCGCGAAATCCGCTTACGCCGAAGGCGATTTTCAAGGTGCCGCTAACGGTGCCCGTGACGCCTACCTGGCCCACTACGAAGCAGACGGCCTTGAGAAGGCCTCCATCTCATACCTGGGGCAGGCCCGTGTTAGTGAGCTTGAGTCCATGTTTACCCAACTCCGCCAGCTGGGTCGCGACGGTGATGTCTCGGTCGACGAATACAACACCATCGCCAACACCCTCATCCAAGCCCTACAGGATGACGCAGCAGAACTCGACCAGCTAACCTCTAGCTCCGAACTGGGTTGGGCCGGATTCTGGGCCTCGTTCCTTATCCTCCTTCGTGAGGGTGCCGAAGCCATGTTGGTCGTCGCCGCCCTTGTCACCTACGCAAAGAAGGCCGGACGCAAAGACCAGTTGGCCGGAATCCTGATCGGGGTTGGCGCGGCAATCCTCCTGGCAATAGGGATCGCGTTTGCCTTCTCAAGACTCACAGCCTCGGTCGCCTCGGGTTTCGGTCAGGAACTAATCGAAGGCATCACTGGCATACTCGCCGTGATCATGCTGATCTGGGCATCAAACTGGATTCTTTCCAAGGCAAGCGGCAAACGCTGGGACGCATACATCAAGAAGCAGGCTGGGGAGCAGGTTAAGGGCGGAACCTTCGCTCTCGCCTCCGTGGCTTTCCTCGCGGTTCTACGTGAAGGCGCCGAGACCATCCTCTTCTTCTCACCAATCCTCGCCGCAAGCAAAACCAGTACCGACAACGCCAAGATCTGGCTGGGCGTGGGTGCCGCCGTCCTGATACTCGCCGTAATCTTCCTTCTGGTCTGGGCGTTCGGTGTCAGGCTTCCCATGCAGGCCTTCTTTAAGTGGACCTCGGTGCTGCTCGGTGTTCTGGCTATCACCATCGCCGGTGGTGCAATCAAGGAGTTCCAAGACGCCACCCTGATTCCCGTGACGGTGGTCGAGGGTGCACCTACCATCAGCTTCCTCGGCCTCTACCCAACAGTCGAGACTCTTGTCGCCCAGCTCATCGTCATCGGGGTCTTAGTGGCGTTAGCAATCGTGCAGTTCAGAGCATCCCGCAAGGCAGAACTCGAACCTGGCGATGACGAACCTACGCACGAGGAAACTCCCACCGAGACCACAGATATGAGTACCACTCACTCTGAGCACGATCCCAACCCTGTCGCCCACTAAAACCCTACCCATCGCAGCACCAAACGAAAGGAAACGGCATTGAATACACGCAAGGTGTTTGCCGCACTATCAGGACTCACCCTGATCATGGCTCTGGGCGCCTGCTCAAGCGATAACTCGGCTGAAAGCAAGGAGGCCGAAAAGACTGTCTCAGAGGAGGCCACCGAGACAGTGGAGGAAGGCGATGATGCGGTCATCGGCGCCGACAAAGACACCGCTGGTATCAACGAACTCCCTGTTGGCGACTCCGGCCCGCAGACTAACGGTCCCCTAACCGTCGATCTGGTCTACTTCCAGGCTGTTGACATGGAGCACGGTTCGATGGCCATGCCTCCCGCATCCGAATCCGATATGCACTTTGAGGTCGACCTGGTCACCACCGAGGAAGCAAATGAGTGGGGATACGAAGCCGACCAGTTCCTCCCGTATCTGACCGTTACTGCGGTCGCCACTAACCAGGACACCGGCGAAGAAATTGATCTTGGCACCATGATGCCGATGATTGCGGCTGATGGCCCTCACTATGGAAACAACATCAAGTTGCCGGCTGGTAGCTACGACGTCGAAGTTACCGTCGCTTCCCCAGCTGACTCATTTATGCTGCACACCGGAAACGACACTTCTGCCGTCAAGGGCCGCTTCTGGGATGAGCCCCTGAAGTTCGAGTTCAAGAACTGGCAATGGGACGGTCAGCTCATCTGACCATAAGACTTAAGCGGTCCTTTTCTAGGTTCACAACCGCTTAAGGTTGGGTGGCGCTCGTAGCCAAAATTGCGGGCGCCACCCATCTTCCACGTAAACGATCCGACCAAAGACAGCAGGGAATAGATGCTAGAGGAATTTGTTCAGGCCATCCTGAGCTCGCTGCCTCTGTGCTTGGCAGTTGCCATCTTGCTTGCCAGCCGTGCCTACGCTCCTCGGGAGCGCCGTACCACCGACCGTGTTACTTCCGCTGTCCTGATCTCCGGCTTAGTTGTCGCGGCCGTAATCGCCTGGCTCCGACTCAACACCGCTCTGATCAATATCCCAACCTTCAACACATATGTTGGCTCGGCAACCATCGTTGCAGTGGTCGGATTCCTAATTGCTGTCTGGGCTTTCGGATCCCGCAACCTGCACTCACCTGAGCAGACCCCCCGACATCGCCTACTGACGGTCACTAGCAGCATTGCTCTGGCCCTGTCCTCGATCTTCTATGGGTTTACATACTTCTTCATGATGGACGGCATCGTTCCGATGGGCGCCAATCTATTCGACACCCAGTCGTTGCTGCGCCTGTCCGGATACGCCCTCGGCACCATCCTGGTGATCGTCGCCGCCTGGGGCTACGTTGTCTCCGCCCGCCGCGTCCCCTGGTACGTCCGCACTTCGATCACCACTATCGTCTTCGCCGCGATGATCGTTCCCCGATCACTTTTGCTCTACCAACAGTTCGCCGCGCACGGCCTGGTACCCCGTAGCAATTTCGTCTTCAGGCTGGTTCTCTGGATCCAACACAACGAAGCCGCCACCCAGTTGGCGCTAGCCGCGCTAATCGCGCTGCCGGGAATCGTCGCGCTGTGGACCTACCCTCGCACAAAACCCGCCAACTCCGCGCAGGTTCGAATCCAGAAGGCAGACCACGTTTCCCGCCGCGAGTTCTTCGGCCTTTCCATCGCTGGCTCAGCAATCTTCCTCGGAGCACTCACGGTCGGCAAGAAGATTGCCGACCACGTTCCTGAACTCTCACCCATCGAGGCTTCCTCGGTCGAGGGTGAATGGGTCACCGTCTCCCGCGAACTGGTCAGTGACGGTCATCTTCACCGATTCGCATACGAGGCAGAGGACGGCACAGCAGTCCGTTTCCTCGCCATCAAGAAAAATGAGATCGCCTACGGCACGGGACTTGATGCCTGCGAGATTTGCGGGGACTCCGGATACTACGAGAAGAACGGCAAGGTTATCTGCCGCGAGTGCGATGTCATGATGAACATCCAAACCATCGGCTTCCCCGGCGGGTGCAACCCGATTCCCATCGCCTACGAACTGACCGATGACAAGCTCAAGTTCTCTGCCGCAGAACTTGAGAGCCACGCCCAAGTCTTCCGGAGCTGACCCGTGTTCTTTTGGAAAATGACATTTCGCTCGCTCAGTCGTCAGGTCGGCAAGCGCCTGATGATCGCAGCTACCGTCTTCTTGGGGGTTGGCCTCACCACCTCAATGTTCGCCGTCATGCTGGACATCGGCGACAAGATGCAGGCCGAACTCTCCTCCTTCGGCGCGAACATCCGCGTCGTCCCGAAGGGCGCCGCAGTAGTGACCGACATGTACGACGTCGACGGCGGCGCCGTTGCTGGCTACATTGACGAATCCGAAATTCCTAACCTCAAGACGATCTTCTGGGGCTACAACATCGAGTACTTCACTCCGTTTCTTGCCACAACCGCCATTGCCGACGGCGAAGACGTTCAGGTTGTCGGTACCTGGTTCGACCACGAAATGAAGGTCAAGACGGGTGAGGAACTAACCACCGGCGTTCGCGACATGCGCGAGTGGTGGGAGGTAAGCGGGCAGTGGCCCGCGAGTGAAGGCGAAGCCATGGTCGGCTCCCGTCTGGCGAAGAACCGGGGCTGGTCCCCCGGAGACACCATCGTTTTGACCGAGGAGAACCACACTCAAACCGTCACAGTTTCCGGCACCTTCAGTTCCGGTTCGGACGAGGATTCCCAGTTGTTCGTTGAACTACCAGTTGCGCAGTCGCTGGCAGATCGGGCGGGCGAGGTTGATCGCCTCGAAGTTCGTGCCATCACCACCCCGGACAACGATCTGGCTCGCCGGGCAGCTGCGGACCCATCAACTCTCTCCCTGTCCGAGTGGGAGACCTGGTACTGCACCGCATATGTTTCCTCCATCGCCTATCAAATTGAGGAAACGATGACGAACGTAGACGCCAGCGCGGTTCGCGCAGTGGCAGACAACGAGGGTTCAATCCTAGAAAAGACCCAGATGATCATGACGTTTGTGGCAATCTTCGCGATGGTTGCGGCGGCCCTGGGTATCGCCAACCTAGTAACCGCCTCGGTCATGGAACGTTCGAAAGAAATTGGTCTGATGAAGGCCCTCGGCGCCCGGAACAAATCGATAGTTGCTTCACTGATGTCCGAAACATTCATCGTCGCTGGCGTTGGAGCGATCCTCGGTTTCGCTGCGGGGGTCGGACTGGCTCAGGTAGTCGGACACCTGGTATTTGGATCGTCAATCGCAATAAGACCCATCCTCATCCCACTGATGATCGTCATTACGCTGGTCGCTGTTGCGCTGGGTTCACTTCCTTCCATGCGGTACCTACTGAAACTGCGCCCCGCCGCAGTGCTTCACGGGAGGTAGACCGATGGACACTCATCAGAAGATGTACGCCAAGATGATCGGCCGGTCGTTCTTGCGCCGATTCTCTCGAGTAATGATTGCCTCCCTAGCGATAGCGGTCGGCGCAGCAACGCTCTCCGGGCTGGGTATCGTTGCTTACACGGTGCCGAAACAGATGCAGATGGAACTACGCTCTTACGGCGCGAACATGATCGTTCTGCCGGGTGGTCCGGAAGGCATGAGTCAGGCTGAAGTAGAGACTGCGAGCGAGGCACTCCCTGACGCTCTGGGTCACGCCGCCTACCAGTACACCAACCTGCTCTATAGCCAGCAGGCCCTGTCAGTGATGGGCGTCGACTTCGATGACGCCCAGCGGGTACGGCCCTACTGGGAGATCAGCGGGGAGATTCCGACAAAGGATAACCAGGTGCTCGTCGGCGACAAGGTCGCTGAACAGTACCGATTCCGGATCGGAGACACCGTCGGGCTAACAGAACCAACAGTTGTCGACGGGACCGCGAAAAATCTCAAGATTTCGGGAATACTGCATACCGGAGGCGCCGAAGACGAACTGGTCATTATGAGCCCGGACGTGTTGAGGGAGTTCACTGGAACGCCCTCGTACTCCCTCGTCGAGTTCTCGCTGAATGCGGACCAGGACACTCTGACCACGGCTGCGGAGGAGTTCAACGAAGCGAACCCCAACATGGACGCCGAAGTGGTGCGGCGCATTAGTGAGTCGGAAACCGGGATCGCTAACACTCTATCGACGCTGATCATTATCGTCACCGCGATCATTTCGCTGTTGACCATAATTTCGATCTCCGCGACTCTGAACGCGGTGGTGTCAGAGCGGGCGAAGGAAATCGGCCTAAAGAAAGCTCTGGGTGCATTATCGGGCGATATCATGCGGGAGTTCTTGGGCGAGGCCGTCGTCCTTGGAACCTTCGGCGGTCTGATTGGCTCTGGAATTGGTATTTGGATTGCCGACTATCTTTCGATGCAGGCATTCGCGATGCGCGTCCAGGTCCCGTGGTGGATCATCCCGGTGACACTGGCTTTCTCAATCGCTATCGCAGTGATCGGGTCTCTGGGACCGGCAAGGCGCATCTCCCGAATCAAACCCGTTGACGTACTAGGTGGGGAATAGGAATGACTCACGCAATCGCAGTGATCGGGTCCCTGCGACCCGCAAAGCCCCACCCCTCGAATCAAACCCGTTGTGACGTACTAGGTAGGAGCAGACATGACTGCTGAAGGAACAGCAACGACGGCCCCCGATGCTACGGGCGACTCCGCCTTCGACTCAGATGACATCATCATCTCGATCCAAAACGTTTCGCGTCGGTACGGTGACCTAGCAGCACTCGACGACGTGAGCCTGTCGATTAGGAGGGGCGAGTGGGTCTCCATCGTAGGCCCCTCCGGATCTGGGAAGTCGACACTGATGAACATCATCGGTTGCATGGACAGCCCAACCGAGGGGATAGTTCTGCTTGAAGGTGACCGCCTCGACAAGATGGGCGAACCTGAACTGGCAGCGGTGCGGCGCAACAAGATTGGCCTAGTCTTTCAGCAGTTTCACCTAGTGCAACATCTGAACGCCGTCGAAAACGTCGAATTAGCGCAGTATTACCACTCGCTACCCGATGAGAACGAGGCGCTTGAAGCCCTCGCCCGCGTCGGTATGGCCGAGCGCGCCACTCACCTGCCGCGCGAACTATCCGGTGGTGAGCAGCAACGCGTCTGCGTGGCGCGGGCGCTGATCAACCACCCCGACATCATCCTGGCGGATGAGCCGACGGGTAACTTGGACGAGGCAAATGAGAAAATAGTCATCGACTTCTTCCACACGCTAAACGATGCCGGAACCACACTGATCGTGGTTACCCACGACGCAGAGGTTGCAGCTCAGGGCGATCGGCAGATCATTCTGGAACACGGCAGAATCGCCCGAGAGATCGGCGGATTAGAGGATAGCCACACCACCAAGAAGCGTCCGGAAAGTATCAGAGGAGACCATAGTGAGTGATTCACGCGCGCGTCGTCGCGGTGCTCTACAACAGAACCGAGTCCTTCGAGGTGGGGCGGGATTGGTGCTCGCCGCCTCGGCTCTTGCTCTCGGCGGTTGCGCTACAGGCAACTACCCCGGAGATCCTGCCAACACACTTCCTGACGGGGATTACACAGGACAGTCGGTCCCCGAAGCCGACGGCTCCTATGGGGTTGTGAACTTTACCGTCGAAGGTGGTCAGGTCACCGCGGCTGACTTCCTGATGTTTGACGAAGATGGCACGCCGCATGATGATAACTACGGCTTAGGATCCGGTGGAGTGCCTGCAGATGAGGCGTTCTATCAACGAGCCCAAAACGCCATTCTCGCTGAGCAAGGATACGTCAGCCAATTCGTTGAGGCCGGGGATCAGGAACAGGTGGAAACCATTGCCGGAGCTTCACTGTCGTATCGAGCCTTCCGAAGCGCGGTCTCGGATGCAGTCATGAATGCTGGCGCCTAGGGTTTGTCTCCTACGCTGTAGTGACCGGGAAATCCGCGCCTGAGCACAGATTTAGGGGACACTCCCTAACGCTCCCGCTACGAGCTGGCGATGCTGCATCGACGCTGCTTTCAGTAACCTTGCGGTGAAAGAGTACAGCCACAGGTTCACGACGGGTGGCGAAACGCGTAGCATCCCATCGCAGCGTGAAACGGATCCGGGCGTACGGAGTGTTCGTAGTGGCGCAGTCTTCCGCAGACATGGCAATCGGAAAGGAGACGGCTTGGCATGAGTTCCCCTCGTTCGCACTCTATTGCTTTCCCAACGATGGGGACAGTAGCAACCGTGTCGTGGTCGGGATCGGACGCTTCTACCTTTAGTGCTGATGATCTATCTGTGGAACTTCAAACCCGAGCCGGTGAGCTCGAGTCCCTGATGTCACGGTTCATTCCTGACTCCGAGGTGTCCCTGCTCGGCCCGAGGTGGACGGAGGTTTCAGTCGATACTGCAACGGTCCTAAGAGCCGCCGCCGACTATACCCAGATTACGCGCGGTTACTTCAACCCTTTGCTTGCGCACCAAATGCGCCATTGGGAAGCTGTTGTCCACGAGCCGGGCACTGGGAGTTCTAGTCCCTTTGCACCCACCGCTGGAGCCTCAATCGAGCAAGACGGTCCTCTGTTTCGACTGCGTGATGCGGACCCCGGTTCGATCGACCTCGGAGCAATCGCAAAGGGGTATGCGACGGACGAGTTGCGGAGCCTCCTCGTCCAAATGGGATTCACGGACGTACTGGTGTCGCTGGGCGGATCCTCTATCGCAATAGCTGGTGCGTCGACGAAAGTTGGGATAACGAGTCCGTGGCACGGATGGGAGCGAATCGGGAGCCTGACTCTGGATTCCGGTTCCATGTCGATATCAGCGGACCCAGACACAAAGATTCAGTCCCAAGCACGGGCCCTATCGCGCGCGCCGAACCAACAACCATCATCCGCAACACCAGACATCGACGGCGTCCGACTAGACGAATACTCCCGGCCAGCGAGACAGCGAAGTCACGTGCTCAATCCTCATACCCGCGAGCCTGCTATGACCGACCTTTGCGAGGTAATCGTCTGCGGCGAAAATGGGATGGCGTGCGAAGCTTTTTCGACCGCATATTTGGCCATGGGATTGGACCAGGCGATGATTCTGGATGTCGAGCATCCGGAGATCGCTACGATGTTCTTCACCGTGGATGGTCGGATGTTGGCAGACCCCCGCCTTAAGATCACTACTGTCCCGGGCTTGGCAGATTGGTTGAAGACCCAGTATTAACCCTCCGACCAACCCCGCGTTACGCAGTACCGTTTGGTTGTTCGTCTACATCGCCCACGTCGTGATGTACAGCCGCAGCCGTGTTGAGTGTTGCCGCTGCCTCCTCAGCTTCCTGCATGCCGCCGTTGACGGTAAGCACCAGGGTTTGCGATTTCCCATATTCAACGCGGATTCCCGGGCCTTTCCGCAAGACAATGCCGGTTGCCCCGTCAACCGATATCCGGTAGCCCCAACCTCCGAACTCTGGCAACGGCCTCACTTCGACCGCCGCCGCTGTTCGTACCTGCGCAGCCGTTACGAAGACCTTCGGCCACCCCAGTAGCGCCCTAGCATGCAAACCTGCCGCGTCAATACGGATAGTGAAGGCACTCATCAGTAGAATCACGGCCACCAACGGCAGGCCGACTAGCATCCAGTACCAGGCGTTTGCCTCAGCACCAATCCAGATAAACAGCCCAATAATCAGGGCCCCCATTCCCCAGACCAAGGGCTCTGACATGGTTGTCTTGCCGCTCCAAGTCGGGACACCACCGTCCTGCAGTGCGGCGCGAGGTATGTTCGGGCCTGGACCGGTCGGAGCATCCGGAACCCGGGTTTTTGGAACCAGCAGCGCTCCAGCCATTGCTACGCCAGCGGGAACGAGGATAGATACCGGTAGCACCCAGCCAGGGAGTAATACCTCATCCGCACCGGTAGATCCCCGTTGGATCCCGAGGGTTGTCAACAAAAGAGTTGCACACATTAGGGCGAGGAACAACTGGGTTCCCACGACCAGGCGCACCATTGCATCTGCAGACTTCGCGGCGAAACCGATAGCGGCAAAGAAAAAGATAAGAACTGCCATCAATCCGGTTATTAGGGCTATGAAAGACCCGGGAGACTGAAATCCATTTGGCAACATGTCGCCGCCCCAATGAATAGCAACCGGGTCTGGTAGCGACGGAATCCAGGTGAGCGATATAAGCGCAGCAGTAATTAGGATCAAAAGCGAAATCCCGGAGAAACCGAGTATCCACCACTGCGACCTGTCAAGCGATGACGAAGACTCTTTACTGTCAGTCATCCCTTAACTCTGCCCTCATCTCTCTTATGGATGTTTCGTTCACGCAACCATGAGACAAGGACTGCTATCAGATACAGGCCAATCAAAACGAATGCCTGCACAATCATTGGCCAGGGACTCGGCAGAGGGTTGGCAATTGCCGCGAAGCCAAAGGCTATGACCACGGCCCAACGCCAGCCGTTTAGCATTTTCTTCGAGCTCAGTACCCCAGCGAAGTTCAAAGCGACCAGGATCTCTGGCAACAGAAACGAAACTCCGAACCACATGACAAGATGCAGATAGAAGCTCACGTAGTCACTGGCCTGGAGAAGGTTAAGAGACCCCTCCGGTGAGAATGACTGAAGGATTTCCACTGCCCGCGGTGCCATCCACACCCCCGAACTGGCGCCAGCGGCAAATAGTAGAACCCCGACCAGCCCAAATGCCAGAACGTAGATCCGCTCCCGCTTCTTTAGGCCCGGAGCAATGAACGCTCCCAACTGGTAAATCCACCAGGGGCTAGCAATTATGACTCCCGCCCACAGCGCGATGCGAAGCTTAAGATCAAACGCGGCGCCGATTGTCTGAAAGTTGAGTTGCAGTTCCGCCGCATCAAAGTTCCTTAGGGGTTCCTGGATGAACGCCATGATCGGTTCATACAAGAACCAACCACCGACTGCGCCGATCCCAATCCCGACGAGCGCATAAACCAGTCTTCGTCGCAGCTCTGACAAGTGCCCCGAAAGTGTCATGACGGCCTCGGGGTTATCTTCCCGTCGCTTGTTCACGACGCGGTGAGTTCCCCATCGGAGGCGTCGGTCTCCGCGTCATCATTTCTGCTGTGCGACTCTAATGAATCAGATCTGGACAATCCGGTAGCGGACTCAGATACGGCATCAGGAGCAGGGGCTGGCGAAGAACCCTCCTCGTTTGCTCCTGGTCTTCCCTCCGCGGGTGTCACGGAAGGCGTCGGCTGTTCTGACGAATGCCGAACTGCCGGCGCTTGCCGTGGCACTGGATCCGGGGTGGCACTGGGACCCGTGGTGCCGGGTAGCGTACTCGATCCATCTGACCGGTCGGAGGTTCCGCTCGACTTAGATTCGTCCTCGTCCTGAAGCTCGCGAATTTCCTTCTTAAGAACCTTGGCGGACTGGCCCAAGTACTTCGCAACGTCGGGCAACTTGGAGGCACCGAAAATAATCACCAGGACCAGGACGAATACGAGGATGTGCGAGGGCTTCATTTGGGCTCTCCTTTACTTGGCGACTCTTCGCCCGCGACTTCCAACTCGGAACTATCCCCTAAAGGCACGCCGGACTCTGCTAGCGGCATGACCGATGGGGACGAGGCATCAATCCAGGCGTGCATCTCCTCGCGCACTGCCTGTTGGACGATACGTCGAGGATCAAGCTCGCCGCCGTTGAGTTTATGGAGCGTGTCGAGGTCTTCCTGCGTTATGCCGAGGGCAGCGATATCCACTGTGTGCTGTGTGCGCATCTTGGAACTCCACTGCCGCAGCCTCTCGACGCCGCTCTGTAATCCGACCAGGGCATGAGCAACACTTCGGGGTCCCAAAACCAGGGCAGCAACGAGCAGGATAACGACTAACTCGCCACCGGAAATTCCGAACACGCTGCGCTCCTCAGCAGTCTCAAATAATCGAAGTGTCAACGATTTGAAAGGTAAGGGTACCCTCACTTGAGACTCTACACGCCCGAGCTGACTGACCCCAGGGCAAGGTCATAGACATTTCGCCACTATGGTCACAGAACTGCCGTGGGTGCCCGGCACAGAGTTGCCGATGGTGCAAAGTGGCCTAAGGTTCCCGTAGCTACACGCCCAATGCAGAACTTAGCGCCGATATGTTCCGTGAACTACCGCCCGGGCCAGCGTATGAAACAACGCGTTGAAAGCGACTGTCGTCGGTGTCGCCTCGGCGTTGAGTCCCAAGGACTCCACATCCAACGCGTGCACCGCGAAATAATACCTGTGCGGACGGTCGCCCTCCGGAGGGTATGGTCCGTAATACGAGTAGTCTCCTCCATCCCCGGCCACATGAAATCCACCCGGTAGCGTCGCGTCAGACTCTCCCGCGCCCTCCGCAAACCTGGTGATCCCCACCGGCACATCAACTGCCGTCCAGTGCCAAAAACCTGCGGGTGTCGGGGCATCAGGATCGAAACAGTTGATCATGAAGCTCTTGGTTGCCGCGGGAAATCCGCTCCATTCAAGTGCTGGCGAGACGTCTCCTCCACACCCGGCGTAGAGGTCGGGCACAGATTCGCCATCCTCGAACGCTGTAGAGCACAGCTCGAATCCTGGCACCTGGGGCAGCATCTCGTATGGATCCGGGGCAATCGGACGATCAAGATTCATCGTGGTCTCCTTCGACTTATGAGATCGCGCTTGCACTTCTAATCTATCGCCGCGATTCCACCAGTTCCAGCAGCATCGAGAATGAAATCGTGAACCTCACCGGGACGAAGCTCGTCCGCGGCCGAGAATCAGCGCCTGGAAGCGATGAGTTCTGCAACTATGACAGTAGGCGCGCGTTAGTTCTCTGTGAACGTGACCGGGACGGTTCCTGATTCCAGGAACGTGAGCAGAGGCTTCGGGAAGTTGGTGGCCGTGGCGTCGAGGATTCGGGCAATCTCGCCCTTACCCACCGGCTCCAGTTTCTCCAGTTCGGCACCGATGTCGATGTCGACCAGGATGATCTCGCCGACGAAGGGCTTCGCCTCCTCCGTCGCCACTCCCTGCTTTAGGCATCCGAAGGTGACGGTCACGTCCGCCGGGAGGACTACCTCGTCCGAATTCCCCGTCACCGGATGAAGGCCACTCGGGATGTCCACCGCGATCACCGTCGTCACGGTCGAATCAAGATGCTCAAGAATGCTCTGAATTACCTCACGCCCCGTTCCGCGCAACGCCGAGTTGGAAGAGGTTCCCGTCCCGAGTATCCCGTCCACGATCACGTCCATGGGAAACTCGTCAAGGGCAAGTTCGGCAAGTTCCTCAGGGTGAACGAATCGAACGCCGGAGGCCTGGGCCTCTAACAAACCATGTTTGTGCAACTTGGCGCCAACCGGCATCGCGAGCACGTGCGCGCCTCCTTGTGCCAACTGAGACGCTGCGAACAGGGCGTCGCCGCCGTTGTTGCCGGAGCCGACTAGGAACAGTATCCGCAGATCATCTGGGACTTCCGGCGACTTCACTGTTTCGGAGATTACCTTTGCTAGAGCCGTCGCGGCCCGCAACATTAGGGGGACGCCGGCTTCAAGATAGGGGCCCTCAGCCGTCCGAATCTGCGCGGCAGTGTAGGCAGGAACGACAACAGGTTGACAACTCGAAGGACTCATAGCTCAGTATGCAACTTTAGAAGCCCGCGAGGTGGTCTTGGATTCGGCTGTAATTGTCCTCGTTCAGTGCCACCAGGTTGATCTGCTCCACCTTGGTTGGTGTGACACTGAGGGTTTCGACCGCGATCTTGATCGCGTCATCCAGCGGCCATCCGAATACGCCAGCACTGATCAACGGAAACGCAATAGTTTGGACACCGAGATCGTCCGCCACTTCCAAACAGCGTTTGTATGAGGACTTCAGTAGTTCCGGATTCCTCTGCCCTGCCCGGTGATTCGGCCCTGGTGTGTGGATAACGTACCTGGCAGGAAGATCATGCCCAGTCGTCCAGCCTGCATCACCTGTGGCAAGCCCGTTCGGAAATCGCTCAATGCACTCCTCCAACAACCCGGGTCCCGCGGCACGGTGAATCGCGCCGTCAACCCCGCCACCTCCACGCATCGCGGTGCTGGCAGCATTCACGATTGCGTCAACATTCTGCTTGGTCAGGTCCCCAAGAACCGCAGCGACAGTAGGCATGCCTCTACCTTGCCACTCGAATAGTTCGTCTGGACAGAGCCGTTCTACAACATCCGGCAATCCGTGTCAGACGATACCCATTCGGCTCCCTGCGTGCGTTGCGTAAAAACCAGCCCCGTAAAGCCGCGGCTATGCACGATGCACGAGTCCGGTCAATGAGCCCCTATTCGTGTGGAACGAACGACTTAGCGGGCCTCGGATTGCGCAGTTATCTCCGGCGGTGTCAGCTTTCGCACCGACAAGCAGTACCAGGTTAGGAGCATAAGAACGCCGTACCCAAACACAACATAGATGGCATTTGCGCCAGATAGGTACTGAGCAAGGACTCCGTCATTGACCGCATGAAGAACGCCAGCAACCAAAAAGGCCCCGATGCCGACAGCCCAAGCCCTCCCGCGAGAAAGCCGAGCTGCTGCATACCAAATCAATGCCGCGGCGGGAGCAGTGTAGAGGATGTGATGGGCCTCGCCCGTTATGTTGAGGGCATTAACCGCCTCTACCCAACCACCCGAGTACCCGGGAGTTGGGGGATTGGGGTCGTAGATACCACCGATAAAAGACAGCGCACCCTCGACCAAGCCAAAAGTCGCAGCGGAGGTAAACACGGTCCAGAAACCGGTGAGCACGTTGCGGAAAACGACAGTACCCATGAGCAGAACAGGTATCAGAAGTTTCGTTCCTTCTTCGATAAACCCGGTTACTACGTTGCCGCCCTGAACTCCACCAAGCCAGCCTGGCAGGAAGTGGGTTTGCTCCTCAAGAACATAGCTGATTACCAGAGCAAAAAGGCCGGAGCCGATGCCGACCCAGATCGCCTTCTTAAGGTTGGGTGGCCCGTCGACCTGGACTCGCCTCGTCCACCACGCGAGCGCCGCCACGCACCCTGGGTAGGCAACGAAGAACGCGACTACCGTTAGTACCGTCATCCACCATGTCACCTGGGGAGACTCCTTCGCCGAAGTAACGGGGAGGAACGCCCCGACAATGTAGGCGAGGATCATCGCAATTGCAATGGACCCGGCGGCGAGAAGCAGTGGTCCACCTGCGCGTCCTTGAGGTGGCTTAGAGTGCTTATTCATGCGCTGTATGTTACACGTCAAGAGTCGCAGGCCGTCGATTTGATGCTCGGCTGCACCCGTCGCACGCACATTCAAGTCACCGAACCTCGGGGCTATCAGGCCGAGTCACACGAAACCGGTGTGAGTCCACAACTCCTGTGTTCATTACAGTTGGCCGAGAACGTGTTCGCGTTCTCTTCACTATTTCGGCGGGACGTAGGCCACTAGAAACTGGAGGATCGATCACCTGGTCGGGCAACTGATCCGCGTTCAACCAAGGGCATCGGAACGAGAAACTCTTCCCCATTTCGCTTCCCGTGGGGCACACCCGCATCGGCCTGTCTCAAAACCCAGTCAGTGCCAAACCTGCCCATTTCTTCATATGGCAGTCGCATCGTGGTCAAGCCTGGCGTCAGATAACCAGCGAGTTGCTCGTCGTCGAAAGACATAACCGACAGATCCGTTGGAATACTGAGGCCCAACTGAGCAGCAGCCTGGTAAGCGCCAAAGGAAAGCCTGTCGTTAGCGCACAACAGCGCCGAGACATCATGGTTCTCGATCACTTGCTTGGCACCCATCAGACCGGCTGCCGGTTCCCATTCACGCGTGCCATACTCGGCGACAAAACTCAGGCCGGCATCATTCATGGCGCGATCGATCCCTTCGAATCGGCGACGAAGAATCTCCAAACCAGCATCGTCACCGTCCAGATCAGGTCTGCCGATAAGACCAATTCGCGTATGGCCGGCATCGATTAGGTACCTGGCAGCTTCGTATCCCGCGGCACGCTCGTCCGGCACGATGCCTGGAAATCCCTTCGCAATGCCATTCACAACAATGGTCGGAACCGAGAGCGCGGCGTCTGGCACCTCGACCAGCCGGGTTCCCATCAGTCCGACAAGAAGCCCATCAACTCGGCGCTCCAAAAGTGCCTCGATAGCCTGACTCTGATTGCGCGAGCCTCCAGACTCGCTGATCAGCATCACTCGATCAGCCTGTTCAGCCCTGTCCACTGCCCCAACCACCATTGCGGAGGCATAGCGCGTGACAATCACGTCGTTAGATATGAACCCGATAGCTTCACTCTTGCCCGTCCGTAGCGCTCGCGCCCGCGGATCAGGCGAATACCCCATCTCGTCAGCCGTCTCGCGAATCTTCTTCGCGGCCTTCTCCGAGATTCGGGTACCCTCTCGGCCCGACAGGACAAACGACACGGCCGTCGGTGAGTATCCTGATCGTTCCGCGACCTGAGCCAACGTGACCCGTGCGCCCATTGGCGAACCTCCTTGTTACACCTCGTAATCATAGGCATTGACGGGTTCCCGCCGTCTGAGTACGCCCACATCAGAGACGATATCCACACCTACCAGGGCGCAACTGTCCTCGCTGAGCGATAACTTGATCAAGCGCAGCAAAACCACTCAAACAAGACGCTGTTTCAACCTCTAACAAGTCCACTCTACTTGCTAGAATAGCTAGTGCTAAATCAATTTATCTAGTGCGCGCGTTGCAGTCAGCACTTGACGCTGACGGCCTCATAAGAAAGATGGAGTCTGATTTGGAAAACCTAATCGCCGAGGCCGAATCCGGTGTCGCAGAGCTGTCGAAGCGGCGAGACGATCGCTGGCATCCAACCTTCCATATCGCACCTGTTGCTGGCTGGATGAACGATCCAAATGGCCTATCCTTCTTCAACGGTCGCTACCAGGTCTACTTCCAACACCATCCTCTAAGCGGCACGCCCGGACTTATGTATTGGGGACACGTTTCTTCACCCGACCTGATCACCTGGTTCCACGAGCCCATTGCCCTCGCCCCGTCAATGGAAGAGGACAGAGACGGAGTCTTCTCTGGGTCCGCCGTTGTCGATGCCAATAACGTGCTCCACGCCTACTACACGGGACACAGGTGGCGAAACGGCATCGACGGAAAAGATGACAGCCTGGAAGTACAGATGATGGCCACCTCTCATGACGGCGTGAGGTTCGAGGACAAGCAGGTCATCATCTCTCCCCCGACTGACATGCCCCACTTTCGCGACCCTAAGGTCTGGAAAATGGGTGATATCTGGTACATGATCCTAGGAGCTTCCTCTGACAAGAACCGTGGTGAAGTCTGGCTCTACACTTCAACAAACATGACCGACTGGGAATTCCATTCGGTACTATTTCGAGACCCAGACCCGAACGTGTTCATGCTCGAATGCCCTGATCTTTTCCCGTTGGGCGACAAATGGGTTCTGGTGTACGGCCCCATGGGCAAAACTCCCACTGGTTACCAGTCCCGGAATGGCCACAATGCTGGTTACGTGGTAGGGAACTGGGCTCCGGGAAAGACGTTCTCTCCTCTCACGCCCTATCACCCTGTCGACTGGGGTCATAATTTTTACGCACCTCAGACCTTTGAGTCTCCAGACGGTCGCCGCATCATGTTTGGCTGGATGGGTTCGTTCACATACGTCGCGCCATACCCCAGCGAAGATGGATGGAACGGACAGCTAACTCTTCCTCGAGAGCTTCGACTGAATGAAGATATGACTCTGACTTCATCACCGATTGGCGAAGTCAATCAACTTCGTGTGGCAACCCACGACTTCGGCGCGTTAATTGTTCCCGAAAACACCTCGATTGTTCTTGTTGAGGATGCAGGGCCGGTGGAGATCGAAGTAGTCATAGACTCGACGCGTTCAACATCGGAAAGAATTGGGTTGCTCGTTCACAAGACTCCCGACGGATCCCACGTCTTCGTCGGGTACGACGACCTCTCCGGCCGCGTCTTCCTCGATAGGCGACTCACGGGCAACGGAGACCGCGGATGCCGCTCAGCGCCCTGCAGTCGAGGAGAACAACTAGAACTCAGGATCTTCGTGGATAACGGGTCCGTTGAGGTTTACGCGAACGGCGGTCAGAGCGTCCTCTCATCAATGAGCTTCCCAACCTCCGGCCCTCGGTCAATCGAGATTTCGAGCGAATCGGGTGAGATAGCGATCGACTCCTTGAAGATCCATCGGGTTGGCACTATCTGGGAGCCTACGAATTAACTGCAAACGAAGGGGCTTGTGGATGCGTAACTCCACATCCACAAGCCCCGGTTCGCTACATGGCCGCACCCGATTTACGCGTGTGCAACACTCATGCCGTCACCTGCGTAGCCAGACCGTCGTCTCCCCCGGAATTGTTCCGTTATCGGGCAGCGGCAAAGAAGCGAGAGCCACCTCGTCCTCGCCTACTAGAAGAGGCTTTGCCTCGGAACCAAAGTTCGCTACGACTCGCCACCCGTTTGCACGCCGGAACGAAAGAAGGTCCTGGTCCCCGGTGTCAAGCCATTCCAGTTCCTCATCGGTCTGCAACTCCCGCCGGAGGGCGAGGGCTGCTCGGTACAGGTTCAGCATTGAGTTCGGGTCGGTATCTTCTACATCAGCCGCGTAGTCGGCAAACCATTCTGGCTGCGGAAGGTGTGATCCGCCCGCTCCGAACCCGAACGAGGGCGAGTCTGCCACCCATGGAATCGGAACCCGACAACCGTCACGTCCAATCTCCTCCCCGTTGGTGCGGAAGAAGGTGGGATCTTGACGCTCCTCAGGAGCGATCTGAGCTACCTCGTGCAAGCCGAGTTCTTCACCCTGGTAAATATACGTCGAACCCGGAAGCGCAAAGAGAACAAGGGTCGCCGCGCGCGCCCTGCGTAGACCCTGTTGCAGGTCGAGCTCCGGCTCAGAGCCGCCCGTGAGGAGCCAGTCAAACCCCGTACCGGACTGATGCAGAACCTTGCCCTCCTCGTCTCGCGGAGAGTTCGGCAGACCGTAACGAGTCGCATGTCGGACGACATCATGATTGGAAAGAACCCAGGTGCTGGAGGAACCCGACTTCGCCGCCAGATCGAGATTGTGCGAGACAATTCGTTTGAACTGTTTCGCATCGAAGTCGGCCTGCAGAAGGTCGAAGTTGAAGGCTTGCCCCAGGCTTTCGGGACTCGCATATCGCGCAATCCTGTCAGGATGCACCCAGGCCTCTGCTACCGCGGTACGAGGGGGATCATACGAGTTGAAAACCTTTCGCCATTCCGCGTAGATCTCATGTACATCATCACGATCCGTCGTTGGGTGATTCCCATCAACGGGGATTGCGTTCAGCTCTTCCCATGACGGAAGTCTTTCGGGCAGATCCTTAGCGAGGGCATTCGCCACGTCGATTCTGAATCCATCAACTCCGCGGTCGGACCAGAACTTCAATGTCTTTACGAAGTCGGCCCTCACCTCCGCATTGTTCCAGTTCAGGTCCGGTTGCTCACGGGCGAAGGTGTGGAGATACCAGTAGCCGTCTCCAACGGGTGACCAGGAGGGGCCGCCGAAAACGGAGACCCAGTCAGCCGGAGCAATCTCGCCGCTCTCCCCGAGACCTTTTCTGAAGATATATCTGTCTCGCTCGGGCGAACCCGGACTCGCAGCAAGGGCCGCTTGGAACCACTCATGCTGATCAGAGGTGTGGTTTGGAACAATGTCTACCACCACCTTGATCCCGGCGTCATGGAGGGTTCGGACCATCTCGTCAAAATCCTCCAGGGTCCCCAACCGTGGATCGACATTTCGATAGTCGGCGACGTCGTACCCGCCATCGGCCAGTTCTGAGGGATAGAACGGACTGAGCCATATTGCGTCAACCCCGAGTCTTTTCAGATAACCGACTTTCTCAGTAATCCCGGCAATATCTCCCAGACCGTCTGCGTTCGAGTCAGAGAAACTTCGGGGATAAACCTGATAGACGACAGCTTGGCGCCACCACTCAGGAACGATTTCGGTCGCAACACTCAATGAAGTCACCCTTCCTAGGCATTCTTGTCGGGAGACAGATCGCGAGTTACTTCACCAAGACGAGGATTCACTAGCGAAATCGATCCGTCCTCCACCTCGATTCCTACCAAAGATCCGGCAGACTCGTTAATTCGGGCACTCAAGGCGATGTCATCCACGTAAAGAACCGCAACAGACTCATCGACAATAAGACGTAACCTGATCGGCCGGTCGGCAATGCCTTCGGGCAGGGGACGCTCAAGGCCCTTGTTGTCGTAGCGGTTCCATGGCCAATTGGGAAATCGGTCGAAGAACAGGCGATTCTCGTTCAGGTCAATCCGGTATCCGTACCAGTCGTCCGTCTCAGCATCGCCGTTAAACAGAAGGGTGAACTGACGAGTTCCCTCAGCTACCTCAATCTCTGCCTCGAACCCGTAGGAACTACCCTTCGCGTCTGCCAGGATTTCCGTGTTCCTCGACCCCTCAGAAGCCAACGAACTGGCCGAAAGCGGCGCCGCATCGGCCATGACTGCGGAGAAGAGTTCTTCGGGGGGAACCACACCGAGAGTTCCATCCTCCCGCTGAACAACTTCGTGAACTACTAGCGTGCCGCCCCACCACGAGGTGTTCGCATCAAGGTTGCCCTTCTTGTTTGCAACCCATCCGAAGAGGAACCGACGTTCACCGTCAGAGGCGCTCCTTGCCGCGTAGTATGCACGCCCATCGAAGGCATCGTCGAAGGGACGACGCCAAGGACCCTGGGCTGAATCACCCACGACGTAGACCGTCTTTGACCTGTCCGAATACTCAGTGGTGAGCAGATACCACTTGTCATCGATGCGGAACTCGTCCGGCATCTCGTGTCCCGTGTAAAGCCCCGGCGCGTAGAGATCACCCTCAAACTTCCAGTTCTTGGCATCCGATGACGAAAACCAGACGGTCGAACCGTTACGGAGGATCTTGGCTCCCTCTTTGCGCGTGCCCAGAATGAGCATCCACTGTCCTGCGTCCTCGTCCCAGAAAACGAACGGGTCTCGCCAATCCCCAAGGTCATAGCCAGGCTGGGGCGGCAGCTCAAATGCGCCTTCCTTTACCCAGTCGACAAGGTTGTCACTCGAAGCTCGCATCAGCACCTGGGTGGGCAGGCCCGAACCCTCGCGCAGATTGTTGAAACCCGTGTAGTTGGCGACGAATGAACTCTCGTTCTCCGCATAAACTGAGCCGGCGAAAATGTACCGATCCGTCTCGTCGTCTGTTCCCCCCGGTATTACTTCGCCATGGTTCTCGAACGTAACGAAGTCGGGCGTGGTCTCAAGCGCCCAGCCGATCGGCACACTCAGGGGCGCATCGAGCGCGGGGTCTCTTTGGTGATACAGATAGTAGAGACCATCCCAATACATCGGCATGCAATCGCCAAATGCTCCATCGGTGGGTTCGTAGAAAATCTTCAACTTATTTCCTTGTCATTTCTATGCTTTGAAGGCGAGGACGAGCTTTCGATCAAGACTTGATCGAACCCGCCATGACGCCTCCGATAATCTTCTTTTGGAAGAACAGGTAAACAACGATCATTGGCAGAATCGCTAGCAAGTAGCTAGAGAACGCCAGGTTGTAGTTGGTTGTGAACTGAGACTGGAACACGTACTGCACCAGGGGCAGCGTTGCGTCCTTTGGATCTGTCAGTATCACCAGGGGTAGCAAGAAGTCGTTCCAGGCGGCTAGTCCCGTCAGAATTCCCACGGTGACGTTCACCGGACCCATGAGGGGGAAGATGATCTGCCAGTAAGTTCTCCACGGCCCAGCACCGTCCATGCTCGCGGATTCCTCGACATCCCTCGGGATACTGTGGACGTAGCCCGTGTAAATCAGCATGTTCAGGGGCAGGTTGTACACCACGTAGATGATGATTAGGCCGAACTGATTGTTGAGTTGAAGCGTGCTCATATACTTCACGAGCGGAAGCATCATGACCGCGAACGGAACAAACATGCCCGACATGATGTAGAGATAAGCCCCTTTAAACAGGCGCCGATCCAGATTTCTCGCAATGACGTACCCGATGATTGAGTTGGTGAGAATCGTCAGGATCACAGTTGGGATTGCGATGAGCGCGCTACTGGCGAATGCCCGCCAGAAGTTCGTCATCCTGATAGCGGTCGGAATGTTCTCCCAGTGCCACGTAGTTGGAAGTGTCCAGACACTATTGACCATGTCAGACGGTTCCTTGAAGGCCGTGACTACCGTCAGGTACATCGGTGCGATGATCGTGAGCGACGACAGAATCAAGGTAACCGTAACGATCCAGTTGGTACTTATCGCTGTGTTCTTGTTACTCATGCGCGTTGCTCCCTTCCCCCGAGCCAGCGTTGCTGTGCAAACGACAACAGGGCGATGAGTAAGAAGAAGATGACCGCATTAGCCGACTGATACGCGAACTGGCCACCAGCAAATCCGTTCCGGTAAATCTGGAAGGCCACGGATTGCGTTGAAGTTCCGGGACCACCATTGGTCAGCGCTATAACCAGGTCGAACACCATTAGGAAGTTCTTTAGAGAAAGAACCATGTTTATGGTGAAGAACGGAGCAATCAAGGGAAACGTGACACTCCAGAACTTGCGCCATGACCCTGCACCATCGATGGTCGCCGCTTCCATTACGTCCTCGGGGACTGTTTGGATACCCGCCAGATATAGGACGATCGTGACCGCGCAAGACTGCCATACTCCAACGATCACGATTGCGATCCAAGCCTTGTCAGTTCCCAGGATGTTCTGGCTCAGACCACCTATCCCCATTTGCGGGAGAACCTGACCAAAAACAAACTTAAAGACAAAACCGACGACGATAATCGGTAGGACCGCCGGGAGGAAGAAGGTAGCGCGTAGGGCGCCACGCATCTTGATCTTTGCTGAGAGACCAAGCGCGATGATCAGACTGAGCACGTTACTCAAGACTGTCGCGATTACCGCATACGTGATGGTAAATCCGTAGGCCTGTCGTACTCCCGGATCGGTGAATAGTCTCTGGTAGTTCGCAATCCCGACGAAATCATAATCCCCGTATCCCCTGAAGTCTGTGAAGCTGTAGAAGAAGCCCGTCAGCATAGGGAAGGTGTGGAACAGGAAGAAGACGATAAGCGCAGGAATGATTATTGCGAGCGAAAAGCGTTTATACCTCATACTCAGTCCTCGTCTTAGGTGTGAGGGGGGTCTCCGAGAGCGCGATAGGAGACCCCCTCTAGCGCCTACTTGATTCCGAAGGATTCCCAGTTCTGCTGAAGGCTCGATAGGTAGCCATCGATATTGCCGCTGGTGAAGAGCTGCTGCGTTACACCTGCATAGTCCGAGCCGACACCGAAGTAGGCATCGAGAGGAAGAGCGGTCCGGCCGGCCGTAACCCAGTTCTCGTAGATCGGTCGAACCGTCTCGTTGGACGGGGGAACGCCATCGCGAACTGAGTAGAGTGTCTGCTCATCGCTGTAAAGCTGCTGTGCTTCCTTGCTTAGGAGGAAGGTTAGGAACTTCTCCGCCGCTTCCGGGTTCTTCGAACCGACTGGAATACCGAGTAGCTGGTCTGGGCCGGAGACGATCTTGTTCTGTGCTTCATCATCGGTGCCCGGCCAACCGAATGCACCCAACTTCAGATCGGGGTTCAGCTCAAGCAGCGGTGCGATGGTCCAGTTCCCTTGGATGTAGAGCACGGATTCGCCGTTGGCAAAGGCAATGTTCCCATCATCGTATGAACGCCCTGCCGCGTCGGGTTGTGCGTATGAGCTGAGTTCAACGATCTTCTCAGCGGTTTCACGCATCGCTTCTGAGTCTGCGAAGTTTGCGTTGCCGTCGCGTACGTCCTGAATGAAACCATCCGGACGAACCGACGCACTTATTCCATTACCCAATCCTTGCGCGGTCCACGCGTCGAGGATGGTGAAGTAGATGGGGGTCTCTCCGGCGGCCTTGATCGTGTCGAGCAGTTCGATGAACTCAGTCCACGTGTTCGGCTCTTCCAGGCCCAGAGCATCCCACTTCTCTTGGTTGTACAGAACGAATAGGGAGTTAACGGACATCGGCAGAGCATATGTCTGATCTGTGAGGCCCAGAAGTTGCATGTCGGTCAGAGCCTTCTCGTTGCTGACCTCCTTGACCGCCTCTGACCCGCTCAGATCCTGCAGAACCCCGCCAGCAACAAGTTGCGCGTAACTTTGCGATCCGAGTGCGGCCACGTCCGGGACGTCACCACTGGCGAGGCGTGACTGGAAAACCGTCTCTGCTTCCGGGGCGTTTGTCTGAGTCACCTTAATATCCGGGTTCTGATCCTCGAACATATCGATGAGCTTGTTATATGTGTCTACGGCTTCCCTCTTGTTCTGAAAGAACTCGATCTCTACCTGTCCGGCCGAGGCTTCACCGCTGGCAGGCGAGTCGCTACCCCCGGAGCTGCATGCAACGATTCCAAGCGAAAGTCCCACGACGCTTGCAGCTGCCACTACGTTTCGAACTTGACTCTTCATTAAGTTTCTCCGTTTCGATCGACGCCCAAACGCTCTTCGGTTGGACCCGACATTTGATGCTACGCGTTCAGGTCTTCTTTAGCTCAATCGATTTAGCATCGTTACCAAATCGTGATGGTGAGGGCTTCTTCCGAGTGACAAGGAAGGATGATTACCGGGATCAGGGAGGGAGTGATCTCCGCAATTGCCGACCACTGCTATGAGCGAGATAGTTTTGTAATTAGCTCAAGTCTTGGGTCGATTGACTCGGACATCATTCGAATTTCACGCTCAGCGATCCCACTTCGACCAGAGATAGTGCGCCATTCAGACACCGAGTCGGCGACGTGTGCCATGACATGTTTCGCCTGTTGCTGAGAGAGGCTGCAATCCTCAGCCAAGGCCAGCAGCCCCTCGACCTCGTTGGGGAACGTGTCGGCGCCAGCAATAGAAGTGGAGCGACGCCGACCAAGCTCTGGCGTCGGATTGACATCAAATGCCGGGCTAAGGCTCCAGGCCGCTCGTGCAGCTAAGAACCCCAGATTGCGCAGGTGATCGTCCGTGTTACCAAGGACGACACTAGCAACCGTTCTGGTGAAGAGTTCGTGGAGATCGTTGCGGGGCGAGGGTGAAAGCTCACGGACCGCTTCCGCAACTTCCACGTAATCCGCGCTGTCGCCATCATTTGAACTGGTGGCTGTCATCGCGCTTATGTATGGAACGCGAACGTCAGGATCCTCCCCATCCCGATCGAATCTCCGCAAGAGAAGAACACTACGGTCTCCGACCTTAGTCAAGCGTCTAGTCGGTACACCAACCGCCGCGAGCTTAAGCAGATCGAGCGCCGTCTTCTCCCTTCGCCACAAATACATCGACGGTCGTCATCGCACGCGCTTTCTCGTTAGACTGTCTGCTCTCAACTTACCTATGTCGCCATTTAGGGGATCAATAGCATCAACTGTCTGGTCGAGGATTCCGATCGCCCGCAACACCTGCATCGTTGCGCCTAACGACACGCTTGGATCACCGGTCTCGACCTTCCGCACAGCATCGCGACCTATGTCGGCGCACTCAGCCACCTGTTGCGCGGTCAACCCGAGAACCATGCGCCACTCCCGGACATGATTCCCAAACTCGGTCATCTCACGATCAATACGATAGCCACCCATGCCACCCTCATACTGTTATATATGCCGCGCATAAGCGGCATATCTGGCCTTAATGCCGGCTATACAGGGCATAGTTGAAACCATAAAGAACTTGCAAAGTAATCGATCTTCACCACTTTGAACGCCATTTGCAGCACGGCAACACCAACGCCCACGTACCCGGTTACAGATAGTCTCAATGATGTTGCGACAATCTGAGGCCACGTGATGCTACTACTAAGAACCTGTGCCGTTCTTGCAAGGCGGGGCCGAAGTCTCTCCACGGTCCGTCTATCGAGGCTCCTATGGCTCCTGCTCCGTCGAGTGCCCGCACTTCCACAATCGCATCATTGATCAGAATCGGGCGAAATCCGTTCACATCAACCCCAACGTTGAGTTGCTTCCCTCCATCGATTCTCCATGCGCCATGCACGTGACCGCATAGAATCGGTAGCTCCCCAGGCGGCGGTCTCCGCTTTCCATATCGCTCCTCCCCCATGTGATCACCTCGCATTGGCAAGTGACTCAACAGCACCGGACCGCTCTTAGCCGGGTTGTAGATCATCGACCCTGAAGTAATCACTTCACAGAACCCCGCCTGATAGTAGGTGTCAATCTTGCGGAGCGCCCGCCTGATATCAGAACGGTTAGAACGCCGATGCCAACACTGATCGTGGTTACCGGCAACAAGGATCTTCCGACCGTTCAACTTTGCCACCGATTCAAGCCCGTGAAGCGACATCGAAACGTCTCCGAGGTGGTAGACCGCGTCATTTGGGGCAACAACCGAGTTCCAGTTCTCGATGAGCATCCGGTCGTGCTCGGCTACATCATCAAACCCACGTAATGCAACGACGAACTTGTGCCCGAAATGGGTGTCGGCGGTAATCCAGATTCGATGTGCCACGATCATCCTCCCTCAGACAATTCAAATGTCCCCCGACGGTACAGCACCGTTCCGACAACAGGAGGCAAGCCCAATTGCGGAGACGGTGTCACCGCAATCTCTGGGATCCCCTATTCGACCTCCGGACCCTTCTCCAGCTCCGCGAACTTCTCCGCCATGGTCGGGTTCCCCTTCGTCAGCTTCCGCACCGTCACGTCCTGCGCCTTGTCGTTCGCCAGCCGCAAGTTCCGCTCCGAGCCCACCAGCGACTCCTTCACCTTCTGTAACTGCGCGATCGACTTGTCGATCTGCTCAATCGCCTCACCAAACCGCCGCGATGCCAGCTCATAGTTTCGCCCGAAACCCGCCTTGAACGTATCCAGCGACTCCTCAAAATGAGTGATGTCGATGTTCTGCGCCCGCACCGCCTCCAACTCAGCCTTATAGGCAAGAGCCTTCATCGACGAGTTTCTCAGTAGCGTGATCATCTGGATAAAGAACTGCGGCCGCACGACGTACATCTTCGGGTACCTGTGCGACACGTCCACAATCCCCGTGTTGTACAGTTCCGAGTCCGGCTCAAGTAGCGACACCAGCACCGCGTACTCGCACCCTTTCGCCTTGCGGTCCTTGTCCAGCTTCTCGAAAAAGTCTTCGTTCTTCTTCTTGGTGGCCGTCTGATCCGCCTCGTTCTTCATTTCGAACATGATGGAGACGATCTCGGTGCCCGCCTCGTCCTCGTCCCTGAAAATAAAGTCGCCTTTGCTGCCCGCCTTCGCGTCGTTGTCCTTCTCAAAATACGCACGAGGGAACGCCGTCGCCCTGATCTTGTTGAACTCGATTTCGCAGTGTTGTTCGAGGGTCTCCCCCACCATCTTCGTCGACAGCTTCGCCTTCATGTCCTGCAGGCGCAGGATCTCGTTTTCCCGATCTTTGATCTGCGTTTCATAACGTTCTTTGAGCGCCGCCTCGGACAGTTCCTTTTCCAGCTCCGCTTTCTCAAGCGAACTGGCAAGGGTGTCGCGTTCCTTCTCAATCGCGCTCAGAGCCTCGGAGAGTTCCAGTCTCTTCGCCACATCGGCCGACTCTAACTTCGAACGAAGCTCGGCGATCATTGCATCTTTGGACGAGGCTTCCCTCTGCAGTTCCGCCACCAATTTTGCCTCGGCTAATTCGAGGGCCGCCTGCTTCTCCCCCTCCGCCTTCTCCAGGGAGTTCGCAAGGGCGTCACGCTCCTTGAGGACTTCCGCGAGCGCCTCAGACACCGCCAACTTCTGCGAAACCTCACCGGCCTCAAGCTTCAACCGCAGTTCAGAGATCTCTGCATCTTTGGCGGAGGTTGCCTGCTGCATCTCGTTGGCTGCGCGAGTTTCCGCCAGCTCCACCGCCGCCCGCTTGTCCTCGGCGGCAAGTTCAAGGCGCTCATGCACCTGTTTCTCAAACTCGTCGTCGCGAACCTGCCGGAGGATCTCCGCATACCCCGACTCGTCGATAGTGAAAGCTTGCCCGCAGTGGGGGCACTGGATCTGATGCATGGCTATAAGTGTGGCAGGTCGAGGGAGGTGGCGCTTTGAGGAACCCGCGAAGTCCTCCAGGTAAGCGTTCGCGGAGTACTCATTGATGTTGCGGACGCTCTCATGTTTAATCATCGAGTTCGTCTTGATGGAAACCGAGACGTCAATGTTTTCTCTGGGGACGAAGACGATCTGCTCCTCTTCTATGTACTCGCGTTTGAGTCCACGCTTAACCTGCTGAGCGATACCTCGGATGAGGATCGCTATGAACAGATCATCAGTGTCCTGGAACTCCTCGGACTCAAGACTCGCGTTGCCCCTGCCTCGCAGGGTCGAAAATGCATACGCGAGCATGTAGTAGATGCTCTCTAATCGGAACCCGCGTGATTATCAACTCGGACAGCGCGTCGTCCCCAACAAGTTGCAGGGATATAAGACGGCAAGAGTTTGCCTACGGAAGCGATGGCGGGGCGCTCACCGAATCGCGGGTCACGACGGCCCCTCGAAGCAACGACGCTTCCGGCTCAACCTCTTTGCCCTCTATCAACAGGAACAACTGTTCCGCAGCCCGCACACCCATTTCATAGTGTGCCAATTCAATCGTAGTGAGCCCCGGGAAGAGGCCGTCTGCAACGTACTCCTGATTGTCGAACCCAACAATTGATAGATCATCCGGAATTCGCAGGCCCATTTCTGCAGCAGCTCTGTACGCCCCCATAGCCATCCGGTCGTTGAAGCAGAAGATTCCGGTAGGGCGCGGATCCCGAGTGAGAAGCTCCATCACCGCGATGTATCCTCCTGCGGGATCATCTTTCGCAGTTGCTACTGACAGATGACCCTCGGGAAGGCCCTCCAAAGCCAAGCGCTCCCTAAATCCCTGAAGTCGACCAACAGAAGCAGGGATCTCATCAGTATTGTTGACGAATCCAACTCGCTTATGGCCGGCCCTTAGCAATGTGTCTGCCGCGTCCCACCCGCCGCCAACCTCGTCGGGCGCAACCCAGGGAACTCCGGGAGTCGTACATTCGGCATTCATGAATACCGACGGGACTGAGCGAAGGAGTTCTGGCAACTCCGCCTTCCGGTGGTACATCGACGCATAGAGAATGCCGTCCACTTGGCGTCGCAGTAACTCCTCGATCTCTCGGTGCTCAAGGTCCCTTCTGTATCCGGAAGAAACAACGAAGAGAACCGAGTTCTTTGACAGCGCAACCTCCTGCGCTCCCAAGATGAGTCCACCAGCAAACGGTGTAGTTATGATCTCGTCACCTACGACACCAATCATGTTTGATCGTTGAGTTCGCAGTGATTGCGCAACACCATTCGGTAGATAGCCGAGGTTCTTGGCCGTTTCAAGAACACGATCACGAGTGTCCGGATTGACTCGTAAACCGGGCACATCGTTCAGTACGTGCGACACCGTAGTAATGGATACACCAGCCTTCGCGGCGACGTCTTTTATTGTGACGCGCTGCCTCTTAGGTCTCACCGTCTTCTCACCTACCCGTCTCGCACATTTCTAGTCTAGTTTGGCAACGATGGCGTGGCCCGGAATGCGTTAGCCGCCTTATCGAGATGAACTTGTGACTCAGTCCCTGAATCTATGATGACGTTTCGAATCGAACCCGGATCAACCACCACTGATTGAAGATCGACCGATTGCTTCTCACCTTCGGTCAACAATGCGTCCACTTGTGCGGAGTAGCACGAGTCGCTAGCGGACCAACGAACGTGCTTCACAACCACATGATTACTGGAAACGAAGTTCTCACTGCCTCCGAGCAACCTAATTGCCACGGGGTGGGCGTCATCTGGGTTGGCGGAATCAGCATCATCCGTAACCGAGAAATGATTACCGATTATCGAGTTGCTATCTCCACTCACACACAGGAGACCAGCAGTATCATCAAGTCCGTTGTCGATGCCAATAAAGGGAGTCCATGGTTCGTAGTCGCGTAAGAAATGGTTGGAGCCGACAAGATTCTCTGAACTGCCTGAATCCAACATCACCATTCCGGGGTAGAAGGAGTGAAGGCGATTACTCGTGATCGACGAACGCTGGACCCCGCTGAAATGAATGCTGCTCTTCCCACGAGGGAATATGTTGTTTGCAGCGACAAGCAGTCCACCATGATTCTCAGCAAAGACTGAGTAGCCCTTGAAACCAGCACCAATCAAGTTGTCGGTAATCTTGGACGCTTGGCCCCATCCCCGAAGCTCCACGCAACTCCCGCACTCAGCTATGAAGTTATCGTGGATGCTCAGTGCATCAGCGTTATAGATAGTCACCGCATGCTCAAGGTAGACGAATCCCATCTCGCTTATCCGGAACGAGTCGTTGTCACTGGCTACCAGCACACCGGTTTTTCCATTGGTATAGGTATTCTCTGGAGGCACCTCGGAGCCGTCCGCAATGAAGTGGAGCCCGTCAATACAGAAACTGGAGAACTCTACTCCGCTGATACGAGGCCGTCCCTCTCTGCTTATGAGGAACGCCGCTGCGTCCTCCTCCGTACTATCAGCAGTCAGTGGAATGTCTACGACTACGCGACTTCCTCCTGGCCAGAGCTCATGTAAGTCTCCCCACTCTGACTCAGGTTCGTTGAATCGAATGCTGGACGAAGTGAACCCGTGCCCAGATCCTTCAATTCGAAGGAAACTAACATCAATCAGGACTTGAGTTCGTAGGTGGTAGTCACCTGGCGGCAGATATATCACTGCACCGGGTTTACCCCCATCGCTCGCGTCCGCATCGCTCTGACGTTGCTTGACATCGGAGACGATGCTGTTGATAACCTCGCCCACGTCCTCCGTCGCATTGCCGACTCTCCAATTGGTCACGTCATAGACGTTGTCTGCCGACATCCGTCCTCTCCTTAGTTCCAAGAGCTCAACCCTTGACAGCACCCATTGTCATTCCAGCCACGATATGTCGCTGAAGCAGGATAGTAAGCACGATTACGGGTAATGAATAGAGAACCGCCATTGCCGTCATGGGACCCCAATCCAAACCGAACTGTGTCTGGAAATTGGCTATTGCAATAGGGGTGGTTTGTGCATTCTGCGATGTCAGAATCAACGCGAAGAGGAACTCATTCCAAGAAGCGAGGAAAGCAAAGATTGCTGTAACTGCCATGCCGCCCTTCACAATCGGAAGAACCACGCTCCACAAGGCTCGAGTACTCGAGCACCCATCGACCTTAGCTGCCTCCTCTAGCTCAACTGGTACCCCTTCGAAGAAGGATGCCATGAGCAGAATACTCAGCGGTAACGAGATCGTGGTTTGGGCGATTGCCAGTCCAAAAGAGGTGTCTACTAGGTTCACTGAAGCCAGCATCGAGAGCATAGGCACGCCAATGGCAACCGGCGGTATCATGCGACTGATCAAAGCTAACCCACTCAGTGCCTGACCTGCACGAGTTTGAAAACGGGTTATTCCGTATGCGGCAGGAACAGCCAGAGCCACCGACACCGCGGTGCTTATGAGGGACGTGACCGTACTGTTGAGGAATGATTTTCCAGCACCGGGTCTTTGCAGAGCCGTAACGTAATTCTCGAGAGTCCATGTTGATGGAACGACTCGCGGAGGAATCGCCAACGTCTCAAACGGCGTCTTGAAGGATGTCAGAAATAGATAGATAAACGGAAAAGCGTAGACA
Organism: Actinomycetaceae bacterium MB13-C1-2; assembly: GCA_035621235.1. Classification (NCBI taxonomy): domain Bacteria; kingdom Bacillati; phylum Actinomycetota; class Actinomycetes; order Actinomycetales; family Actinomycetaceae; species Actinomycetaceae bacterium MB13-C1-2. Next base: position 801,367 of record CP141731.1, read on the forward strand.
AGAACCATCAGTATCATTGCGGCCCATAGAAGGACCTTGATGAGTGGGTTTCTAACTGTCAGGGCACTCATGAGTTAGCTCCTGGTTTCCATAGGAACACAACGGCAAGCGCGGCGACCACCATCATCGCAATTAGGTAGAGGGTTCCCATCGCACTAGCCAATCCCGGCTCACCGTGTCTGATCATCGTCTGGTAAACCAAGAGACTCATGGTTTCTGATGCATTCTGCGGACCACCACCCGTCTGAATCTGAATAATGTCGAAGGCCTTTGCAGCATCGATTCCACGGATCAACAATGCGACAGCAATTACTGGACGCAGGTCTGGAATAACAATCGACCGCAGAATCCGTGGGAAGCCAGCACCGTCAAGACGGGCGGCCTCCACTAGTTCTGCCGGAACGTTCTGCAGACCGGCGAAAAGTACAAGCGTCATGAAAGACGTTGTCAGCCAAATGTCTGGGATCGCGACTGAAAAGAGAACTATTCGAGGATTGCTGAGCCAGTTAATTGAATCGGGTGACGAAATGATACCGACCTTGGCCAACAGGTGATTGACAATACCTGAGTTATCGATCAACAAGAAGCGCCAAAGCAAACCTGCGACAACAGGCGCGATCATCAAAGGGTAAAGGAAAAATGTTCTGAAGACCGACGACTTCTTCCCCAACACAGAAAACAAAAGTGCTGCGAGAAACCCAAGAGTGAACTCAAGGGTCACAACAAAAACCGTGTAAATCACTGTGCGCCCTGCCGCACTGCGGAAACTAGCCTTTCCAAGAGCCTCTTGATAGTTGGCGAGCCCAATAAAGTCTCGTGGTCCGCCCGCAAACTTCGAAATCTCGAAGAAGCTGTCGTAGATCAACCTGAACAAGGGCCAGGCCATGAACACCAAGATGAACAGGGCGGCTGGAACCATAAGCAGTAGTGCGTATTTCTTGTCGCTGAGCCGCATCTTCGCTTTCCTAGTAAATAGTCGAATGGTCCCGGGGCGCAGCATCAGATGGTTACCGCACCCCGGGGAAGAGTTACTTGATGATCTCGACAATCTTGTCGTGAGCTTCATCAAGAAGCGCCTGGGTATCCGCGCCGGGTTGAGTCGCCGCCTGCAGCGTCGGGATCAGGACCGTGTCAACAATCTGCTGCCAGTTCTCGTTCGCGGGTCGACTGATCGTTCCCGGCGCATTGAGCGTATCAATCAAGACTGCCAGGTGTTCCTTACCAGGTTTACCTGCCGCAGACTCAAGGGCCGAGACAGTGGCAGCGAGCCCAAGAGAGGTGTCCAAAGCTAGATCATTGTGCTCGACTGTAAATGCAAGGAATTCTTTCGCCGTCGGATTATCACCTGCAGCAGCCGGAATAGACAAATACCAAGCTCCAGGAATCGCTCCGAATCGCTCGCCCGCCGGCATCTGAGCAACTCCAACATTCCCATATACAGGTGAGTCCTCGGGGATTTGCGGATATGCGTGTGCCCAGAAACGGGTCATCGCTGTCTGTCCCTGGTTGAACAGGTTCTGGGCCTCATTCCAGTCGATCTGTGATGCCCCGCCCGGTGTACTACCCGCAGTTAGGGGTGCAATATATGCATCTAAAGCCTTCTTGTGTGCCTCATCATTGACGATCACCTCGTTGTTCGGACCAAGGACAACCGAGTCGCTTCCGGCCTGAGTAATCATCGCCAACCACTCGGTTTCAACGGCGCCCTTTACATCCGTGCCATAGAGATCAATGGTTCCATCACCATCGCTATCACGAGTAAAGAACTTAGCAATATCTCCGTATTCATCCCAAGTCGTAGGAGCGGCCAGTTCATAGCCGTATTCCTTCTCGAAGGCCGCCTTTTCTTCGGGATCCTCGAATAAGTCAGTCCTGTAGAACAAGACCTGGGCGTTAGTCCAGACCGGAATGCCAACGAAACGGCCATCGACCTGAGCCTCTTCTACGAGCGCGGGGAATAGATCCTCTTGAACATCCTCTGTCATGACGTCGTCAAGAGACGCCATTCCCTCGGCAAAAGCACTGAGCCAGATTGCGTCGAGAGCCGCTACGTCGAACGAGAGCTTTCCTGAACTTAGCTCCGTCGAAATGCGTTCATACAATCCGTCATAAGGAAGCTCGACGAGTTCGACATCGACACCGGTCTCATCTTTGAACGCCGCGGCAATAGGTTCTAGCTCAGCCTTACCTCCCCCCTCAACGACAACCGTGAGTTTTTCGCTTGTCGCAGTTTCGCCAGAACCGCTTTCGGTGCCCTCGGCGCTACTTGGACTCCCGCTCGAGCAACCCGCCAGCAGAAGGGAAGCGGCAAGTAGCGAAGCAGGAGTCGCAAGAATGGCTCGTCGACTCAAGGGATTTCTGTTTCTGTGACTCTTCACATTGGACTCCTTCATCCGGCGCCCAAACGTTTTGGCTGGGCGTTGTGCTTGAGCTTAGAGACCAAGCAACTCGTGTGTCAACCGACGAAATCTAACGATTTGGTTTCATTCCGTCCGCGAAAGAGGCTATTGTTTGCAACAGTCATAACGTTTTGGCAAAAAATACCAACAAAAGGGACTCGTCGTGAGGAAAAGTGCGATGAAAGATCTTGTCGATCGGCCGCATACGGCCATCCGCGGTCGAACAGGGTGCTACGAAGATATAGGTCAGCCCTCCGCGAGCGGCATCCGCTTATTTCGTGACCATGTCCCTGCCCGAAAAAGCCACCCGATGAACACCAATGCCCCCTGGCCGGAGAAAAGTAGATCCGTGTTAGCAGAGCTGGTTCATTGAGAAGTTGCGAATCAAAGGACTGAGAGTAGATGAAATACGAACTGGAACGCGCCGAAGAGGGTGTTCGGGAACTTACGAAGACTCGAAATCTACGCTGGTATCCCGACTTTCATATCGCGGCACGGGCTGGTTGGATTAACGACCCAAACGGCCTTTCATTCTTTGCTGGCCGCTACCAGGTCTACTTCCAACACCATCCATTTGGAACGAAACACGGACCTATGCACTGGGGGCACGTCTCATCTGAAGACCTAGTCACGTGGCGCCGAGAGCCGATTGCTATGGCTCCGTCCGTCGATGAAGACAAGGATGGAGTCTTTTCAGGATCTGCTGTAGTTGACGACGAAAGCGGAAGGCTGGTTGCGTACTTCACTGGGAACCAGTGGGCCAACGGAGTGAACGAAAAAGATGGCGTGAAGCAGGTGCAACTCATGGCCGATTCAAAGGACGGAGTCCATTTCAGGGATAAGCGAGTCGTCATACGTACACCGGCGAATGTCACCCACTTCCGAGATCCCAAAGTTTGGAAGCAGGACGATGCCTGGTACCTGATTCTCGGTGCATGTTCAGAGCGAGACCGTGGTCAGGTTTGGCTATACACGTCAGAGAACATGCGTGACTGGGAGTTTGATCAAATCCTTTTCGAAGACCCAGATCCGGATGTATTCATGCTGGAATGCCCTGACATGTTCCCTTTGAACGACAAATGGGTTCTCACCTATTGCCCTATGGGGCTACGCGCCAAGGGAGCGATTGGCCGGAACCATCATAATGCTGGCTATGTCGTCGGCGAATGGCAGCCCGGCGAAGAGTTCAAACAGGAGACTCCATACCGACCAGCCGATTGGGGTCATGATTACTATGCGCCCCAGAGCTTTAAAGGACCTGATGGGAGACGAATCTCTTTTGCGTGGATGGGCGGTTTCGTCAGAGATCTTCCATCTCAAGCAAGTGACAGTTGGAGTGGACAACTAACGATCCCCCGGGTTCAGGTCTTGAATATTGACAAGATTCTTTGCTCTATGCCTGTGCCGGAGCTCAAGAACCTTCGGAGAAGCACCGAGGTCATTTCACTGTCTTTGATTGATGACAACGAAGTGGTTCTGCTTCGCAGGGACTCTGGCCCCATCGAAATCGAAGCAGAGTTCGATCTCAGTGTAACAACTTCCGACAGGTTTGGCTTCAAGCTGCACCTCACACCAGATGGACACCACACGTTCGTGGGCTACGACGCCGCGTCTTCAACTGTGTTCATTGATCGTCGGTTGGTTGCAGAAGGAGACGGGGGGATCCGCACAGCACCAGTGACGGGCGACAGACTATCTCTGCGCATTTTTGTTGATAATGGCTCAATCGAATTATTCGCGAACGGCGGAGTGGCCGTAATGTCATCATTCAGCTTCTGCGGTTCTGGTCCTCGCGCTGTTGAGATGTCATCTGAGGGCGGCCACGCCGTAGTGGAATCACTCAAAATTCACGACCTGAAAAGCATCTGGCTAGACGGCGAAAAGTGAGCGGTCTAGCCCCACTCCACAGTCAGATTACAACAGACGCTTGAGGCATCGATGTCCACAGCCACATGCGGGCCAAGAAACGAAAACCTCGACGCTATAGTTTCGCCGCGTTCGTTGCTTTGTACTCCGCGACGGCTTCGTCATACTGATCTAGCATCTCGGTCCAGCCGTCTATCAAGTTGTCCTTTAGTGTGAACAGTCCGGATGTACCTACGATCAAGACATCGGGCTCCACGCCAGCCATCACTCCGAAGTGTTCCCTATTCGCCTGTCCATCGATTTCGATTAGGTACTCGGCTCCTGTTTCTTTTCGAATGACTCGTAATTCCTCGATCTTGTCAAGCATCTCCGGGATAAATCGTCCTCCAGCAAACCCCGGAGCAACAGTCATGACTGTCACTTTAAAGAGCCTCGTTGCATAACTCCTGATGCTCGCAGCCGAAGTTTCAGGATTAAGCGCTACGCCAACCTTTCGCCCGGCGTCTGTAATCGTGTCAATCAAACGAAACGCCTCGCCATTCGTGGCCTCGGCGTGGAAGGAAATCACATCCGCTCCAGCGTCAATCAAGTCGTCGACTACCGAACTTGGCTGCTCTACCATCATGTGAACATCGAGTATGGCATCCGTATGCGTCCGGATTCGCCGAATGAACTCGGGAGACAGCCCATATTTCTTGACAAAGTGACCATCCATCAGATCGATGTGCATCATCTCAGCATTTTGGTTGAGTTATTCAAGCTGTGTGCCTACATTTGCGAGATCCATGCACATAAGTGATGGCGAAAACCGGGGCCTAGCGACCATCCTTCGCTTCCTTTACACGTTTGTTGGGAGAAGGGGTGCCTGGATGGTATTGACACCCAGGCACCCGACTTAGGGGAACTAGCCGTTATAGTCCGGCATGTACTGCTGAATAGCCGATATTGCTTCCTCAGAGTCGAGATTCTCGGGAGTGAGAATGAAAGTCGGTGTTGCAATGACTTTTTCGACGGTCTTCCCATCGAAGATGTCCATGAGAACTCCGACGCCCATCTCACCCATGCCGAACGGACTCTGAAGCAGAGAGGCTTGTAGCACGCCATCACGCATGAACGCGATCAGATTCTCGTTTACGTCAAAGGACGCCGTGAGCACTTCGTCGCCCTTTCCGGCAGCCTGAATCGCGTTTCCAACACCAATCGCCGACCTGTCATTTGCCCCGAAGATTAAGCCAAGATCTGGGTTCGCTTGCATGAAGTTGGCCGCCTGTTCTTGTGCTTTTGCCATGTCCGAGTTAGACAACTGCATGCCTACTGACTCGATGTTCGCGAACTGCTCCATTCCCTTATCAAAGCCCTTGGGGCGTTCGATTCCTGAAGTGAACTGCATCGACGAGTTGACGATTGCGTATTTCCCGGACTCATCCATTAGACCTGCCATGTAAATGGCCAATTCCTCTGCCGCCGCCACGTTATCCGTCGCGAGATAACTATCCGCAACATTCGGATCAACGCCGCTATCGATGGTCACGACTGGAATTCCAGCAGCCTGCGCACGCTCGATAGGCTCCACCAAAGCTTCGGGGTTCTGCGCCGCTAGCAGGATTCCGTCAACATCTGCCGTTATCGCATTGTTGAAGATTTCTATTTGTTGAGCAAGCTCAGAATCTTCCTTAGGCGCATCAAACCTAATTTCAATATTGCCAAGTTCTTCCGCAGCTTTCTCAGCGCCGTCTCGTACTGCCAACCAATACGGCGATGCATTAGAAAGGGTGATTACTTGGAAGACGTAACTGTCTTTTGCCTCGTAGGTTTCCGCGCCACCTGACTCTTCAACTGTAGCCGAATCGTCGCTTTCTGTAGCCTCGTTTTCAGTTGGGGCAGATGTCGAACACGCACCCAGGCCCAGAGCCAGCGCAGCAACAGCGCAAATGCCGATAGCACCACGTCTCGTTTTCATGAGTAACTCCTTTGTTTTCTTTCATATTTCTTGAACTGATTGCGGCCACACCTCGTAGCCGCCCTTGAGCGGTTCTCTTGTTTCACGGGGGTAGGACTTAGCTAGCTACTTGATCGGTTGCGGAACTGATCCACATAGACAGCCAGAATTACAACAAGTCCGAGGAGGACTACTTGGAGATAGGACGACATGCCGAGCAACTGCGTTCCATTGCTCAGAACCGCCATCAGAAGTGCCCCAATTAGCGCTCCTAGGACAGATCCGGCACCTCCAGCCAATGACGCCCCACCAATGACAACTGCCGCAATCGACTGCATCTCTCTTCCCGTCCCAGCTGCTGCGACACCCGAGTTTGTCCATGCAAGCAGAATCAATCCCCCTACCGCGGCCATAGTTGCGGAAAGGATGTAAGCCTTAAAAAGATTCCTCTTGATGGGCACACCCGCAAGACGCGCAGCCTTATCGTTACTACCAATGGCGTTGATATATCGACCCGTCTTTGTGCGAGAAAGATAGAAGTGGAGCAACACCACCATGACGATCATGATTATGGTGACATTAGGAAGAAACCCGCCAACGCCACTGGGCCCGAAGCCGGAGAAGCTCTTTGGCAGACCGAAGACTGGCTGGCCCCCAGTGATGATCAGTGCCATACCTTGGGCGATACTCATCGTACCTAGAGTGGCAATAAACGGTGGCAGATTCATCCGCGTTACCATGAATGCATTGAGCGCTCCAACCCCCGCTCCCACTGCCAAAGAGGCCAATATGCCCAGAAAGACGGACCCACCGCCAGTCATAATCAGAGCTGCAACGACTCCACATAGGCCAACCATCGACCCTTGAGACAGATCGATGCCACCGGTCACGATTACAAAGGTCTGCCCCGCAGCGAGCACCACCACGACTGATGTTGTCAAGAGAATTTGATACAGATTCGCGAGCGTAAAGAAGTGCGGTGAGAGTAACGAGAAAACGACTACGAGCGCTACAAGCACCAAAGACAGTACAGCGGCTCCCTGTGGGCTGTGAAAACGGCCCAGGATTCTTGGCTTCTCGACTTCTATATCTGATTCTTGTAGCTTTGAACTCTGTTCAGTTGCTATAGACATTTGTAACTCCTTGCTCCGCCAAAGTGAGCTCGTGGTCTGAGACCGTATGATCAAACTCGGCGACGAGATTGCCATGGCTCATTACTAGAATTCGGTCACATATTCCAAGTAATTCGGGGTTGTAGCTCGATACGACGAGGACAGCTGCTCCCTGACGGGCCGAAATCTCGATCAAAGTGAAAGTGGTTTTCCCTGACGATATCTCTGAACGGATGGACGCGATTGAGGCCCTTCGTGAAGAGTCCTGCAGAGCTAATGCGGAGGCCGCGAAAGAATCACGGAGCCTCGTCGCGGCGATGCGAGAAGAGGGGTTCACCCTGGATGACATCGGGCGGATGTTGGGGCTAACAAAAGGACGCGTCTCGCAACTGACGAAAGGCGTGTAAAGCCCCGGTCCGACGCAATCTTTGGTTCCCTCGTTCTCACAAAGTGGAGAACATCCTCCAATGCCTGGATAACCCGACAAACGTCGCGTATGGGCTGCTTTGAGTCTGTACGGTGCCGTTATGGAGCTTGCCGAGGAAACGTTGCTGCGAAAGAGGATCTTCGCGGATCTCGACGTGATGACCTCGCACACCGACGGGACGCTGTCTCGGGAGTAACTTCTCAACTACCTGCCGATATACCCGGTCAAGGTAATAGGAGTGGACCACAAGCGGCAACTGGTCACCCTCGCCATCTCCCAACTTGCCGACATTGACATCCACGCTCCCTCTGAGGTTGAGCGCAGATGGGCCACCAGCGAGGCGGCTCGGCGGGTTCACCAACCCGCGTTCCGTGCGATGGTGCTGCGGGCCTATGACACGCAGTGCACGGTGTGTCACTTTCGGCATGCGGAACTACTCGACGCCGCGCACATTCTGTCGGACCGGCATGAACGAGGGCTCGCGCGGACCTCCAACGGCATGTCCATTTGCAAGATCCAGCATGCGGCGTACGACCAGAACTTCATGGGGATCGACGCCGACTATCGCATCCATATCAACTCGGGATTGTTGCACGAGGTTGATGGGCCCATGCTTCGACACGGCCTCCAAGAGATGGACGGGCAAGCGATCATTCTGCCGTCGCGGAAGGCTCACCACCCGAACCGGGATAACTTGGAGGAGGGGTTCGAGGCATTCAACATGTCCCACCCAGGGCTGAAAATTTACCAACGTTCTATGACCAAGCACTACCCACCTGAGCTTTGCCCACCTTATGAGGGGCGAAACCCGAATCTCGCCTCGAAAATACTACGCGTAGTAGGCGAAAGTACGGCGGGGTACTTAGCGTGTGGTGTCGAGCCACAACAATCGGACACTAAGTCGGAATATCTCCCGAGTTATTCCGAGTTAAGCCCCCTAAGTCGGAATAACTACGAACGTCTGCTTGCCTCATGGAAGCGTCCCCCTGAACGTTGCGCCCCGGGTCGGGTGCAACCTCGATCTCGTCGAGGATTTGCCAACTTTAGGGTGCGCAACCGGGCTTGGGCTTCCCGAGGCCAATCTCTCGGGTACAAACTACCCCTTTTGTAGCGAGGTCACTGAAAGCCGGGGGCTCGCTTAGCGTTCTTGCCGTCGCGTGTTCCAGGTTTTCTTCGCCTCGTGCCAGGCGTTCCTCCAGCGGTTCAGCGTCGTCCGAGATCGGAACTATCGCCGTAACTCCGTGTTCCATAAGTCTCTCCGCCCCCGGCAACACGCTCCCCGCCAGCAGCAGAACTGGGATCCCACAGGCCTTCGCCACCTGCGCCACCCCGTAGGCAGTCTTGCCGGAGAGAGTCTGGGGGTCGACTTGCCCCTCCCCCGTAATCACCAGGTCCTGGCTCTTCATCACCTCGACTAGGCCGACCATCTCTGCGACGATCTCAACGCCGCGCCGAGGCGTTCCGTTTAGCACCTCCATCGCCGCCCAACCCATTCCGCCAGCGGCGCCAGACCCAGGAACGTCGCGACTGTCGGCCCCAGTCTTCACGCTGAGCAGGTCCGCGATCCGCTCAAGCAGAGCGTCGAGACGCTTGATATCGTCAGCCGACGCACCCTTCTGGGGGCCGAAGACAGCAGAGGCACCCTCGTCCCCCAACAACGGATTGTCCACATCGACCGCCAACTCGAACGCAACATTGTGGGTACGAGGATCAAGGGCAGAAAGGTCCACCTCGTACAAATCCCCCAGTTCGTCTGGGGCCGGGCCGAGTTCCTGACCGGCGCGATCGAGGAACCTCACTCCGAGCGCCGCCAGCATCCCCGTCCCTGCATCGTTGGTAGCCGAGCCGCCGAGTGTCAGGTAGATGGTGGTCGGGTCGAGGTCGAGCGCCGCCCGGATAAGTTCGCCAACCCCGTTGGAGGTTGCACACCAGATGTCGCGCTCCTCGGGTTTGGTGTGTTCGAGGCCGGCTGCCTCGGCGGTTTCGATCAGCGCGGCGCGGGATGTGGGATCCCAGCCGAAGCGCGCGGTTCGGGGTTTGCCGTAGGCGGTGGTGACACCGCAGGTGCGCTCCTCATACCGGCCGCCGGCGAGGACGGCATCCAGAGTGCCCTCGCCCCCATCCGCCATCGGAATAAGGGTGACCTGCGCTGACGGCCAGACGGAATGTACCCCGCGCGCGATCGCTTCGGAAGCCCGGCGTGCGGTCATGGACTCCTTGAAGGAATCCGGCGCAATGAGGATTCGCGGTGCACTCATGATGACCTCCTAAAGACCCGCTCGGACAGATCCAGCCGCCAATAAGAATGGCATCATCTGGTGGCACCACCGAATTCGCAGTTTATCTGTCCATCTTGTCCACAGATCCAGGCTTTGGCGGTTTTGCACAACCTGTTCGAGGCCACCATCCATGCCGTCGACGCATCCTTTACGTTGATGCCAACGGTCTGAAGGACAAAAAGCAACTCATGTTTAGTAAAAGTAGACATTTAAAGTTTAGGTTCGCTATACTCAAACCCAGCATATGAAGCGCGTTGAACTCCTAAAGAGTCTGGCGCAGATCGCGGCGGCGCATGAATACTCAATGAGCGTGACCGAAGGCAAGAGGCACCCAACGCTCAGGTTCGATGGAGTCGCGGTCACGACGATACTCCGGCACCGCAAGATTGCACGCGAAACAGCGAACGGGATTCTGGAGGTTGCAACAACATGGAAGAAGCAGTGACTGCGACAGCGAGTCGATCTGATGGCTGGTGGTCGGTAGTTGTCGAGATTCCAGGACATACCTCGTACACACAGGGCCGCACTTTGCGAGAAGCACGCCGGATGGCAGAGGACGTGGTCCGGCTATGGCGCGAAGAGCTCGGCGATCCAGCCTTAGGTGCAGCAGGCGTTGAGTTCGAAGTTGTGGGAGCACAAAAGGAGTTAGTTAATGACTATCTACTCGCAAGAGAAGCCGAGGAAAGGGCTTCAGCTGCCGCCCAGTCAAAGCAGTTGAGCACGGTGACAAAGCTCCGGTCACAAGGTCTGTCGGTTCAGGACGTGGCGGACCTACTCGGAATCTCAAAGGGTCGTGTCTCCCAGCTGGCAAAGGGAGTTTAGTTGCCGACCGTCAAGCGGACCCCTTGCACGCGGGTGGGTTTCGTGGCTACGGAATGATGCTTGAGCGCAGCCAGTTCTCGATGCGGCTTAGTTCTTCGGGGAGAGGGATTTCGAGGTCGAGGCGAAGTCCTGCTTCATCTTCTTCTAGCGGTTCAAACGAGGCGAGTTGCGAGTCCAGCAGGTCTGCGGGCATGAAGTGGTCGTCTCTGTTCTGGAGTCTTTGTTCGAGGACTTCTCTGCCGCCTGAGAGCTCCACGAATCTCACGGGCTTCGTCGCAGTTCGTAGTGTGTCGCGGTAGCTGCGTTTGAGCGCGGAGCAGGCGAGGATAACGGGTTCCGGTGACGCGTTGATTTCGGAGACGAGGCGTTGGAGCCACGGAAGGCGATCCTCGTCCGTCAATGGAATGCCGACCGCCATCTTGGCGATGTTGGACGAGGGGTGAAAGTCGTCGGCGTCGACGTATCGCGCGCCAAGGTGCTCGGCGACGGTACGCGCGACGGTCGACTTCCCGGACCCACTAACCCCAGAAATGACAACTACAAGCGAAGAAGGGGACAAGGCGATCACCTCAAATCAATGAACTAGGGTCGGGAATTCTGAGTGTATAGAAATCACAGAGAGTCAACTATTGGAGCGTTGTTCGCGCATCAAGAAGCATCCATGTCATACCTTCCAACTCACTCCAAGATGCAACTGGACTTATTGTAGCCTTATTTTGTGCTACACTTGAGCGGTGCCCGTAGAGTTCAAAGACAGTGCCGACAAGCACCGTATTCCTAGAGAAGACGCCATCCACGCGATGGTGAATGCGGTCGCCTCGGAGCAAGTTGAGGGCGAACCGGGCGAAGTAACGACTGTCTATGTAGGCCACCCACACCCACAGACTGAGAGGTACATAGAGGTGATTGTGGCGCTACGACCACCGCGAACCCTAACTGTCTTTCACGTTCAACCGTTGAGTGACAGATATCGACACCTGCTATATGGAGGGAGTGAGCAGAGATGACGGACTACGACGAACTAGCTAACCGCGCAGAGCAAGGAGAACTACAACCAATTCCGGGGACAGCCCTTTACGGAGAAGGCGCCGCTACAGCTGCACGTGAACTACTTATGGTAGCCACTGGTGCAAGCACCTTGGACGAGGCTCAAACGCTTGCGGTAGGTCGCCCCCGAGTTGGGCAAGAGAAGGGCGCGTCTCCAACGCTCCGGGCACGCGTCCCTCAAGCACTAAAGAACAGTGTGGCGGCCCTGGCCAAGGAACAGAACCGTCCTGAGTCAGAGATCGTCAGGGAAGCAATTGCGGTTTATGTAAGCAGCCACGGCCAGATTGCCACGGTATAACCACATATATATGAACGACGATGTGAGGGGCGGTACTCGCGTTTCAGTCCCACCCCTCGCACAGACATCTAGATTTCCGGAAGATCATCCAGATTGTTTCGCAACGTGTTATCACGGTCTGTTCTCAAGTACTTGCCTGAGGCGCCATTCACTACGCGAATCCATGTACTCTTTTCGGGCCACGCCACGTAATACCGGTGACCTCCCTGCTCTATATCTCTAATACAGTCATAGGAAGACCTGACAGACCACGCCTGTCCTAGATTTCCCAGACCTATTATGTTTCCGTTTCTATCTTTGCGGGTATGTGTAACCATTCGGTCGCTCATTGCTACTCCTATTTTGCGTCCGTCCGACAGCCGCTTTGGCCATCAGTAAACCCGAAGGGAACCAGCCAATCTCGTTCGCTACGATAGAGAGGCGCCGTGTGCGCAACTCAATCCCTTTCGGGCGACCGGCTTGGGTTCGGCTGCAACGGACCCAGGCCGGAACACCAACCCAACCCTTGGTGTCGCATCTGACACTACCAGATGATCAAACATAATCGATACTCATTGGACTGCGTATTGGTGTTGTAGAATTACTGTGACTCGCCCACACCTCGGTTGGGATGATCCAATAATCGACACACATGCATAATGGTCGTTATTTTGATCCTCGCGAAGGCGAGGTTCCGAGCTTACTGAGACCAGCACTCACTCCCGACGGAAAGGTGTGGGCGAGTCATCCTACTAGCGTCGTGTGGGCGATTCTGCTAATGAAAGCTACTAGGACACCTCGATCTTTCAGTCCTAGATCGGATACTTCACCAAAGACGGGTGGGACTCTGGAACGCGGCCTATGATGAGTTCAGTATCTGTCGACGTAGACAAGAGGCTATACACATGATCAATCTTGGTCGCCCTGACCATGCCATGACTCGTGCCGCCTGGGCCAAGTTCGATCGATTCACGGAGAAGTCATATCCACTCTGGGCGCATCTCGAAGATGCGGCCGCAGTTGCGGATCAACTCTATGAAGAATGGCTTTCCAAGTCCCAAAAGCAACTACTCATACAAACCTTTGGTGACGCACAACTGGCAAAGAAACTGACCATTTGGCTCGCAGCCGCGCACGACGCAGGCAAAGCAACATCAGCGTTCGCCATCAAGGCTCCAGGTCAGCAGTACCAAATGGAACTGGCTGGCTTCATTTTTCCTCGAAACACCCCACCTGCTGCGGATCAGCGAGCCTTCCCCCACGGGCGTGCCGGACAGGTCGCAGTAGAGAGCTACCTTGACTCTCTCGCAGACAGCTATCCGGCCCAGAAGAGTAAATTCGCAATAGCAGAGATGGTGGGTGGGCATCACGGGCAGTTCCCCACGGATGGACCGATACCTGCACCGTATGGCACAAATGAAGATCCAGGATGGTCTGCGGTTCGCCAAGAGCTTCTCCGGCGTGCCGATCAGATCGCTGAGCTGACCGAAGAGGACTGGCACACCATCCTCTCAGCAGACATTACGGAGCCGGTCCAAGCAATCCTCACAGGGTTCTTGATCGTGTGCGACTGGATCGCCTCGGACGCTGACCTCTTCCCGTTCATTACTGACCGCAAGGCCTCCGAGCAAGCGAGGCTTGCGCTCGAAGCACTTCAGTTCGGTGAGCACTGGAAACCCACTGAAGTCACCACTACGGAGGACTACTTCTCTTCGCGATTCCGCATCGACACCCCTCGCCCGGTCCAAACCGAAGCCGTGACGCTAGCGAACTCGCTGAACGAGCCGAGCCTGATCCTAGTCGAAGCGCCCACGGGCGAAGGTAAGACTGAGATCGCCCTCGCGACAGCGGAAGTCCTCGCGAAAAAGTTCGGTCTTCATGGGCTGATGGTGGCGCTTCCCACCAGGGCTACAAGCGACGCTATGTTCGGTCGCGTACTCGGGTGGTTGGATAGCTCGATTGGCGATGCCGAGCGCGTTTCGGCGACCCTCGCCCACGGAAAGGCGCAGTTCGACCAGGAGATGCAGGCACTCCCTCGCGCACACTCCTATCGCACTATTTACGGGGATCACCACGATTCGCCGGTCGTTGTTCACGAATGGTTCTCTGGGCGGAAGAAGAGCATATTTCATGATTTTGTAGTCGGGACGGTGGATCAATTACTATTTGGCGCGCTGAAGGCGAAGCACCTAGTTCTCCGCCATCTGGGACTAAGTAGCAAGGTCATCGTGATCGATGAGATCCATGCTGCGGACACCTTCATGCAGACTTATTTGCATCGCGTGCTCGAATGGCTCGGTGCATATGGCGTTCCGGTGGTTGCATTGTCAGCAACCCTGCTTCCCTCCCAGCGCAAAGCCCTGCTCGAGGCTTATCGCCGCGGAGCGCAGAGCGGAAAGGTAACAAAGCGAAGGCGCCGCGACCGCTCAGGTGACCCGCTGATCGAGGAGTATGCCGACAACCCTAGCTACCCTTTGATCACCGCGATCAGTGGTACCGAGAGCATCCAAATCTCCCCACCAAAGTCGGATAGGCGGACTACGTTTTCTATTTCAGAAGTAGCAGGGGGATCAGACGAGGATCTGGTTTCGAGCGTACTCTCGGAAGCTTCAGCCGGGGGTTGTATTGCGGTCGTGCTTGATACCGTAGACCGCGCGCAACGGATATTCGCGGCAATCAACGAAGCCTTTGATGGGGAAGTAGAACTGTTCCACTCTCGTTTCACCGCGGAGTCTCGTTCAAGGCGTGAGCGCGAGCTTGTGCGTCGTCTAGGCAAAGGTGCAGATCGACCATCCTCGATGATCGTTGTAGCAACTCAGGTAATTGAGGCCTCTCTGGACGTCGACTTCGACATGATGTTCACCGACTTCGCGCCTACCGATTTGCTGATCCAGCGCATGGGCAGAGTGCACCGCCACAACAGGCCTCTGGAGCAACGTCCACCCTCCATGCGGACACCCCGCATCATTTTGTCGGGGGGCTCAGGCATCCTTGAGGGCATGGAACCTCCAGTCTTTGATCGCGGTGTAGCCAAGGTGTACGGCAACTCTCACCTGTACCGATCCGCGCTTGCACTGCGTGCGCTATTTGGCGGACGAGGGAGGAACGAGGTCGGAATTCCTGAAGATGTGCCCGGCCTGATCCGCGCAACATATGCGGAAGATCCAGATGTGCCTGAGGAATGGAAGAACCAGTTCGAGGAAGCCGACGCGAAGCAAAAGGAGCATGAGGCGGATCAGGCGCACCGCTCCAGAGCATTCGCCATCAATTCCCCCGGCCGTGGAAATATCGTCAACTGGAGTCGTCTCGCGATGAAGGAAGCTTCCGAAGAGGTCGGCGCCGCTCAAGTGCGGGACGCGGAGCTCTCTGTAGAGGTAGTCATCATTCAGAAAAAGGATAGCCGACTGTACTCTCTACCGTGGCTTCCAGATGGTTACGGGGATGTCGAAGTAGGCCTGAGGGAGATAGAGGCCCCACTTGCCAGGCAGGTTGCGACTTGCACAGTTTCGCTTCCGTCTTGGCTAACGATGGGCCCCAATCTCGACAAAGTCCTTGATGACCTTGAAGGCAATGGCATCGAGGGTTGGCAAACGTCCTACTGGCTGCGAGGAGTCCTCCCTCTGATCCTCGATGAGAACCTGCAGACCACCTTGAACGGATACGTAGTTCGATACGACAGAGACCTAGGCCTATTGGTAGAACGCGAGGCGGTCAAATGACAGAAGAACCATTCTCTGCTGAGGTTCAGGAGTTCAACCTCATAGATGAGGACTGGATTCCGGTGATTGATATGAAGGGAATCGAGCGGGAGGTGTCGATAAGAGAGGCGCTCCTACATGCAGAAGACTTCCGAGATATCACTGGAGAGTTGCTCACCGTAAGGTTCGCGATTCTTCGAGTTCTTCTGGCAATCATCTACCGTGCCTTTGACGAGGAAATCGACGGCGAGCCACTGCAATACTGGGGTGAGCTGTGGCGAGAAGGACAACTTCCTGCAGAACTCATCGAACCATATCTAGATGACTGGCATCATCGCTTCGACTTACTCTCCCCGACAGAACCATTCATGCAGGTCCCAACACTACGAACAGCCAAGGATGAGTGGAAGCCCGTAGACCTGATTGTTGCCGATGTAGACACGGACAAACCACTATTCACCATGCGTAGCGAGTTGAAGTCGTTAAGCTTCTCGGAAGCCGCTCGCTGGCTAATCCACACAAACGCCTACGACTACTCCGGTATCAAATCCGGAGCCGTCGGTGATGAGCGAGTAAAGGGTGGGCGCGGATATCCCATGGGAGTCGGTTGGTGCGGTTGGCTCGGTGGTGTCGCTTTGACGGGCAAGAACCTCCGGGAAACCCTGCTCCTTAACTACATCGCCGGGAGGACAGTAGAAACTCCGGACGATCTTCCCGTTTGGGAAGAGCCGGTTTTGCCCGACGGAGAGCGGAATCCAAAAGACCTCTCCCATGTCGGCGCAGTGTCGCTCATGACTTGGCCGCAGCGTCGACTACGACTCAGGGCTGGTAAGGATCAGATAACAGGCGTTTTGGTGTCCAATGGAGACCCGCTGGACTACACCATGCAGTGGACAAATGAAGTCATGTCCGGATGGAGATTCAGCCAGCCTCAAACAACAAAAGCTAAGGCTGTTCGCTACATGCCCCGTACATTCAGTGCTGGGCAGGCACTTTGGAGGGGTCTGACAACGTTGATTCCTTACGGTGAATCAGCACAACTAGATAAGAAGTTGCAGGAGAAGTGGAACGTCAAAGACGCGGCCCAGCCTGCTGCCGTTGTTGAGTGGCTCGCCCAACTGACAAAATACAAGCTCATCCCAGCGGACTACGTAGTCGAAGTAAGCGCCGTGACTATGGAGTACGGGGCGCAGATGTCGAGCTACACCGAGGTGGTCTCCGACAGACTCGCGTTTGCGGCTGCTCTAGCTGAGATAACCGATGGTGGCGACTTGTTACAACTGGCGCAGAATGCCGTGACAAGAACCGAACGTGGAGTCCGGGCGCTTCAATACTTGGCACAAGACGTTGACAGAGCCGCTGGAGGGTCCGGTGAGAGTTCAGGAGTGACCGCGTCAGAACGCGCATACGCCGAGTTCGATCAGTCATTCCGTGGCTGGCTCCTCAAGGTCAAACCCGGATGCGATGGCGAAGAATTGCTTGACGACTGGACCGAGCACGTGCGCAAGACCATACGGAAACGTGCTGAAGCATTAGTTGCTGAAGCGCCACCTTCAGCTTGGATCGGTCGTCCGGATGGCGTCAGCGGGAAGGTGCTCAGCGTACCCACAGCAATGAACAAGTTTGAGAAGAACATCTATTACGGGTTAGGTGGGAATACCCAAAAGGAGAAGGACTCCCAGAATGATGACTAGTGGACAAGAACCGCGCTCGACAAATACGGAGCTTCGTTCTCACGTCTCTAAGCATGTGAGCCAAATGCAGAGGCGCTATCTTGCAAAAGATTCTCGCGCTCGCGCCACGCTCGCTGAGTTGCGACGTGCGAACCCCTCCTCAGAAGAGGGCGTTCTACAGGCATTGACGATTGGATTTCAGGAAGTTCCTGCGTCCCTTATTGGATACGGAGACGAACCAAGTCGTGCAGAGGCGGCTATTGCCGCATCACTAATTCTCTATGCAACTCACCAGCAGTCTCTCAGTGAAGGCGCACACCAGTCCGGCTGGGGTCTAGGCCGCGCTGTGCGAAGACTAGCGAATCCGTCTGAGGGCGACACTCGAGAGAAACCGGTAATGCGGAGGTTCAACGCTCTGGCCACATCGACAAGTCTGGCCGAGGCTACGGTTCACTTGCGTGGCCTAATCACTCAGTTTCGAAACGAGAAGATACCTCTTGATTACGGAAGATTGGCGGAAGACCTGTATTGGCTTCAGTCCCCTCAATCTAGAACCCGCGTGAGGCTCGGATGGGCTCGCGATCTGGCTCGAATCGACTCGCCCACCCAATCCCCCGATACGACTGAACCCGCCGAACAATAGCCAAAACCAACCACAGAGATCCCAGGAGATACCAATGACGCATTCCGACAACACTTTCATCGACATCCACGTGCTACAGACGGTCCCACCCTCGTGCATTAACAGAGACGACACCGGCTCCCCGAAAAGCGCAGTCTATGGAGGAGTGAAGCGAGCCCGCGTCTCAAGCCAAGCATGGAAGCGCGCTACTCGAAGTGTATTCCGGGACTCTCTAGACGAAAGCGAGCTCGGAGAACGGACACTCAAGTTGGTAGATCGGATTGCTAAGAGAATCCGAGATCTTGACCCGGATCGCGACGAAACAGCCTCGGTCCAGCTCGCGAACAAGGTTCTTTCTGCTTCTGGTATCAAGGTGAAGGTTGAGAAGAAGAAGACCAAGGACGATTCAGATGAGAACACCGCGGAAGAGCATAAGACCGGATATCTGGTTTTCCTTTCGCGAGCTCAGATCGAAGCTTTGGCGGAGCTTGCGGCGAATGCACCGGATGGAGAGTTCTCAAAGTCAGAAGCGCAGAAGGCCCTAAAAGGGGCTTCATCTATCGACGTTGCACTCTTCGGCCGAATGATCGCTGATGCTCCAGAACTTAATGTCGACGCGGCCTGCCAAGTAAGCCACGCCATCTCCGTGCACGAAGTCGTCTCCGAGTTCGACTACTTCACGGCTGTCGATGATAACGCTCCGGAAGATAACGCGGGAGCCGGGATGATCGGGACAGTCGAGTTTAACTCCTCAACCCTCTATCGGTACGCAACCATCGACGCGGTGCGCCTCTCTGAGAACCTCGGTTCAAAAGAAGCCGCCGTCCGAGCCGTCGACGCTTTCATTCGCGCATTTATCCTCAGCATGCCGACCGGCAAGCAGAACACTTTTGCAAACAGAACACGGCCGGGTTTCGTCATGGTCCAGGTCCGCTCAGATCAACCGACGAATCTTGTGGGTGCGTTCGAGGATCCGGTGCGGCCCGATGCCGATGGTGGAGTCCTCTCAGCCGCAGCGGTTGAGCTTCTGGAGTTTGCCGAGGCGGGCGACAAAGCCTATGGGACACATCCCGTGATTGATGCCGAGATGGTCGCAGATCCGCGAGCGCTCAAGATGCTTAGGAGTAAGGGTGCTGATTCCTCCATTGGACTGGACGAACTTGTGTCCACGGCAGTTGAAGCAACCCGATCTCGCCTGGTAGGCGAGTGATGTCAACCCTCGTACTCGAACTCTCTGGCCCCCTCCAGGCGTGGGGTGACGAGAGTCGGTTCGTCCGCAGGGACACCAGGATGCTGCCAACAAAGAGCGGTGTCGTTGGACTGCTAGCCGCGGCTTTGGGGCGTCGAAGAATCGATCCAATCGAAGACCTCGCCGGTCTCCGGTTTGGAGTTCGCCAAGAACAGCCTGGCGAACTCGTGAGAGATTTCCAGACGGCAATTGATTGGCGTACTGGAAAAGCTAAACCGCTATCCCAACGCTACTACGTGGGGGACGCAAAGTTCTTAGCCTTCATTGAGGGGGACTCAACCCTACTGGAAGGACTCGCCGGAGCCATCAAATCTCCGGTGTTTCCGCTCTACCTAGGACGACGTGCGTGTCCGCCGGGCACTCGCCTCGTCCTCGGTATCAGAGACGGAGACATCGAGGATGCGATAGAGAGCGAGCCTTGGAGAGCCTCCGAGAGATACATGCGAACGCAGCCTAGGGATGCAATGCTCCTCTACTCCCGGGATGCTGGTCCTTACGACGTGAGTGATGAAATGGTTCGTGACGTGCCTGTTAGCTTCGATCCTCGTAATCGCGAGTATGCGTGGAGGAGTGTCGTGCACGGCTGGTCCCGGGTGACGAATCCAGAAGGAGTTCCCTCGGACGAACATGACGTGATGCAACTTCTGGGAGGTATTTGATGTATTTGACTCGGATGTACCTAAACCCGAGGCGTCGGCAGACACTCAGAATGTCCAAGGACCCTCAGGTTTTGCACGCAGCGGTCGAGTCGGCATTCCCTCCCACCGAGAATCGCGGTCGCATACTGTGGCGACTCGACGAGAGTGCGAGTCAAACAGCGTTGCTAATCGTCAGTCGGGATATTCCATCACTGGAGCATTTGCAGGAGCAAGCCGGCTGGGAAACGGAAAGAACATGGGATTCTCGTGAGTACGATCCGCTACTTACGCGACTACATAAAGGCCAACGATACCGCTTCCGCCTCACCGCTAATCCAACTCACATCGTCACAGGACCCGACGGAACAAAACGCCGGAAAGCCCACGTTTCTGAACGCTACCAAGCTGAGTGGCTGCAAGAACGAGCCGAGAGCATCGGCGTGAAGTGGATTGATAGTTCTACCGAAGATGAGAGTGCAGCTCCGCTAGTAACAAAGCGTGAAACTCTTCGTTTCAAGCGGGGTCAGAATCATGTGACGCTCGCCCGAGTAACTTTTGAAGGTGGCCTGGAAGTGATCGACGCCGATGCACTTCGTTCGGTACTCGTGGAAGGTATCGGAAGAGGAAAAGCGTACGGTTGCGGTCTCATGACCCTCGCACCAGCACGGTCCACCGGGTAGCGAGAGTTAGCATGGCTGACACGATGCCGGGTGTTGTCCCATCGAACCCATCAGAGCTCGCACGAGTTGAGGACAGAATTTCGTTCGTGTATTTGGAACACGCGGTAATTGCTCGTGACGCGAATGCGCTGACGGCGACTACTGAAGATGGCGTTGTGCACATCCCCAGCGCAGCATTACTCGTACTAATGCTTGGCCCAGGAACGAACGTCACCCACCAGGCGATGGCCGTGATAGCGGACAGCGGGACATCGGTCGTGTGGGTCGGAGAGCGTGGCGTCCGGTATTACGCGGGTGGGCGCCCTCTTGCTCGGTCTACCAAGCTTCTGGTCAAACAGGCTCGGATCGTCTCCAGTAATCGAGAGCGCATGAAGGTCGCGCGCGAAATGTATGCAATGCGCTTTCCAAATGAAGATGTTTCTGGCCTTACGATGCAGCAACTTCGCGGCCGAGAAGGTGCTCGAGTAAGAAATGTGTATCGAGACTGGTCCAAGAAAACAGGGGTTGAATGGGGACGCAGAGACTATAATCCCGAAGATTTCGCGGGAGGAGATCCCATTAATCAAGCACTCTCGGCCTCAAACGCCTGTCTGTATGGTCTAGTTCAGGCTGCGGTTGTCGCGATAGGTTGTTCTCCTGGACTTGGGATCGTGCACACGGGACATGACCGAAGCTTCGTCTACGACATCGCCGACTTGTACAAAGCGGAGACATCAATACCCGTATCCTTCGAAGCGACTGCCGAGTATCAAGAGTCCCTAACAGGTGACCCGAAGCTTGACGCGCTGGCTAATCGCGACTTCGGTGGCGATGTGCGGCGGAGAATGCGGGATAGCTTCATGAACGACAAGCTCACAAAGCGCGTCGTTCGTGACGTAGTCCGGCTACTGAACATAGGGGAAGTAGACCTCGTCTATGACGGCGAGGGAGAAAACTTGCTCTGGGATGCCAGTGGCGAAGTCGAAGGAGGAGTGAGTTTCAACGAGGATGCTCGAGGCTGACGGTGGTTGTCCTCATCCTCACCGCCTGCTCCGCAGGACTACGCGGCCATCTGACACGCTGGATGATGGAAGTCAGTCCAGGCGTGTTCGTTGGAAAGTTGAATCCTCGCCTTCGCGACCATGTGTGGGCGCTTACAATCGAGGACGGAAGCGGGCGTGCACTTCTCGTTTACAAAGATCGTTCAGCAGAACAGGGGTTCAGCGTGCGATCAAGTGACCACGACTGGCGTCCGACAGATTTTGATGGTGTAACAATGATGAGGCGATCAAGCGGATCGGGATCTTCTATGAAGAAGGGTTGGTCTGCCGCTTCGAGGTATCGAAGACGACGAGGATAACACGCGGACAACGATTGCATCGAAAACGGAAAGTGAACGAAATTCAGGACTCCCCTCTGTAACCTCCCAGATCAGGAAGTGTGCTCCCTGCGCGAGCAGGGATGATCCCAAGAACGGGGTCGGTAAATCCTTCGGTGGATCGTGCTCCCTGCGCGAGCAGGGATGATCCCAGACCATGATCGGCTTCGGCATTTCAGCACAGGTGCTCCCTGCGCGAGCAGGGATGATCCCTGGTTGGCCGTCATTAGGAGTTCAACAACAACGTGCTCCCTGCGCGAGCAGGGATGATCCCTTGAGTTTCCCGGCCAGCCCCCCGAACATGCCGTGCTCCCTGCGCGAGCAGGGATGATCCCAGGGGCGTAGTCGTGTCAGCCAGGGCGGCTTCGTGCTCCCTGCGCGAGCAGGGATGATCCCGGCTCCACTTCTTCGCTTTGTGCCGTAGTTGCGTGCTCCCTGCGCGAGCAGGGATGATCCCCATGAATAGTTGGATTGCACCCTGCAACAGAGGTGCTCCCTGCGCGAGCAGGGATGATCCCTCTGTGGGCAGCCCGTCCTTGTCGAAGCCAACGTGCTCCCTGCGCGAGCAGGGATGATCCCTCGCTGGCACGCCCGTAAGAATCAGTGCCCATGTGCTCCCTGCGCGAGCAGGGATGATCCCTAAGTCCCCGTCCGCGCCGACCCCTGTCACAGGTGCTCCCTGCGCGAGCAGGGATGATCCCCGCCCTCATTTGCGGTTTCACCTTCGACCACGGTGCTCCCTGCGCGAGCAGGGATGATCCCGGAGGGGTGATTATCGGCGTCCACGGCGGATAGTGCTCCCTGCGCGAGCAGGGATGATCCCTGGCGACCTGCTAGAGAACCTGACCATCGCCGGTGCTCCCTGCGCGAGCAGGGATGATCCCCAAACGGAAACTGCATTTGCTGGAGGAGAAATGTGCTCCCTGCGCGAGCAGGGATGATCCCATGCGACTGAGCGAAGTTTCCTTCGCCCTGATGTGCTCCCTGCGCGAGCAGGGATGATCCCCCGACGAGGCCACTGCGGGGCCACGCGATGAAGTGCTCCCTGCGCGAGCAGGGATGATCCCGAGCACTACTCAAAGGAGAACCAAAACCATGAGTGCTCCCTGCGCGAGCAGGGATGATCCCACTTGAACTGCAACCGTTCAGCAGGCGGCAAAGTGCTCCCTGCGCGAGCAGGGATGATCCCCCGACGAAGACATGCTCACCTTCATCGAAGAGGTGCTCCCTGCGCGAGCAGGGATGATCCCGGTCATTTCAGCAGCGGATTCACCTGACGCGAGTGCTCCCTGCGCGAGCAGGGATGATCCCTCGTCTACGGTGATTAGGTCCGTGACGCTCATGTGCTCCCTGCGCGAGCAGGGATGATCCCAAAATCCGCACCTCCGACAAATGCTCACCAATGTGCTCCCTGCGCGAGCAGGGATGATCCCAATTTCGATAAACCCACAAGTTCGATCTGTTGGTGCTCCCTGCGCGAGCAGGGATGATCCATGCGACCTAGAAGACTGCCCCTGCCCAACCCAGTGCTCCCTGCGCGAGCAGGGATGATCCGTACACGACGGCCAACCACCAAGGCAGCACCGCGTGCTCCCTGCGCGAGCAGGGATGATCCCCTGTCCGGTGTCGCAGTTGAGATCATCCAAACGTGCTCCCTGCGCGAGCAGGGATGATCCCACTGGGGGACACTAGAGGAAGCTACCGAAAAGGTGCTCCCTGCGCGAGCAGGGATGATCCCTGGTAGTCGACTTCGGGGATCATGTCGGGTGAGTGCTCCCTGCGCGAGCAGGGATGATCCCACGCTGCACCTGCAACCGCTCAACCTCGGCAGGTGCTCCCTGCGCGAGCAGGGATGATCCCCAGGGCGGCTTCCTGCTCGGTGACAGCTTGCAGTGCTCCCTGCGCGAGCAGGGATGATCCCACGCGCACCAACCGCGAGAGAGCCTGTGAGGTGTGCTCCCTGCGCGAGCAGGGATGATCCCGCAACGGCGGGAAATCCACTATCGGCGCTCTCGTGCTCCCTGCGCGAGCAGGGATGATCCCCAAGTAGTTATGTACTATATCCATATGGACATGTGCTCCCTGCGCGAGCAGGGATGATCCCCACGAGCAGCCTCCTGTTTTGGGTAATAGAAAGTGCTCCCTGCGCGAGCAGGGATGATCCCGGTTCAGCGTCTGGCTGGTCGGGGTCGTTGGCGTGCTCCCTGCGCGAGCAGGGATGATCCCATTCGGGCAGGTCGCGACAAAACCAAGGCCGTGTGCTCTCTGCGCGAGCAGGGATGATCCCTGATCAAGCTCTACGTGCGCATCCTCGATAGCATGCTCCCTGCGCGAGCAGGGATGATCCCACTTTGCAGCAAACCAGCCGCGCAGCCTTGGCGTGCTCCCTGCGCGAGCAGGGATAATCCCTCACGACGGCGAACTGATTAGGGTCAAGCTTGGTGCTCCCTGCGCGAGCAGGGATAATCCCTGATCCCATTCGTCCTCAGTAAGGTACAAGGTGTGCTCCCTGCGCGAGCAGGGATGATCCCAAAACAGTCGGGCCGCACTCAAGGTCATGCTGGTGCTCCCTGCGCGAGCAGGGATGATCCCGTTGAGCACCGTCCACTCTCGTTGAGTCATGCGTGCTCCCTGCGCGAGCAGGGATGATCCCTTCGGGCAGGTACTTGCCGTTGTCGAGGCGGTGTGCTCCCTGCGCGAGCAGGGCTGATCCCTGGTCTACGGACATTCCTTCTTTGAGCAGGTGGTGCTCCCTGCGCGAGCAGGGATGATCCCGCCGTACCAATCAGCAACAAATTCGCTGACGCGTGCTCCCCACCTGACTACTCATTATGCCCCGAGGGAACCATGTTATTCCGGACGGTACTTGGGTTCATGCCTAAACGGACGAGGTTCTTGACCGTGCCGAATCAACGCGGGGTTCACCACGTTCTGCGTTCGAAGCGGCCCGCGCGACTACCCTTGTTCACAGTAGGAGGTGACACCATGACTGACCACCCCGTATACCGCACCATGGCGATCGGCAAGATCCACCGTGCGACGGTTACCGGTGCCGACGTCAATTACATCGGATCGATTTCGATTGACTCCGACCTACTGCACGCCGCCGACATCTACCCCGGGCAGCAAGTCGACGTGGTCAACGTGACAAACGGTGCTCGACTCACCACCTACACGATCGAAGCACCCTCTGGCTCGGGAACGGTCCAACTCAACGGCGCGGCCGCACACCTAACCAGCATCGGCGACGTCGTCATAATCATGGCGTATGCACAGGTACCCGAAGAAGCCGCCCGCGAACGCCTTCCTCGCGTTGTTTTAGTCGACGGTCAGAACAAGCCCATCCAAGTAGCAGACGACCTGGGTAAATAGACCGTTTACATCCTGTGGGTGGACTCGATCTAACTGTTCCTCATTCGCGACAGGCTTCTATTGAAGTTCTTGCATATCTGAGCTCTGCTCCGGTTGCCCTGAGTATTCCGCGCGCACGTACGGACACAATCCGTCCGTAGGAAGACTCTACCGTCAGGCCAACAGGTAGGTCACCCCCGCCACCGCACATCTACTTTCCACCCGCCGCTTAAAGTCTCATCGCCCGGAATTCCGAATGGCCGCAGAACACACCACGTACCCTTATCCTCATGGAGTTTCTACCTTCGCAAAGCCATGCCCAAGACCTGACATACGACGACGTTTTCCTCGTCCCCTCCCACTCCGACGTCATCTCCCGTTTCGATGTTGATCTCGCGACAGACGACGGAACCGGAACCACGATCCCCCTCGTCGTTGCCAATATGACGGCAATCTCGGGACGTAGGATGGCCGAAACAGTCGCCCGTCGGGGCGGTATGGCCGTAATCCCGCAGGATATCCCGGTCGATGTGGTGGCCGACGTGGTCCGCACCGTCAAAAATGCGCATCCGATTATCGAGACACCGATTATCGTTGCGCCGGATATGCCGGTAGGCGCGGTCCTCAGCCTTATCCCGAAGCGATCACACGATGCCGCAGTCGTGGTGAAAGACGGAATACCAGTCGGTATTGCCACCTCTCGAGACTGTTCCGGGGTGGATCAGTACGCCCAGGTCAGCCACGTAATGACTCCAAACCCCGTTGTTGTGGATATCGAGCAGCTCGATGGCGAGGATGCTCTTGAGAACCTGTACGCATTTCTCGAGGGTCAGCGCCTACATATGGCCCCCGTTGTGAAAAACGGAAAGCTGGTTGGACTAATCACCTCAAAAGGACTGGTGCGTTCAAGCGTGTATCGCCCGGCCCTTGACGCCACTGGTTCGCTACGGATCGCGGCCGCTGTCGGGATCAACGGAGATATTGAGGGGAAAACCAAGGCGCTGCTGGACGCTGGAATAGATACCCTGGTGGTCGACACCGCACACGGCCATCAGGTGAAGATGCTGGAGGCCCTTAAGCGGGTACGCGACCTCGGCCCGACGGTGCCAGTCGTGGCAGGCAATGTGGTCACAGCACCTGGCGCGGAAGAGCTGATCTCCGCCGGGGCGGACATCGTAAAAGTTGGTGTCGGCCCGGGGGCAATGTGTACAACGCGCATGCAGACCGGCGTGGGAAGGCCACAGTTCTCGGCAGTACTCGATGCGGCCGCAGCTGCGCGAGCGTTGGGTAAGCACGTATGGGCAGACGGAGGCGTCCGTCACCCACGCGACGTGGCCCTCGCAATCGCCGCAGGAGCCAGCCAGGTGATGATCGGATCGTGGTTCGCGGGCACGTATGAGTCCCCCGGAGATCTGCACCGCGACAGCGACGGTCGTCTGTACAAGGAGTCGTTTGGTATGGCCTCGGCGCGCGCGGTCGCAGCGCGAACCGCTCGTAGCGGGTCATTCGATCGGGCAAGGAAGGCTTTGTACGAGGAGGGCATCTCCTCCTCCCGCATGTACCTTGACCCGACGCGCCCAGGGGTGGAAGCCCTGATCGATGAAATCACCTCTGGCGTGCGGTCGGCTTGCACCTATGCGGGGGCGCGAAATCTCGATGAGTTCGCCGAACGCGCCATCGTAGGAGTACAGACCGCGAGCGGCTACCAGGAAGGTCGTCCACTGAGCACTAGCTGGTAGGGAGATCATCGCTCTGCGTGCCCCGATGCATCGGTGGCGCCGGAACGCGGGAAGGACAGCGCCCCTCCGAACGCTACCAACGCCATCGCTACCGAGGTGGCTTCCGTAGATGTTATGACCGTGAAGACTCGCAATCTTCACGAGAATTGCGGATGAGGTGACCCCTTAGTCTCCTGCCCTACCTCGTTAGGTCTGCTGTTATTGCTCCGACCAATCTGCAGAGATCACTTGATACCAGCTCTACGCTGAACCCTCGTCTTCCTCCCGACACCAATATAGTGTCGTGATCCAAAGACGACCGATCCAGAACCGTTGGTAGCTCGCGCTTGGTGCCCAGAGGGGAGATGCCCCCGATGACATATCCCGTAACAGCCTGGGCGGTGCGTTCGTCGGCCAACTCGACTGTTCGAGCCTTGGGTGCCCCAACCTCCGCGAGCGCCACCGCTGCTGACTTGAGGTTCAGCGTGTGCGACGCAGGAATAACCGCTATCCCCTGCTTGCCCTCGACCGTAACAACCAGTGTTTTGAAAACTCGGTCCGGGTCAATCCCAAGGGCAGTCGCAGCCTCAAGTCCGTACGAGGCACTCCTCGGGTCGTGCTCGTACATGTGCGGCATCCAGGGTACTTTTGCCTTATCAAGCACCATGGTTGCAGGCGTTGCCGGATGCTTTAGCTCACCAGACTTAGCACGACCCATTCACTGATCCTAACTTTTGTTCGCGGGAGAAACACCCCTGCTACCCGGACTATCATTTCTTAGACATGCAAACTCCAGTTTCTTCTCGCAGTTCCGGCGCGCCCGCGAAAAGCGCGGACCGCATTGACCCTGCCACCCGGACCAAGGGCGTTAACTCAGAGCGTGCCGTTACAACGCCCGACGCTGATAAGCCTGAAAGTCTTAATCGCAACCGAGCGTTCAATTATCTTTGGGCGGGTGAAACTGCAAGTCAGTTTGGCTTCCAGGTGGCAAGTCTTGCTATCACCACCACGGCGATTACTGTTCTTCACGCAACTGAAGAGCAGGTCGGCATCATTGGAGGATTGCAGACTCTCGCGTTCCTCCTCATTGGCCTTCCCGCCGGAGCGTGGGTTGATAGGTGGCGCAAGCGCCGGACGATGATTGTTGCTGACCTGGTTAGGATGATCGCGCTCGCAAGCATCCCCTTGGCCTGGTGGATGGACTCCCTCTCGATATATCACTTGATGGTCGTAGTTCTCATTTTTGGGTTCGGTACGGTTTTCTTTGACGTTGCCTACCAGTCTTTTGTCCCCTCAATCGTTCGTAATCACCAGATTGGACAGGCAAACGGTCGACTTGAAGCCTCATTTCAAATCGCGCGCGTCGGTGGACCCGGTATAGCTGGATGGCTCATTGGTCTGATGAGCGCCCCCGTGACGTTCGTGCTCACCTCAGTCACACTGGGGATTTCGGCCGGTGCCATCGGGGCGATTCCCGGTCATGAACCTAAGCGGAAGAAGCCGACGGACCAGAAACTCTGGCAACAGGTGAAAGAGGGAGTCGACTACGTCCGAGGCGAACCGCTCCTCGGCCCCCTCTTCCTATGCATCGCGGCACTGGGGCTATTCGGTCAGGGCGTGTGGGTACTGATGCCGATCCTCGCCCTTCGTGAACTGGGGATGAGTCCGCAGGTTCTCGGAACCCTGCTGTCGGTTGGTGCCGTCGGCGGAGTGCTCGGCGCACTAATCAACCGCCGGATCGTCAGGCGTCTGGGCGAGGGCCACACGATCGCAATCTTCAACACCTTGGGCGTACTCGTGAACTTCGCGATACCCATGTCAGTCCTGGCCGGTAGCCAAGCTTGGCTGGTGCTGGTAGTCACCGGTTTCGTCAACTCGTTCTTCATGACGGTCTATAACATCGTCCAGCTCAGTTTGCGCCAAAGAATCTGTCCGCCACACCTGCTTGGACGCCTCAATGCGACATTCCGCTTCGCGGTGTGGGGGGCGATGCCCGTCGGGTCATTCCTAGCTGGATGGCTTGCTGGCACCATTGGTGTAGTCCTGGCACTCTATGCATTTCAGGGGCTGAGCCTCGTGGCCGCGATCGCCATGTGGTTTACCCCGGTCGTCAAGAAAAACAGAATCGGTAGCTACGTCTCCCGTCTTGTCCAGCCAGGCAGTTCGGAAAGAGAACCGGTTGACAGTCCGATATCGACCTCGTCTACCGATACGTCGAACTATCAGAACATCAGCTTTCAAGACGATGTACCCCCATCGATCTAGGCCCGGCCTGCGAGGTGGCACAACAGCCAAATGCTCGCGTGGAGAACCTCCCATCCGTCGGCATCCTCGTCCGGTCCCCATGGATAGTGGGATTTTCGTGTCTATCGATGTTCTGGATCAGCGGCATGCCGCCATCAGTGCTCCAGGGTCACGTAGTGCGAAGACCGGTGCGAGGTCACGCGCGTTCGCTTTAGTCCAAGATCAAGGCGGCCTTCAGTGGGCTGTGGTCTGACAGGTCAGAATCTACAACGTCCCAATCAAGAACTTTGATGTTTTTGGAGACGATGATGTTGTCGATCATTCTGTGCTTCATTTCGGAGTCCATGTCCCCGCGGAACGTTTCGCGCCAGTCGTCTTCGTTGCCGTTCACCAGCTGGTAGTCCGGTCTAAAGAGATCGAGTTCATCGAGATTCTGGTCGGTGTTGAAATCGGCAGTCAGTATGCGGTACTCGTTCGGGTCTTCGTCCATCATTCTTTTTAGTACCTGTAGTTGGAGAGTTCGTAACCTAGTCGACTCAAACGACAGGTGGGCGGTGTAGAAGGACACTGCGTCGCTGTCCAAGAGAATGTCCGCCCGTAATGCGCAGCGATCTTCCGCTGCTGCCGCTCTCGGCAAATTCAGCGTTTCGACACCAGTGAACTTCCGTCTGGAAATGATCGCGTTT
This sequence comes from Actinomycetaceae bacterium MB13-C1-2, assembly GCA_035621235.1. Lineage (NCBI taxonomy): Bacteria > Bacillati > Actinomycetota > Actinomycetes > Actinomycetales > Actinomycetaceae > Actinomycetaceae bacterium MB13-C1-2. The sequence continues at coordinate 831,451 of CP141731.1, forward strand.
CCATACTGACCACCGCCGTATGTGATCGCTTTCCCAAACGCCACATGCTCAAAAGGGCCGCTCTCGATAACACTGAGCCGGTTTACAACGGAACCGCCAGCAACCTCAGGAGTCGAGACGCCTTCGCTCACCTCTTGCAGCCCTGCGATCTCCACCCCTTCAGCCCAGAGTAACTCGAGCTGGGCAGTTGTGTTCTGCGGTGCCTGAACCCAGACGTTGTACGAGGCCACAATAAGTTCTGCCGTCATACCCCAGACCTTACTCCAGTCGTTCGTACGTTCCGGCACGTAATCCAGCGTGACAAAACACCGAATAATGACTCAAGTGGATGTGTGATCATCGTTGATATTTCAACCGTTGTAGGTGGTGGAGCCAGGGGGACTCGAACCCCCAACCCCCTGCTTGCAAAGCAGGTGCGCTACCAATTGCGCCATGGCCCCTATGTATTTATCGGCTCACCCCGCGAGGTAAACCGGCGGTTGATCAGACTTCAGGTTCAACCTCATGCCATACTACCGGGCTGTCCGTCAGGTCGTATGCCGTGCGAATCCCAAAAGCCACCACCGCCGCCGCAACTACCAGTGCTCCGAGTTTCACGAACTTCTTCATGCTCTCACCCCAGTTATCGCAACGGCTGTGGGCCTAGATGGACTCGAACCATCGACCTCAGTCTTATCAGGACTGCGCTCTAACCAACTGAGCTATAGGCCCGTTACAACAATGAAAAACACTACCGGACGGCATCACCCTGCGGCAAACCAGTTCACCCAAAATGCAGTGTGATATCTCGTATGTTTACTCATCCATCAAAGAGACGCGGATCCCTCCGACCAGCGCCGCAATCAGGTTGTACAGCAACGCAGCCAACGCCGACATCGCGGTGAAGATCACGACATTTGCAACTCCCAGAATGGTTGAGTACGAGATGACGCGCGGTAGCCTCATGTATTCCAACAGTCCGAGGAAGCGTTCGGCGTTGAGTTCCGTCAGGAAGTCCTCCATCGAGCCGAACACGCCCATTCCGTCCAGCAGGAACCACAAGACGATTGCCGCAACCACGGTCGCTATTCCGATTGCAATCGAGATCAAGAAGCTGGTCTTCAGTACGCTCCACGCGTCGATGCGCGCGATTGTCACGTCGGACCGTCGTGGCTCGTCCAGGTACTGCGCCTCTTGAACGTAGTAGTCGAAAGATCCAGCCTGATCCTCAATGTACTCTGTCTGTTCAACCTCGTGTGAGGGTGGAGGCGGTGCGCCAATGTCTTCGCTGGTTACGGTCTGATCAGACATCCGAGTTCTCCTCAGCGGGTTCGTCTTGGTCAGAGCCTACCTGAGACTCGCTATTCCTTGTGATCGCACTGACCTTGTCATTGTCATCAGTCTTCGCCAAGATCACACCCTTTGTATTACGTCCCGTAGGGCGCACATCAGCAACGCTAACCCGAATCACCTTGCCGGAGTCCATAATCGCCATGACCTCTTCATCCGGGTCCGTCACCAGCGCTCCGACCAAACGACCACGGTCCTCGGACAAACTGGCGACCTTGATTCCCAGGCCACCTCGTCCTTGGACGCGATACTCCGAAAGAGGCGTTCGTTTCGCGTATCCGCCGTCCGTGACGACTAGGAGGTCCGACTCCGGCTTGACAACTTCCATCGTCAGCAGTTCATCACCCTCACGGAACTTCATTCCTCGTACACCCGATGTCGTGCGCCCAAGCGGCCGTAACGCCTCGTCCGAGGCGCTAAAGCGAACCGACATGCCATCCTTTGATACGAGGATGAGGTCATCCCGCTGTTCAGCAATCCTCGCCGAAACCAGTTCGTCGCTGCGACCGTCCTCGTCTTCACGCAGATTAATCGCGATGACGCCAGCCTGCCGCGGTGAGTCATACGCATCAAGGCGAGTCTTCTTCACCAACCCGTCCCGAGTGGCGAGAACCAGGTACTCCGCATCGTCGTACCCGCTGATCGCCATTACTTGAGCAATGGTCTCGTCCGGGCGGAACGCCAACAGGTTCGCAACGTGTTGCCCCTTGGCGTCACGACCGCCTTCAGGCAGCTCATATGCCTTAGTTCGGTAGACCTGTCCCATGTTCGTGAAGAACAGCAACCAGTCATGGGTGTTGGTGACGAAGAACTGCGCCACCTCATCATCACTGCGAAGGCTGGTTCCTCGAACTCCCTTTCCACCACGCTTCTGGGCACGATAGTTGTCGATCCCAGTTCGCTTCGCGAATCCTTCGCGACTGATAGTGACGACCACGTCTTCCTGCGGAATCAGTGACTCGATCGAAATATCAGGACCGTAAGGAACAATTTGTGTAACTCGGTCATCACCGAAGCGATCAACGACCTCCGTCAGTTCCTCACTGATAATCGTGCGCTGTCGGGCAGGGCTGTCCAAAATCGAAAGGAGATCCTCGACTCGGGCAGTGATCTCCGCGTGCTCCTCCAGAATCTTTTGACGCTCCAGAGCTGCCAACCGACGTAGCTGCATGGACAGAATCGCGTCAGCTTGGACATCGTCGATTTCAAGTAGTTGAATCAGCCCTGTACGGGCCTCGTCGACGGTGGGTGAACGACGGATAAGGGCGATGACCTCGTCCAACATATCAAGTGCCTTGAGGTAGGCATTCAGGATATGTAGGCGTTCACGGGCCTTCGCCAACCGGAACTGGGTGCGGCGAACGATGACGTCGATTTGGTGCTTCACCCAGTAGTGGACGAATCCGTCGAGGCTCAGGGTTCGAGGCACACCGTCAACCAGCGCGAGCATGTTTGCCGGGAAGGAATCCTGCAACTGAGTCCGCTTGTAAAGGTTGTTCAGGACAACGTTCGGGATGGCGTCCTTTTTGAGAACGAGGACGAGGCGCTGCCCGTTCTTGCCGGAGGTCTCGTCTCGGATATCGGCGATCCCGGTCAGTTGGCCACTGCGGGTCAGCTCGGCGATTTTGGCGGTGAGAGTATCAGGGTTTACCTGATACGGCAGTGACTTGACGACCAGACAGGTTCGCCCGTGGATCTCCTCTACGTCAACCCGAGCGCGTTGAACGATGGCACCGCGGCCAGTGCGGTACGCGTCTTCAATTCCCTGACGTCCCAAAATGACAGCGCCGGTTGGGAAATCTGGACCCTTTACATACGTTAGAAGAGCTTCCAGCAGTTCCTCACGTGTAGCCTCGGGATGATCAAGGTACCACTGGACCCCCTCTGCTACCTCTCGCAAATTGTGCGGAGGGATGCGAGTGGCCATGCCAACGGCAATTCCCTCCGAACCATTGACCAACAGGTTCGGGTAGCGAGCGGGGAGCACAACGGGCTCCATGTTCTTACCGTCATAGTTGGGAACAAAATCGACAGTGTTCTCGTCGATGTCGCGCACCATCTCCATAGAAAGGGGTGCCATTTTACACTCGGTGTAACGAGGTGCTGCCGCCCCCAGGTTTCCCGGAGAGCCGAAGTTACCCTGCCCTGAAACCAGCGGGTAGCGCATCGACCAGGGTTGTTCCATGCGGACCAACGCATCGTAAACCGCAGAGTCACCGTGCGGGTGAAACTTACCCATTACATCGCCGATAACGCGCATACACTTGTAGAAACCGGCATTCGGGCGATAACCACCGTCGAACATGGTGTAGAGAATGCGGCGGTGAACGGGCTTGAGACCGTCACGCACATCCGGAAGAGCGCGGCCCACAATCACGGACATCGAGTAAGCCATGTAGGACTGTTTCATCTCTTTTTCGAGATTAACCTGGTCCACACGGTTACCTATTGGGCGACCCAGCTCATCAAAAACAAGCAGGTCCTCCCCCACTTCGCTTTCGTCAAGATCGGCAGAGGTCTCGATTGCTTCGCTGACCTCTTCACTCAAGGAATCGTTCTTCGGGTCTTCCTGCCCGTCGGGACCGTTTGATACAGACTTGTCACTCACAGTTCAGATACTCCTTGGTACTAAGCGTCGATGAATCGCACGTCGCGGGCATTGCGCTGAATGAAATGTCTGCGCGATTCGACGTCGTCGCCCATCAGGATCGTGAAGATTTCATCGGCTGCAGCGGCTTCGCCAACCTCAACCTGCTTGAGCAGTCGGTGTGCGGGATCCATTGTCGTCTCCCACAACTCGTGATCGTTCATCTCACCAAGGCCCTTATAGCGTTGGATACCGTCCTTCGGCATCTTCCAGCCCTTGTCGAGTCCGTCGGCCAGAAGCTGGTCACGCTCGGCATCCGAATATGCGTATTGATCAGCCCTGCTGGTCCACTTGAGTCGATACAGAGGCGGAGTTGCCAGATAAATATGCCCCTGTTCGATCAGCGGCTTCATGTAGCGGAAGAAGAAGGTGAGCAAAAGAGTTGCGATGTGCTGGCCATCAACGTCTGCGTCGGCCATCAGAATAATGCGCCAGTAACGCAGTTTCTGAAGGTCAATCTCCTCACCAATTCCGGTACCGAGCGCGCCGATCAGAGCCTGAATCGTGTCCGAGGACATTGCCCTGTCCAGCCTCGCCTTTTCAACGTTTAGAATCTTTCCACGCAGAGGGAGAATCGCCTGGGTGTCGGGATCACGACCCATAACCGCAGAACCACCGGCCGAGTCACCCTCGACAATGAACAGTTCAGAAACCTGAGGATCGCGCGAGGAACAATCACGAAGTTTAGAGGGAAGTGAGACTGAATCGAGGGCGCTCTTCCGGCGCGTGGCCTCCCGTGCTTTGCGGGCTGCGAGGCGTGCCTGTTGCGCAGCCTGTCCCTTGAGGACAATCGCCTTAGCCTCTGCCGGATGTGCGTCAAACCAGTCGCCAAGCAGCGCATAAATCTGCTGTTGCACGAATGTCTTCGCTTCGGTATTGCCTAGCTTGGTCTTAGTTTGACCCTCAAACTGCGGTTCGGTGAGTTTTACCGAAAGGACAGCTGTTATTCCCTCACGAACGTCGTCACCCGAGAGATTTTCGTCTTTCTCTTTCAGGATTCCCTTTTCTCGACCGTACTTATTGATGATGGTCGTAAGCGCCGTGCGGAAGCCTTCTTCGTGAGTACCGCCCTCAGAGGTGTTGATGGTGTTCGCGTAGGTGTAAATCGTCTCTGAGTATGCCGTGGTCCAACGCATGGCCACTTCCATGCTGAGGGTTCCCGCCTCATTCTCAGCCTCCAGGCTAATAATGTCCGGGTTGATCGGCGTGGCTCGCTTTGCGTTGTCGAGGTACTCGACGTAGTCAACAAGACCTCGTTCATACATGTATGAGACGCGACGGTGAGCGTTCTGAGAGTCCTCGTCATCATCGTCACCGGTTATCTCGTCCTGAACGTCTTCACGCTCATCGGTCAGTGTGATCCGTAATCCCTTATTGAGGAAGGCCATCTGCTGGAATCGTTGGCGCAGGGTTTCGAAGTCAAACTCGACCGTTTCGAAAATTTCGGGGTCGGGCCAGAAGGTCTGAATCGTCCCCGTCTCTTCGGTCTCACCGACCTCAGTGAGTTCGGAAACGGGATGACCACCGTTGGCGAACGAAATCGCCCAGCGTTTCCCATCTCGTCGCACCTCGGTCTCGACTCGACGAGAGAGTGCGTTCACTACAGAGATACCGACACCGTGCAGACCACCGGAGACCGCATATCCCCCTCCGCCGAACTTTCCGCCCGCGTGAAGAATGGTCATAACCACTTCCACGGTGGGGCGGCCCTCCGTTGGGTGAATACCGACCGGGATGCCTCTTCCGTTATCGGTTACACGAAGGCCCCCGTTCGCCAAGATGGTGACATCTATGTGGTCACAGTATCCCGCAAGCGCCTCGTCCACCGAGTTGTCAACAACCTCGTACACCAAGTGGTGCAGACCACGTTCACCAGTCGATCCGATGTACATGCCCGGGCGTTTACGAACAGCCTCAAGTCCCTCAAGGACGGTGATGTCCGATTCGCCGTAGTGAGGCTCCGGAACCGTAATGTCCTTGTGCTCAGTGGTGCCCGCTTCGTCCTTTACGGAGTCAGTCACAAGCAGCTCCCTGTCCGCACCCAACGTTGTGGGCGCACAAATCTTCTTTCCGGTGACAGCAAAACCTGTCTCGACCATTCTTCGAGACAGGTTCGGTTGCGTTTGCCCAGCTTTCGAAACCGAAAGTCGGGGCTTAACCGGACAATTGTGGCCTTGAACTGCAGATACCTGCGGCTAAAGGCAATTCTCTACCACCCGTATCTTATCAAATTGGACCCAAAAAACGGCATTCGGTGTTTCGTAAAAATGGCGTTATTTCAACGAAAAGTAGGCGTGTTTGGAGTGTGTCGAACCACACGTCCATCTGAGAGTTTGATCGGCGCGCTATATCCCGATTTCCTTCTGGTTTGCCAATCAAATAGGGAGCCGGCACGCCGCTAAACCCGTGTCAAAAGCTCCCTATTTGATTGGCAAACCAGAAGGGAGTCCGTGGGGGTTAACCGTAAGTGTCCCTTGGGCCTCTTCCCGGGACACTTCGTGGCCCATGTTTCCAGCTTGGCGCCCGCGGAGGCAGGACAACCACTGACTCAACAATGCCGGAACCCACTGCCCTATCGATCGCTCCCATTACCTCTGGCAAAAGAATTTTTAGCTGTTGCGCCCAGGCCGTCGAGTCAGCTTGAACAACCAGGCGGCCACCGTCAAAACTCTCTATGGGACAGTGCTGCGCGACAACGTCACCCACAATCTCCTCCCACTGTCCGATTACTTGACCGGTAGCCAGCGAGCGCTGCCAGTCACGATCACGCACTTCCTTATCGAGGATCGCACCAATCGGACGCGGGTCATACTTGGAAGGTCCCGTTCCAGTTTTCGATCTGTACATTCCAGGCGAGGGAACCCAGCCGTGGTGATGCTCAAGAGCGTCCTCCGCCTCCTCGACAATCCGGTTCGTAACGGCACCTGGCGTGAGTCTTCTTTTACGGCGTGGTCGACGGCCCGTGTAACCCCGTCCCCTTGAACGGTACTTATCGAATAGCTCAGATAGAACGTCGTCAGCGCTATCGCCGGAGTCTTTCTGGTTTGAGGAGACCCCAGATGATTTATCTGTCGGTTCAGTCATCCTGTCCCCCATTCACTGTTTGATCACCGGCGTCGTGGATTTCGGTGCTTCCGTCATCGCCTCGTGAGACTTCTAGAACGCGAGCGTCCAACTCACCTGGGACGTCTTCGGGTACAGCCACCGTGATGATGGCTTGATCAGCTCGCATAATGCACTCAATAAGTCCACTACGACGGTCTAGATCAAGCTCAGCAAAAACATCGTCGAGAATCAAAACTGGATAGTCTTCATCACGTCTCAGTATCTCAGCCTCAGCCAATCGCAAAGTCAGAGCCATCGACCACGTCTCCCCATGACTCGCAAATCCCTTCACCGGAAGCGAGTCAAGTGTCATCTCTAGATCATCGCGATGCGCTCCGATCAGGTTGACGCCGCGGACTATCTCAACTTCACGACGCCGTATAGCTTCTTGCCTATACGCTGCGTTCAGCCGACTAACCACCAAACTTGGGTCTCCACTAAACCGTCCTCCCTCGACGCGAAAACTGTCTAGATCAAGACCAACCGTTGAAGAGTCACGGTTTAGTCGGGACGAATACGCTAGATTGGCCACCCTGTCCTCGTCGGTCAGTTTTGCGTAGGCATATTCCATCTGTGGGCGCATCGCCTCAACTACCGCAAGTCGATGTGCGACGATGACCGCAGACAACTCGGCAATTTGTTCGTCCCAAACTTCGAGGACGACCGCTTCTTCCGAAGCAGTAGCTCTGGCTTTTTGTAACTGCTTTAGTGCCGCCGCCCGCTGACGCGAGACTTTCTGGAAATCCTGAAGGGTGCCAAGATGATGTGGTTTCAACTTCACCGCAGTCTGGTCCAGGAATGATCTCCGCCCAGCCGGGTCTCCCCGAAGTAGGTCAAGGTCCTCTGGTGCAAATACAACCGCTCTGAGGGTGCCCAACACATCCCGCGGCGAAACTTTTGCCCGGTTGAGGCGTGCTCGGTTAGCCCGACCTCGAGCAATCTCAAGCTCAACCAGATCAGACCGACCCTCAGACTCAATCCGGGCACGGATCACCGCCCCACCAGATTGTTCTTCACCCTCGGGAGCAATGCGAACTAGATTGGCAGACGAGCCACCCCTGTGAGAACTGAATGTGCCCAAATATGCGATGGCTTCGACAAAGTTCGTTTTCCCTCGCCCGTTTCGCCCCTGCAGAACAGTCACACCCGGACCGAGTTCAACCACGGCCGATCTGTACGATCTGTAGTCGGTCAGAGCAAAGTGAGACACCCTCACGGTGACGAACTACAGACCGAAGCGAATCGGCATCAACAGGTATTTGAAGTCCTCATCCGCGCCGCCATCAGCTTCGCTCTGACCCATCATTACTGCCGCCTTGGTGGCATGGACGAATCCGAAACGAACGAATTCTGTCTCAAGAGCCGCCAGACCTTCCTGAAGGTAGGCGGGGTTGAATGCCGTTCGCAACTCTTCAGACTCACTAATAAGCGCGATTGATTCCTCGGCCTGTGCGCTCTCGGTCTGTCCGGCCTCAAGTCGTACCGCACCGTCGGCAAATGTCAGGTGAACGGGCGTCTTCCGTTCCACGACCAGCGAGACTCGCTTGACCGCTTCAAGAAGCTCAGTTCGTGAACATGCATACTCCAGCGGCGTTGCCTCGGGGAACAGTTTTCTTACAGGCGGATAATCACCATCCATGAGAGAGGATGTTGCCTGGCGCTCCCCGGCACTGAACCCGATGATCGCATTGCGTTCCCCAACTCCTGAAGGGTTTAGCCGCAACTCGACGTCACCGGAAGACGTAAGGTTACGCGCAACGTCTGCCAAGACTCTTGCCTTGACTAGCATTTCTGCGGAAAACTCAATGTCACGAGGATTCCAAAGCATCTCTCTTTGGGCGAGGCGGTAGCGATCCGTTGCGAGGAAGGTAATCTTTGGCCCGGCAATTTCGACGCGAACCCCGGTAAGCAACGGGAGCGTGTCGTCCTTTGACGTGGCAATGACTACCTGACCAATTGCCGCGGCAAGATCACGCGCGTCGACAGTTCCCTGTTTTTCAGGAAGTTCTGGCAGCAGTGGATAGTCCTCTAGGGCCATAGTTCCTAGCGAGAACTGAGCACGCCCGCAACGAACCTCAACGTGCGATTCATTCAGTTCAATCGACACATCTGAGTTGGGCAGAGACTTCGCAATGTCGCTTAACATCCGTCCCGAAACTAGCACCTCGCCCGGGTCATCGATCTGTGCTTCAACTCGACTTCTTGCGGAAACCTCATAGTCGAACGAGGAAAGTTCAAGCTCTCCATCATGTGCCGAAAGGCGCACAGCAGCCAGAATCGGTATTGCTGGACGTTGCTGCACTGCGCGCGAGGTCCATTGGACGGCATCAGAAAAAACATCGCGAGAGAGCTTGAGTTTCACGGATCCTCCAGGAATCGTATCTGGCACTTCACTTTACCTGACTTGAGACGCTAGCAAAGTCCGAAGGGTGTTGTTACGGGACCCAAATCGAGCGCCCCGATTCTCGACTGCGGGATGTTGATGAATCTTGAATTGAATTAGTTGGTAGTAGTAGTAGCCATTGTGAATTCTGTGGATATCCGGCCTACAGGACGTCGGTGCAACAAATCTGCTGTTCAACGAATTCTGAACAACAGCGCTCCTGGTGTGAAGTGATGTGCATAAGAAAAGAAGAACGCAAAGAGACCGACTCTCCGGAGTGGAGTTATCAGCAGAATTTGTCATTTAAAAGAACAAATTTCGACTCTAATAACAATTAGTCGGCAACAGCCGCGCCGTTACTTGAAACTACAGCTATGTAAGATGTGGATCTGCGAAATCAAAGATGTTCAGTAGATGAGATCTAATTTTCGCGAGCTTTGCGCTTTACACGGTTTGTCAGTTCTGTGACGTTGTTATAGGTTTCGCGCCGTTCGACCATTGAGGCGGCGATCTTTTTGTTGGCGTACATGACCGTGGTGTGGTCGCGACCCCCGAATGCTTCCCCGATTTTCGGGAGTGAGAGGTCTGTTAGCTCGCGGCACAGATACATCGCTGTTTGGCGGGCCTCAACAATGGGACGAGATCGGTCCGAAGAACACATCTGTTCAATCGTTATGCCAAAAAACGCAGCGGTTTGACCCATGACGAGCGAAACGGATATTTCGGTGTCATCGGGGTCGGATAGTAGATCCTTTAAAGATCGCTGAGCTAGGGGCAAATCCAGAGCCTGGTGGTTGAGTTTAGCGAAGGCTGTGACTCGTAGCAGTGAACCATGTAGCTCACGAATATTCGACGAAACCCGCGATGCGATGTATTCGAGTACATCGCGGTCCACCTGGATTCCGTCTGCATCAGCTTTCATCTGAAGAATTGCGATACGGGTTTCGAGGTCTGGCGGTTGAACGTCTGTGACCAGACCAGACTGGAATCTGGAGAGCAGTCGGTCCTCGAACCCAGACAGTTGTTTCGGAGGAACATCCGACGTCATAACAATTTGTTTGCCGGTGTTTTGTAGCGCGTTGAAAGTATGGAAAAACTCTTCAATCGTTTCCCGACGACCCTGAATAAACTGAATGTCGTCAATCAACAGAATATCTGTGCCCCGATAGCGCCGCTTGAAAGCTTCCATTCTTTGACCGTTGAGAATTGCGCTGATGAACTCGTTGGTAAATTCCTCTGAGTTGACGTACTTAACTCGAAGATGAGGATAGAGCGAGACAGCATAGTGTCCGATTGCGTGAAGCAGGTGCGTTTTACCCAGGCCGGAATCACCGTAAATAAATAGCGGGTTGTACGCACGAGCTGGCGCTTCCGAAACTGCCAAGGCTGCGGCGTGTGCGAATCGATTCGATGGACCAATCACGAACGAATCGAACACGAACTTGGGATTTAGGTGGGACCCCGTTCGTTCTCCGGGTGCGCGATAGGAGACGTTGGCCAAAGTGGCTGGCGGCTGGCCTGCCGGCTCGAACTCGTTGCGATCGCTAATTGGGTGAAACTCTCGGGGCGCACCAATAGAGGCGGCAGAGTCCTGAGTGTCTTCTTCAATAAAGGGCTGATGTCGGGCGTCTGCGACGGACTCTATGGATCCGGACTCTATCGGCGGAGTAGGGAAGTTTTCGGACCGCGATAAATCAGGTTCTTCATCGACGTTGTCTTCGATTTCGTATTCAAGGGACGGATCTACACTGACTGCAATTCGAACGACACGACCCATCTCTTGTGACAGAGCTCCGGTGAGTTCCTTCGACAGTCGGCCCTCTATGTACTGCTTTGTGAAGTCGTTGGGTACAGCGAGCAGAATTGTGCCCTCGATATCTCCGAGTGGTTTAACCATCCGAATAAACGCTTCATAGGCGGGACCGAGTTCTTCAGGGTTGACCCGGGCCACAGCACGGTCCCAGGCTTCACCCAACTCGGAACCCTTCATGCTTTGCTCCCAATGGTTTTTCGGCGTGACATTGAACACCGCTCACTGCGACTGGACCAGATTGAGTCTACCCGTGAACCGGAGAACTCCCATCCTGTGAATTAATCTGTGGAACTACATTCATCGTCTTACATCATTGTTATTCCAAGGATTTTCGCGGTTTACTGTGTTACCAAGCGGAGACCTGAAGGAGTTTTCCACCCGAACTGTGGATAACTTCGCAGAGATACTCAGAGATTCATACACAGTTGTGAGTCGAACAAATGGCAATTTGCGTCGGGCGCGCTTCATTGACCCCTTCGATACATCCCGCGTAATCTGTTTTGGCGAACTGACGCAGGTTTTACCCTGCCTGATTCTGAAGTGAACAGGTGGATCGAGAACCGATGCGTCATAGGGGCAGACTCGTCTGCCATCAATAGGAGTAATCATGACGAAGCGTACGTACCAGCCGAATAACCGTCGTCGCCACAAGACACACGGTTTCCGCACTCGCATGAGGACCCGCGCTGGACGCTCAATCCTTAACGGCCGCCGCCGTAAAGGACGGGCTCAGATCGCGGTCTGACGCGTAGGCCAAGTTGCTGGCCTCTCGCAGTCGCATCCCGCGACGCGTTGGTTTTACAGACACAATGAGGCTCGGCTCCCGAACTGGGAACCGAGCCCTTGTGGTGTACGTAAAGATTGCAGCTCCTGACGATAGCTCTTTAGAACTCGAGGCAACCACTCAGGCTGGAATCGTTGTTCCCAAACGAGAAGTTGCCCGCGCTGTTGACCGAAATCGCGTGAAGCGGAGGCTCCGTCACCTCCTAGCGGCAAGACTATCCACGGTTCCTTCGGGAACTCGGATTGTAGTGCGAGCATTGCGCGGATGTACCAACATGACCTCGGACGAACTCGCAGAATACCTAGACCGCGGGTTAAGGGCGTCACTCCAGAAGGAGATTGCGCGTGGCTAATCCGATCTCCTCAATTCTGTTGGCACCGATCCATCTATATCAGAAGCACATCTCACCGGGACTACCTGCGAGGTGCAGATATTACCCAACGTGCTCTGCCTATGCGGTCAGCGCCCTACAGATCCACGGGCCGATCAAGGGTTTTCTGCTGGCAACATGGCGTCTGATGCGGTGTAACCCCTGGAGCAGGGGCGGTGTTGATCACGTTCCTCCTAAGGGTCAGTGGAGAGCGCCAGAATGGGTGCCGCCGGAGGACTGGGCTGGCCACGATATTGAGGAAGACATCATTTTGAAGAGCCGAAGCGGCGTGCGAAGGAACAGCAAAACGATTCCTTCCAAAGCCGACTCGGGCCGTAAGGTAGAGGGAGTTTCGCCTGAGCTTGTCCTAAAAGGGGACGAGGGACGTGGCGATGAAGCCTCCCCGCAGCATAAGGAGTCCTGAGTGGATTCATTCCTACACCCGATCATCGTCGCGTTCGCATGGATCTGGGTACAGATTCATAAGCTACTGACACTTATTGGATTCTCCGATGGGCCAGGAATTGCTTGGGCAGTTGCGATTGTCATTATGACAATCCTGGTCCGCGTCGCGATTCTCCCCCTCTACCTGAAGCAAATTCGTTCGTCACGGAACATGCAGGTAATCCAGCCTGAAATGAAGAAGATTCAGGAGAAGTACAAGGGTAAGACAGATCCCGTCTCTCGCCAGCGACAGCAGGAAGAGACCATGGAGCTATACAAGAAGGCCGGTAGCTCGCCAATGGCGTCTTGCTGGCCCATGCTTGTACAACTTCCAGTCATGTTCGCTCTGTACCGCGTTATCTTTGCGGTCAAGGATCTGGCCGGGGGAACCTACTCTTACGACGCTCTGGGACCACTAACCCAGGGTGTTGCTCAGGACATCACGGATTCTCAGATCCTTGGTGTTGGTATGGCACAGACTATGGCAACAGCGCCCGGCGTTGGGAAGAAGGCCATTTTCGTTGTACTGATCATTATCATGGTCGCCCTGCAGTTCCTCACCATGCGCATGTCGATGAGCAAGAACATGCCTGCGGTCCAGGACCCTAACAACCCGATGGTCCGTAGCCAAAAGACCATGATGTACATGATGCCGCTGATGTACGTGTTCACCGGCATGGTGTTCCAGATGGGCATGCTGATGTACATGATCACCACCGCGATATTTGCTTGGGCGCAACAGCTTTGGGTTATCAAGACCATACCTACTCCGGGTTCTCCGGCCGCCGACGAGCTTCGGGAGAAGCGTGAGGAGAAGTACCAGGCATGGGCGACAGGTTTCTTTGCCGAGTACGACCAAAAGGCACAGGCGCTCAAAGCGGATCCCGAGGCGTTGGAGGAACTTAACGTTCAGACTCTCGCCGAAGCGGAGAAGCATGCGAAGAAACAAAAGGTGTCGACAGACTTTCCGGATGACTGGGATGCGGCCTCAAAGGTTGCCATCTTGCGCGGTCTAGCGGTTGAGCCCTGGAAGACGATTCCTGATGAGGTTTGGCTGAAGCAAATGGTTCTCGCCAAGAACTCACAGGTCGCAGCTGAGGCGGCGCGCGCGGCCCGCCCAAAGAAGCTCTCGCGCGAGCAGCGAATGCGCCTCGCGCAACGGGAACAGCAGGATGCTGCTGCGGCGAAACGGCGCGAGGAGAAGCAGGCACGCAAGGCTGCTGACCGCTCTTCAAGAGGTGGAGACTTGAGTCCGGAAGAAGTTGAGCGTCGGCGCCAGCAGCGAAAAGCTGAGCGGCGCGCACAGAACAAAGGCAACCAAAAGAAGACGGGCAACTAGCACGTCTTCCGGGTGGGAGGAATGAATAGATGAGCGAGAAGAAGTCATCGCCTAAAGTCGAGCAGCTCGAAGAAGAGGGGGACGTTGCGGCGGACTACCTAGAAGAGTTTTTGGACATCGCAGATTTTGATGGAGATATCGAGATAGACGTTGAAAACGGACGTGCTTCGGTAGCCATAGTTAGCGATGATGCCAACTCAAACCTGGTGCGTCTGGTCGGTGACGATGGAGAGGTGCTGGAGGCTCTTCAGGAGTTGACCAGGTTGGCGGTGCAGGCTTCCACCGGAGAGCGCTCACGGCTAATGCTTGACATCGACGGATTTCGGGCAGCGAGAAAAGCTGAGCTTCAGGAAATCACGCAAGATGCAGTTGATCAGGTTAAGGAGACCGGAGAACCCGTATCTCTCGAGGCCATGAATCCATTTGAGCGCAAGGTCTGCCACGATGTTGTTGCTGGAGCCGGCCTACGATCTGAGTCCGAGGGTGTCGAACCGAATCGTCATCTGATTATTCTTCCCACGGGTAAGGATGGGGACGACGAACTGAGTGAATCCTCCGACGACACCGAGGATCACGGACAAGAAAACGCCGACTAGACGATGAGTGAAACACCTTCTGACCTGGTATTATCATCTTTTGGTCCGAATCGCGACAACGTGATTCAGTTTGCCAACATGCTGGCGGATGAAGGTGAGCTTAGAGGATTGATCGGGCCGCGTGAGTCAGAGCGGCTTTGGCCCCGACACATCGTTAACTGCGGTGCCCTACTCCCTTTTCTGCCGACTCGCGGGACGGTCGTTGACGTTGGATCGGGCGCTGGATTACCAGGACTTGTTATTGCTTGCGCCAGGCCAGATCTGTCGGTCAAGCTCGTTGAACCGATGGAGCGTCGATGTGAGTGGTTGCAGTATGCGGTTGATCAGATCGGCCTGTCGAACGTCGAGGTGATCCGAGCTCGCTCGGAATCGCTCGGTCGATCAGTTAGAGCCGATGTTGTGACGGCAAGGGCAGTGGCAGGATTGGGTAAGCTGCTTCGCCTCACCTCAAAGCTGATTGCCCCCGGCGGCGCATTGCTTGCTCTGAAGGGTCAGCGAGCTTATCAAGAAATTGAAGAGGCTGGGTCAGAGTTGAGAAAGTATCACCTTACCTCCGAGGTGCATGAGGTTGTTTCGGTGATGGACGGCGATGTCACTTATGTAGTGGAGTGTCGCAGAGAGTCCTGACATGTGTTGAGTCTCGACGCACTGATTGTTTCACGTGAAACATTCGAGTCTTGTCGGTGGGTCAAACTATGCTGTGAGGCGACGAAAGGTTGGTGAATGGATCAGAACGCTGGGTCTCCTTCCCCCTTGTTGGATCAGTTGAGTCAGAATTACTCGGCGCTACGTGAGCTTGAGAGCAAAGAGTTTCCTGTCCCCGCCCAGACTGTGGTCATGGCTGTGGCAAACCAAAAGGGCGGAGTCGGGAAAACCACCACGGCGGTCAATATCGCGGCAGCTTTTGCTCTTGGCGGATTGAACGTTCTGGTCGTCGATGGTGATCCTCAAGGTAACGCCTCGACCGCGCTTGGTGTCGCACATAGTCCGGGGACTCCATCAACGTATGAGGTCCTCGTAAACGAAAAGGGCCTGTCTGACGTAATCCAGAGTTGTCCTGATGTCCCAAACCTCTGGGTATGCCCTGCCACGATTGACTTGGCGGGCGTTGAGGTAGAACTAGTTGACGAACCAGAACGGGCTAGTTTTCTAAAGCAGGCGATTGATGAACTGCTCGATCAAGCTCGTCGCGGTGAGTTCCCGAAGCCAGATGTCGTAGTTATTGACTGTCCTCCCTCGTTGGGTCTGCTGACACTTAACGCATTCGTTGCTTCAACCGAGTTGCTTATCCCGGTTCAGGCCGAGTACTACGCGCTGGAGGGATTGTCATTGCTGTTGAGCACGGTTGGGAGAATCCGACAGGAGATGAACCCAAGTCTCCAAGAGCCGACATTGCTTGTTACCATGCTCGACTCACGGACGAATCTCGGCGCTGACGTGGCGGAGGAGGTGCGGAATCACTTTGGTGATCAGGTGGTCGAGGCTGTGATACCTCGCCTGGTGCGGATATCGGAGGCACCTAGTTTTGGGCAGACGATCCTCACCTATGATCCGAAGGGTGGCGGAGCTATCGCGTACAGGCAGGTTGGACTTGAGTTTGCGAGCCGATTAGCGCACCGATACGGACAGGCAACGACCGGGCACTCTAACGAAGATGTCGACGGAGGCAAAGATGGCGACTGAAGCATCCAATCAGGGGAATGCTGCAACGACTCCCTCTAAGTCGGAGGGACAAAAGAGCCCGCGTCAGCGGCGAGGACGTGGCGGCCTCGGTCGAGGGCTGGGCGCACTAATTCCGGACTCAGAGGTGGTAACTCCGGCGGAGCAGGGACGTCCTCTCGATGTCCTGTTTCCAGACCTTCAGAGCGGGAACCACGGTTCCGGGTCGGGACCGGTCAAGACAACCAGGCAAAGAGGAGGATCGGCACGTGATCTTCTGACGCCCCGTTCGGCGGCTGGGAATGTTTCACGTGAAACAACTTTGTCAGGCACCGTCCCTCAAGTCCAGAATAATGAGACCGGGAATGGTTGGCGCGAAGACGAGACGAGTTCCGGGCAAGGACGCGGAAGAAATGGTGGTACCGCACGAGTTGCCACCCCCGAAGCTGCGGATGGCACTCGGGACCAATCTGACGCTCCAGGTGAAGCGGCACCATCGGGATCAGTGGCGGAAACGGTTGGTCGGCGACCGCAGAAGATGACCGGAAAAGTGAAGGTAACCGCAAAAAAAAGCACTCATGTACTCTCTGAAGAGCGGAATGAGTCCGATGTTTCACGTGAAACAAAGGGCATGGATTTAAAAGAGGTTCCCGGTGCGACCTTTGGAATGATTCGGCCGGACTGGATCATTCCCAACCTAAAGCAGCCCCGCCACGTCTTCGATTCAGATGAACTCAAGGAACTATCACAGTCGATTAGCGAAGTCGGTGTTCTCCAACCCATCGTACTTCGAAGGATTACCGACGCCACCCTGGCAGAAGAAGGTCAGAGTGAGAGGCTGAGGGAGGCGCTGGAGGAACAGCCCGAGGCCCGGTACGAGATCATTATGGGAGAGCGGCGGTGGCGGGCTTCCCAAATGGCCGGCCTGGAAGAGATACCGGCGATCATCCGAATTACGGAAGAAGATGATCTACTTCGTGATGCACTGATTGAGAATCTTCATCGCGTGCAGCTCAATCCCCTTGAGGAGGCAGCCGCATATAGTCAACTGATGGAAGATTTCGCATGTACGCAGGAAGAGCTTTCAAGGAGGATCGCCCGGTCAAGACCGCAAATTGCCAACACTCTCAGACTTCTTAGACTTCCACCAAGTGTTCAGCGCCAACTGGCGGCCGGAGTTCTATCGGCCGGACACGCGCGAGCCCTATTAAGTCTCGAAAGTGGCACCGCGATGGAGGCACTTGCGGCCCGAGTCGTTTCCGAGGGTTTGTCTGTTAGGGCAACCGAAGAGCAGGTTAAGTTTGGCAAGCAGGGGAAACCACGTCCGAAACGGACTTCTCCTACACCAAGTCCCGAGGCACAGCGAGTTGCCGATGCAGTAGCTGACTTACTAGAAACTTCCGTGTCGGTTAACTCTGGTGCCAAACGCGGACGTCTTATCATTGAGTTTGCAGATCAGGGTGACCTAGAGCGCATCGCACAAGCCCTTGGCGCGGAGGTTGTCTAGACCTTTCGCAACGACAGCGACGGACTAAAGATCAAGGCTGGTGGTCCCGAGTGTTGAGCAGGCATAATCACTGAACTGGACGTCGGTCGCCCGCACCACGAATCGTGGTGCGGGGGTTCAATCTTCAGTCTCTGGCTCTAGATCTCAAGGTAGTGCTGCGCATCAAGGGCGGCGCGACACCCGGATCCCGCTGCCGTTATCGCCTGGCGGTAGGTGTGGTCGACAACGTCACCACAGGCAAAGACACCCTTGATCGAGGTAGCCGTTCCGGGGTCAGCAACCTTGACGTAACCAGCCTCGTCGAGATCTAGTTGATCTGCGAACAGTCCTGAACGCGGATCATGCCCGACGGCGACGAACACCCCGTCCGTCTTCATTTCGGAGCGCACGCCCGTCTTGAGGTTCTCTAGGACCACGGCGCGCGCCGAGGCATCGCCGAGTATCTCTACTACTGCAGAATCCCAAACAAACTCAATCTTCTGGTGAGTCAAAGCCCGCTCTGCCATAACCTTTGAAGCTCGAAGTTGATCACGCCGGTGTACGACGGTGACTTTGCTGGCGAACCGAGTAAGGAACAAGGCTTCTTCCATGGCGGAATCTCCGCCACCGACAACAACGAGTTCCTTCTCTTTGAAGAAAAAGCCATCGCACGTGGCGCAGTACGAAACGCCCCGCCCGGAGAACTCTTCCTCGCCGGGGATATTCAGATGACGGTACGCTGATCCGGTGGCAATGATGACAGACTCCGCTTGGATCTCGCGCTCGTAAAGTCGAACTACTTTGGGGTTGGCTTTCAGGTCGACCGATAAGACATCATCGAACTCGACTCGCGCCTCAAAACGCTCCGCCTGCTCACGCATCTTCTCCATTAGGTCTGGGCCCATGACACCGTCTGGGAAACCCGGAAAATTCTCTACCTCAGTCGTTGTCATAAGCGCGCCGCCGGCATCGATAGCACCGGCAATAACATAGGGCTTAAACCCGGCACGACCTGCATAGATGGCCGCCGTGTAGCCCGCGGGACCCGAACCGATAACTACAACCTTTTCAACACCTTGAGACACATTTACTCCACTGAAACGGAGATGACCTTGGCGCGGTATCTCGCCTCGTCATCTATTGGCAACTTATTAAAAACCAAGCCGATTGAAGTCACGGCGGTTGGTTCATCAAGAGTAATCACCGTATCCCAGGATAGGGGTGCACTGGCAAGGACTCTTCCCTGACGCTGATACTCTCCGCTTGTGTTGAGTATGGTGACTTCGCCGCCTGTCCCAATAACTGAGACTCCTACTTTGCTGACAACCGCCGGTTCTTGGAGGTTCAAGACGAGAATGACGGGATCTTTCTGTGCATAGCTGTCGGGGTCAAAATACCGACTCGGCCAGAACGTTTCTGGGTCTCCGTCGATGACAGCTGCGGTCAAATTGGCATGATCATTGCCGTCATCGTTCCAAGAGAGAACGGACACTGAGGTGATTACAGGAGGAGCTCCCGTAAGGTCAGCGTCCGAGAAGACGGGGGCCGCACCGCTCTGTCCCGGCTCAAGTTGCGACTGCTGACTCTGTCCATTTGTGACTGGCAGACGGCCAGAGTCGGGGAGGAAGTGGCTGAACGCGAACCAAATAGCGCCGATTACTATGGCAAGTCCAATGAGTAAGGCTGGAATCGTCGGATCAAACCGTCCGCGGCGTCGTCCTCTGCGGTCTGTCTCTCCGACACTCATTAGGACTTCTTCCGGGTAACGCGAATTGGGCGAAGGAATCGAGTCCATTCTCTGTTCCATCGTTCTCCTGTTTCCCGTCGGCGGTGGCGGTGCGACCGATGGTCTGTAGGGACGAACCTTTGTCGATTCAGACTCCACACGAGCCTCTCCAAGCCTACCGTTATCACGCTTCGAATCGGCGTCGGTTCGCGTCATCGACATCATCGCATCGGTGAGGACCGGAAGAGCGCCGGTTGTGGCGGCGGGGTCGTGAGCTGCGCCGGCTCGACCGAATGCCACGGCAACCGACTCACCATCGAATATCTGGTCCCAGGTTGGAGGCTCATCGGTCCATTCCGGACGCACGGACCAATGACGGGGCGGTGGAGGAGGGGGAGGTGGATTTATGGATTCTGGTTCAAACGAGGGCGACTCTTCGAAGATCGCATCACCCGGCTCCGCCATGCTGCCTTGAGCGAGCGCCCTTGCCTCTGAGGACAGTTCTTCTTCGAAGGTATCTGGCGCGGCGGTTGTTTCAGCATTACTTCCCTCGTCAGGCGCGGACTCAGAAACTGGCTCTTCGAGATGATCTGAACCGGAACCCTTTCTTGCCTCGAACCTAGACAGGGCTGGAAAACGTCCGGTGACCTGGGATAATAGACTATTGAAGCCGGCGGGATCGATAACACGAAGAATCGCGAAATACACAATAGAGATTACGATCGCGATGACGACCACGCGCCATCCGGCCCCCCACATACGGGCAATGCCTCCCGCTCCCGCCGGAGCGCCCGCACCGAAAAGGTGCAGAACTCCCCACCCGACCAGACCCGCACCGATGAACGAGACGAAGTACTTTCCGTACATCCTCATCAGGCGGTCAAGCCTTATCTCGGGAACTGCACGAGAGACCATGTAGCAGGCCAAGAAACCCTGGAGTATGCGGGACACAGTCTCTGCCCCTGCTGCTCCGATGGTCCACCACTGTGCAGATGTCACGAAGTAGATGCCCCAGCCGACTACCAGCTCGGTGATTAGCGGGGCGATTCCCATCATGAATACGGGCCGGGCGTCCTCAAGCACATAGAAGATTCGTTGCCCCATCATCGTCATGCCGCTGGATGGAACTCCGAGCGCGAGGGCGACCAGTACCGCCCCGTAGAGAGAGGCTGCGTCCATGTTGAATGTTGGCATCAACAGTTGCATAAGCGGCGTTGCGGCCACCATCAGGATGGCAGTTGCCAACATGGTCAGCATGAGAACCAGTTGCACGCCCCGATAGAAGTTCGTGGCGACGGCATCCATGTTTTTCTCGGCAGCATGGTTGGCCAGTCGGGTGAAAATGGCTGTCACCAGAGTCACGGTAATCAGCGACTGGGGAAGCATGTACATCATGTACGCCGTTTGATAGGCGTTGTAACCGGCAACCAGCTCGTTTGTTGCCCCTACCCAATCGTCAGCGCGTGTCGCCAGGTTGGTCGCAGAGATCACCCCGATCTGACCAACTAGCAGTGTCGCAAAGGTCCACATCGCGACCTTTGGGGCGGAGCCGAATGAGGTTCCCTTAAGTCGGAAATCTAGCTTCAGCTTCACGCCAGATCTACGAATCGGAATGATCAGGATAATTGCCTGAAGTGCCACTCCCAGCGTCGCTGAACCGCACAGTAACAGGGTCTTTGTCGTGGTGAAAGTGTCAACTGGAACGATCTCATTAGCTGTGCCCCAAATAGCAATGAAGGTACCCAGCGATGCGATTGCGATGATGTTGTTGACTACTGGAACCCACATATAGGGGCCAAAAACTCCCCGGGCGTTGAGGATTTGACCAAAGAGGTTGTAGACGCCATAGAAAAAGATCTGAGGCAGGCAAAGTAGCGTAAAGGTTATGGCGAGCGATCTGGTCGCGGGGTCCAGCTTAGAGGCCATTAGCGAGATGAGAAGCGGGGCCCCGATCATCGCTACAACCGTGAGCAAGAACAGGAGTGATCCAACGGCGGTGATTAGCTTATTTACGTAGGGAGACCCGCTCCTGCTGCGAAGCGCTTTCACAATCTGCGGCACCAATACCGCGTCGAGCACCCCGCCGGCGAGCAGGTTGTAGACCATATTAGGCAGAGTGTTTGCCAGCGGGAACGCGACGGCCACTCCGCCCGCCACACCAATGACCGAGATCAGCATCGCGCTACGGATGAAACCGAGAGCCCGAGAAACGAGTGTGCCTGAGGCCATCAGCGCGGATGAGCGCCAAAGCGACATCTTTTTCGGCTCTAGAGGAGCATCCTCGGGGAGGTCCTCATCGCTACTCATTGCGCTACCTCGTTCTTGTCACCTGGATTCTCTGCGGCAGGCAGACCCACTCCGCCACGGCGGCCCTTTTGGAATGTGCGGACCAGGCCCAACACGAATAGAGCCGCTAGCCCTGATCCGACTACCCAGGTTATTGCATCTCCCATGCCTGGCCTAGACCGAACAGAGACCGCAGGAGATGATGCCAGCAGGGTTCCGTCTGCTGTCTTGGCTTCGAGAATGACGCTAACTGACCCGGACCCGACCGCGCGCACTGGAACATTGACGGACGTTGTGGAGTTTGCTGGAACCGTGGTCTTAACCCACTCGGAGGCTTGAATTAGGTGGTTGCTGGGGAGGAGCCCGACTTCCAAGGCAATCGGAGACTTGCCCTTGTTTGAGATTGTTACTGGAAAGTCAGCATTCGGCCCCATAATGTTTACGGATTGACTGGGGACGATCTCGACAACGTTGTATACCTCCATGATCGCGCGCTCGGTGTCTGTAGCAACCTTCGTGCGCTCTTCAAGTGACATCCCTACGGTCGCGGGAGCAAGGGCTGCGTGCGCTAGGGCAGTAAGTTCACTGGTTTCGCCGCTCTCGTCGCCGATTACTGCTAGTGCAAGCCGCGTAGCCTTACTCACCGGATCGAGCAGGTGTGTGATTTCTGCCGGATCCGCCTGCGGTGCGACTGGAATAGTTCCAGAGGGTTCCCCGAAATCCTCTCCGTCGAGAGTCTCGCGCAATGAGATTCCTTTGATCCAAGGTACGTCAAATAGAGCGGAGAGTCTCGATTCCGACTGCTCAAGCGTGAGCCGTTCCTGGCCAGAGAAAGCCTCAACATTCACCCACAGTCGTGGAGACTCGTCCTCGCTCAGTTTTGCTGCGATGGCTGTGGAGGCGCGTAGTAGCTGTTCGCGATGCTGGGGCGGGTATTGATCCAGTTCGGGGTCTGAGAAAATCTGTGAAAGCTCGCCAAAGCTCCCGAGAACAACCGAACTTCCTTCGGCGCTCTCTGCCAGAGCAGAGCCGGTCTGTGGGTCGATAGAGTACTTTTCTGAAGGGGACCACCGGGGTTCTCCCGGGATGCCTTTGGGGGGACTCAGAACTGGGCCTCCGGCTGCGGTGTTGAGTGATGACATCGCGAGCCACGGCTCATAGGTTAACACTGCATTTTGGACCCACGAAGCTCCCTCGGGAACTTTGGCCGAGGTACGCGAACCTAGTGCGAGATCGAGCAGAGGAGTTTCTCCCGTTGCCGCGAGCATCGAAATGTCTGCCGCTCGCGACGGCAACACCAGTACTTCACCGCTACTGCCAGAGTTCTTTGAGAAGGTGACAGCCTGATCCGGCTGCAAGCCGAGGGTGACACCTTCGCGACTCAATTTGGGCCACTCGCCTTCCTTTGCTTGCCAGGCATCCGAAACCAGGGCGTTGAGGTGAGTCTGGCCCTGCGCAGTTTTGTCGTACCAGAGCATCAGGCCTCGTGCGATCCCAATTCCAGACCTGGGTCCACCGGTCGGTTGAAGCACGCGAATATCTAGTCCGTAGGGCCCCCAGTCGTCCGGGTTCCAGAGTGGGAGCTCGTCAACCGAGAACTCAAGTGTTACATCCACTCCTGCTTCCGTCGCGGCCTGCCGTTGTTGCTCGTCGCTCAGTCGGATCTCTCCGACATTCCAGACGTAACCCCCGTGTTCCAAGAAGGACTCAACCGAGTCCATGGATTTCAGAGCGTCTGCGCTCATGTACACCCCTACGCGGGTTCCGTAGTCCTCAGACACTCCTGCAATGTTTATCCGAATGGAGATCTGTTTCTCGGAGGTGAGGACCGCCGGGCTGATCTCGCGCAGTGTGACGCGGATCTGGGATTCCTCGTCCTCGAATTCTGGATCGGCAGACGCCAAGGGGGAAAGGGCGAAAGTTACCGCAATCGCCACTGCGGTAGTCAGGAACCACCGCAGAAGCGAACGATGGTGTTCACTGCCCCAAATCGGCGGGGTCCTATGTGCACTCACGTGTCGTTCCCGTCAGGGTAGAGAAGGGCGAGTGCTGCGCGCGCCACCCGCCGTTCATTAGCGTAGGAGAGGGAACGAGTTGCGTCCTGTAGAGGAACCCAAAGAGCGTCCTCCGCCTCGTGATCTGGATCGTTCTCAGCGGTGATCTCGCCGTCGAGGTACTCAAGTAGGAAGTGATGGACCATCTTATGAATTCTGGTCTGACTGCCAGAAAACCAGTAGTCGACGGAACTAATATGACAGACGACGCGGGTACGTATTCCGGTTTCTTCTGCTACTTCACGGACGGCCGCCTCGGTCGCCGTCTCACCTCGTTCTAAGTGTCCTTTTGGAAGACACCACTCGTATCTACCAGAGCGGTTCTTCCTCTTAATCACAGCGACGTAGGGCATTCCGCGACTGACCTTGATAGCGACTCCGCCCGCGGAGGTCTCGTGGACTGTGGGCGAGGATCCGCGGCGTTCGGGACTGTTCGCGCGAGCGGCACCGCGAAATGCGGCGGGCCGCCTGTCAGGCCCAACGAACATTCCGGGTGTGTGCATTCTCCCAGCATATGTTGCGGCTCGCCTACTCCCTGCAATTAACCTGGTTCTAGACGCTCTTGTGGCGGCCTAGAAACGAGGTAGACCCCTTGGTAGAACACGCGCCTTCCTTGGTTGGAGCCGGGGACATCCCGGCGCTGCTGGCTAACGCGCAGTCCGCTTTTGCTGATTTGCCGCGGTCTGTGATGGAACTAGCGGATCTGTTCGTGGAGGCCGACCACGAGATTGCCCTGGTGGGTGGCCCGGTTCGTGACGCCTTTTTGGGGATTGTCCCACACGACTTTGATCTGACCACTTCGGCGCGTCCCGAGGAGACTGAGCGAATCCTGAGGCAGTGGGGTGGAAAGACTTGGGATGTCGGTCGGGCATTTGGAACTGTCGCGGCGAAGAAGGGGCCGATCGAAGTCGAGGTGACGACATACCGAACCGAGGAGTATCAGGAGGATTCCCGTAAGCCCGCTGTGACCTATGGGGAGACGCTTGAAGGAGACTTGTCGCGGCGTGACTTCACCGTCAATGCGATGGCGATGCGACTTCCGTCGATGGCACTTGTCGATCCCCACGGTGGACTTGAGGATTTGGCGACAGGATTACTGAAGACTCCTGTGACGGCGACCCAGTCTTTTAGGGATGATCCACTTCGGATAATGAGGGCGGCCCGATTCGCGGCTCAACTGGGCATCGACGTTGAATACGACGTAATGACCGCGATGTCGGAGGAACGGGATCGGTTACGCATCGTTTCGGCTGAACGAATCCAAGCAGAGCTTGAGCGACTGATCATCAGCCCAGAGCCACGGCGAGGCATAGAGCTAATGGTCTACACGGGAGTGGCGGATATTGTCCTACCTGAGGTGTCGGGGCTGGTTGAAACGGTGGACGAGCACGGTCGGCATAAGGATGTTTACGAACACACCCTCACCGTCCTAGACCAGGCAATCGACCTGGAGACAGGGCCGGACGGGGCAGTGCCGGGACCCGACTTCGTCCTGCGGTTTGCAGCTTTGATGCATGACGTCGGAAAACCTGCAACAAGACGTTTCCACGGGTCGAAGGTCAGTTTCCATCATCACGAGATTGTCGGCGCCAAGATGACCCGTAAGCGGATGAAGGAACTCAGGTTCGATACAGCGACGACGAAGGCGGTCACCGAGTTAGTTGCCGGACATTTGAGGTTCCACGGTTATGGCGAAAGCGCATGGACAGACTCTGCTGTACGGCGTTACGTTACCGACGCGGGGGATCAGCTTGAAAGACTTAATCGTCTGACGCGAGCTGACTGCACGACCCGGAATCGCCGCAAAGCCGAGCGTCTTTCAGCGGCCTACGATGACCTTGAGACCCGTATTGCGGAGCTCCGAGAGCAAGAGGAACTTGACTCGATCCGTCCCGATTTGGACGGCAGCCAGATAATGAAACTGCTCAACCTGGAGCCCTCACGCGAAGTGGGCGAAGCCTACAAGTACCTACTTCAGCTACGTATGGACGAGGGGCCTTTGGGAGAGGAAGAGGCGACTAAACGTCTTCTTGAGTGGTGGAACCAGCGGAATTTCGCTAAGGGCGAGTCCCGCTAATTGGTCACAGTTGCCATCACCTGACCGATTGCCGCAGTTACTCTTATGCAGCAATAGGTTTCAAGGAGAATGAGTGACTTCCTCAAATTATCCGTCGCGCCACAGCGAACAGGTCGCGGGCTCATCCAGTCCGTATCAGTCGACGCCACCACCTCCGCCGCCAGGAAGCCGCGTAGCAAAGCTTCATGGCAACTCGGCGAAAGCTCCGTCGGTGGATGAGGTGTTCGACCTCGATCAAGGTTCCGATAGCTCCGACAAGACTAAGAAGAAGGGCAAGTGGGGCAAGCGCATCGCGCTCGGTATCCTCATCCTCTTCCTTCTGGGCATCATCGGAGGGGCCGGGCTGTTCCTCTACATGTACTCAAAGAGCACCATTCCGGCTCCAAGCGAGTTTGCTCTGGCACAGGCAACCACTGTCTACTACAGCGACGGCGAAACCGAGATGGGAACCTTCGCCGAAGTAAACAGGACAATCATTGACGCAGAAGCACTGCCCGACTACGTGGGTCAAGCGGTTGTCGCCTCTGAGGACCGAACCTTCTTTACCAATCAGGGCGTAGATATCAAGGGCATCGCGCGTGCGTTCCTTAACAACGTGCGGGGAGGACCGAGGCAGGGGGCCTCGACTCTGTCTCAGCAGTATGTTGAAACCTACTTTGGTCAGGAGACATACGGCTATAAGGACAAGGCCAAAGAGGCCGTAATGGCCATCAAGATCAATCGGACCCAGTCGAAGAGTGAAATTCTTGCGAACTACCTGAACACGATCTACTTTGGTCGCGGAGCCAATGGAATTGAGGCTGCCTCAAAAGTATTCTTCGGGACCCCGGCATCCGAACTGACGCTTTCTCAGTCGGCGATGCTCGCGGGAATCATTCCGTCGCCGAGCAACTGGGACCCAGCCGTGGATCCCGACATGGCGAAGCAACGTTGGCAAAGAGTTCTGGACCTAATGGTCGAGGACGGGTGGATTTCACAGGCCGAGGCGGATCAGCAGGTCTTCCCTGAGACGATTCCTCCGTCGGATGGACAGTCTTCGATGAAGGGCACCAATGGCTACCTGCTACAACAGATCCGTGACGAGCTTATAGGTACCGAGGGCTTCACTACTCAAGACCTGGACGCTGGTGGTTTGAAGATTATTTCGACCATCGATAAGGACATGCAGGCCGCCGCAGTTGAGGCATCGACAAACCTTCCTGAGGGTATGCCAGACACGCTTCACGTCGCCCTGACGACTCTGGACAACAAGACCGGGGCGATTCTCGCTGAGTACGCGGGCCCGGACTACCAGGAAAGACAGATAAACGCGGCGACGCAGGAACGCGCGATGGCCGGTTCAACGTTCAAGCCGTTCTCCTTGATTCCATACCTAGAAGGTGGCGGGTCGATGGAGGACCTGTTCGACGGAAACTCCCCGAGAACCTTTGGGCCGAATAACGAGGTCGAGGTCCAGAACGCGGAGGGTCTGTCATATGGACAGGTCAACTTGAACACGGCCGTTCAGAAGTCTCTAAACACTCCGTTTATGGATGTCAGCACCAAGGTTGGGGCGCAGACGACCATGGACACCCTCTTTAAAGCGGGGCTACCAGAAGACACGCCAGGTCTATCCCCTGAAATCGGAAATATTCTCGGCTCTGCATCCCCGCATAATGTTGACCTAGCTCGCATCTACTCAACGCTGGCAAACGGCGGCTACAGAGTTGATCCGCATATCGTGGATGAGGTCAAAGACTCAAGAGGAAACACGGTGTTCAAAGCCGTGAATGAATGGGAGCAGGTTTTCTCTTCTAAGACGGTTTCAATGTTCCTGCCAGCTCTAAAATCAGTGACCCAGGAGGGGGGCACCGCAGAGGCCGTTGCCGTCATTGACCGTGAAACTGCCGGCAAGAGCGGTACGTCGGAGGACTTCCGTTCATCCCAGTTCATTGGGTTCATTCCGCAGATCACCACAGCGGTTTCTATGTACAACGTCGGACCGAATGGTGAGGAACTCTCGCTTCCGTACATCAACGGGCAACCGTTCTACGGGCCGCCCGCGGACGTGTGGGTTGCTTACATGCAGTTGATCCTCGATAAGTTCCCGATGGCGCAGTTCGACTGGTTTGACGCGACCGTGGTTCAAAAGCCGCAGATCGTGCAACCAGTCCAGCCGGTGACTTGTGGTGAGAATGAGGTTTTGGTTGATGGGCAGTGTGTCGTGCAACCAGTCCAGCCGGTGACTTGTGGTGAGAATGAGGTTTTGGTTGATGGGCAGTGTGTCGCGAAGCCCGTTGACCCGGTGACTTGTGGTGAGAATGAGGTTTTGGTTGATGGGCAGTGTGTCGCGAAGCCTGAGGAACCCCAGTCATAGAGGGGCAACCCACGACTGCGTCGAGGGGCTTGCTACGGTTCGAGGGGCCTTTCGGGGCACCTGAACCCCCGTCCGACGCCCTGACCCTAGACGGCAATGCGTCGCTGATGAAAGTGTGAGGCGCGAACGCAATCCGAGTCCACACAAAAGTCCCCCCGAACCGAGCGATTCCGGTTCGGGGGGACTTTTCGGTGTTTGGAGTTATAGCGGACTACTCCGCGGCCTCCACGGTAACCTCTACGTTTGCAACGACATCACCCAGTAGCTTCACGGTCGCCGGGAATGATCCGGTTGCCTTGATCGCATTGGTGGTGTCGACATTACGAGGATCGAAGGGCACAGAGAACTTCTCAGCGAGAGCCGCTGCGATGTCCTTGCCGGTGACTGCGCCGAACAGACGGCCGGTGCTACCAGCCTTCTTGGTGATAACGACGACAGGCGATTCCTCGATACGTTCACGAAGGGCGATGGCATCCTCAACGCTGGCAATTTCGCGCTTACGGAGTTGCTCAAGAGTCTGGTCGATGTGCCTCTGCGCACCCTTAGTCCAACGCGTTGCAAATCCGCGGGGGACCAAATAGTTGCGTGCGTAGCCGTCCTTCACCTCGACAACGTCTCCGGCCTGGCCTAGGCGCTCAACGTCGCGGTTGAGGATTAGTTTGGTTGTCATTTCGCGTTCCTCCCGAGTTTCTAGCGTCCGGAGGACGAGTAGGGGAGCAGGGCCATCTCGCGGGCGTTCTTGATCGCCTTGGCAAGCTTCCTCTGTTCCTGAACGGAGACACCGGTAACGCGGCGTGCGCGGATCTTGCCGCGGTCCGAAATGAACTTGCGCAGCAGAGCGGTGTCCTTGTAATCAATTTCGCCGAGCTTTACGTGACGCGCCGGAGCGACGCGCTTCTTGATCGGCTTGCGAAGAGCTGGCTTCGCCATAGTTGGTCTCCTTATGTTTTTGGAAGAATCTGTGGGTTGCGCGCCCGTCCACTACTTCACGGTGCGCATCTGATGTTCGCTAAAACGGTGGGTCTTGATCGAAGTCGGCGTTCCCGGGAGCGCCCCACGGATCATCGACCTGACCGCCTGCAGGGGCTCCAAAGCCACCTTTGGAAAACTCACTGCTGGGGGACGCGGGAGCCGAGTAGTTCCCGGATTGGTTTCCACCATTGCCACCGAAGTTACTGCCGCCCTGTCGGGGAGTCCTCTGCACCTGAGCCTTCGCCCAACGAAGTGTTGGGCCGACTTCGTCGACCTGCAGTTCAACTACGGTTCTCTGTTCTCCGCCATCACGAGGTGTGTACTGGCGTTGAACCAGGCGTCCCTGAACGATTACCTGCACCCCTTTCGAGAGGGACTCAGCAACGTTTTCTGCGTAGTCGCGCCAAACGCTACAACGCAAAAACAGGGTTTCCCCGTCCTTGAACTGACCGGAGTTTCGATCATAGGTACGAGGAGTCGACGCAACGGTGAAGTCAGCAACTGCGGCTCCGGACTGCGTGTAACGCAGGTTCGGGTCGGCAGTCAGATTTCCAACAACGGTTATTACAGTGTCGTTTGCCATGAGTCGAACTCCCTTGTGAGTGCTACTTCTGGTCGCGGCGCAGAAGCTTGGTTCGAAGAACCGACTCGTTCAGGCCAAGCTGACGGTCGATCTCTTTGGCCATGTCGGAGCTGCAGGTTAGGTCAGCAACCACGTAGTAGCCCTCGGAGTGCTTCTGGATCTCGTAAGCGAGGTGACGCTTACCCCAGACATCGATGTTGTCCACAGTTCCGCCTTCGGTAGTTACTTGGCGGAGGATCTTCTCCATCGAGGTGCCGATTGAACGTTCCTCAATGGTGGGGTCAAGGATGACCATTAGTTCATATTTACGCAAATGTCCCAACCTCCTACGGTCTATGCGGTCACGGACGGTCCGTGACAGGAGGGTCTTGCGACCGGATCTGATTCACGCGTGCGAAGACAGACCCAGCGATCTACTTTACAGGGGATACGAGGTGGAATCACCGGGAAAGAGCACTAGGAACAAGAGGGTCCCGTCACACCGCTCTATATCAGGCGGAAGTCCTGCGCGGGACGAAACGAGTCTTGGCCGCCGCGCCTAGTTCGTCGTCTGGAGTTCACCCATTCTGTCAGAGAAGGCTCTGATGGCGTTGGCTATTGCTCTTAGAAGCATGAACCATCCGGCGAACGCGACCCACAGCCAGCCGAGTGCAATGGTTTGTCCGGCTGCATCCAGCGGTTCGTGCATGGAAATCCACCACATGAGGCCACCCAGCGCGGGCAGGTAGAGAACTAGGGTCAGTAGGCCCATCTTCGCCAGATATCGTCCCTCGGCTGCTCCGATAAGCACTCCGTCGAGGATAAACACCACTCCGGCTATGGGCATAAGGAGCCCCGCGATCAAAAGACCGCGACTCGCGACAGTGTGCATCTGCGGATCTGACCCGAAAAGCAGAGGTAACCAGTGGGAGGTGATCGCGACCAGCAGTCCCAGTATCCCGGCTCCAACTAGTCCCCAGAGCGTGAGTCTGCGTACAAGGGATCGGAGTTCATCACGGCGACCCGCACCTAGTGAGACCCCAACCAATGATTGCGCTGCGATGGCCAACGCGTCCAAGGCGAACGCCGTCATTGACCAGATTGAGTTGACTACCTGGTGACCGGCGAGAGCCAGCATGCCGGCTCTCGTCGCCACAAACACAGTTGCCAACAGAGCCGCACGAAGTGAGATGGTTCGGATGAACAAAGGAAAGCCCTCGGACGCGGACGAGAGAACCCCTGAGGTAGAAGGATGAAGTTTCACCCCGCGCTCGCGGGCCTGACTGGCAACTTTGAAAACAAGCATTGCTGCCATCAGCGTTTGGGTGATTGAAAGTCCGATTCCTGCGCCAAGGATCCCCAGTCCCGCTCCATAAATCAAAGTGGCGTTGAGGATGACGTTGATGACCGAGCCGATGGCCAGAACGTAGAGGGGAGTTTTCATGTCAAGCAGACCCCGAAGGGTACCGGTGGCCGCCAAGATAACCAGCATCCCAATCATCCCGAAAGATGCGGCGCGGAGGTAGGTGATGGCACCGACTGCCACCTCACCCTCGGCGCCCATTACTGAAACCACCCAGGGGGCTCCGGCGACAAGGGCAATAACCAGGACAATTCCGAGTCCTAGGGCGAGCCACATTGCTTCGATACCCCCGCGGATACCCTCATTCGGTTTGACCGAACCCAGAGCGCGAGCGGTGATCGCGGTGGTCGAGTAGGCGAGAAAGACAAAGACTCCGACCAGGGTTGTGAGGATGGTGGAAGCGAGCGAAAGGGAGGCGAGTGGTGCGGTCCCAAGGTGCCCGACCATGACCGAGTCGATGAGAGTCAAAAGCGGCTCAATGACGAGGGATCCGAGTGCGGGAACTGCCAGTGCGAGGATGCCCCGCGCTGAACTATCGACCTGCGGTCTAGGGTTGTTATCCCCCGAATTCGACTCACTCATCTATTTCCACCAATTTCGTCTCCAATATTTATCCCCAGGCTGTGGACTGGTCTGTGGATAGGGCTTTTTCTAGGGATTGAGCCTATTTCGAAAAACATGAAAGTCCGTGTTTGGTCCTCTATCGTCAACAAGACCACTACGCTATCCTCATTTGCTCCACAGTTAATTCACAGTTCGTAACATGATTGTCCCTAGTTCTTCACACTCTATCCACATTGAGAATTGGCGTTATGCGCCGCCGATCCCTATCCTGCGAACACTGGCTGTATGTTGGTGAGAATCAGGCAGTGGTAGAGGAGAGCGGATTTGGACAGCGATTCATTTGACCGCATCCCGCCTCAAGCTCCCGAGGCCGAGCAGTCGGTTCTCGGATCAATGCTTCTGTCTAAGGACGTCATTGGTGACGTGGGCGAAATGCTCAAGGGTACCGACTTCTACAAGCCGGCAAACGAGACTGTCTTTGACACGATCCTGGCGCTGTATTCGCGGGGTGAGCCAGCCGATCCGATAACTGTTGCTGAGCAGTTGTCACGCGAGGGTGCGTTGGGTCGGATCGGAGGAGCCGCCTACCTGCACACTCTGGTGGCGATGGTGCCGACCGCAGCGAACGCTACCTACTACGCGCAGATCGTTCGCGACAAGGCGCGCCTTCGCGGATTGGTGAGTGCGGGAACGCGGATTGTCCAACTCGGCTATGCCGAGGATGGTGGAGAAGTCGACGGACTTTTGGACTTGGCGCAGTCCGAGATCATGGCAGTCTCCGAGTCGCGTAGCGGTCAAGATTACGTTGACCTTGCGACACTGTCGGAGGAGGCGCTCGGAGAACTCAACGACATTGCCGCCAACAAAGGTAAGTTGAACGGTGTTCCAACCGGGTTTGCGGACCTCGATCGCCTGACGCAGGGTCTGCACGGGGGTCAGATGATCATCATCGCTGCGCGCCCGGCAATGGGTAAATCGACACTGGCCCTCGACTTCTCCAGGGCGGCCGCAATTCATAGCGACATCCCGGTCGCGGTGTTCTCTCTTGAGATGTCTCGCTCGGAGATCGCAATGCGTCTTTTCTCAGCGGAGACGGGGGTTTGGCTCTCGAAGATGCGTTCAGGAGACATGAATGCAAACGACTGGAAGATCATGTCGAAGCGGGTCTCAGAGATCTCGTCTGCGCCGCTATTCGTTGATGATTCTCCGAACATGTCAATGAATGAGATCCGCTCAAAATGCCGCCGCCTGAAGCAGCAGAGTAACCTCGGGCTGGTCATAATCGACTATTTGCAACTGATGTCGTCAGGTCGCGCGGTTGAGTCGAGGCAGCAAGAGGTTAGTGAGTTCTCGCGGTCCCTGAAGCTGTTGGCGAAGGAACTCGACGTTCCAGTGGTGGCTGTGGCTCAGTTGAATCGTGGGCCCGAGGCGAGGGCTGATCACCGACCGATGCTGGCTGATCTGCGCGAGTCGGGCTCGCTCGAACAAGACGCGGATGTGGTTATTCTGTTGAACCGGCCGGAGTATTACGATCCGGATGATCGTCCGGGAGAGGCAGACATTATTGTGGCAAAGCACAGGAATGGGCCGACTGATACGATCCCGGTCGTTTTCAAGGGTGCGCAAGCACACTTCGCGAACATGGCAACGATCCCGGCCCCGGGAGATTTCTAGCCGTGTTTAGGCGCGGACGGGTTCGAAGCGGTGTCTCCCTTCTCAGTTCCTAAGCTGAATCGGAGAGGTAACTCCGAATAGCGCTCTCTATTTGGGGGAGGTCCTTTTGAACCGTTGCGGCAACCGCCTCTGGATCGACGGTCATATATCCATGAGCTATTCGATTGCGCATCCCACGCATCAGTTTCCAGTTTTCGCCAAAGCTCTCCATAAGAGTCAACTCAGACAAACGCGAAAGAGTATCGATCATTGTTGCTAACCGAAGCGCGATCGCATCGACTACAACTTCGTCCTCCAAATTGCGCTTGGAATACTCGAGTATCTTAGCTAGCTGGACAAGCGCCTCCTCAAATAACTCCACTTCGGTCATCTTCACAGCGGTACCGCCTCACTCAGTATTTGATCTCGAAGATCTGCGCGAAGTGCATTGTCAAGAACCAGGTCAACGGGCACCCCGAGCAGATCGTGGAGACGCTCACCAATCCTGGCCTGATCCATCAAGCTAAGGGGCATGCTTGGCGTCACCAGCAGATCTATGTCCGAGCCCTCGGTATCTTGTCCTCTCGCAGTCGATCCGAACACGCGGGGATTGGAAAGTCCCTCCAAGGTGAGTATCGCCCGGAGTTCCGACAAGTTTCGACGTAGCAAGATGCCGCCCTGGCTGTGACCATGGAACCGAATGAGGCGGTTCACTTCCGGCTGGCTTCTGCCAACGGCCTTCGCGATCTCACGTTGAGACATCCCGGATGTGTGAGCTTCTCTAACCGCAGCGACGAGTTGATTGCGCCCTTCGGTTAGAAGCCGCTCCGCTTCCTTTGCTCGTAATTCAAGCGTTCCCGTGTCCACATAAGGATGATAGCAAATACTATCGCATAAACAATGGCGAGGGTATTCGCGTCGAAGGCGGTGCGGTTTGTCCTGTTCGGTTCCTGAGGGAGACCTAAATCCCTGACGCCAGTGTTACTAATATGGCGTCTGTCACGGCTTGTGGACCAAACGGCGACCCTTTGCTTTCGTTGCAATCTTGCTAATTTCCCTCGCAATGTCTTTGAGGTCTGACTTCAGTCCTACCCTCGAAACATGGTCGAAATACGAATCCATGGGCGAGGAGGCCAAGGAGTCGTTACCGCATCCGACATGGTGGCTATGGCAGCCTTCAAAGAAGGACACCACGCACAAGCCTTTCCATCGTTTGGTTCGGAACGCACTGGCGCTCCCGTAGTTAGTTTCTGCCGTGTCTCCGACAGCGAGATCAGGACGCGCGAACCCGTCCTCGAACCCGACATAGTCATCGTTCAGGACCCGACGCTGCTGTCGGTAATGGACGTCTTCTCGGGGATGAAACCGGACGGATACGCGCTCATCAACACCGGCCGCTCCGTTCAGGAACTGAGGGACGAGGGGCTAATCGACACCGCTGTCGGCGACAAGATCATCACCGTCCCCGCTTCGGAGATCGCTCGTGAACACGTTGGTCGGCCCCTCCCCAATGCGGCGCTTTTGGGGGCAATGGCCGCATACACAAAGCTCGTTGACATTAGCAGTGTCGAAGACGCAATCCACCAGCGCTTCAAGGGCAGACTCGGCGACTCGAACGCGTCCGCGGCCAGAGCCGCATACGACTTCGTAAAGGAAAGTGGCAATGCTTGAGCAAATCGAGGGTTCGCAGGCAATGGCGAAGGCGGTCTCGCACTGTCATCCCGAGGTGATTGCTGCTTACCCAATCAGCCCCCAAACCCACATCGTTGAGGCATTGTCGGCCCTGTATAAGGAGGGCAAGCTCGGGAATTGCCAATACATCAACATGGAGTCTGAGTTCGGTGCCATGTCCGCCTGTATCGGCGCCTCGGCGTCCGGCGCGAGAACCTACACGGCAACCGCTTCCCAGGGTCTACTATTCATGGTCGAGGCGGTATACAACGCCTCCGGCCTCGGACTTCCCATCGTCATGACGGTGGCCAACCGCGCGATCGGGGCCCCGATCAACATCTGGAATGACCACACGGACGCCATGAGTCAACGCGATTCCGGCTGGCTGCAGCTCTATGCTGAGAACAATCAGGAAGCGGCCGATCTGCACGTCCAGGCATTCCGAATCGCCGAAGAACTTTCACTTCCCGTCATGGTCTGCATGGATGGCTTCATTCTTACCCACGCGGTCGAGGTCGTGGACATCCCAGACCAGGAGGACGTTGATAGGTTCCTCCCCGCATATGAACCGCGTCAGGTTCTAGACCCCGCCAAGCCGCTCTCCATCGGTGCAATGGTTGGCCCTGAAGCCTATACCGAGGTCCGCTACCTCGCCCACCACCGCCAGATGCAAGCCCTCGACCTCATCCCCGAAGTCCAGAAGGAATGGCAGGCGATTTTCGGCCGTGACTCCGGCGGCCTGGTTAAGCCCTACCGGCTGGATGACGCGGAAACCGTAGTCATCGCCCTCGGCTCGGTCCTCGGAACCATCAAGGACGTCGTTGACGAACGACGCGCGAAGGGGGAGAAGGTCGGAGTCCTCGGAATCGTCAGTTTCCGTCCGTTCCCAACTGAGGCGGTACGCGAAGCTCTGGCGCACGTGAAGCGGGTGATCGTGGTAGAGAAGGCGTTCTCGGTGGGTATCGGCGGCATCGTCGGCGCCCACATCCGCCCGGCAATCCCTGCGGACACCTCGATGTATGAGGTTGTTGCTGGCCTGGGTGGTCGTCCAATCACCAAGCACTCCCTCCACGGGATGCTGGACCAGGCGATGTCAGACACCATCGAGCCCCTCACCTTCCTCGATCTCGACAAGGAACTTGTTGAACACGAACTTGAGCGTGAGGAGCAGACAAGGCAGTCCGGACCCGCTGCTGAGAACCTGATGCGCCACGCCCGCGAGCGCGCCGATGAGGCGTTGGGGCGCTGAGGAGGAAGCCATGAAAGTTGAACTAGGAATTCCCGAGACCCGCGAGACTGCCGTTCCGGCGCGTGAGTCAGTCAAGTTTTACCAGGTTGGCTCTTACGCAGTGGGCAACCGACTCGCGGAGGTCATTGACCGCTCGATCCAGTCGGATCCGGACCGCTTCAACTCGCTCACCTCGGGCCACCGCGCCTGCCAGGGCTGCGGTGAGGCGCTCGGAGCCAGATACGCGCTAGACACCGCAATGGCCGCCACCGAGGGTGACCTTGTTGCGGTTAACGCGACTGGTTGCCTGGAGGTTTTCTCCACTCCATATCCGGAATCCGCGTGGACAGTTCCGTGGCTTCACTCCCTATTCGGCAACGCGCCCGCCGTCGCAACGGGTGTCGCCGCAGCCATGAAAGCCAAGGGCCGGGCAACCCGCGTTGTTGCACAGGGAGGCGACGGCGGCACGGTCGATATCGGCATGGGCTGTCTCTCGGGCATGTTCGAGCGCAACGACGACGTCCTCTACGTCTGCTACGACAACGAGGCGTATATGAACACCGGCGTGCAGCGCTCAGGTGCCACTCCGCCAACGGCCCGCACCGCAACCACACAGCCGGTTGGCGAGCACCCCGGCAATGTCTTTGGTCAGGGCAAAGACATGGCCCGCATTGCCATGGCACACGAAATCCCCTATGTCGCTACCGCCACCGTCGCCGACCTCCGCGACCTGGAATACAAAGTCCGTAAGGCGATGACCTTCAGCGGGGCCCGCTACATTCACGTGCTGGTGCCGTGCCCGCTGGGCTGGGGTACCCCCTCAAACGAAACCATCAAGTTGGCACGCCTTGCCACCCAAACCGGCTTCTTCCCGGTGTTCGAGGCGGAAGCGGGCGAGGTTACCTCGGTCCAGAAGATTCGCCGTCCGGCACCCGTAGAGGAGTACCTGAAGAGCCAGCGTCGCTTCTCGCACCTGTTCCGTCCGGAGAGGGACGAGGAGGGATTGGCTCGGCTTCAGGCCATCTGCGACCGGAACATCCGTCGCTACGGACTTATCGAACCGGATCTGCTAGACGAGGACGTCCTCGCTCGAGTCATTGACGCCCCGTCCGATCCAGAGGGACGCTACGACAAGTACATCCACGCCGCCTCGGAAACCAAGCGAGCGCAGGCGGAGATGGCATCTGCGGCGACGGCAGCCAGGGAGAAACTGGCGGGCGAGAGTTTCTCGACGGTGATGCGACCCGAGGTGGAACGCGGCGAGCTATCCTTCGCTGATCCCGCGCTCGGACACTCGCACGTCCGGGCAGGCTCGGGCACAGCCGAAGACACGCCATTGGAACGCCGTCGCCTGGCCGAAGAGGAGCACGACGTGATCGATGCAGCCGCTTCGATGGGCGTACCGGAACAAGCAGAGGTGGCCGAACAAGCCTCGCTTTCCCAGGCGGAGAAGGTCTCCCCGCCCGGAGTCTTCGATGTCGGTGACGATCGGACGTTAGATTCGCGCCTGGACACCATTGATTCGGGTCTAGGAGTCATTAGCGACGGTGAGGCACCCAAGGGGGACGAGGGCACGCCCGGCGAAGGCCTCGTTGCAGAAGAAGGGACGCTCTAGAAATGACAACTACACAGGCACTTCGTTCCTCTGACGAACAAGCGGCGACAGAACCGTTTGCAATCACCCTTGAGGTTGGCTCCTCGCTTCTCAACGAGACGGGCTCATGGCGCACCGAGCGCCCGGTCTACGTCGATCTTCTCCCGCCCTGCAATCAGGGTTGCCCTGCGGGAGAGAACATTCAGCAGTGGCTCTACCGCGCGGAGGAGGGCGATTACGAGGGTGCGTGGCGGCAGATCATGGCCGACAATCCGCTTCCGGCAGTGATGGGTCGAGTCTGTTACCACCCCTGCCAGACCGCGTGTAACCGTGCGCAGGTCGACGAGGCCGTTGGGATCAACTCAATTGAACGCTTCCTGGGTGACAAGGCAATCGACGAGGGGTGGAAGGTTTCGGTTACTGCTCCGCCCTCGGGCAAACGAGTCCTGATTGTCGGAGCGGGACCCTCCGGGCTATCCGCTGCCTATCATCTGCGGCGCCTGGGCCACCGCGTCACTGTGCGTGAAGCTGGCCCAATGGCCGGCGGCATGATGCGTTTCGGTATCCCGAAGTACCGCCTGCCGCGTGAAATCCTCGATGCCGAGATCAAGCGGATCGAGGAGATGGGTGTCAACTTTGAGTTCAACTCAAAGGTCGAGGACGTTGAGGACGCTGCCAAGCACTATGACGCCGTGTTTCTGGCTGTCGGCGCTCACATTGGCCGCCGCGCTTACGTCCCGGCAGCGGAGTCGGCAAAGATCATGGATGCCGTCTCGCTCCTTGAGGACGTGGAGTTGGAGGATGAAAAGCCGATGCTGGGTCGTCGCGTTGTCATTTACGGCGGTGGTAACACTGCCATCGACGCGGCGCGAACCGCCAAGCGACTCGGTGCTGAAGAGGCGGTAATCCTCTATCGTCGCACGCGCGATAAGATGCCAGCCCACGACTCTGAGGTTAAGGAGGCCGAGGAAGAGGGCATCATGATGCGCTGGCTCTCGACTGTGAAGCAGGTGGACGAGGGGAGCATCACCATCGAGAAGATGGAACTCGATGAGAACGGATTCCCGCAACCAACCGGTGAATATGAGGAGTTGGGGGCCGACTCGCTGGTCATGGCGCTGGGGCAAGAGGCGGACCTGTCACTGATTGAGGATTCTCCTAACATCGAGATCGAAGACGGGGTTGTCAAGGTCAACTCTCAGATGATGACCGGACTGAAGGGGGTCTTTGCTGGCGGCGACATGGTTCCTTCGGAGCGCACAGTAACCGTCGCTATCGGCCACGGGAAGAAAGCCGCCAGATACATTGACGCCTACCTGCACGGACACGAGTATTTTCCCCCTGCCAAGCACCAGCTCGCCAGCCTGAGTCGCATGAACACCTGGTACTACGCCGATGCGCCGCACCAGGTTCGCGAAAAAATCGAGAGTGCAAGGCGTTCGTCAACCTTCGATGAGGTGGTCGTGGGACTAGACGAAGAGTCGGCGATTTTTGAGGCTCGTCGTTGTATGTCGTGCGGCAACTGCTTCGGGTGTGACAACTGCTTCGGAGTCTGCCCGGACAATGCCATCACCAAGATCAAGCCGGGAGAGTACGAGTTTAAGTACGACTACTGCAAGGGTTGCGGCGTCTGCGCAGAAGAGTGTCCGTGCGGCGCAATCTCAATGGTGGCGGAAGAGGTCTAGCGGCCGTCACAGTGCTGGTGCGAAGCATAATGGGGCGGCGATTGCGCGACTGTCGCGTATCGCGGAATCATTGCGCCTAGCTTTCGTTACGCGGTCTATTGTTCCGCGTTGTGCGCGCGGCCTGTGACGTCACCGCGCGGACACTCTGGTTCCGTTGGCCTCGTGACGCTGGCGCGCTGAGATTTCCGTCTGGGTTGTTGCGGGGCATGGATCATTAGTTGGACCCCATGATGGACCATAGCGCCCGTTTTCTGCTTCGTTCCGTTGAAGACTGCCTAGATGGATGAATACCGTTGCTTTGACACCGAACGAAGGAGCGGCCATGAACTCACGCGAGCAGATCGTCCCACTGCGTTAAGAATGATCGACTACTTCTCGACTGGCGACGCAGCGGCTTATGCCAGTGTGCCCAGGAAACTCCCTATCCCTATGGGCGCGGTTACCTGCCTAGTCGGGTCTTTGGTGCCGGCCGGGGGATGATGCTATCCATGCGGGGGGTTACTCGGCATAATGATGTGTAGGTTTTACTCTCGGTGCGAGTCACCGCCTTTCGGCGGTTTCTCCCGGTGTGTGGGGGTGCGTGATTGGGACGGTGAGACTGTCCGTTCCCGGAGGGGGTATCGATGGCGGCAACGGGCGGTGGCTGGGTGCGGCATCTCGTGACCTTCGCGGTTGCCAGCACATTTGCTTGCGCGACACTGACAGGGTTCGCTACCACGGCTACAGCCACTGGCGATCCCGCTACCGCGGACGCTGTACCGCAAAGTGGCTCGCAAGTGGGGGAGTTTACAGCGCAGAGCGGAGACCAGGAGTCCGCTGTTACGCCGCAAGCCGACCTCTCTACCGG
Source organism: Actinomycetaceae bacterium MB13-C1-2 (assembly GCA_035621235.1). Taxonomy (NCBI): domain Bacteria; kingdom Bacillati; phylum Actinomycetota; class Actinomycetes; order Actinomycetales; family Actinomycetaceae; species Actinomycetaceae bacterium MB13-C1-2. The sequence goes on from CP141731.1 coordinate 872,044, forward strand.
CAAACTAACCATGGAGTGCGCGGAGGGATCTCCGGTCTGTGCACTCGCTTGGGAGGTCACGATCCGCGCCAGCAACCTAGATGAGGAAGGGCATGAGGGCCTAACTGGCGGCCAGATGACTCTCTCACTTAGCAGCGCTGTTTATGACGTTGAGGTCTCCCTCGCAAACCAGGTGATCCCGCAGATCGGAAAGCGCGCGAACGGGAACTTCACCACACGCCAGTACGGTCTTCCCGACATGAACACGGACGAGGAAATCGTCGTATCCCTGGCCGGAAAGATTGACAGGCCAGATGCGAACCAGGGCGAGGAGCAAGGCGGCGGTGCGGTAGCGGGGTCAATTAATGACAGCGACTTGACGGCCGGAGGCACGCTTCCATCCGAGGTTCTCTCCGGTGTCGACACGAAAATTCAAAGCGATGATGAAGAACCGATCTATACGGAAGATGCAGTGATCGGCGCGCAGGTATGGATTACGTTCGACCAGGCCCCTCGGGAGGAGCCGTCGTTGCCTGCCCCTGCGATTCCTAATGCGGGCGCATCTGATTTGCCCTCGTACGACGTGCAGAACCCATGGGGAGCCGGGCCGTGGGTCGGAAACTCAACGTGCCCGGCACGCGAAGATGCGAGTGCCGAGGTTGTGGGTGGCTACGGAAGTTTTGAAGGAGAAGGTCAGGCGAACGGGGCGACGAAACAGGGGTCATCTAAGAACGCTTCAGTAGCCGAAACAGGCTCAGGATCACAGTGCGACCAGGCATGGGCACAGGTTGAGCCACTTGAGTCCGTCACCCCGGGTGTTGCCTTGCAGCCTCAGCAGGACACGCAGATCGCTCCACGAGCAGCGGCGATGAAGGTGGAGAAGGGTGTGGAATGGCCTCTCGGCTGCGGTGGCCCAACCAATCCATGCACCCTAAAGGACACCTACCTCTACGATGTTGACCACGACCTGGCTACCTTCACCGACATCGATGTGGCTGCTTGGATCACCAACACCGGTGACAGGGGTCTGACTCAGGTTACATTTGACGACCAGACCATCGAAGGCATCGACAACGTCAGGTGGCAGTTCTGCACCGGTCCCAACGAACAGGGTGGAGTGCATTATCCACTCGACACCTTGCCCCACACTTTCTCGGGCCTGGTCTTGTCGCCCGGAGAGACGCTGTCTTGCGCCGGCAAGTTATCCATGCTTGAAGGTAGCCCTGACCACCAGGATCTCGCAACGTTCTCCGCTGTGCCCGTTGGTGGAGGATTCGTTGATGGTTTCGATACATTCAGCGCGTCGGTCGAGCCCGGAACACCCACGGCGAAGTTCACGGTAGAGAAGGGAATCATGGAACCCGTTGGTTCCGTCAACCCGGCACTCTGTCAGCCCGGACAGTTCCAGACTGGGAATCCCAACAACTGCAGCATCAATAGCGGTGGCGACGAGAGTCCTGTGGCACTCAACCCCTTTGAAGACAACGTCATCTCCTTCCGAATCAAGAACACCGATGACCAAGTGTTGACCGTCAACCCTTTGAGCGACGAAACGGTGCAGGGCTCCTCCTCAATCACAGCCATTTCGTGCTACAGACCGTGGCCAGGCGGGTCGCAGCCGGTCACGCTCCCAGCCGAGTTGGCTGTGAACGGCACCTTTGTTTGCACTGGCACCCTCAAAATGAGTCCCGGCGAGACCCATCAGAATACCGTCGCTGTCAGCGTAACCGGTCAGACTAACGGTGCGGAGGGCACGGTGACTGCGGACTTCTATGCCGAGACCCCACGTCCGGATCTTCCGGCTTTGCCGGTGACCGGTGGTCTCGGAACCCACATCTTTGTATTGACGACGGGCACCCTGGTAGCAGTGGCCCTCGTGCTCTACGCGATCAAGATCAAAAGAGGGCGGGTGAGGCCCGACGGTGAATGACGCGACAGCGAATAGCTTGAACCCGCGCCCAATTGGCGCAACGGAGCTAGGGACCATTACCCACCGGACCATAGACGGCAAGGTGCCCGCCCAGCGATACATAAGCTTGAAAGAACGGCGGATAACCAGTAGTAGATAAAACTCATGAAGGCCCAGCCTTCAGCTGGGATTTGAAGAGGCTAGACGACACAATGGACGGTCGTCGAAACGAAAGGGAAGAGATGAAGACAAAGAGGAGAGGGCGGATTCTCTCCGCCGTGGTGGGCGCGACCGTCCTAGCGATAAGTGCGCTGGGTGGCGGTGTCGCAATGGCGGCGGTGCCCGGGGACGGCGGTACGGGAACGATTATCGTCCACAAGTTCGAGAATCCGGACACCCCCACAGGTTTGCCGGCTGACGGCTCGGCGATTGATCCGACTGAACTGGATGGCCTGAAACCGCTACCGGGTGTTGGCTTCACCGTGGTGCCAATCACCGGAATCGACCTATCAACCCAAGAGGGGTGGCTGGCACTCAAGAACCTGTCGGTCTCCGTGAACCCGACTACCGGAGAACCCATACTCAGCGGCACAGGCGTTCCCCCGATTGCACTGGGCACGCCAATGACTGAGCAGTACACGGGCGCCGCGGGAGACACTACCTTCAACGTCAGTGCCGATAAAGCGTACGTTGTTTACGAGTCGAGTCCTCTGCCGGGCACCACCACTGTCGCTCAACCGACAATCCTGACGGTTCCCTATCCGGGCGCCAAGCCGGGTGACGCCTGGAACTACAACGTCAATATTTACCCGAAGAACGTGGTCGTGGATGTCGCCTCCAAAGATGCGACTGTTGTCGGTAATAACATCGTGTGGAACGTCAACTATGACGTCCTCAGCTTGGGCGCGGGCAAAACCTACACAGAGTTTAAGATTGCTGACACCTTGGGTGCAGGCATCACTTACGTGAGTTCGCGCGTGTACCTGACGGATGGAACAACCAAGCAGGAGCTCGACCTTACTGATGACTACACGTTGCCGGGTACTGCACCTGCTCTCTCTATGGAGTTGACATCCGCAGGCCTCGCCAAGCTTGATGAAAAGGTTGCTGACCCTGCCAAGTGGACCCTGGTTTGGGAGATTACCGCGACCGCAGGTGAGGACGCCGACAACACGTCCAACACGGCCGCTATCACGGTGAATGGTAAAACCCCGCCCACAGAGGTCGAGGTTACTACTCCACAGACGCTCCACCATGGGGCATACGTGATGAAGCAAGCCAAGAATGTTGGTGAAACCAGCAACGTCCCATTGGCAGGCGCTGAGTTTGAGATCTACGGATTGCCGAACGCGGCTACGGGAACCTGCCCCGCCTACGCTGGTCTCACGGCTGCGGGGTACTTGCCGGCATGGTCCGGCGGAACGTTGACTTCAGCCGCAACAGGTAAGACCGGGGAGATGACCCTAGCCGCGGGATCTTACTGCGTATATGAGACGAAGATTCCTGCCGGCTACAAGGGCGACGCAAGTGCCGGAACCGTTCTCTCGGTCGGTGCAGATGGTGCGTTCACCACCATCGTGAACACGCAGATCGGTTCTGACGCGGGCGATCTGCCTTCGCTGCCAATAACAGGCGCGCAGGGCCGGGTGCTGTTGGCACTGGTTGGCACCGGCTTGGTCGCGCTGGCCGTGGGCCTCTACCTGGTTCGCCGTAACCGCGGCCAACATCAGGATGCCTAAGAAACAACTGATAATCGCTAAGTTCGCCTGTCGATTAGCGTAAAACAGGTAGCGATGGGGGTGGGTCCAAGTGGCTCGCCCCCATCGTCATAGTAACCGGCATGGGCGTTTATTGCGGTGTACGGGGCGCCTGCTCTGAGCAGCGATCCACTTGGTTGCTAAGGAAGAAGCGGCGAATACTTACAGTGCATCGTTTGGTTCCGGTTCTGCCACGCACAACCCAATTGGCAGGGGTTCCCTTGCCCGGGAGCTAGCCCGCCTGGCGCTAGCGTGAGACCGTTTGACAGTTGAGGAGATTTGGCCGCCACAGAAAGGGTTGGTGTGAAAAGACTAAGTCCGGCACAGCATGCCCTAAAGCAGCGCCGCTGGAGATTCAGCTGGCTGAACTTGGCGATCGCCCTAGTGGTGTTTGCTGCCGCGACGGTCTTCGCCTACCCGTACGCGGCGCAGTGGGTGTCCCAATACAACCAGTCGAACATCATCATTGACCAGGCTGCGGCAGACCGGGCCAGTGGAGCGGAGTACGCGCGCGAGCAGATTGCGAAAGCTCAAGAGTACAACCGGCAACTCCAAGCAGGAGGAGTGATGGAGGCCGGATCAAACCTCGTCGAAGGAACTGGTGTCGACAACGGGGACCTGAACTACTGGAATCTGCTGAACAATGACCCGAACCACGTGATGGCGCGGCTACGAATCCCCAGTATCAAACTGGATCTGCCGGTCTACCACGGCACCTCGGACCAGGTGCTACTAAAGGGTGTCGGTCATCTACAACGAACCTCTTTGCCCGTGGGTGGCGTGGGGACACGGTCGGTGCTGACAGGGCACCGCGGCTTGGCAGACGCGGAGATTTTCACCCACCTGGACCGGGTAAAGGAAGGCGATACCTTCAGCGTTGAGGTGATGGGGGAGGTCTTTACCTACCGCGTCATAGAAACCAAAGTGGTAGAACCGAACGAGACCGAGGAGATTCGGGCCGTGCCTGACAAGGACCTGGTCACCTTGATTACCTGTACTCCGCTGGGGATCAACACGCATAGGTTCCTGGTGACGGGTGAGCGAGTCTGGCCGACTCCGCAGGCCGACCTCGACGCGGCGGGAGAGAGACCTAGCGTGCCTAGTTTTCCCTGGTGGCTAGTAATCTACCTGGCAACAGTCGTGGCAGTGGCGGTCTGGTACTGGCGAGCGGGCTACCCCGCGAAGACAAGGCGGCGTTCCGCAGAATCAGAGCAAAAACAACATCAACTCCCCCTCCCCAAAAAAGTCAATGAGGAGGCCACAGACGCCGGTTGACTAAAAGGAACCTCAGGCCGAGCGAAGTGCGTCCACGGGCTCTATTCTCGCTGCCTTTATCGCCGGGTAGCTTCCCGCAATTAGGCCGACCAACGCGCCGAGCAATACTCCTGCGACAGGGACCCACGGTGCAATAACCGGCGTCCAGTGCTGGAAAAGAGAGACCGCGACTATTGCAAACAGTCCCAGCGCAACCCCGATCAAACCTCCCAGTGTGCCGGTTGTGAGAGATTCGAGCATGAACTGCTGACCTATCTGCTTGGTCCTCGCCCCCAGGGCTCGCCGTAGCCCGATCTCGCCTCGGCGTTCCGAGACGGACAGCAGAGTCACGTTAGCTATGCCCACGCCTCCCGCCAAAAGGGCGACAAGCCCGATTGCCACAAAAAGCACGTTGATGTCGGCCTGCACCTGGCCCTGGAGCTGCGAAGTTGAAGGCGGAGCTTTTACCTTGTAGCCGGTTGGGTCATTTGGATTAAGCGCTATTGGCGCTTGGCCAGCGACAACTTCTCCTGCCCCGATGTCGATTAGGATGTCGAGCGAGTCAATCGTGTTTAGGTTCAGATGAGTCTGTGCCGTCGTCACCGGAACAATTACGGAGTTCAGCAGATTTGCCCGCGTTCCCACCTCGTCGATGATTCCAAGCACTTGGTACGGCTGGTCTGCAATGAAGATTGATGGTTGTCCAGAAACGCGGTTGATGCCAAGCTTCTCGGCGGCCGCAGCTCCGAGCACAACGACCCTGTCCGCCCGGTCGTAATGACCCGAGTCGAAGAACCTTCCAGTTTGAATGTTCGCCGCCATGACATCAGCCAGCTCTGGCGACGCAGCAATTACTGGCGGCGAGGCGCTCTGAGCCTCGGAGGGATCCACGATTTGGACGGCCCGTACGACGGGATCCCCGGGCACCACCGAATAGAGAGTCGCCTCCTCAACCCCGACCAGTTGATCCACTCGTTCGACTCCATCCCACGGGATTACTGCGGTAGCTCGTTCGTTGTTACGCGGACCGCTTGTCTTTCCCGGTTCGATAGAAACGCGAGTCGCCTGAATCATGTCGAAGTTCTTGGCGATCTGCCCGGCAGTGGTCTGGGCCAGCCCCAGAGTTGCCACTAAAGACGCGATTCCCAGAACGGTGCCAAATAGGGTGATGAATAGGCGTGATGGCTTCGAGCCCACACCTTCGAGGGATTCGTGGATAAGGTCGCGAAAGGTGAATCCGCTCTTTTCTGTGCGCGAGGACTTGGGGCGGGGCCTTCCCCTTCGACGACTGTTGACGCGACGACGTTCGGCGGGAGCCGCTGCTCGTTTGGTTTTCATCAGGCGACCCTCGAAAGCTGACCGTCGCTGATCTGAACCCTGCGATGGGCGCTCTGAGCCACTGCGGAATCATGAGTGATCATTATGATCGTGAGGCCGTCTTCCGATAGTTCCTCGAACAACTGCATGACGCCCTCGGAGTTTGCTCGGTCCAGGTTACCGGTTGGCTCGTCGGCCAGGAGCAGTCTGGGAGAGGTCGCCACCGCCCGGGCCAACGCCACCCTCTGGCGTTCACCTCCCGAGAGTGTCCCTGGGTAGAAGTCGAGACGGTGTCCCATCCCAACGCGGTCCAGGGCGTCTCGTGCTCGTTTTTCGCGTTCTTCTCTCGGGAATCCGGCGTATGTGGTCGAGAGAATGACGTTGTCAAGAACGGTTCGGGTTGGAAGTAAATGGAACGACTGGAACACGAAGCCGATGGCCCCTCCCCGCAGATCGGCACGTTCATCATCAGAGAGCCCAGAGACATCGACGCCGTCAAACTCATACAGACCAGAACTAGGTCGGTCAAGCAGCCCCAAGGTGTTCAACATCGTCGACTTCCCTGACCCCGACGGACCAATGATCGCCAGATACTCGCCCTTTTCGACCTCGAGGTTCACGTTGCGAAGCGCTTGAACGGCAGGTGGACCAGGGAATATCCGAGTTACATCAACGAGTTTTACCAGAGGTCCATCAAAGGTCTGAGGAACAGGCTCCGCATCGGGCAGGATCGACTCTACCTCTGCTACCGCTGGCTCGGCTGATCCTTTGTCGTCCAGCGGTGGCCAGAGACTTGTCGCAATCTGCGCCGCTCCGTGCCCTGTTCTGGATGCACGTTTCCCCCCAGGTCTGCGGAGTTTCACCGACCCACCACAACCTTTGCGCCGGGCGCAATACGCGAGTCGTCGGAGGTGATTTCGACGAACCCCTGTGCGCCGAGACCTGTGGTGACTGCGACCATCTCGGTGGCGAATGGGTCGTCCTTGGTTGGGGAAAGAAGCTCAACCACGTTGCTTCCATCAGCTGCGGCGGATAGGGCTGCCAACGGGACTGCCATTACCTCGCCCTCGGTCGAGGCTACGGGAATGGTGATCTTGAGGCTCTGCTCCCGAAGTGCGGTGATCTGTTCATCTGTCAGATCATCGGGGGTAAGGGTCAATTTGTACCGGCCCGCCGAGTCACCACTACCGCTCGAATCACCGCCATCGGAACTGTCGTCTCCATTTGAAGAAGCCGACTTTGGGGATTCGATTGAGGCGATGGTTGCTGTGAGTTCCTCGCCTCCTGGACTGGAATAAAACGCTTCCATCCCCGGGGCTAGTAGAGCCGCGTCCTGTTGATTAACGGTCCCCACGATGGTTAGGTCGGCGCCCGAGACAAGCATTACGGGTCCGGTTACCTCACCCCCTCGTTCAACGTACACGGCATCAACACGCCTCGGTAACGAGGGGAGGAACAGCACCTCGCCCGCGGGAAGCGTTGGTTGGACCCCGATTTGTGCCTCTTCGAGGGCGCTGTAAGCGTCACTGAGGGTCTGTTGTGCCTCGTTCAGTTCCGCCCACGGAATCGCAAGATCCTGTTCGCCCGCGTTGTACGCGGTGTTGTAAGAGGTCTGCGCTCGGGTAAGCGCGGTCTCGGCAGACCGATAGGAGGCTTCTGCTGCCCTTAGTGCGTCGCGCGCCTCCGGTCCACCAGTAGAGGGTTGGTATCCCGTATTGAGGTAGAGCTGACCAACGGCCTCCGACGTCTGCCACTCGTACAGGTCCGAGTTCGGATCGCCAACGTCATAACCCATTGAAGCCAACGTCTGCTTTAGCTGCAGCACATCAGGTCCGCTCATTCCGATTGACAGTGATCTGTAAGCGGGCAACTGGCCCTGCAGCACGATCACGGGGCGGCCCGTCACTTCAAGCGCAACGCTTCCTGCGTTCAACACGGCGCCGACGGCCGGAACCTGTCCGGTGACAATAGGACGTCCCTCGGACGAAGAAGTGTCCAGCTTGACTTCGACTGAGTCCGCGTAGCTTGCCTCGCCGCGAATGACGACCTCATTACTGACGACGCGCTCTTCGACTACGGCGGTCACCGGGCCCGGTTCGGGAGCCTCGGACCGGGCCGCAATCTCGGCTGGCGAGACTATGAACCGCATCAGTATCGCTCCTGCGAGAAGAAAGACCACCGCAATGACGGCGATGACTGCAACCAGCCTGGTTCCGGTTAGGCCCTTAGGTTTCTTGGCGGTCTCGTCGTTTGCCGAGCCGTTGCTTTCCGGCGTTTCGTTCTTCACGTGATTCCTACGAGTTCTTGGTCGTGTACTTGGCGATTGCTGCGTCCAACTGGGTCTTGTACTGGTCCAGGAACTCTTGTTGCATACGGTGCTGAATCTCCATTGACTTCTTGTCGTAGTCAATCTTTTCACTGCACTTGTAGTCAGCGACTGCCTGGGCGATCTCCTGCTTCTGGAACTCGTCCATTACGGCTTTGTCGGGCTCATTCCAGTCGCCATTCGGACTGGTGGAGTCCTCGTAAATCTTATTAAGTTGGTCGTACAGGTCGTTTTGGACATTGTCCTTATCGGACAGTCCCGTGAAGCCGCTGTCTGCCATACACGAAGACCACTCCTGGTTGAGACTCTGATACTCGCTGTCGGAGTACATGTCGGTCCATAGATCCTGCATCGCGGTCATCATGTCCTCGAACTCAGGGTCTTCGTAGAGGGCAGACGCGGAGTTATCGTCCATCTCGTGCATCGCCCAACCGTCACAGCCAGAGGTCTCCCAGGACCACTCGTGCTCCATCTCGCCCGCCTCGATGAGTTCCCATTCTTCGTCAGTTGGTCCCTTGCCGTAGAGGGTTTCGTAGAAAGCGGTTTGTTCCGACTCACTTAGAGACTCGATGTACTCCTGGTTGGGGTCGAAGTATTCGTCTTCACCAGTCTGGTTCTCCATGTCCTCACGGCCAGGCCAGTCAACGATGCCGTATCCATATTGTTCAGCGAACTCCAGAGTGCCCCACTGTGGCCCGTCGATTTCTTCTGAGCCGTCCGAGTATCCGTACCTGCTGGTATTGGGGATGTATTCGAAACCCTCCTTCGCCATGCACTCAGCGATTAGGTCCTCGCGCTGGCGATCCTGTTCCTTGGCTTTGTCGATCGACCAGTCTTCGCCTTCCCAAAGGACACTCATATACTCATCAAGAGGTCCGGGCACGTACTCGTCTTCTGCTCCCGAGTTGCCGGACTGGGCGCCGTCCTTTGCGCATCCGGCAAGCGCGAGCAACATGGTTGCGCCGATGGCAAAGGGCATAAGGGCGGAACGCTTCATGGCAACTCCTTAGTTTGTGCGTGTTCACCTAGCGACCTGCGGCTGGGTTAGAGGCACTGCTAGCAGTCGCTGATAACAGAGTTTGAGTTCCCCATGCCCGCTTCCAGTTCAGAGGTTATCTCACGGGGGCCGTCAATTGCGGGATCTAAGGGTTTAGTCAGGGAAAAATGGGGGTATAGTCCTATACCGGAAACCGTGCAACTAGCTCAAAATCACCCAGTCCTAGAAAAGCAGACTGAGCTATGCCTGTAGCCGTGCGATCAGTTCTCTGTTGAACTCCATTGAGCTGGCGGATCGGTTTAGATGGTAGCCATCTTCTCCGAAAATAAGGGGAACTCCCTCAGGCAAGTTCGCCCGATCTAGCCTGGAGAGTTCCTTCATTGTTCCGTGAGATGTCAGGTGTTCCAGAGGAAGCAGGGTTCGAATTGCCACCGCTGCTAGATTCTTTGGCCAACGCCTTCCGAACTCTGCGCATATCTCGGGGTCACGTTGACCGTTGTCGCCGACTAACACCCATTTCACCTGTGGCAACATTCGAGCCAGGTCCTCTAAATGGCTTAGCTTGTTAGCCGGTCCGCTGGTTGGAAAACCGATCTCGCTGAATCCCCAGGGCCGAAGAAGAACGGTCGAACGAGGGAATTCGCCGCGCTCCAGGAAGTGCCGCAGGACCGGAATAGTGTTCCAGGCACCGTTCGAGAGGAAGAGAAAAGGCGGGGGAAGCTTTTCGGTCTCCCGATGCGCCGGTTCCAGAATATGAAGATGATGTTGTAAGCGATTTAGGAAGTAAGACATGCCCGGCACCGCTTGGCGCGTAGAGACCTTGTCGAGCAACATGTATCGCAGCGCTAGTAGCTTGTGAGGCACCATTGAGACCATGATGGTGTCGTCGATATCGCAGACGATTCCGGTGGTCTCAAAGTCGCCAACAATCCTAACCGGAATATCGATACCTCTGTCGATCCTTACCCCGAGGCTCTGGGCTCGAGCAGCTAACTTGGAGGCGGAGATGTGATCGGGGTCCATCCCTTCAAGTAGTCGTTTTCGGTGCTTCTGCCAGTCGCCTCGGTTGATCAAGTGGACCCGAACGTCACGCCATCCTGGCTCGAACCCGTGACCGGTAATGTGTTGGTCGATGTATCCACCACTATCGGCTTCGATCACTCGGATAGCATCGCCGGCCTTAATTAGGACTGGGTAGCTGGGAACCTGAGAATCGAAGAACTGTCTCCATCCGCGTCTTTGGTTCAGCCAAACACGCCCTAGGTTTTTCTCGGTCATCAGAACGCGGCCCATCACCCGAACTTCGCGCTGGGAACCGTAACCGCCAAAGCCGATGACACACGGGCGCCAACCCGCAGCGGCCAGAAATCCGTACCTAAAAGTGCCGCCCGCTCCAAGGACATCTCCAAGTAGGTCGCCACGCATGCCTAAATGATAGGCATACCAGGACACCTAGACAGGGTCAGAAATTTCTTCGGGGAGGGGTACGTGGTGGGTTTGGATGCGTTTCTTAAGTGTTTTGTACCCCAGGGCGGCGGTGAGAAACATTGCCCAGCCGAAGCCTAGGACCACCAGGAACCCTCCGTGGTATGAGTAGTTATCGATCACCGGTCCGCCCACAGCTGATCCAAGAGAGGTTCCGAACGTCATGGCGGTTGACATCCAAGTCAAACCCTCGGTGAGGCGAGCTGGAGGAACGATTTGTTGAACGATGGTGTTGACGTTGGTCATCGTCGGCGCGATTGCGATTCCGGCAATGAACATCATGATGGCTAAAACCCAAAGGTTTGGTGCCAGCACGAAGGGGGAAACCCCGAGTGCAAGTAGGCCCACACCGAGGGTGAACAGAATCCAAAGCGGCTTTTTCCAGACCCGCGATCCGTACACCAGTGCTGAGACCAATGACCCGAGGGACATCGCGGCCAGAATGACTCCCGCGATGGAAGACAGACCGACGGCTTCGGCGCTAGCAACGACTGACAGATCGTTTGCTCCAAACAGGGCACCAGTTCCGATGTAGGTGAGTGCTAGAACGATCATCGCGGGATCGCGCATGACGGAACTGCGTTTCTGGTCCTTCTTTCCCGCATTGGCCGGTGGTTGGGTCTTGGTCTGCAACAGGAACGCCAGGGACCCGAAGACCATGAAAAACAGAGCGACCCAAAGGCCAGCCGTGGGATGAACGCTGGTGGCGAGCAGAGTCGCGATTACCGGACCCAAAACAAAAACGAGTTCGTCAAACGCCGCCTCCATCGCGTAGGCCGACTGGAGTTGTCGTGCGTCCGTGACAGTGTGCGCCCACCGGGCGCGAACTAGTGCCCCGATCGAGCCCGCAGTAGCTCCATTGATGATCGAAAACGCCACCAGGACCGGAGCCGGCGCCACATTCATAGCCGAGAAGATCATGCCCGCCATCGCTAGTGACGAGATAGTGATCGAGGGGATCATCACCTGGGCCTGACCGAAGCGGTCCACCAGCCTGGACAACAGCGGAGCACAGAGCGCATACGCAATGACGTTCGCCGCGGAAACCAGTCCCGCCAGCGTGTAGCTACCGTAGATGAAACGAACCATCAGGATGGTGGAGATACCAACAAATGCCATTGGTACGCGGGCCAGCACCCCGGCCATTGAGAATGCCAAGGCTCCCGGCAAAGACAGGACTTCACGGTAGCGGTTGAACACCCTTTGAGTCTCTGCCCTTGAGCGTCATAGAGTCAATCTGAAAACGGTGTAACCACGGCGATTAGGGCGCAAAATCACACCGGATGAGACACACCCTAGCTGGACAAAGCTTCGCTAACCACTTCTTTTGCGGCCTCTTGAACCAGGCGTAAGTGGTCCTCACTAATGAACGACTCAGCGTAGATCTTGTAGACGTCTTCAGTGCCGGAGGGACGCGCTGCAAACCAGGCGTTTTCGGTTGTTACCTTCAGGCCTCCTATGGGTGCGCCGTCTCCGGGAGCTCGAACCAGCTTGGCAGTGATTGCCTCGCCAGCCAACTCGGTTGCCAACACGTCCTCGGGAGATAGTTCCGCCAGGCGAGCTTTCTCCGCCTTGGTCGCTACCTGGTCGATCCGCGCGTACCAGGACTGGCCGAAACGGCTCGTCTGCTCCCGGTGTAGTTGCGAGGGAGTCTTCCCGGTCACCGCGAGAATCTCGGCGGCCAGCAGACACATGATTATGCCGTCCTTATCGGTGGTCCAAACAGTGCCGTCCTTACGGAGGAAAGATGCTCCCGCCGACTCTTCGCCCCCGAATCCAAGGGAAGAATCCAGTAGACCGGAAACGAAGTACTTGAATCCGACCGGAACCTCCATGACCTCCCGCCCGATAGACGCGCCGACCCGGTCAATGAGGCTGGATGAGACCAGCGTTTTGCCGATCTGCGCACTCTCTTGCCAACCGGGTCGGTGGGTGAAAAGGTACTCGATTGCGACTGCGAGGAAGTGATTCGGATTCATTAGGCCATCGGCGGTGACAATTCCGTGCCGATCGGAGTCGGCATCGTTGCCGGTGGCAATGTCATAGGGGTAGTGCCCGTCCTCATCAGGAACCATCTTTTCGAGCAGGGACGCCATGGCATAGGGAGAGGAACAGTCCATGCGGATCTTGCCGTCCCAGTCCAGCGTCATGAATGACCAGCGTGGGTCTACGGTCGAATTTACGACGGTGAGGTCGATTCCGTAGCGTTCGCCGATGGCACCCCAGTAGCCCACTGCCGCGCCGCCAAGGGGGTCCGCCCCAATCCGAATCCCAGCGTCGCGTATCGCCTCGAAATCGATGATTGAATCTAGCGCGGTCACGTACTGTGAGAGATAGTCGTGGAACTCCACGTTTGGCAGATCCGTAACATTCGAGTCGAAGTTACGCGGTATGTTGCGCCACCCCCCGGCCAGCAGTTCATTGGCGCGCGACGCGATCCAAGCCGTTGCCTCAGACTGAGCTGGGCCACCTGTTGGGGGGTTGTACTTGAAACCTCCGTCAGTCGGCGGATTGTGAGAGGGAGTAATAACGATCCCATCTGCTAAACCCGGTCCCTCAGTCCGTAGATTGTCGGGAGCCCCGTTCGCCTCAAGGATTGCCAGTGAGACTGCAGGGGTCGGAGTCCAGGAACGGCGAGAGTCAATGAAGGTTTGGATTCCTGCGGCACTGAGCACTTCGAGCGCACTTCGCCAAGCCGGTTCCGAGAGGGCGTGAGGATCGGCGCCAACAAACAATGGTCCGTTGGTTCCCTGCAGGGCGCGATACTCAACAATCGCAGCTGTGATCGAAACTATATGCGCCTCGTTGAACGTGCCGTTGGTAGAGGTACCCCGGTGTCCAGAGGTACCGAAAACCACCTTCTGGTCGGGAGTATTCACGTCGGGAACCGTGTCGTAGTAGGCGGCAAGCAACGCGTCGACGTCGATTAGGTCTGAGGGCTGCGCCTGCTGCCCAGCTCGCTGGTGCATCTTTGACTTCCTTGTTCTAGGGCTGTTTGGTACGTGAGCTGATGCTCGAACTTCCTTGATTGTAGACAGGTAGGGGTGACCTACGGCTAACCTGTCTGCCATGGGTAAAGCAAGCCGACGTAAGAAGATAACTCCAGCCAAGGCCGCCGCATACCGGCCTCCAATCGCGTTTGTCGAACGCCCCTTCGAGGGAATCGCCGTTGAACGCGAACTGGTCGCTATGCGTGAACTTATTCCCTGCGCGATCCTTGCGGCTAAGACAAACAAGGATCTGGGGGGAACAGAGTTCGATTTCGTTACCTTGCTTCCCGATGGCGCGCCCGCCATGGTCCGTAGCGACGGTCGAATTCTGGTTGGCCTTCAGACTCGGTTCAACACAGGTGATCTGTCACATGACCTGGGCGGTGCGCTTCAAGCGGCCATTGAGCTTAAGCAGGCGGGCGAGGATGGAGTTGTTGCGATTGATGTTCGTGACCCCGCTCCTAGACTTCAAGAACTGCTGGACGAGTCCTTCCTTCGCACGGTCGCTTCAGATGACGAGAGCCCGATGCAGATCACCGAGGATTTCTCCTATTGGTTCGACCCGGACGAGGAGCACGACGCCGATACCCTCGCCGCGCTTGAGCAGAACCGCGAGGACATGGTCCCAACGGAAGAGGTTCCGGGCGTACCCGGCATGTACTGGTGCCAGATGAACAATAACTTCATCCGCTACGTAACGAATGTGCCCGAAGACAAACTGTTCACCGCCCTCGCTCGCGTTCAGTCTGATGGCGGAGCAAGCGTTGGTGAGGGATCGCGTTTCGTCGGGGCATTTCGTGCGTGCGGTATCGCAATTCCAGTTTTCCAGGTCGCCCCGGACGTTACTGCAGCGCAGTTGGCAGAGCCAGCTGCAAAGCTACAGAAGGCACTGGAGGTGGCTCTAGCTTCTAAGGAACCGCTGAACGACGACCAAAAGCGGGTTCGCGCTGGCCTGATCTCGCGGCAGGTCACCATTAGGTAGGTCTTTCGATAGGTCTCGGCGGTTCGATTACCGGACGGACACCCGTCACCTCCCGCCGAGGTGGCGATATGATTGAGCCGTGGGCAGGTCCGATGGAGATGCTGGCGTCACGCGTGATAGTGACGCAGCGGATCGCGGTGCGCCACAAACTACCGGTCCCCAGAATGTCGCGGTTGTTATTGCCGCGCGTGATGACCGAAGCACCATTGCCGCGACGGTTAGGGCCTGCCGTGCGATCCCTAGGGTGGATTTGATTGTTGTTGTCGATGATGGTTCGGATGATGACACCGGCGCCGTGGCCCGAATGGCAGGAGCCGCAGTGGTCCGCCATTCTGTTCCCAGGGGACGATCATCTGCCCTAGAGACGGGAGTGAAGGTCGTTGCAATGCGCGATCGCGCGGACTGGCCCGCCCGTCATATCCTTTTCCTGGACCCTGATCTTGGTGATTCGGCGGTGGAAGCATCAGTTCTTGTTGATGCAGTTCTCTCCGGTGAATGCGACTGTGCTCTCGGAGTTCCAGAGCACTTTGACCCCTTCCAGATGAGAGGCCCTGCTCGATCCGCCGCCCGGAAGCTACTGGTCATGACCGGCTGGGTTTCTAGAGACCCGCTGGCGACGAACCGCTGCCTTACCCGGGAAGCCCTAACGAAGGTCATGCCGTTCCACGTTGGGTCAGCGGTTGACTTGGCGATGACGATGGACCTGCTTACGTCAGGTTCCAGAGTTCGCGATTTCCCCTGCGCCTTCGAGCACGTACCGAATGAGTCGAAGCCGAGGGGATCCGTGTGGCAACCTAGTCGTTCAGACGCCTGGGTCGTGCTTCAGACAAGTAGGATCAAAAACATTCGCGCATTGAGAAGGCGCCTGGCCAAACAGGACTAGTCCCCCGCGCCGCGAATCCACTCGTTATCTCACGCACTGAGCCAGTATTTCTTGGGGGAGTCCTCGTGTGACTCGTCCGGCAAGCCTTAGCTTGCTTGTCTTGCGATGTACCGGTTCTCCACGCGATCTAGGGGCCGTTTTGTGGCAGGAGACAAACCCTAGATATCCCTCCGAATCTCGGTTAGTTGATAGCCCGCTTCGGAGATCGCGTCGCGGAGCGCCTCATCATCAAGGAGGATGTCGGTCACCACGGTAACTTTCGAAGGTTTGTCATCCCCGCCCAGAATCACTTCGACGTTTTTTACCCCCGGAACTTCTTCGAGTTCTTCGGTCACGCTGGCAACGCAGTGACCACAGGTCATCCCATTGACGAACAGTTCTACGGTGCGGTCAACCTCAGTCATGGTTTCCTCCAAACAGGTCGCTTCCTAATACTCTCGCGCAAACTTATCCCCTCGGCAATAGGGAGATCGTTGGCGAAGGGCAGATTGGCCTGTTGAGCAAAACTCACCCCTGGGCAACAGGGCGGAGGGTTCAGTAAATTGGAACGTCTAGTGAGGAGGGAAGATTGACCGAGTACTACCCTCTGCGCCGCGTACCTCGAAGTGTTCCCCGGAGTGCGTTGTGGCGCAGACTTGCCCCGTTAGTCTGGCCTCTGACGAAGAGTTCACTCTGGTCGCTGGTCGCATCGGGAACGCCGCGGATGCTTGCGATCAGAAGTCTTCTCGACGAGAAGGCGGACCGGGTCGGCGCGGAGGCGGTTGAGAAAGCTCAGAGAATCTACTTCAATAACCCCGGCCTAGACACTCTCACAATCCGCTCCCTGTCCCGGATTGGGAAGACCGCGATGCGCGGTGCGCAAAACGCGATGATTAGGCGAATCACCCTCGGTCTGGATGAAACCGGGGAAATGCGCAAACAGCTGCCGCTCTTACCTCGCACCGGTTACGACTCACTAATGGTGGGCATGCTGGCGATCGGAACCGCGCTGGGATACTTCCGGGGAGGACCGGTTAAGTCACTAGTTTGGTGGGATAGCGCTGACCCGGATCCCCGTAAGAAAAGAGCACTTCCCGAGGGTCACCCCTATCCGTTGGCGCGCCGATTTGCGCCACCGCAGAATCTTGGTGATCTGGCTGCTGACATTGACGACCTTTACTGGGCAGAGGCATACGGTCTGCCGATAAAGGTGACTCGGGTGGGACAGGGAGAGAACAGACGTTGGTTGGTCTCACTCCCTGGCACCGACCACATGGATCTGGAGTCAATGCCAAATCCCGCGGATATCGAGTCGAACATTCGCGAGGAGCTAAACATGGCATCGGCCGCGAGAATGGGCCTCGTCGCTGCTGTGCGCTCTGCCATGTACGCCGATGGAATCGAATCGGAGGACATGGTGAACGAACGGGTGCTTATAGTTGGCCATTCTCAGGGAGGAATCATCGCGGCTGCGCTCGCTGCGACGGAACCAAAAAAGGTGGGTTTTACTGTTGACGCGGCGATAACCCTTGGTGCCCCCGCTCGGCGACTCAAGATTCGTGAGGGCGTGAATATGCTCGCGCTGGAACACGATCAAGACGTAATCCCGTCCATGGATGGAACCTCCAGACGTGAAGCCGACCAGCGTGTAGTTGTGAAGCGAAAGCTGAATATCCCAAAGAGGAACCCATTGTTCTACGCCCACTCCTCGTCCACCTACACACAGACGTTGCTCGGGGCGGAAGTTCGTAACACCGTTGCCAAGTGGGGGCGCGCATCCGAGGTTTTTGAAGCGTTGCAACAGTATCTGCCAAAGCCCGGGGAGCAGACCAGAGTTACGCAGCACTACGCGTGGCAGGAGTTGGTGGAGCCACAGAAGAGGTCAACGTTCGATGCATACGTTGACATTCGTCCGACCGATGACTGGAAGCCGGTGAGTTTCGGCGACGAGATAGAGGTCCCGGAGCCGCTTGTGTCACAGCCGGTTGATCTGGTGGCGTCAACAACTTCCCTGCTGGGGCTGAGCCACCAGAACCCCGAACAGACGGAGGGAACGGGCGATGAGTGAGCAGCTAAAGCGACTGCAACGTACCAGGCGCAACATGGCAATAAAGGCCGGAAAGCTACTGCCCATCAACAAGGGGCACGGGGAAGGCTCCGGAGAACGGGAACTTCCACAGATCACCGGGCCAAAGACCATCCGCACGCTGGGGGCAGTGCGCAGCCTGGTTCGCAGCACGGTTGGGCACTTGAAGCCGGTTATTCCACCGGGCCGAAATGAGCGGTTTCGAAATCTGATTATGGTGGTACTCGACGCCTCCCCACTGGTTGAGGAAGTGCGCAAGTGGTCCGACATAGATGTCCGGGCCGAGGTTTTTGAGGGCTTCGGTAAACCAACCCTGGTGAATTTCGACGTGATATTGACGGATCACGACCCGAATCATTCTGAGCTGGAGGGCGTGTCAAAGGCTGAGCAACTGAGCCTAGGGGTCCTCGGCGAAGATGTCTTTGAGCGCGCGGTTGAGGCAATTTGGAATAACCCAGAGATGGCCCCGGTCGGGATTCGAGGCCGTGTCCTAGTTTCTAGTTCGGTGCCAACGGACTCCGAGGAGTCCCGGGTGGAATCGGACGATAGGTTGGAGCACGCTCAAGAAAAAGCTCGGGACGCCGCCGAGCAACAGGACACCAAGGATGACGAATCGGTGCTATTCGACATGCGTGACCTCGGGTATGTGGACGAGGCGGCGCGTGTTGATGACCTGTTCGCCAGGTACGGTGCGCCCAGGTTTGATCCGACGTGGCGGCCGTGATCGAGGGAGAACCGACTAGCTTTGATCAGGACCAACCAGACTCCGGGCCAGGCCAATGTAGTCGGCGGGTTCCATCTTGAGCAGTCTGTCCTGCAGATCGGTGGACATCTGGGCCTTCTTGATAACTTCGCGGATGTCTTCGATGCTCACCTGGCGACCGCGAGTGAGGTTCTTTAGGAGAGCGTAGGGCTCGTCGGACGACTCGCTCCCGGTAAGGGCCGCGAGCCTTAGCGCTTGCTGGACCGCCTCGGACAGTACCTCTGGGTGAGCCGCCAAGTCCTCTTCCATGAGATGGCGGTCCACATCTAGGTGAGCCAGACCAGCGCGAAGGTTTTCAAGGGCAACCAGGGAGTATCCGAATCCGACTCCGATGTTACGTTGCAGCGAAGAATCGGTTAGATCGCGCTGCATCCGGGTTGTCGCCAGATTTGCTGCAAGGGCACCAAGGATGGCGTTGGACATCTCTAGGTTAGCCTCGGCATTCTCGAATCGGATCGGGTTGATCTTGTGGGGCATAGTTGATGATCCGGTACTGCCCTCCGAACGCTGCTTGAAGTAACCCAGGGAAATGTACTGCCAGCAGTCCGTCGCTAGGTTGTGGGCAATTCGGTTGAAGTGCTCAAGTTCCGAGTAGAGGCGAACCTGCCAGTCGTGCGGTTCAATCTGTGTTGTGAGGGGATTCCACTCAAGACCGAGAGACTCGACGAACTGATCTGAAAGGTCCTGCCAGTCGACGTCTGGGAGCACGGCAACGTGAGCCGAGTAAGTGCCCGTTGCGCCGTTGAGCTTTCCCAGAATGGGTGTCGCATTAATGTTGCCAATCTGCGTCTGGAATCTACCGACGAAAACGGCCAACTCTTTACCCATGGTTGTAGGGGTTGCTGGCTGTCCGTGGGTTCGAGACAGCATTGCTGCATCGGCAGAGGAGGCCGCCAGAGCGCTCAAATCAGCCATCAGGTTAGTTGCCGCCGGGAGCCAGACCTGATGTAGGGCTTCCCTGACGCACAGGGCATAAGAGAGGTTGTTGATGTCTTCTGAGGTACAGAGAAAGTGCGCGAGTTCGACCAGGCTGGAGAGCTCCGAGCTTCCGGCAGCCATGTGCTCGCGTAGAAGATACTCAACGGCCTTCACGTCGTGCCGTGTCTCTGCCTCGAACTCAGCGAGACGCTCGCGGCGCTGTCGGCTAAAGTCCGATGGAAGCTGGTAGAGGTATGCACGGTCTTCGTCAGATAGCGGTCTGCGGCCGGGAATAACTTCGTGGTCAGTGAGGAACTCAATCCACGCCACTTCAACGTAAAGACGAGCACGATTGAGGGCATCCTCTGATAACCAGTCCGCTAGCGGCGCGGAGGCTGCCTGGTAGCGACCGTCGAGGGGGGAGAGCGCCGGTGCGTGCGTCTCCTCCCAGAATTGCTGGTCAGCGAATCGGGGTGAACGGCGGGCATTGCTGGGCACGCGGGCTCCTCGTGTTGCTTGAGTTCGGTAGGGAGTACTGCCTCGACCCCTCAAGGATACGGAACTGTGCCGGGCGACGTATTGCCCAACCACATTGCAAGGAAATAGTCCACAGGTACATGCAGACCGCGCGCCGGGCCTCAGCGCAAAAGACTAGGGTTCCTCGCATGTCGGTAGCGTTAGGAACAACGGTTGATCCACTCTGGGTTCTCGGCGCGTTCCAGGCGATTGAGGACGCCTGGTGGACCCTCCATTCGTCGCACGTGCAGGGCTGGGAGGGTCCCGGCAGTGTTCGGGCCGAGGAGCAGCGAGTCTCTTTGATGAGTCGGGTTGCAGATGCTCGAGATCAGCTTGGCGAATTGCATGCACTCTCGGTGACGCTCAATGAACTCGAGGCTGTGTTGACTGTGAGGGGCGGGGGATGAGCGATGACTGGTACTGGGTCAGGTCCGCACAGACCCGCGTTGATACGGAGCAGGTTGTCCAAGCGAGCAACGTTACGGCTTGGGCTGCGGGTGCGGTCGGCCAAACCCTGACCTCGATCACACGAGCACAGACGTGGACGCTGAGTCCGTTCACTCTTGCAATGCCGGAGGACCCCTTTACTCTTTTGCTCGTCGAGGAACAGGAGACGCTGTCTGCTCAGTGCAAGGCGTTGTTGGAAGAGATACGAGACAAGCTGATCAGGCTTCAGGTCGACATTGACGACCACGCGGAATGGCTGTCGATGGCGGCGCTGATCTACGCTTCGGCGGATGCCGATGCGGCAACCTTCTTTGAGCACTGTGATGCTCTGCGCGCGGTTAGTTGCGGACCGGGCCGTGGGAGGGGTTTAGGAGAATTACTGGGGCAAATTCCGCACTTAGTTTCGGTTATGGGACTTCCTGACAGCGAGGCCACGATGCAGACAGCGGGTCTTGAGACGGAGAGCCAGTTACGGGAAGTGGCTGCACAGATGTCGGCAGACCCCTCGTCCACGGCAAGACTGGCCGGACCGCTCGCGTCTTTGTGGTTGCGTATCGGCGGGCTGGTTGCTCCCTCGCCCTCGGGTGTCGTGGTTGTTGGTGAGGGGAAGGTGGCGTGGGGGAGAGCAATGGACGGCAGGCACTCATCGCAAATAGTCTCGTTCAGCGGCCCCGACGCTGAACGATTGGCTCAGGGATTCCCCGTGTCGTCTGATGAGTCGCGTTTTGGTGGTCCTGACGCTGAGCGATCGGCTCAGGGGACGCCGGTCTCTAGTGACGGGACCCGTCCGTGGGGGTGGCCCGCGGACTGGAACTCCTCGCGCCATCCGGTGAGGGTTACGGCGGCGCTGGCGGGAAGGGCCCTTGCGAGGGCACCTGCGTGCGTTCCCTGGCCCGGGCCGCCGACGACAGCCGCGGCACTGCTTCGAAGCCTGGAAAACTCCCCGCGGGTGGACGGAATCGGTGAAATCCAGATTCTCAGACACGATAGGGCGGAAGGCGACCCGTCTTGGAGCGTGGTAATCAGAGGAACACAGGAGTGGTTGCCGGGGTCGATCAACCCTCAGGACTTGATGTCAAACTTCGAGGAGGTGGCGGGGAAGCTTTCGGATCAGCACGTGGCAGTTCTTGCGGCAATGGATCTTGCGGGTATTCAACCGGGGGCGACGGTAGAGTTCGTTGGTCACTCACAGGGAGGAGCGGTAGCGCTGTCGGTTGCGGCAAGTGAACAGGTAAGCGGACGATTCAATGTCGTATCTGTTCTCACCGCGGGAGGACCTGTTGGGTCGGTTCCTGATCCGTCGGTGCGTGTCCTCGCCCTAGAGAATACGGCGGATATTGTTCCGGCTCTGGATGGCAGGCCCTCAAGTACTGAAGGTAACCATGTGGTCGTACACTTCGACCGGTCGGGATTGTCTGATCCCCCGCAGGTTGGCGCCCACGGAATGCCAACCTATGCGGCTGCGGCAGAGCGACTGTCCGAACTCGCTGAGACGGACCCGGACCTGCGTAGCTTTCGTGATTGGGAGCAGGCTCGTATCGGGGCGCTGGGACTCACGGAGGAAACAAGGACCGCCTCTCTTGTGTATGCGACAAGAAGGACGCTAGGGCCAGTCAACCTTCCCGAAGGATGGACGGGAGGAACCAGGCTGGGCGAGCGAAGATATCAGCGTACGTCGTAACGGTTCTGTTTGCCGGGAAGTATTGCGTTGAGTCCTGCGGCGATGATGCCCGCGACGATAGCGGTAACTAGACCGCCCCACACGGCCGGCCAAAAGCCGTCAACGTGTAAGGGGAGGGAGAACTGACCCGCGAGCCATCCTGCAAGCCAGAACATCAAGCCGTTCGTGACAAATGCGAACAGGCCCAGGGTAATTATGTATAGAGGAAATGCTAGGACCTTCACGACCGGACGGATGACCGAGTTTACGATCGCCAAGATAATCGCGATCACGAACAGATTGAGGAGTGTCTGCCAAACCTCTCCGGAGGCGACGAAGGTGACGCCGCCAACCCATAGTGATGCTAGCCAGACGCCCGCCATGTTTCCGATGGTCCTACTGATGAAATCTCCCATTACTACATCAAAGCACATCGTTGGTATCACGGTAGTGGCGTGCGACGAGGGCGTGCTTCGATGACGGGCGAGTAGTCTCGCCGACCAAATCGATACGGCTTGGACTCGCTATCAGCCGAGTCGTCGGCTAGTGTCCCGCTGTAGTTCCCCGGTCGCCGGTATCCCATGGTTGTCTCTGACGGTTTACGCGGTGTCCCGCGTTGCTTCTCCGGCGAGCAAACCGCCCACTGCGTAACCGGGATTCGTCTGAACGAGCGGTCTGCGCGGCAGACACCCTGCTATTGGGCAGGCTGCGTGGCAGACACCAGATTATTGAGTGGTCAGCGTGGCAGACACTGGCCGGGTGTCCGGGTAGCCTCATACCAGGAGGTTTTCAATGTCGAAAGTCAATACCAGGGAAGCGATGCAGAACGAGATCGGTGTTGTCGCGCCGAACTATCATCCTCTTCCAGTCGTCATCTCAGAGGGCAACGGTGCCTGGGTTACAGATGTTGATGGGAATCGCTACTTAGATGCCCTGGCCGGATACTCCGCCGTCAACTTCGGACACTCGAATAGGCGGTTGATCAACGTCGCGAAAGATCAGATGGACCGACTAACGATGACCTCTCGGGCGTTCTACAACGACAAGCTCGGAGCTTTCTGCAAGGAACTGGCGGAGCTGACGGGTCAGGACATGGTTCTTCCGATGAATACCGGCGCAGAGGCGGTGGAAACTGCGATCAAGGCGGCGCGGAAGTGGGGATACGAGGCGAAGGAGGTCGCTCCGCAGTGCGCAGAGATTATCACCATTGACCAGAACTTCCACGGGCGGACAACGACTATTGTTTCATTCTCAACAGATCCTGATGCGAAAGAGGGGTTTGGTCCCTATACGCCTGGGTTCGTGACCGTCCCGTTCTCCGATCTTGATGCGGTTCGTCAGGCGATCAATGAGAACACCGTCGCGGTCTTGGTTGAACTGATTCAGGGAGAAGCCGGGGTTCGTATTCCTTCGGAGGGATACGTGGAAGGATTGCGACGGCTTTGCACAGATAACAATGTTTTGATGGTTGTGGATGAGGTTCAGTCGGGTTTTGGGCGCACCGGAGAAACATTTGCCTCGGACCTCTACGGAATAAAACCCGATCTGATGGTCTTGGGGAAAGCGCTTGGCGGAGGAATCCTCCCGGTGTCCGCCGTTGCCGGACGTGCCGATGTGCTGAGTCATCTGACACCGGGAACGCATGGATCTACCTTCGGTGGAAATCCTCTTGCGGCCGCTGTGGGTCGTGAGGTTATCCGGATGATCGGCGAGGGCAACTACCAGCGAAATGCGCAAGTACGAGGTGAACAGCTGGGAGATTGCCTCGAAAGGCTAATGTCCGAGTATCCGGACGTTATTCAAGGCATTTCCAGACAGGGACTGTGGGTCGGGATTGACTTCAACCCAGAAGTAACGAGTGGGCGCGAAGTTTGCCATGCGATGCTCTCGCGAGGGGTATTGATGAAGGACGCTCACGGAAGCGTGGTTCGTATTAGTCCACCGCTGATGGTAAGTGAGTCTGACATAGATTTTCTCTGCGAGGCGCTGAGAGACACAGTGCGATCATTAAGTGCGCAGAGCTAGTGTTCCGTGCCGCAAACTCGCTCCCTGTTTCGCGTTGAACCAACACCCCTTGGCGGCACCCTCGTTTGACTTATCGCCGGTAAGCCTTCGCTCGTCTGCCTTGCGTTGCCGCGACTCGCCGCGCGATCTAGGAAATGGATTTGCATCGCGGAACACTGGCCTGCCGATAGTCTGAAAGCTAAAAGAGTTAGATGGGAGATCCAATGAAGGTCCACATTGCTGCAGATCATGCCGGTTTCGAACTGCGCGAAGCGCTACTCGCGCACCTTGGAAGCCGTGAAGGAATTGAGGTTGTTGATCACGGGGCGTTCGTTTACGACAAGATGGACGCCTACCCCCCGATGTGCATTGCGTGCGGCGAGGCCGTTGTGGCCGATCAGAAGGTCGGTGAGGAGGCTCTGGGTGTCGTTATCGGGGGCTCAGGAAACGGCGAACAGATGGCGGCGAACCTGGTTGATGGGATTCGTGCGGCGCTGATTTGGAATGAGTCCACCGCAGCTCTCGCTCGTGAGCACAACGACGCCAACGTCTGCGCTCTAGGCGCGCGCCAGCACACCATTGATGAGGCTGTTCGTCTGGTTGACATCTTTGTGGGCACCCCCTTCTCGAATGATGAGAGGCACATGGACCGCATCAAGATGATGGCAGAGTACGAGGCGGTCCGCTGCGAGGACTAGCCCCTCCTCCCCGTCTTCTCTGGGTTGCCAATCAGATAGGGAGCCGACACGCCGTAAAATCGCGGCGAAATCCCCCCTATCTGATTGGAGATCCGTTTGAGGGGGTCGGATGGATTGAGGGTGCCCCCGCTGACACTAGAGTCCTCGACTGGATGGCCACACTTGGGTCCGCAGGACTACTCGTTGGCGGCCGCGCTGATGATTGTTCGCAGTCGTACACGACGCCACCTGAATTGGGTCCGGTTCTCCTCGACCAGCATTCGGGTGCCACTCCTGAAGCCACGGTAACCTAGGTGAATCTTGTAGTTAAGGAGCCAGCAATGAGTAATGCGCAGTCTTTCTCAGAGAAGTTTGCCGATGCGTCCGACCAACTTTCGGCGAAAGTAAAGGAACTCATCGAGGAGGGAAATGTCCGACGGATCATCGTCCGCAACGCTGAGGGAACGGAGCTTCTCAATCTGCCTCTAAACGGAGGAGCGATTGTTGGCGGGGTTCTGGCTTTGGCGGCACCGCTCGTCGCTACCGTGGGCGCTGTCGCGACGCTTGCATCTCCTTTGAAAGTGGAGATTGTTCGGGTGAATGAGGACGATGTCGAAGTAACGGAATTCGTTCAAATCACTGGTTCGTCTGAGACGGACCCAGTTGATGAGGAAGTTCAAGACGCCAACTAGGTGAACCGGACTCGGCGTTGAGTTCTATAGCGACGGACAGACGAATCCGTTGATAATGCGCCGATTTCGAGTTTGTCTTGGCGGTTGGGCAGACAGGTGGGATGGATGGTGAATCAGACGACGACCTGGGAGAAGATCAAGGCCGTGACCGGAACCAAAACTTTCCGTGCCCTCTTCACCATCGTTGTTGTCGGTATCGTTATCTTCATTCTGAGCAGGGAAATTCACCCATCTGAGATCGCTACCGTTCTGAAGAAAGCTAATGTTTGGTGGATTGTTGCCGCATTCCTCGTGGGCGCAATCTCTTGGGTTGGTGCTGCTGTCCCCCTGGATAAGCTAGCCGAAATCAAAGTCCCGATGAGGGACGCAACCCTGGTTCAGATGGCGTCCTCCTTTGTTGGAGTTGCCGCCCCGGCCGGGCTGGGGCCCGTAGCTCTTCACCTTGACTATCTGAAGAAGCGGGGGATGAGTACCGTTTCAGCGTCGGCTGTCGTCGCATTTATTGCTCTGGCACAAGTTGCTATGTCGATCACCATGGTGATTGTCGCCCTGATCTTTGACCACCAGTTCCCCCACGTTAACTTCCCGTTGCGAACCGTTATCCTAGTGATGGTTGGAGTAATCGTGGCGCTAGCGCTCACGCTGGTGATTCCCAAGGTTCGGCGCCTCGCAATCGCCAAGACCCAGGACTACTGGAAGCAAATCCAGCCACAGATTCGGTATGTGAAGCAGAACCCCATCGACCTTGCCTGGGCAATGCTAGGCGTATTTGTTCAGACAGGCACCTACGCGTTGGCCCTGGTCTTTTGCATGTATGGTGTCGGCCATCCAATATCGTTTGCTGAGGGCATCATCATGTATTTGGTTGGCAACAGTATCGGATCGGCGATCCCCAGTCCTGGCGGAATCGGAACAACTCTTGCCGCGACGGTCGGAGCCTTGACTCTAATCGGTGTTCCTGCAGCGTCTGCCGCTTCCGGAGTTCTAATGTTCCGCCTGGTCACCTTCTATTTGCAGGTCCCAATAGGCGCCGGAGCATTCCTTTATATGCAACGACAAGACCTTCTATAGCCCAATGGGTATGTGCCGAACGAATTCTCGTGGCATTCGCCCTAACTTCGGTCCGCTCGGATGCTCCACTAACCTTGCTCCTAAAGTAAGGAGAGCCAATGACCCCCGAACGCTGGTACCAGGCATACTTTTTCGATATTGACGGCACGTTGTGCCTTGGTGACACCGTCCTTCCAGGCGTCATCGAGACGATACAGTTGTTGAGAGAGAAGAAGCGGGTGATCCGATTTCTCTCTAATGAGTCCTCCTCGGACCGCGAAGGTCACGTTAGACGCCTAAAGAAACTTGGTATTGACTGTGACTCGGAAGAAGTCCTGACCACAATCGAGGCGACGTCGGCTTGGATTGCTGAGCGTTACCCCGACGCAAAGGTCTATCCGATGGGAGCGCCGGACCTGACGAAGAATCTGGAAAAGAATCGTATCCAGGTGACGGAAGACCCTGCTGAGATCGATATTGTCATCGCGTCTTGCGACCAGCATTTTTCTTACCCGAAGCTGGCGAAGGCATTCGATGCCTTCTACACGTACAAGCGGGCGATCTTGATAGCGACGAACCCTGATCGCCACGGCCCCAACGGTCCGAACACCGCGACACCGGATACGGGCTTCGTTATTGCCGCTTTGGAGCAAAGTGCCGGTATCGAATGTCAGATGGTCATGGGTAAACCCAATCCGACCATGCTGACTGCAGAGTTGGCGAAGCTGGGAATTTCTCCCTCGGACGCACTGATGGTCGGTGATACCTTCGAGACTGATATTCAGGTTGCGCACAACGCTGGCACTGATAGTGCTGTGACGCTTACCGGCGACTCGACACTAGAAGATGTTGTCGCCGCGGGTCCGCAAATCCGCCCCACATGGGTGGTCGAGAATCTGAGTCAACTGATTCCGGCCGCGGTTGACCGGATGCCGCTGCCCTCCTGATTAGTGGCACCGATTGTCTTGCGGCTAAGACTTCGCGGGGTGCGCGGTGTGACCATGGTATTGGCCGACCTGGGGTGTTACGCGCTCGGCAGCGTTGAAAGAACTCATCGATGTAATCCATGAGAAAGACGGCTAGGCCGAACAAACTAAGACCACAGATTTCCGTTGTTGCCACGAAAACCGGCGGCTCTCAACTGGTCGGGGTGACAAGATTTGAACTTGCGACCTCTTCGTCCCGAACGAAGCGCGCTACCAAGCTGCGCCACACCCCGAATCCCGAAGGAGCCAGAACCTCGCGGTTCCAGACGTACCAAGTATAGGAACTGGTGCGACCTCAAACCAAACGCACGAATGAGGGATTGGGCACCGCTAGTTCGTAGCTTTCAATGTGATCAGAGAAACTTCTGGCCGGCAGAAGAATCGAATCTGGGCAAATCGTGAAGTTCCCAGACCCGCAGAGATGTTGAGCCAGGATTGCCTCCCCTCGTACATCCAGGGGTACAGACCTCGACTGTACCGATTGGGGATATCGCAGTTGTTCACGATGGCACCAACACCCGGAAGGCGAACCTGACCGCCGTGGGTGTGACCTGTGAGGATCAGGTCAGATCCGAGTTCGGTCGCGTGGTCCAGCACCCTCTTGTACGGCGCATGACTCAGCGCCAAACGAACTGCGCTCAAATCATCCCACTGCGCCACGGGCTGTGGGAACCGATCACGCCGAATATGAGGGTCATCCACGCCGACCAGAGCGGCATCGACATCCCCTGCGGGCGTAGAAATTGTCGTCAAGGCAGAACGGTTCGACAGGTCAATCCATCCGGCCCCGACCATCCGTTGCACCACGTCAAACCAGGGCAACTCAGGGTTCATGTACGAAACCCGTTCGCTTGCCTCTGCGTGGTGGGTGGGGTCAAGGTAAGAGATCCACGGTTTGCGCTTCGGTAGGTAATAATCGTTTGAACCAAGGACGAAAGCGCCGGGATACTCCATCAGAGGCTCCAGAGCTTCAAGAAGCAGCGGGACACCACTGTGGTCACTTAGGTTGTCGCCGGTCGATATAACAAAGTCAAACTGTTCCTCTTCTGCGACGCGGGCGAGGAAATCCCCGATGAACTCCTGTCCCTCGAACATGTGCAGATCCGAGATTTGGAGTATCCGCAACTCGTCCAGTCCTTTGCGTGGGCGAATAGGTACTTCTGCATATCGGACCGTTGGGAACCGGGATTCGACATGCGCCAGCCCAACGGCGGTGGCTCCAAGCGCTGTTGCGATCGCGCCAGTTGCGGCGGTCGTCCGCATGATTCCGACAAAGCGCGAACCCAATAGGGATTCTCTACCGCCAATCTCTTCTAGTGAAGGAGTGGGAGTCATGCTTATACCAGCCTTACCGCGGAGATGGTCTTAGTCGGCCTTTTCCTCGTTCGATGGAGATGTCTGCTGCGTTGTTGAACGTTCTGACGAGGAGTCGCCGGACGAGGAACTGCCCGTGGAAGAGTTTCCAGATGTCGTTGTCTGGGTTTTCTTCGTAGTAGTTGTCTTGGGAGTGGGAATGTTCCCGATGAAGACATCCGGCATCGCTTCAATCTCTGTGCCCTCAAGAGCCGTCTTCATGTACTGAGCCCAGATAGGAGCACTGATTGTCTCGCCGTAGACCACGGGGTAGTACTGACCGTTAATGACGATGTCACCGATAGGTGTAGCAGAGGCGTCAGCGTGTCCGGTCCAGGTGATGGCAACCAGAGACGGGGTGAACCCAACCAGCCAAGTGTTGTCGTTCATATCCGTCGTACCTGACTTGGCGGCCATCGGTCGGTCGATTTGATTCGGGTACGTTGATGCTGATTTGGTGAGTACGGTCGAAACCTGACGGGCCACGTTTGCGTCGATAGCGGGAACGCAGTTGGGTGAGTTAGTTTTGATGACTTCGCCGTTGGCGTTCTCGACCTGGGTGATCGACATCGGGTTGCACCTGACACCATTGTTGGCCAGGGTTCCGTAAGCAACGGCCATCGACATCGGCGTGACGGTGGAGGCCGTACCGATAATTCCGGACGGATACATGGCAACAGTCTCGCCGGTTATCCCGTCAACGACGCCCATCGCGTTTGATTTCTCGAAGATCGAGCAGAAATCAACCTTCGTTGCCATGTCCACAAAGGCTTGGTTCACCGAATAGTTGGTCGCCTTGATGAGGTCGAATGTTCCGTCTTTGTTCGCGAGGTCGCCCGCGGTCCAGGTGTCGGTCGCGTATGGCTGGCCGCCACACTTGAACATGCCATTGGTAAACACACGGTTGGCACGTCCCACTTGTTCGTATGCTGAATGGCCCTCCGTGAACCACTGGACCAGCGTGAACATCTTGAAGATTGATCCGGGTTGGAATCCGGTTCCACCTCCATGCGCGGTATCGGTGGTATAGGAAAGAGTCGTGGCACGAGGGTCTGACTCAGTCGCGATTCCAAAACGGGTGTTCTGTGCCATCGCGACGATGTAACCGTTCTTTGGATCAAGCGAAACTAATGCTGTGTCTAGCCCCGACGAGTCATCGACGGGAATCCCCCCGACTACCGCTGCGTAGGCCGCGTCCTGGTTCTTCTGCTGAAGGGTCGTACGAATCGTTAGTCCCCCGGTGTTCAACAGACGTTGACGCGTGGCACGATCCGGGCCGAATGCCTCGTCTGCCAGGAAATCCGCAACCGCATACTCGCAGAAGTACGCTGAGCTACCGGCACTCGCGCACCCGGAGACTAGGTTCTCTGGGTTGAGCATTTCTTCAACGGGCGTCGCGAGCGCCACGTCGCGCTCTTCTTCAGAGATATAGCCGCGGTGCTCCATCTCTTGGAGGACTAGGTCGCGACGTTCTTGGGCGGCTTCCGGATTTATCAGGGGATCGTACTCAACCGGCGACTTCACTGTCCCTGCGAGCAGGGCGGCCTCTGCGACCGTCAGACTGTCAGCGGACTTCGAGAAGTAGGCGCGTGAGGCGGCTTCAACCCCGTAGATGTTGGCCCCGAATGTTGCCAGATTAAGGTATCCGGTGAGGATTTCGTCTTTGGTTAGCTTTGACTCAAGAGCGACTGCGTAGCGCGCCTCTCGCAGTTTTCTGACCACCGACTGCTCCTGCGCGTCATCAATGAGGTCTTGATCGCCTGCCTGAATTCCTTTGTTGACCAGGATGTTTTTGACGTATTGCTGCGTGATGGTCGAGGCGCCCTGCGTTCCGCCACCTACGACCACGTTATTGAAAACCGCCCGGACCATGCCCTCTGGATCTATTCCGTGGTGGCTCTCAAATCGCCAGTCCTCAATCGCGACTATTGCGTTCTTCATAACCGGGGCAATTTGGTCTGAGTCGACGATGGTGCGCAGTTCGGTAAAGAATCGGGCTAAGACCCGTCCTTCAGCATCGACCATTTTTGAGCTCTCAGACGGTTCAATAACGTCCAGTTCGGCCGGCATCTCGTCAAAGGTCTCGGGAATCGCACGCACGGCGGCCCCTGCTGCCCCGACCGCAGGAATCATCAGACCTGCGCCCAGCACGCCGAGCAGACCCCCGATGATCGCAATGGAGGTCAGCAGAGCAACGAACTGCACAACGTTGATTCGCCGCTTCCTATTTCGATTAGCTGAACTAGGCATAACGCCAGTGTACTGACTAGGCTGTGCCACACGAAGATGTAAGAGCGACGGGTCACAGTGGCGTGGTCTGTTGCATGGAGGTGGACGTCCCAATGATGCAGGCGATCGACCCGAACGAATGGGTTGGAAATGCCCTGTGTGCTGACGATCCCCCAGACGCACTTTTTGTGCGGGGGGCGGCGCAGCGCCAGGCAAAATCAAGGTGCAAAGATTGCCCTGTAAAGCTTGAGTGCTTGGCTGATGCTTTGCAGTGGCGATGTGATTTCGGAGTGTGGGGTGGGCTCACAGAACGGGAGCGACGGGCCTTGCGCAGGCGCTACCCGGCCGTGGAAAACTGGTTTGAGTGGCTCAGAACCTCTGACGATGCGGATGCTGTGGAGATCCGTGGTTCCAGTTCAGGGCGTGTTGTGTCCCTGGTCCAACCTCAGACAAGATCTCTCTCGGCTTGACCCGGATCAAGAGACTATGGGTCGTGTTTTGGCCCCCTGACCAGTAAGGTTTGGCTCATGACGAAATGGGAATACGTAACAATTCCGCTGCTTATCCACAACACCAAGGGCATTCTCGATACCTGGGGTGATGACGGTTGGGAACTGGTTCAGGTTGTACCCGGACCGTCCAACCCCGAGAACCTGGTTGCGTACCTGAAGCGCCCGAAGTCGGAGTAGCTTCACGTACTCGCGCCTGGGGCTTTATTTTAGGGGGAGTCCTTCGGCCTGAGCGGTCACCCACTGGTTCACGTACTCGCACCTGTGGTTTCAGGACCGCGGGGACGAATGGATTTCGCGTGTTCGTTGGCTGTCCACGGCGCAGCGACTCGTTAAGACCGCCCTAAGCCCTGAACGTGTTGTTTTGCTGGGCGCGTTGTTAAGGTTTCTGGCGTCTGGCTAGCCGTTTCTGTCCGAGAGTTCGTCAAAGAACGGCTTGTCACATACTAAGTAACGCAAAAACAGGGGATCCTGCTGAAAGCGCAGGATCCCCTCGTTCACGACTGGTCTAGCGTGCTCGGCGAGCCAACCGATCAACGTCAAGTAGCGTGACTGCGCGCCCCTCAAGGCGAATCCATCCCCGCGAAACGAAGTCTGCCAGGGACTTGTTTACGGTCTCACGTGAAGCGCCGACCAGTTGAGCCAGCTCTTCCTGGGTGAGGTCGTGAGGGACGTGGACCCCGCTGTCGGTCACCGTTCCAAAACGATCAGCAAGATCCAGAAGCGACTTAGCGACTCGTCCCGGAACGTCTGAGAAGACTAGGTCCGAGAGGGATTCGTTGGTGCGGCGCAGACGCTGGGCTAACGCGCGCAACATATGCTTCGCCACCTCAGGGCTGGTGTCCAGCACCGACATGAGGTCGGTGTGGTCCAATGAAAGCAGTGAGGCGGAAGACACTGCAGTGGCGGTGGTTGAGCGCGGACCCGGATCAAACAGGGTCAACTCGCCGATGATCTCGCCGGGGCCCAGAATCGCCAGCAGGGACTCACGTCCGTCATCGCTACTGTGACCGAGCTTGATCTTGCCCTCTGTGATTATGTAAAGGCGCTCTCCGGGATCGCCCTCTTCGAACAGAACCTCACCACGGCGAAGAGACGTGTGGGAGGTCCTTGCAGCAAGTGCCGCAAACTGCTGTTCGTTCAAGCCCGCGAACAGAGGTACGCGGCTGATGAACTGGTTGTCGAGGCTCATCTTTGCTCCGATTTCATTCTTTGGGGTCTTCGTGGCGCCGAACTGACGCGGTGGGACTCTGTGATGGCTCCCACGTCAATCATAGGGCCATACCAGGGCATTTTTCTCATCGCTTGGTACTGCGAGGAGAAGATGGCCCTCGTTCACAATACCGGACGAACGAGGGGTGCCAGCTTCCTCAAAGGAAGATCTACTTTGATTTGTTGGTTGCTTTCCGCGCCCAGTGCGCTTTTAGTCCTTCTGGATTGGTAGCGGCGACCAGTGCCCGGGTGGCCTCTTCCCGACGTCCTGCCCGGCGTACGTAAGCTAGAGCGACTGCCAGGGCGGCCATGAAGAATCCAGCAACCGTAAGTAGACCGGAGAAGCCTGTTAGCTCGAAGCAGCCGACGACATTGCCGCCAAACGCGTTTAGGTTTCTGATTCCCGTGAGATTGTCGTCTACCAACTGCTGGGCGAGGACGGGGGAGATAAGGAAGATCGATCCGACCACGAACATCACAACCCCGGAGATAAGCAGTCCCAGACTGGACTGTGCGGCGAGGAATGCGATGAGCGCAACGACTAACAACCCGATTCCTAGCTCGATTAGGGCAGCTGGGTTGATGACAGAAGTCTCCCAGGGGTTCCCGGGGGCAAAAGCAAGTCGCGCCCCAGCATCACTTAGCAGGTACCAGGCGACCGGCGTCAGTAACACCGT
Organism: Actinomycetaceae bacterium MB13-C1-2; assembly: GCA_035621235.1. NCBI lineage: Bacteria > Bacillati > Actinomycetota > Actinomycetes > Actinomycetales > Actinomycetaceae > Actinomycetaceae bacterium MB13-C1-2. The sequence continues at coordinate 905,681 of CP141731.1, forward strand.
CAACACCGAGGTGAGCCAGCGAGTCCCAGACTTCGAGCGGATAGTCGGCAGGACGGTGGCATCGGCCAGAACCATGTTGTCTGCTGATGAGGTCGGATCGTAGGTGTATCCCGAGGCTGGAGCAACCGTCGTTTCTTCAACTGGAACCACGGTCGCCTCTGTGAAGGTTGGCTCCGTGTAGCTACTGTCTGTCTCATTTGAGCCTGTGAGCAGCGAACGTCGAGTTATGTGTGTTGACTCGGTGTCATCGGCACGACCTTGTAGAACATCCACCGGCGGAAGCGGTTCGTCTATGGTCTGAAGGTCGCCGACCTCAACGGGAAGACTGACAGTCTCATCGACGCTGTCAATGACCTCTGGGAAAGCGGTGCCCGGAGCCTCATCAACCACGGTTTCGGTTGCGGTAGAAACGTTCCCGACCAGGTCGGCATCGGTTACCTCGGCTGAGGAATCGAGTGACACTTCCTCACCGGTCAAGATTTCGGACTCTTCTGGGTCCTGGTTACGTTGGGACACGGTGGCCTCCTGACTAAACGTATTTCACGCCAAACCTACTGCCCGAGGCCGCAGTTTCAGTCCTGACTCACCGACTGGGTCTCAGGATTCCACCCGGCAAGGCGAAGGTAGTGGATTGGAACGGTTGTCCCGAGAAGCGTCGCACCTATCGTCGCCATCACAGGCGAGGCGAGAGCAACCATCGTCTCTGCTGGAGCCGAAGGCGTTGCCACCTGTCCCGTTAGAGTGCCCCAAAGGGGGATAAGCAAAAGACCGGGCAATAGCATCAGCAGCGTTGCCCCGACAGTTACGCCCAGCGTCGAGTGCGCAGTGGAGACGGCCAGGATAAACACAACCCCGCAAGAGATCGCTAAGGCGACGCCGGATCTTGCAGGCATGTTCAGTCCCTGCGCTCCGAAAAGAGCGAACGGCTCAAGATTCGCTGGAGCTTGCTCCACGACGGTGACCCACAAGACTGCGACCAGCACCAGCGAGACCAATATCGAGATCGCACCATTTTGGGCATTCTTGTCCCTTAGTACGGTTGGTTCGGCGAGTGGGGCGGCCTCCTGCTGCCAACGACGAACCAAGATCACAGAGACTGTCGCTCCGACACAAGCGCAAAAGATTAGTAGGGGCAACCAACTCCAAGTGAGCGGGGCCAAGACCACGTCGAACGCGAACCAGCGTCTACCAAAGGGTGACTCCCTGACGGAACGTGGCACGGTAAAGACTAGTGCGAGGACTCCGGCCCAAGCGGTCAAGACATAGAGAGCGGTAGAACTTGCCGTGGAGAGCACGCCGAGAGCAAATAGGATGAGGCCGCCAACCAGAATTCCAACCATCCCAATGTATGACGATAGAGGGGTGCCCTCAGCTGCGGCTTCCATTACGGCGGCCGATGAGGAATATAGAAGCAGTAGTCCCAGAGGGGCGGTAAATGATGACAGCAGCGCGACGCTAGCGCCAGTACGGCCAGTGTTTGTAACTGGTGTATTTTTCCTGCGCTCTGTCATGCCTTCACAGTAGTCGGGCTTGGCGGCCAGCGTTACGGTTGGTCTGTGCAGTCATCACAGATCGAACCGAGCGACAGCGTAGCTCCCTCAATCAAGGTTCTCGAAGATCAGGTCCACCGAACCTGTGCCGACCTCAGGTTCGCCGAAGGACTACGGCGAGGGTGGGAAGAGGCGAGGGCTGAGGCCGCCGTGCAGGAAGCCGTCCTTCTTGCATGGATGGAGGGGGCTCGAGGGAGCGCAACTGAGCTTCGTGAGATGACAATGCGAATTGAACAGGGGCAGTCGCCGGATGAGGACACAGAGGCGGCGTCCGCAGCAATGCTAGGGATCTGGAGGGCCGTGTGGCATTTGGAGTCAGAGTTACCTCCTCTTAATACGCGGGACGCAAGGACCACGGGTTCGAGAGCGGTTCCCTCAGTTCTCGCCTCGCTCAATAAGGAGATCTGTTCGTTTCTGGTTGCTACGGGACAGATGTCGGGAACGAAGGTGGCGGTGCCGCAGGAACCGGACGTTCTACGGTCGATCATGCGTGTTGCAGATGACACCTCGGTGTCGGCTACTGCACGAAGCGCCGAGGTGCTCAGGCTAATGCTGACCAGCAAACCATTCGCTTTTGGAAATCTGCCTACGGGTTTTCTGTTTGTTAAGTGGTTGCTCGCGCGAACCGGAGTCGAACCGACGGGAGTGGCGATTCTTTCTGCGCGCGCGAGTCAGAATCAACAAAAGTTCAGCGCATTAATGGAGCTAGGTTCAACCGAACAATGGCATAGGTTCCTTCTGGAATCCCTTATTGATGGATGCGCGAGTGGCAAACTAATCGCCAGGAGCGTTCAGGCAGGTCAGACTCTCGACTACTCGAACTGAATAGGTAGATCTGCCTCGCCTGCCGACGCTATCTTCACAGATGATTTTCCACAGCCTGGGCTTGAGGAACTGTCACACAGGTTGCGTTCTCGCTTCTGGAACCACCGTCCTTTTCACGCTGAAATGAGGCTGTGGCAAGTACTGACCGAGGACCAATATATACAGCGTTTCAGAACGCGCGACTGGAATCAGTCGTGCGGGATCTTTGTGAAATCGCTGGGGTAAGTCCGATACCGCTTCGGGGTCAAGCGAAGGAATCTCCGGATCGAAAGCTACCGCAGAGTGCCCTGCTTCTGACCGAGACTGGATCGAATTTCTCCACTGAGTTGCCAGTCGGGTGGATAAGGGTGCTCTGCGAGCCAGCGATCAGGGATGCATCTGCAGACTTGGAAGCGCCGGATATGGTTTTGCCGGAAGACGCCGAGGACTTGATGCGACTAGTTCGGGACTGGGCAGACGATGAAACTACATCGGGTAGTTCAATCTTGCTGGGCTCTTGGCATGGAGGCTCCGGAGTTACTACTTCAGCTTTCGCGTTGGCCGAAACTCTGGGCGGAGTCGTACTGGACGCTTCCGCCACGCCGAGCTTCCCCTTCCTAAACGGATTGGAACTTCTCTTCTGGGAAGACATTGACGCTCTTGATATGCCGCCGGGAGCGGCGGCAATCGCAGCGCTCCCACGAGTCAGTGGTGTGCCGACACTTACCAGTGCTAGTCCCGGTCCACTTCGACCTCGCCCGGAACAGGTCGTCGCCGTGGCGACTGCTTCTCCCCGGGTGAGTGTGATCGACTGTGGTGGCGACGTCAGGGGGATGGCTCGACTCTGGGACGAGTTGGCTCAAGCGGGCCAGGAGGTCCGTCCAGTACTTCTGGGCCGCGCAACGGACCGGTATGTGGAACCGGCCGTTCGCGCATTCACCGCGCTAGACGCGGACTCTTTGAATGCGCGACTTAGTGTCTTGACGGTCGGGAGGGTCTCATCGCTCTTCTCCGTGGCAGAGCAGAGATTCCACCTCCAGCGCAGGCGTGCACCAAATCCGAAATCGCTGCGGGGTTGGAGGCGTATTGCTGAAGGGATCTAACGCCCTAATTCGTTCCCGACGACTCGCGGCGCAAGGTGAACGTATTGCCACGGCTGTGGCAGAAACGAGTCCGGAGTATCTGGCTTCCGGGATGCGGCTTAGCGCTTGGGAGGAACTGAGTGCAGCTCAATTGGGGATGCCTGTCTCGGTGATGAAACTGCTCCTCAAGAAGGGGGTAACGGATGTCTTGATAAACGAGACGACCACCTGGCTTGACCGAGGCGCAGGGCTGGAACGAACCTCATTGGACCTCGGGAACGCAGATGAAGTTAGAAGCTTAGCCGTACGAATGGCGGCCGCGGCCGGAAGGAGACTGGATGACGCAAGTCCTGTGGTTGATGCGGTCCTGGGAGATCGGTTTCGACTTCATGCCGTACTGCCACCGGTCTCTCGGCAGGGAGTAGCGATCTCCCTTCGGGTGGTGCGTACCGAACCGTTCTCTGTCAAAGATCTTGTGGAAGGAGGATCGCTGGATCTAGATACAGCCGAGATTCTCTTGAATGCGGTCAAGCAGGCCAATTCTCTACTTATCTGTGGAGGGACCGGTGCCGGGAAAACCACACTGCTTGCCACACTCCTTAGCGAAGTCCCACACGACAAGCGCATCGTGTGTATCGAGGAAGTAAGCGAGTTGACGATAGATCATCCTCACGTCGTGAGGCTTCAATCTAGGGCGGCAAATGTAGAGGGTAAAGGCGAAGTCTCTCTAGACGACCTGGTACGCGCCGCCGTGCGAATGAGACCGGATCGACTGGTACTGGGGGAATGTCGGGGTTCCGAGGTGCGTGAGGTACTCACGGCAATGAACACCGGTCATAGCGGAAGTTGTGCAACCATTCATGCAAACTCGATTGAGGATGTCCCAGCGCGACTCTTCGCGTTGGGCGCCCTGGGTGGAATGGATCAACAGGCGGTCAGTGCCCTGGCGGGTCGAGCATTTGACCTGTTGGTTTTTCTGAGTCGGGACCAGGTGGGAATAAGGAGGGTCGTAGCTCTGGGGGAGTTGCGGTCAACTGATGGGGTCCTACAAGGGATAGAGATCCATAGGTCCAGGGCAGCGCAAGGTGATCAGTTTGGACCCGCCAAGAGTTGTTTGTCTGCCAGTTCCGACCCGCGGCGCGGGCCCTAATCATGTCCGCAGATGGCGCTCTTGTCGGATTGGCTCTATCCATCATGGGGTTGTTTGGTCTCTGGGCATGGCAGAGAACGGCGACCGCGATTCGTCTGGAAAAACTCCTCCCAACGAGGTGCTCACAAACAGGGCGGATACATTGCGAAAAGAAGCCGGGAAAACTGGAGGAGTCTGAACTAATCTCAATTTGCGCTGAAACCGCGTCTCGACTGCGTGCGGGAGAATCCCCCCGAAAGGCTTGGAAACGCACTCTGAGTCGCGTTCTCAGGCCGGGTGGCGAGGAGGTCTTGGACGTTGAGGGCATCCTTGAGCGTTCGGGAGAAGCGGGACAGATCGCCCTCGTCAGTATGCGCTTCGCAGAGCAGACAGGAGCTCCGCTCGCGGCAGTCCTAGAAAGAACTTCCCACGCACTTTCTGAACGGGAGCGGGCAGATCAGGCCCTGCAGGTCGCTTTCTCGGGTCCGAGAGTTTCAGTACGGGTCCTGTCTGCGCTGCCCCTTGTCGGACTGCTGGGTGGCGAGGCGCTTGGGGCCCACCCAATCGAGTGGTTTTTCGATGGCGCTAGCCAGGTGCTGTTGCTGGTTTTGGGGGTGGCGCTCGCGGCCCTCGGCAATGGCGTTAGTCGGGGAATGGCCAGGCGTGCCATGCGCGCCGGCCAGGGGAAGCATAGGGCGCCTGTTTACTGCGACCTGGCCGTCTCGGGTTTGCAGGGCGGAATGGCGATTCCTCTGGTATTGAGCGCGATCGGGTCTGCCTCGGGCGAGAGGGAGTACGGGCGAATCGGCAAAGAACTGGAACTTGGGGCCACATGGCATGAAGCGTGGGATCCTCTTCCCGATACCGGAGAACTGCTGTACCGCGCATTGGAACCAGCTTGGGTTGACGGCATCTCACCCACCGCGTTGCTGGCGGGTGTTGCGGAACATGCGAGGGCCAGCGCCGCGAGCGAGGCGAAGAAAGCCGCAGAGAAGCTGGGCGTTAAGTTGGCCTTTCCTCTGGGCCTGTTGCTACTTCCATCCTTCATCATTCTTGGTTTGGTGCCGGTCTTCTTTTCGCTGGTCGGAGGAGAACTTGGGGGCCTGATTGGGTGACGTAGCAGTAGCTACTAACAGCCACTTATCCACTGGAGGGGTCTTGGCGATGAGTCCACAGGCCAACGGAAAAGCACTGGCGTGAAGGCCCAGGATCGAGTCCCATTGGTCCAACCAGAGATTGCATGTCACCCGCGTGGGCCGAGTGGCAGCCAACGAGAAAGGTAAGTAAATGAGACCAGTCAAGGATGCAGTCGTTAGGGCATGGGTCAACCTGTCCATTGAAAGCGAGCGGTACATGGAGCGAAGTGGTCTGCGACAGCCGTTGTCTGCTAGCGAAGACGAGGAGGGGTCGACGACGGTTGAGTATGCCATCGGAGCAGTAGCTACCGCCGCATTTGCGGGCTTACTTTTGGCGGTGCTCAAGTCTGGTGGAGTGAAGGCCATGCTCAACAGCATTATCCAGACAGCGCTGAGCATTTGATGTAGCTTCGATCTCCCCCAGCAATCATGAAATCTACGTTTGAAGAGCCGCCGACCGACCATCCAGAGTCTGGGATGGTTACGGTCGAGTTGGCGCTCGGACTGGGATCACTGTTTCTAGTCCTAGCGTTGACACTCACCGTAGTCGGGGCAGGGACGTCCAAAGCGGCACTTTGCGATCAGGTACGGCAGGAGGCCAGGGCGCACTCGCTTGGGGCGTCCGTCGCAGAAGGAACTGGCTCGTCCATGTCGGTGACCAGCGAAGGATCGAGCTTTACGGTTCGTGGCACGAAGGCCGCCGCTCAACTCGGCGGATGGAGTGTCGGCGCCCTTGAATGCAAGGTGAGCGGAACTTACGAAAACGCTATCCCATGGGCACTTCTCGGGAGCCAACCATGACCCCTAACCATGTGCGTTACGAACCGAGCTACACCACGGAGAGGGGTGAGGTGGGAGACGAATTACGTTACGCAACGGGCTGTACCGCGGAGGGGGGTGAGGCGGGAGACGAATTACGTTACGCAACGGATGCTTCGTTGGGGGAGGCAATCCACGGAGATGAAGAGGGGAGTGCAACGGTAGCAATAGTAGGAATAATCGTTGCACTGCTGATTATTGCCACATTCGTTGTCGCTGCCTCGTCCGTCTATGCGCATCGGAGTCAACTTCAAGGCGTCGCAGATATGGCAGCTTTGGCGGGCGCTGATGCCACGCCGATTTCGCTCATCATGGCCGGTGGGGCGGCGCCGACTGGCTGTGCTACTAGTCAGGCTGTGGCCGAACTGAATGGCGTCCAACTCGACACATGCGATGTCGACACACTGGGGGATATCCGCGTCAAGGTCTCAAGACCGGCGACCCTGCTGGGCTTTGCGGTGACCGTCCAGGCAAAGGCTTGTGCAGGCCCAGCTAGACCCCACGAGGGTTTGGGGACGGGCTTGCGCCCACTCCTAGGTGGGGGGGTAGACGTCACCGGTTAAGTGGAGGGTAGATGGGACCGGTTAAGTGGGGGTATACGTGACCGGTTCTCCTATGACGCCAATCCGCCAGTACGGCACTCCGGCAGATAGCACTCCGGCAGGTAACGCAACCCCTGCTGTTCAGAAACTCGCCCGGCAGATAACCGGAATGGACGTGAACTTCGGTGACCCAATCTGGCCAGTGCCCGTCCTTATCGACTTACCGCATGTAATAGATTTCCCGGGTCGCGACCTGCCAGCAGGCGATACACGGCATGATTCTGGTATGACCATAAAGATTGCAATAAGTCTGCCGGATGAACAGGTCGAAGCGATTCGCCGACAAGTCGAGTTGGGGCTCGCACCTTCGGTATCCGGGTTCATAAGTGAGGTTCTACGGAAGACCGAGCGTGAAGACACGCTCACTGCACTACTGGCTGATTTAGACAGCGAACATGGTCCACTGACCCCTGAGCAGGTTGCCTGGGGTGAAGAGCAGATGGAGTCCATATGCCGCGAGGACTAACACTCGATGTGGGCGCCCTCATCGCACTGGAGCGAGGAGACTGGACCATTCGCTCGCTGCTAACGCAAGCACGCGACCGCGATGTGGAGATTTCCGTTCCCGCCGGAGTAGTTGCTCAAGTTTGGCGAGGAGGCGCGCGACAAGCCAGAGTATCCCGACTGCTGAACAGCCCACCTGTGGGGGTTGTTTCCCTGGATGAGTTCACGGCTCGGGCCGTGGGTGTCCTCTGTGACAGGTCCGGCCACTCAGACATCGTGGATGTCAGCCTCGCTCTGAACGCCGCGGAAATGGATCATGTCGTCGTCACCTCGGACCCGAAAGACATTCGCTCCGTCATCCCAGACCTACACCTAATCATCGTCTAGCGTTGCTCATCTGGGACGCAGGCGCCAGAAGAACCCACCCAACATACGACTGACTAGAGTTAGAAAGCTCCAGCCTGGAAGCCGACAACAAGATCGAGAACTGTGCGGGCACGCAGTCATCCGAGATAGAGGCGAGATTCCGCGGTGTTCAGCGCTGTACATCTGGGAAGTTGTCTACGGCCCTTCAGGTCCCGGCGACCGTTCCGCCAAAAGTCGAAGCAGTGCGATAGCTCCAACCTTCGAGAGCGGTTCATTCCGGTTGCCACACTTCGGCGACTGGATGCACGACGGGCAGCCTTCTTCGCACGAACACCCCTCCACCACCTCAAGCGTCTTCGTCATCCACTCTTTTGCGTGGGCAAAACCGTATGAGGAGTAGCCCGAGCCACCCCGATACGCGTCATGGACAAAAACAGTAGGTCTGGCTGTCTGAGTGTGTTCGGCAATTGAAAGACCGCCTAGATCCCAACGATCACACGAGGCCAGGAGGGGGAGCATCCCAATAGCAGCGTGTTCCGCCGCATGAAGTGCTCCTGGAACGTCCGCAGTTTCAATCCCCGCCTTAGCGAGCGCCCCCGGATTCAGGGTGTACCAGGTAGAAACCGTCGGGAGGATCCGCTCCGGCATCTGCAGCTCGCGATTCGACACCAACTCCATGTGTGGCAGTCGCAGGGTGTCGTAGTCGGTGACCCGGCTACTCACCTCGGTGTCGCCAGTGCTCCAGGTGACAAGTCCATCGTCAGAGGTCCACGACTCCTGTTCGTCAAGGATGCGAACCTCCGAGTGTTTCCCTGGCCTGGTTCTCAGCGGAGTACTAACCCGCTCCACAACAGCAATCCGCTGTGAAGCGTTTTCGTTGATGGCTGTTAGCTCTAGGACGTGAAAGGTCTGCCCTTGATGGATGTAGATCGCGTCGGGGTGGACCTCCGCGTCGGCGCGATCCTCAGGAACAGTGCCAATCACCGCCCCGGAACGAATTTCGATTATCTGAACTTCACGATCTCCTCCTCGAATATCAACTAGCGCATGCGGACGTCCCTCAAGTCCGAAGTTCCAATGCCAGGCATCGGGACGGCGTCGCAGGAAACCCTCGGCCACAAGTTGATCTAGAAGTTCAGTGTTTGCCAGTCCGAACGTCGGTAGGTCTGACTCAGTCAAGGGAATTTCAGCTGCTGCAGAGCAGAGGTGCGGCGCTAAGACATACGGGTTAGCCAGGTCCAGAATGTTGGGTTCTACCTCCCTAAAGAGACTCTGCGGATTGTGGATCAAATAGTTGTCTAGAGGATTCTCTCCGGCAATGAAAACGCTGACTCCCTCGCGTCCTGCTCTGCCAGCACGGCCGGTCTGCTGCCAGAGAGATGCCCTGGAGCCCGGCCACTCCGTAGTAATCGTGGCATCAAGACCCGCGATGTCAATCCCCAACTCCAGGGCATTGGTCGTGGCGACGGCCCTCAAATCGCCATCGCGCAGAGCTCGTTCCAACTCCCGACGTTCTTCGGGTAGGTAACCGCCCCGATAAGCGGAGACTCTTCCCGAAAGTGGAGATGCCTTCTTGGAAAGGAGTGTGCGTGTCTGCTCGGCGACTGCCTCTGCACCGTACCGGGAACGGATGAAAGCAAGAATCCGGGCGTCGCGTTCCATGAAGGCCGCGGTCAGCTTCGACGCCTCCGTGAAGACACTGACCCTCATCGCCGGGAGCGGATACTCGGGGAATTCGGCTTGCTCCTGAAACTCCCTCTTCAGCTTCTCGGCGGGATGAAGAGCTGGCTGCCACAAAACGAGAGTATGAGGAGCGGCAGGTGAACCGTCCTCCACGATCGCCCTCACGCGGGTCGACCCGGCCATCTGAGACCCAACGAGTTCCGGATCTTGCACGGTTGCTGACAGCATTATGACTTGGGGGTTCGCTCCTAGGTGACGAGCAACCCGCAATAGCCGTCGAAGTACCAAGGCGACGTGTGAGCCGGTGACTCCTCTCCAATAGTGGAGTTCGTCGACAATGACGTACCGCAGTGATCGCAGAAAGCGGGTCCACCGGTCGTGCGAGGGCAACATGACATGGTGGATGAAATCCGGGTTCGACAGAACGATGTCAGCATGAGCGCGGGCCCACTGCTTCGCCTCACTTGAAGTGTCCCCGTCGGCCGGGGCCACCCTGATTGGTTTATCGAGTCCCGCAGTTAAGCGGTTGAGGTGCGAAAGTTGGTCTGCGCCCAGGGCCTTTGTAGGGGCCAGGTATAGCGCGGTGGGCCTGTTTCGATGGGCGGCAAGTGAAGTGTCTTCAGATGCACCGAGCAAATCAGAGATGATTGGTACCCAGGCGGCTAGCGATTTGCCTGAGCCGGTCCCGGTTGAGAGAACGACATCGTTGCCGTCAGCAATGGCCGTCAGCGCCTCGCTCTGGTGGGACCAGATCGAGTTGATCCCCATCTCTGAGTAGACCTTGCGCAGGCGAGCATCGACCCACTGCGGCCAGGAAGCTGTCCGTTCTTTCCGGCCGGGAATCTGCTGTACGTGAACTAGGCGGTCATCCTTTGAGCCGGTCCGAACCAAATAGTCGAGCAACTGACTCGACACGGGTCCCGCGAGGCTATCGTCTTGAGGACTCATCGAATCACTGCCTTTCCCACTGGCTGGCACCAACACTTTAGCTTGGCAGGTTAGTCTTCTCTCTGTAGCTTTGGAGGCAAATGAGTTCTGGCACCGATTACTGGCCTGCGTCGGCTCCGAGATATTCGGCGCTTGACGAGCAAATACGCGATTTTAGTCATCGCGTAGCCCTGCGGCGCGGGATTATCGTTGTAATTGCTGTAATCCTGGTTGCCCTACTCTGGTCTCTCGCGGTGACAACCCCGACAGGTCAGCTAATAGACACCCTGTCGATGCAGTCCGTTAAGGCGCGATTGGACTTTGGTGGTCCTTTATCGGAGAGCTTTTCTTCCTTAGTCTCCGAGACGACGGTGGCAATCGCAGCCATCATTGCCTTCGGGACTGCCGTTACCAGGCGGCGTGTTCCCCTCGGTGTCCGCGTTCTTCTGATGCTGCTTCTTGCCAACGGGCTCACCCAGTTGCTGAAGGCCGTCCTGGTTCGGCCCGACCTGGGAGTCGGCCACTCGTTGGTGAACTCGTTCCCATCTGGGCATGTAACGGTGATTGCCTCCATCGCGGTTGCTCTGGTCGCGGTTGTTCCCCTGCGAGCGAGAGGGCCATTGGCTCTGTTGGGCTTCCTCGTCACCTCCGCCACCTCGATTGCAGTGATGGCCCTGTCGTGGCATCGCCCATCGGATGTCCTTGGCGCACTGGCGATCGTCCTGCTTAGCGCCATGGTGACCCTACCCACCGAATGGGATCCGAAGGTGGGTGGCTTTGGGTTAGCGATTGGCGTCGCTTTCTCGGCCTTCGGAATCGTCCTGTCGCTGATCGGAATTGGTCTAGTTACCTACGGGCTATGGGACACGGCGCCGCCCGTGAGCCAGGCGCAGATAGTCGACCTCGCAGCCCTAAACTCGCCGGGCCTAATTCTCGCTGCTGCCGCTTGCCTGATTACCGTCTCATTTAGTGGTCTTCTTTTTGCTTCCGTGAGGTCTTTGGCAGGCAGTTTCGGGCGCTAATATGCGGTTCGGGACAATTGTCCTAATGCATAAATTACAGGCTTGTAATACAGTCGATTAGTACAACATATAGTGTTGAATGGCGTGTCTAACCACGATATCTAGTTATTTGGGCTAGAAATTGAGTTCAGCACTCACCGGCCCCTAGGCCATTCGGACGGCCGATTGAGGCCCGGCTGGGCCGATCAGAATAAGCAAGCATTGAGGCGAAGAGAGACGAGCAAAATGGCGCGCTATGACGTTGACGCATTGGGAACTATTGATGAGTACCTATCACGTGCGGACTGGCGCGTGCACGCGAATGCGAATCAGGGGTATTCCCTGGGCGGAATGATCCTTAACTCCTCGGGCAAGATGATTGCCAACTACTGGCTTGAAAAGTGTTATCCAGAAGAGGCCGCAACTGCACATCGCGAGGGTGATATCCACATTCATGACCTCGATATGTTCTCTGGCTATTGCGCAGGCTGGTCACTAAAGCGTCTTCTTGAGGAGGGCTTTAACGGGGTTCCCGGAGCCGTTGCCGCCAAGCCGCCGAAGCACTTCTCTTCCGCGACCGGACAGATCGTCAACTTCCTCGGGACGTTGCAGAACGAGTGGGCTGGAGCCCAGGCTTTTTCCTCGTTCGACACGTACATGGCGCCGTTCGTTCGCCTGGACAACATGACGTACGAGGAGATTAAGCAGCAGATGCAAGAGCTGATCTTCAACCTCAATGTCTCCAGTCGCTGGGGAAGTCAGTGCCCGTTTACTAACCTGACGTTCGACTGGACCTGTCCTGATGATCTGCGTGACCAGTACCCGCTGATTGGTGGCGAGGTTTGCGAGTTCAGCTACGGCGACCTGCAGCCGGAAATGGACGTTATCAACCGTGCGTTCATTGAAGTAATGGAAGAGGGCGACGCGGAAGGACGTGTCTTCACCTTCCCGATTCCGACCTACAACATCACGAAAGACTTCGACTGGGATTCACCGAACACCGACCTGCTGTTCCAGATGACCGCGAAGTACGGGTTGCCCTACTTCCAGAACTTCATCAACTCTGACCTTGATCCCGGGATGATCCGCTCGATGTGCTGCCGTCTGCAGCTCGACCTGAGGGAACTGCTAAAGAGGGGCAATGGACTGTTTGGCTCTGCTGAACTCACAGGTTCAATCGGGGTTGTCACGGTCAACCTGGCTCGGCTGGGCTACCGTTTCCCCGGTGACAAAGAGGGCCTACTTGCGGAGCTTGACCGATTGGTAAACGCTGGCGCTGCCACCTTGGAAATCAAGCGTGAGGTCATCCAGGAGCAGATGGACAACGGACTGTTCCCCTTTACTCGCCACTTCCTCGGTTCCCTCGACAACCATTTTTCAACCATTGGCGTTAACGGAATGAACGAGATGGTTCGCAACTACACCGGCGACGAGTATGACCTCACTGATCCCAGGGGCCACCAGCTTGCGGTGGAGATCCTCGATCACATCCGTGACCGCATGGTCGAACTGCAGGAATCGACTGGACACATGTACAACCTTGAGGCGACACCAGCCGAGGGAACGACCTATCGGTTCGCCAAGGAAGACAAGAAGCGTTTCCCCGACATCCTTCAGGCAGGAACAGAGGATCAGCCGTACTACACGAACTCGTCGCAGCTCCCGGTTGGGTACACGGCAGACCCGTTCGAGGCGTTGGAGCAGCAGGAGGTCTTGCAAGGCAAGTACACCGGCGGCACCGTCCTTCACCTGTACATGGGGGAGCGGATGAGTAGCGGCGAAGCCTGCAAGCAGATGGTCAAGCGAACTCTGACTGCGTTCAAGGTCCCGTACATCACTATCACGCCAACATTTTCTATCTGCCCAGCTCACGGCTATCTTGAGGGTGAGCAGTGGACCTGTTCGAAGTGCGCTGAGGAACACCCGGACGCCGAACCGCAGACGTGTGAGGTGTGGACCAGAGTCATGGGTTACTTCCGACCAGTGTCGCAGTTCAACATCGGGAAGAAGGGTGAGCACGCAGAACGCTTGCACTTCACTGAGTCTGCGGCCTCGAAACACGGCGACCTGGTCTCAAACTTCGCATAGCTCCGCCGGTTTGCCAATCAGATAGGGCGGCGACACGCCGATAAATCAGCCTCTAAAGTCCCCTATCTGATTGGCAAACCATAGGTGGGTCGGAAATTCAGGTTAGGAGATCCTGTTGAGTGAGGCGGAGAATCTTCAGATTGCTGGCCTGGTTCCATTCTCTACGGTTGACTGGCCGGGCAATCTTTGCGCCGTCCTGTTTCTTCAGGGTTGCCCGTGGAGGTGCCCATACTGCCACAACGCAAACATCCTAGATCTGCGTACCCCGGGTACCGTTTCGTGGGACGAGGTCGAGACTCTGCTATCCAGACGTCGCGGCTTGCTTGACGGGGTTGTCTTTTCTGGTGGCGAAGCGTTGGTCCAGGGTTCTGCCTCGCCTGGAAGCCGACTAGAAACCGCCCTAAAGAGGGTACGAGAACTGGGATTCAGGACAGGTCTCCACACGGCCGGAGCCTACCCGCGCAGACTCGAATACTTGTTGTACGAGGGGCTGCTTGACTGGGTCGGCCTGGACATAAAGGCGCTTCCTCAGGACTACGAACTGGCTACTGGAAGTTCCGTGGGGGCCGATCGCTCCGGCGAGACTCTATCGGTTCTGGCGGACTACGACGCATCACGCGCGGGGGGTAGGTCGGATTTCTCATGGGAGGTTCGCCTGACGCTTTGGCCGGGGCTGCTTTCGTCTCGAGCCTTGGGTGGTGAACCCCCCTCGTCCGAACAGCTGCTGGACTACGCGCGCGAAGTAGCGCAGTGGAGCCGCGAACGTGGGGCACGAAGATTCGCAATCCAGCGGTATCAGGTGCCGCTAGAGCCACAGCGAGGCGTTGATCCTGGACTATTGGCCGTGGGTCCTCACTGGGACGAAGGCCAGGCTGAGGAGACGCTCAAAGACTTAGGATTCCTCGAGGTCTCGATCCGATGAGGACGCGACTGGACTGAGACACTAGGGTTGTGGGTATGAAGCCGTTCCTGCTTGTTTCAACTCGCCCTGAAGAAGAAGCTCTAGCCAGTGAGTACCGCGCGTATCGGCGCGGTGCGGGCCTCGAGGAAAGCCAGCTTGAGCTTGCCGAGTTCGATTTAGTGGGGCTTCCTGAGATTGAACCACAGAGATACTCGGGCGTGTTCGTCGCGGGTTCCCCTTATGGGGGCAGCGCTGACGGCTACGTTTCTTCAACCCAAAAATGGGTTCGCGAGGAATTGGCCGCACTGTTTGAACAACTGCTCGCTGCGGGGACCCCAATTCTGGCCACCGGGAGCTCGGTGGGAATCCTAGGCACCCAACTGGGTTTCTCAGTGTCTGGTCGCGATGCGGAGTTCGGAGAGATTGTCGACATCGAACTAACGCGTGACGCCTGGGAAGACCCGGTGTTCGAGGGCCTTCCAGATGCGTTCGTTGCCTATGTTAATCACGGCGACGCGGTCGATGAATTGCCCGAGGGAGAGACCAGACTGGCCCGCTCGCTCAATACGGTGGTACAGGCATTCCGGCACGGAGATAACGTTTACGGAATTCAGTTCAACCCGGAACTCGACTCTGAACTGATGTTTGCTAAGACCGAGGCTTTCGCCGATGCCGGCGACTCAGGGATCGGTGACATCGAGTCTCTGGTCACTACAGGGCGCCAGGGTTCTGGAGAGCATAGTGCTGCGAAGATTCTCGCTAACTTCGTGAAGGTTTTCGCGAGCTAGGAAATTGCGCTAATCGGCAAGCCAGCGTGCCAGTCATGCGTCTCAATACCAAGTAACGGGGCCTACACCAAGTAACGGTGCCGACTCAGCAGAGACGGGTCCGCACTGTTACGGTCAATTATTGTGCGCCCTTCAAGCGCTTCTCTGGTCCATGAAACGCCTCGGACTACCGTTACCAGAGGAACTCTGAACTCGGGATTTCGCCGTTTGTTCGGAGCACATAACCACGTCGTTCGATTGCGAATGCGCTCCCATTATGGGTATTCCAGCAACTCACAGCGCTGTCATCCACGTAGCACGCTCCCTGGCCATAGATGGCATAAGCGCCCTGGGAGAGTGTCACGGCACCCTCGTTCGAGACAGGTGTTTCGCTGCACCCCAACTCGGCCAGAGAGTCAGTCGTGTGAATGGTGACTGGCTGCGATGCGCAACTGGTTATTCCTGCCTGATCCAGAACATGAGAAGAAATGGTGCAGGTTGCGCCCGAGTCCCCAAGCTTGCAGACGATGTTGCCGCTAGGAGAGGCGACGACCTCTGCCCAGATCGCATTGGCTGGGGCCGGATACGTTGCATCTGGATCATCAGGGCGCTCTGTGGGTTTGTCCGACTGAGGCTCCTCTTCCTCCTCAGTAGTGTCCTGTCCCAAATCCTCTGACTGCTCCGACTGCACCACTTCGACGGCCGGAGGGGTTGCTGCGTCGGGAGCTTCCGACCCTCCAGCGCCCCTAAGAATTAGGAACAGCGCAAGAACCGCCCCGACAAGAAGTAGAGCGAGTGCTCCCCAGATCCAAACGAACTGATTTCGTCCTCGTGCGGGTTCCTCGCTCGCGGCCACCGCCTGGGCCTGAACCGGAGCAAAGGTAGGGGTCTGGCTGACGGGAATGCGTGATGCCGTTTCCTGTCCCTCGGGTCGTTGGATCACCGACACTCTGCGGGGACTATCAGTGGGGGCCGCGTTGAGTTTCGCGGTCTCCGCGGCACGGCGTTGTTGCAGCGCTAGATCCACGGCGGGATCGCGCAGATTACCGAGCCATTCCAGCAGTTCTGGATAGGTAGAGGGATTCATTGCGATCAGCGGGCGCAGACTCGGGTATTCACCTGCCAGCCGCTGCAGTTCAACGGCGGGGGTCTTCGGGTCTGAGGCTTGAGATTCTAGGTTCTTGTCCACGGCTCAGTGAGCTTCCTGGTTGCGCGTTCTTGCAAAGGCAAGAATAGTCCTTCCAATCGTGGCCGACTGAAGGCCTGAGCGCAACTATGCCCATCAGCCGATGGTGGCCTGAAAATCGTGGGGCGAGTCCTTATCCTGGGATTCCGACCGGTATATCCAGGCGCTTCGGTGCCCACCAATACGGATCGGACGACAATGAGTCAAAATACATCCCTGTTCAAATGGAAGCTTCACGGTGACGGCGCAAAAGTGGGCGCGGGTGAAGTAGTCCTTCCAAATGAACGTCTCTCTTGGGGACGCACTACCGGGATCGGCATGCAGCATGTTGTTGCGATGTTCGGTGCAACTTTCCTGGTTCCCCTGATCACAGGCTTTCCGCCCAATACGACACTGTTCTTTACCGGCATCGGAACTATTCTCTTTTTCCTAATCACTGCTGGAAAAATTCCCTCGTACCTCGGATCGTCATTTGCGATGATCGCGCCGATCCTGGCGGTCTCTCAGACGCTGGGTCAAAGCTACGCTTTGGGCGGTATCATCGCGGCCGGTGCGACCTTGGCCCTGGTTGGTGTCATTGTCCACTTCGCGGGCGCGAAGTGGATTGACATCGTCATGCCTCCCATCGTGACTGGTGCGATTGTTGCGCTGATCGGTTTCAACCTCGCCCCGGCCGCCTGGAACTGGGTGAAGGAAGGTCCTCTAACTGCGGTAATTACAATCGTCGCGATCATTCTGACGACCGTCCTATTCAAAGGAATAATCGGGCGCCTCTCGATTCTGGTAGGGGTTTTGGTTGGCTATGTCGCTGCTCTTCTTCAGCCGGGCCAGGTGGATTTCAAGGCGATCGGCGAGGCCGCGTGGATCGGCCTTCCCGAATTCCACACCCCTCAGTTCTCCCCGAGTGTTCTTGGACTGTTTGTCCCGGTTGTCTTTGTGCTGATCGCGGAGAACGTAGGACACGTCAAGTCCGTGTCTGCAATGACTGGCGAGAATCTCGATCATCTGACGGGCCGTGCTCTGTTTGCGGACGGCGTCTCAACGATGTTGGCTGGTGCTGGTGGCGGTTCGGGAACGACGACTTACGCCGAGAACATCGGGGTAATGGCCGCGACACGCGTCTACTCGTCCGCTGCATACCTAATAGCGGCAGTGACAGCTATTGCGCTGTCGATGATGCCGAAGTTTGGTGCGATCATTTCGACTATTCCCCCTGGGGTTCTGGGAGGGGCAGCCACGGTCCTTTACGGGATGATCGGTTTGCTCGGCGTTCGTATTTGGGTTCAAAACAAAGTTGACTTCTCGAACCCGGTGAATCTGAACACTGCCGCAGTTGCTCTGATTGTTGGCATCGCCAACTACACCTGGGTCGTCAAGGTCGGCTCGACCGAGCTGGTGTTCGAAGGTATCGCTCTTGGCTCCTTTTGCGCGATTCTGGTTTACCACGTTATGAACTGGATTTCGAAGGCGCGGGGGACCAATCTTGAGGCCGCTACTCCGGCGTCAGCCCCGTCGGGAACTGAACTTGAGTCTGAGCCTTACGCGAAACGACGCCGTAGGGTGACGTCCGTCGATGACGGCCTTGGCGGGGTCCTTCCCGAAGACTCGTTGCTGGAGTAAGGCGAGTGTCCCGTTCGATGGGCCCTAGCTTCGCGAAGGCCAGTTCAACACCTCCCGCGTCAACGTCTGCGGTAACAAAGTCCGCGATCATCTTGAGAACGGAATAGCCGTTTCCCATGGTGATTGAGATTTCGCAAGCACCTGCAAGTTAGTTCAGGCGCAACGCGGACGGACTCGTCCTGAGAGTCGTTCATGGTCTCCACCATTCGATCTGACCGGAGCGAGGATGGGTTTGCCAGTCCGGCCACGGACGCGAACTCACCCAACGAGCCGACGGCCCGGAACGGGACATCTCTGACCGCACCGCCCTGAGATTCCCACGAGAGAACCGGAGAAGCCTCAACCAGAACTCCCTGCGACGGGGTCTTCAGCCGTGGTGATCGACGGTGTTGCAGCTCTTCTTCTGGCAGGTGGAACTCTGGCGTTCCTCTTCGGGCGGTGCGCGCGGGACAGGTAGGGCTGGTCTCTGTGGTGGCGCTCTCAAGCGGGTGCCACCACAACTCCGGTAAGTTTCTACTGTGACGGTTACCGGGTTTGATCGAGATAAGTACGTATCCCTTCAGTCAGAGCACATCAGTGAGCGACGCAGGAGCTTCGGCGGCAAGCTCTATCTTGAGTTTGGCGGCAAACTCTTTGATGATCTGCATGCTTCGCGGGTGCTCCCGGGATTCTCACCCGACAACAAAATCGAGATGCTTGCCGCGATCAAGGACGACATCGAAGTCGTAATGGTTATCAACGCGAACGACATCGCTAACAACAAGACTCGCGCCGACATAGGGATTACGTATGAACAGGAAGTTCTACGTCTTATAGACGCTTTCCGTTCGTATGGACTGCTGGTTGAGAACGTAGTGATATCGCAGCTTTCGGACGGCAACAAGGGGGCCCGTGCGTTCCAGAGAAAACTGGAGAAATCAGGACTGACAGTCTCGCGACACTACCCGATCAAGGGCTACCCAACTGACGTGAAGAAGATTGTTAGTGACGATGGATACGGAAAGAACGAGTACGTTGAAACGACTCGTGATCTGGTCATTGTCACGGCCCCAGCTGCTGGCAGCGGCAAGATGGCGACCTGCCTGTCTCAGATGTATCACGACTACAAGCGAGGAGTCCCCTCGGGCTACGCCAAGTTTGAAACCTTCCCGATTTGGAACCTGCCGCTCGATCATCCCGTGAACTTGGCGTACGAGGCTGCTACCGCCGACTTGAACGATGTCAACATGATCGATCCGTTCCACCTTGCCGCCTACGGGGAGCAGTCGGTCAACTACAACCGTGATGTTGAGGTTTTCCCTGTACTAAATAATCTCTTCGAGAAGATTATTGGAGAGTCCCCATATAAGTCGCCTACCGACATGGGTGTGAACATGGCGGGGTTCTGCATCTCAGATGACGAAGCATGCCGTCAGGCTTCCGAACAGGAAGTGATCCGTCGCTATTACAAGGCACTGGTCGCCGAGAAACGAGACGAGCTAGAGCCGGTGGTTAGCGACCGGATCGCGATTGTGATGAGCGAGTTGGGGATCGAGAAAACCGATCGACCTGTGGTGGAGCCAGCCCTGACACTGCAGAAGAAGACGAAGGCCCCAGCGGCTGCGATGCAGCTTCCCGACGGGCGAATCATGTTGGGAAAGACCTCGGCACTATTGGGGTCGTCATCAGCGCTCTTGCTAAATGCACTGAAGGCTTTGGCAGGTATCGATCAGAAAATCGACTTACTGGCTAGGGAAAACATCGAGCCGATTCAGAGACTAAAGACCGAAAGTCTTGGAAGTCAAAACCCTAGACTGCACACGGATGAGGTACTGATCGCCCTCGCGGTCGGTGCGACCGAAAATGAGCATGCTCGCCTCGCCCTTGACCAACTTCCCAAACTGCGGGGATGTGACGTTCACACCTCGGTGATTCTAGGGTCGGTGGACGAGGGTATCTTCCGAAGTCTGGGTGTGAACGTAACAAGCGAACCGGTGTTCCAGTCAAAGAACCTGTACCATCGCCGCTAATCGAGTCGGACGCATACGAATAATTCGTTGGGCGGGCTGACCCAATTACGATACGTGGTGCCCAGTACTCGATTCAGAACTTCCTCATGAACTAGCGGTAGCGAGACGCATCATCTGCTTTTCTTTGATGCCCCAGTGTTCTGAGGTCCTGGTTTTTCCGTCCACGAAGCCGTTCTTTCTGTAGAAGGCCTGCGCGCGAGGGTTTGGTTCGGCTACCCAGAGATCACTTGGTTCATCCGGGTAGATTACTGCGTCGAAGAGCACCTGCCCTGTGCCAGTGCCATATTCGTTGGCGAGAACATAGAGGATGGACAGGGACCGTATCTTCGGATCCTCCTCGGATGGCTGAGATACCCCGACGCCGACTATCTTCCCGGAGCGTTCAGCGAGAGCAATTCTTCGCTCTGGATCGGCCTCCGCCAGCATGATCGACCACATCCGGTGACGTCGAGACCATGCATGCGGATCGTCCAGAACCGTATCGGGTATGAGGCCGCGATACGCTTTGTTCCAAGCCTGAACCAGCAGATCCGCCAGCCCAGCAACGTCGGAAGGCTCGGGAGTTCGGATGACTAGGGATGACATGTGACTCAGCCTAACTACTTCTATAGCGGGCGCTTAAGAAAGCCCGTCAAGAACGGCGTATCTTGGAGGCAGACCGATTCGTATCTTGGGAGTACACACCAAAGTAACTAGGAGTTAGCCTTGCTTGAGTTGAGCGATGCTCAGATCACTGAAATCCGTTCCGCAGTAGACAATGACCCGCAGGTTGCGGCAACCATGAACGGGGTAACCAATGTCGGGTTGGAAGACGTATCGCTAGATCGCGAAAAAGCGATTACACCCCAGTCCATGTCGATCAAGCTCGACAAATGGGCTGTGACGAACCAGAAGAAGTCAGGTCGTTGTTGGCTGTTTGCCTCTCTCAACCTGCTTCGCGTACAGGCGATGAAGAAGATGAACCTGAAAGAGTTCGAGCTCTCGCAAAACTACGCGGTCTTCTGGGAGAAGTTTGAGCGCGCCAACTACTTCCTGCAAGACCAGATAGAACTGGTGGAGGCCGGTGAGCCCCTGGACTCCCAGCTGAGCCAGTTTCTTCTCGGAGATGTGCTCAACGACGGGGGCCAGTGGGACATGCTCGCGGCGGTTTACCTCAAGCACGGTGTCGTGCCGCAGGAGGCCATGCCAGAGTCCTTCTCTTCTTCCAACACCGACTCCATGAACACGCGCCTTCGGACTCTGCTACGCCGTACCGCTCTTGAGTTCCGAGGTCTCGATTCGAACGAGGCCCGTCAGGAACTAGCGGGGAAGGTCATGCAGGAGGTCTACCGGGTTTTAGCGATCAGTCTCGGCGTTCCTCCCACCACCTTCGACTGGCAGTGGCGTGATGCGGACGACGAGTTCCACCAGGCCGGGACCATGACTCCCCTTGAGTTTATGAAGAAGTACACCGAGCTTGATCTGAACGAGTACGTCTGTCTGGTAGATGATCCTCGTACGAACCACCCGAAGAACTCCCCGCTTACCGTGGCCCATCTAGGTAACGTGGTCGGTGGCGCTCCAATTCTCTACCTAAACGCTGACATCCAGGTCATGAAGGATCTGGCTGCGGATTCGATGCGGAAGGGCGAGCCGGTTTGGTTCGGGTGTGACGTGGGACAGCAATCGGACCGCAAAGCCGGTCTGCTGGTGAACGGTGTTTATGACTATGACGCGACCCTCGGGATCGACCTGACCACTACCAAGGAGCAGCGTGTCCTAATGGGTTCATCTCTGATGACCCATGCGATGGTTCTGACGGGTGTGGATGAGGATCCCGCCGGGTCCGGCTATCGTCGCTGGCGCGTTGAGAACTCGTGGGGTGACGAGGTTGGAAGCAAGGGCTTCTTCACCATGGATGATGACTGGTTCACGGAGTACGTGTTCGAGGTTGTCGTGAAAAAGTCGGCCCTGCCTGCCGAACTACGGAAGGCTCTGGATGAGGACCCCCTGGTGCTCCCGGCCTGGGACCCGATGGGAGCCCTCGCATAAGCAAGGACTTGTGGCAGAGAAGGCCACGGTTCTTTGAGGCCTTGGTTTTGATTGCCGGGACGCGCAATATCTGGCAGGTTGACCGTCTGCACTAGTTGCTCGTCTAAATATCTGCCGGGTTGGCCATGCCTCCGACGTGACCGCGTAGAGGAGTGGGGTGCAGGTGGCCACCCTGGCGGATAATCCGGGGTTCCCGGCGGTTTGGAAGCGCCTCAGAGGGCTAGCTGTCCGGGGCGTATTCCAGGATGTCTCCCGGCTGGCACTCTAGGACCTTGCAGATTGCGTCTAACGTCGAGAAGTGGATCGGCGTGGCACGACCGCTCTTCAACACTGAAACATTAACCGGGGGGAGGGGGACGCCGATTCCAGGCGCTCTGGTTTGCCAATCAGATAGGGAACCTTTTGGCCTAAATTTGCCGCGTGTCGTGTCCTGATCTGATTGGCAAACCAGATGCGGGTTATCCGAGGGTTGCTTCCACCTTCACTGTCGTTCCCGAAGGAGCAATTGGGACGGGGGACGAGGGATCCATCTCCTTGCCGTCGACCACCAGTTTCGCGACGCCCTTTGAGATTCCAGCCGGATTTGTCACCTCGATGTCGTAGGTGGCCCCGCGCCACTTTCGTGAAACTTTGAAACCGTCCCAGTCGTCAGGGATCGAGGGATCAACAATCAGGCCCTCCATCGTGGGTCGCACGCCCAGGATGTACTTGGTGACAGCCGTGTACATCCAGCCCGCCGTGCCAGTGAGCCATGGGTTCTGCGCCTTGCCGAAATCCTCGTGATCACGCCCGTAAATGAACTGGACGTAGGCGTAAGGCTCGGCCCCTCGTACCTCGATGTTGTCGTTCTGTTTGAACGGAGAGATGGAGTCGTAGAACTCAACCGCCCGGTCTCCTCGCCCCAGCTTTGCCTCGGCAATGATCGGCCAAGCGTTCGGGTGACTGAAAATCGCCCCGTTCTCTTTGATGCCGGGATACACGCGCGTCACGAATCCAACCGTGTCGTCAACTGTTCGGAATGCGGGCCAGTTCAAGTGGTTGCCGTACTGAGAGCCGAGCAATTCTCGGACCGAGTCCATCGATTTTTCCCCGCGCTCCTGCGATGCGATCCCCGCAATCACCGGCCAAGCCTGATGTTCGAGGAATATCTTGCCTTCAGCATTCGCATTCGACCCGATCTTCACGCCATCACGGGTATAGCCGCGAATCCACCATTCGCCGTCCCACAGTTGCTCGTTGCTGACCCTCTCGATCCGCTCCAGTTCCTTCCGGTACTTCTCCACATCGTCGATCCGGCCCAAAGACGAGGCCATCGGCAAGAACTCGCTTATCGCCCAGGCATGCAGGAAGGTAACTAGTGATGTCTCTCCTCCGCCCAGATTTAGACAGTCATTCCAATCGGCACGCAGCCCCAGCGCTACGCCGTTCTGTCCGACCTGCTCAGCAGAGAAGTCCAAGGCCGCCAACAAATGCTCATACACCGCCCCGGGGTTCCCGTCCGCGAACGGAATCACCTCATCCAAGAAATCGACATCGCCCGTTTCCTTCACATACTCGAGCACCGATGGCACCAACCAAAGGTGATCGTCTGAGCAAGTGTCTTCGAGGCCATGAATCAGGTCATCAGTCGAGGGCGTCGGCACAATGGTGGGCGAGGGGATATCCGGTAGTTTCTCCGCATCGGGATCAAATGCCTTCGGGTCGAATAGGTGCAACCCGTAGCCCTGCGACACCTGGGCCCGGAGCAGTTCGATTATGCGCTGCTTCGTCTTGGTTGGATTCGTGTGAATCACACTCATTACGTCCTGCGCGGTGTCCCGGTATCCCAGTCCGTTTCGCCCACCGACCTCGACGAACGAAGCAAACCTGGACCACACCACGCATGTCTCCGCCTGGAGTAGCGTCCAAGCGTTGATAAGGGTATTCATTCCCTCATTTGGCGTCTCGATATGAAGTTGCGACTGCTTGTTCTTCCAATAGTCCTGAAGCCGAGCAAACTCTGCGTCGACGTTCGCCATGTCCGAGTATTTCGCCTGCATCTTTCGGCCGACCAGCTCCCGTGAGCCGTGGCCGAGAACGTATACCAGCCGCTTCGTTTCGCCCGGCTCGAGAGTGATCTTGTGAAGTAGGGCTGCACAGTGATTCTGTGTCGTGCCCTGGGAGTTGCTTCCCTCACCACGAGCGACCCCCAACGGATCCGACTCTGTGCGGTACGGCCCGATGAACCTGTCACGCAGGGTGTCGTACGAGGAGGGTTCCTCCGAGGAGGTGAAATAGTGGAACGTCCACGGTTCATAGTAGAAGTCGTATTCGATAATCCCGTCCTCGTACGTCGAACCGGACGCGTAGAGGGACATCTGCAGATTCTGATTGTCGATGGTGATTGTGTGGAAGGAGAATTCTGTGTACGAGGAAGTGGTCAGTTCCCGCCGCTGATCCGTTGTGTTCGTCAGGGTAACGTCCCAGATTTCCAGATCGTCGTCAAGGGGGATAAACACCGTCTGCGAGGCGTCGATGCCCCGGTATGAGACCTCGTACCGTGTATATCCGAGGCCGTGGGCGGAGGTGTAAAGCGCAGAATCTTCGGCGGTTCTCGCCTTACCGTCCAGGTCGTCCTCTTCCGCCCTAAATGGGAGTCCGACGGGTTGCCAGGAGATTGACCAGAATGCCCCGTTGGCATCGTCGCGAACATAGACGTACTTGCCGGGCCGGTCTAGCGGGACCCCGTTCTGGCGGAAGCGGGTGATACGTCCGTATTCGGGCGACTTGTAGTAGCTGTATCCACCGCCGTTGTGAGAAACGACTGCGCCGTAGTCCTTGGTCCCCAGGTAGTTGGTCCATGAGACGGGAACATCGGGTCGGTCGATGACGTACTCGTCAGTGGCGGTATCGAAGTGTCCGTACTTCATTAACGAGAGCTTTCTTATTGCGGGGCCGGGCTACGCGGTTACGAAACCCTTGAGCCAATCCAGTAGTTCTTGTGCTTTCTCCGGCGAGTCTGCCTCGACAAACATACGCAACACCGGCTCGGTTCCAGAGAAGCGGAGCAGCGCCCAGTTGTCGTTCTCCAGCATGATTTTCACGCCGTCTTCACGCCGCACCTCGACCACGGGGTAGGGTCCAATGTGCGTCAGTGGTTCAGCTTCGAGACGTCGGGGAACGGCCACACGCATTTCCGGGGTCGCAGGGACACCGGCTTCCAGTTGATAGAGTCGTCCGGTGATCTGGTAGATCATTTCGCGCAGCTCAGAGATGCGCTTGCCGGTGCGGGCCAGCATTTCAGCCACCAGTGCGCAGGCAAATATTCCGTCCTTGCCGAGGATCCAGCCACGGATAGTCAGGCCCCCCGACGACTCACCGCCCATGACTGCGTCGATCTCTTCCATTCCAGCGGTTACGTGCTTGAAACCGACTTTGCACTCGCGGACTTCCTCGCCGAAGTGGTGGGCGAGGCGGTCGAGGAGGTGTGTAGTGGCGACGTTGCGGACGACACCACCCTTTTCTCCTCGTACCTCATGCAGGTACCAGTAGAGGAGGAGTAGCAGGTCGTTCGTGGTGATGTACTCGCCGGTCTCGTCGACGATCCCGATGCGGTCGGAATCGCCGTCCGTTGCCATCCCTAGATCGTATTTTCCCTCGCCCGCCTTGATCATGCCGATGAGGGCAGAGAGGCGTTCGGAGTCGGGGGCAGGGGCAACTCCGCCGAAGAGCGGGTTGTGGGAAGAGTGGATGAACTCTGATTGGACGCGCATATCCGAGAGGATCGTCCCCAGGGTAAGTTGGCTGGTGCCGTACATCGGATCGACGATGACACGCAGGCCTCGTCCCCGGACTTCTTCGACGTCCACGATCTCCTCAATGGCATCGATGTAGGGGTCGGTCAGAGACTTCTCGACGACAATGCCCGCCTTCTTGGCGAGGGCTAGGTCAAGGGAAATGACGTCATCGACTGTGAGTGCGTTTGCCTCGTCCTGGTAGCGGTCAGTCTCAACATCCAAGGGCAGCGAGCCGTCCGCGCGGAACACCTTGACGCCGTTCCAGTTGGGCGGGTTGTGGGACGAGGTGATGATGATGCCGTAAGCCGCGCCAAGGTAGGGGGCGGCGAAGGTGACAAGTGGGGTCGGAACATCGTCGGGCAATAGAGTCACGGGGATGTTGTTGCCGGCGAAGACTTCGGCGGCGGCCTCGGCGGACTCACGTGAGAGGAAACGCCGGTCACCGCCGATGACGACTCCCTTGTCTTCGATACCCTGGCGGGTGGCCTCGTTCGCGATGGCTTGACTGAGGCGGCGCAGGTTGCCAAGGGTATATCCCTCGCCAATGATTGCGCGCCAGCCGCCGGTGCCGAATTTGATGGTGGTGTCGGTGTCTTTCTTAGGCATGAATAGGCGTTTGAGGACGATGTCGGCTGCCTTTTGTAGTTCCTCATCCGTATTTATTCCCTGAACCTCATCAGTGTCGTAGATGCGGTATGTGGAGATTCTTTGGCCTTCGTCGATGAAACTACGGGCGACTTCGGTGAGGCGGTGCTCATCCTGCTTTGCGAGAGAATCGATTTTTTCAAGCAGAGTAGCGGGGGCAGCAACGTAGGACCCCACGTTGATCTCGTGGTTTTGCGCCGAGTCGGCTAGGTCTTCTGGTTCAATGATCGCTGCTACGCGCCCGGAGTCGCCACGCTGGACCCGGCCGTAGGGTAGTGGCTGGTCGACGTGAGCGGTAAGCAAACTGAAGTCTGCAGCAAGAAGATGATGACGGTTTAGGAGTCCCCGCAGAGAGTCCGCCCGAAGCAAGGGCGTATCGCCATACGTAACTAATAGTTGCTCGGTGTCGGCAGGAATGGAATCTTGGGCGAGCGCGACGGCGTTGCCGGTGCCTAGAGCCTCGGACTGCTCTACGTAGGTGAGTTCTGGTCCCAGAAGTTCACGGATCTTTGTGTCGCCCTTGGAGACGACGACAATGATTCGATCGGGCGGGATTACTTCGCGAACATTATCGAGGGCAAGTTGAACGACGGTGCTGTCTGAGAGCTCGGCGGTGAGCAACTCCCTGGACTCTTGGTCGGTCCCTGCGGCTAAGACGACAGCGGTTGTCTTCGGCCTGGACCATGACTCGGTGGATAACGTCCCCATTTGACTTCTCCTTTTCGCGACTTGATCGCTACTTAGTAAGCAATCCTAACAAAAGCTCTGGGTAAGCACAGCCGAGCCATGGCAACATTTCGATATCGCTTTAGCGTTTTCCAAGGAGGACTTTTCCGAATCTCCAATCAGATAGGGGCCGTTTCGCGCCGTTGCCATGGCGTGTCACCCCCTAATCTGATTGGAGATTCCAACGGGATCTCAGACGGGACCTCAACGGAAAACAAGAGCTATCCTTCCCAGGGCGGCAAGATCAGGATTGCCCACGTCAGAAGAGGAATCAAGAAGATCAGAATCCAGCACCAGACAAACAGGCGCCGGTAGACATATTCGCTTTGATACGAGGAGTTGGCGACCGCCAGCGCCCCGTTTGTGGAGAAGGGCGAGACGTCGACGGCGGATGAAGAGACGGAGAGGGCGGCGATCAGCATTGTTGCACTAACCGCCGCCGGAATGCCGCCGACTGTGACCAGGAAAGGAACCGACAATGGGATCAGAGCTCCCAGGATTCCGGTTGTGGAAGCAAAGGCTGAAACGATTGCTCCAACTAGCAAAATGATGATTGTGGCTAGTTTCGGGTCGCCCAGGTTCGCGGCGATGTGGCCGATCCACTCGATGATGCCCTGTCGCTCGAGCATCGAGACATAGGTGACGATGCCGCCAACCAGAAGAATGGTTGGCCAGGCGATCTGACCGACGCTTCCCTTGGCAGATTTTGGAAAGAGCAAGGTAAGGACCGCGCCGACGGCCAGGGCGGTGAGGCCAACGTCTAGGCCGAAGACCAGGACTAGGACCGCCATCAGTGCGATGCCCACGATGGTGACAATGCGCTCGACGCTAGTTTCGTGATTCTCTAGGTCGCTTCGAACGGAGCGGTCGTTTTCGATTTCGAGGGGATCGGCATCTTCGTTTGCGGGCGGCGCCTGTCTATATATCAGCCAGGTGATCAGGAAGATTATGAAGCTGGTGATGAAGACAAGCCCCCAGGTAATCAGCGGCTTGTAGAGAGCGACCAAGTCTTCACCCGACCTCATCACCACGGAATCCACGATTATTCCGTAGACACCCATCGGAGAGAATGATCCCGCCGTGGCCCCCTGAATGATTGCTTGCGCCATCGGAAGCGGGTTCAGGTCGTTGCGTCTGGCAAAGCTAAGGGCTATCGGCATCAGGATTGCCGCGGCCGCCGGGGTTGCTGCGCCAATGGCTGTTAGTAGCGCGGTCACGAAGAACATGACGAACGGGAACCAGAGTGCGTGGCCTCCAACCAGGCGCAACCCCTGGGCAACAATCCAGTTGACAGTTCCGTTATTTGTGGCAATGGAGAACAGGTATGTGACGCCGATAAGGGTGAAAAAGAGACTGAGAGGGAAGCCGCTTTCGATCGTTGAAACCGACTCTCCGAACAGAAGGGGGCCGACAATGGTCGCGGCGACAACGGCGGCGATTCCCATCTGAAGCTTGCTGACGGTGCCGATGAGGAAGACAACGACAAGGACCAGCAGGGAGATGATCGCCGAAGTAGTGTCTATGTCAGCCATCATGCCCCGTCTTTGAAAAGTGGTGACCCAGATAACAAAATCTTACTAGATGCTCGCGTTGATAAACGGTGTTAGAGAGGGGATTGCGGGCGTGCTCCGGTAGGGTGGTTTCTGCTGGATAACGCCGGTTGAGGCTAGAGGGACGGGGAACAGGGTGCGCGCGGAAGTTGACGTTTCAGGAGTCGAAGAAGTCGAGCTCAAGGCAGCCGCCGCCGACTTCCGAATCGGTTTTGCCGATGTGTCCACGGCGGTGTTGAGTGTCGAGGGGGAGGAAGCAGATTACTGGACCCTTTCACGGGAGGCCAACTTGCTGAAGATAAGCAGCGGCCCTCGCAGACCGCTTAGTGGAGCCGGAGCAAAACTTCTTGCTGGAGTAAAGACGAACGCTGTTTTGACGCTACCTCAAGCGCTGAATGACGGACGATTGGTTCTGGAGTTGGATATTGCCGCCTGCAAGTTCCATGGTGCGGGAGCTTTTCTCGCCGTGGAGGCCGATTTGGCAGCATCCGAGTTTGATTTGGCGGCTCAGGTGCAAGAAGCGCGGATCGGGCTGGCGGCTGGCAAAGCTCGAGTTCTGCTGGAAAATACCGCCAAAGTGGAGTTGAAGATTGCAGCCGGCAGTTTGTCGGGGTGGCTGAAGGGCGGCGCTCCTTCATTTCTTAGAGTGGAAGTTGCTACGGGTTCAGCCGATCTGATCGTTCCGCCAGTGCCGTATCGGGTAAAGAAGGGGTCGGTCTTAGGATCGACGGACTTGAGAGTGAAAGAGGACGCCTCCTCTCCAAGCATGATCGACATCGAGGTAGCCGTGGGTCAGGTGTCGATCGAGCCTCAGGTGGAGCCAGGAGCACAGCTTTAGGGAGAGCAGAACGCAATGAAGATTCTGGTAACAGACAGTACGGAGTTGAACTTCGAGGTTCCCGAAGGCGTAATCGTTGTTCCGTTCGATGAGGAGCTACCGATCCCAGCCGAGCACATGGATGCTGAGGTGGTGATCTGTTGGGGAGCTTATCCGTCCCTCGTCTGTTTGCGCGATATGCCGAATCTTGGGTGGGTGCAGTCGCTGTCGGCAGGGACGGACGCTTTCTCACGAGCGGGCCTGCCGGAAGGTACGATCCTGACGTCAGGTCGAGGGCTGCACGACCTAACTGTGACAGAGCACGCGGTTGCACTGCTGCTCGCTTTGGTTCGTCAGATCCCGGATCTGGTCCACGCGCAAGATGAGCATCGCTGGGCGCAAGAGAAACGAGGGCCTAAGCCGGTGTTTGATCCTGAGCGACTCACCACCCTGATTGGAGCTCGTGTCTTGATTTGGGGGTTCGGGTCGATTGGGCAGGCAATGGCTCCGGTGCTTGAGGCTCTCGGGTGTCAGGTTCGGGGAGTGGCGCACGAGTCCGGGGAACGCGCTGGATACCAGGTACTAGCTGTTCGCGACATCCACCAGGCCCTGCCGGAGACTGATGCGTTGGTGATGGTTCTACCCTCGCAGCCCGATACGGACGGGGCGCTGAGTGCCGAAGTTCTCGACCTTCTGCCGGACCGTTCGGTTGTTTGTAACGTCGGACGAGGTTCGACGATTGATGAAGATGCACTGATAAGAGCTCTGAAGGAGCGCCGCATCGCAGGTGCCGCCCTGGACGTGATGCCAGTGGAACCACTGCCGGCGGATTCGCCTCTTTGGGATGCTCCGAACTGCCTCCTCTCCCCACATATCGCGGGCTGGCGCGCATACAGAGCGGGCGAGCTGATCAACTACAACTTCAGGGCTTACATTGCGGGAACTCCACTCAAGAACGAAGTCAAGCATTTGTGCTAGGTGGTTGTCTCTCCGCATCCTCTTGGGCCTTCGAGCAGAACACCCCGGCCCACTCAAAGTCCTGATCAATTTGTACGTCTGCGCATCGGGGCCTATACATTGCAACTCCAGGGTTTCTTGAGGGTAGGTCCCGATTTGCAGGTCTATAAGGTCCCGATTTGCAGGTCTGAGAAAGAGGGATCAGGGGTTAGCGCTTCATCCAGTTCTTGATCTGCCAGGTTCCTTCGTCATCCGTCATCTCAACGATTCCCGCGTTGTCGACGTAGGGATATTCTTCGAGATCGGTGACGCCTGCGCGTAGGCGCGACCAAGTTCGGATGATGGCACCGTGAGCCACGATGACCAGGGCGCCAGGGGTGTCTGCGCGTTCATGAGCTCGCTGGATCGCCCGATCAAAACGGTCGATTACCTGATGTCCACTCTCGCCGCCGGGCATGACCTCATCAAGATTGCCGTGAGACCACTCCAGCACGCGCGACCGATAGGCGCGAACGGAAGGGATATCCGTGTTCATCTCAAGGGAACCTGCCCCGATTTCTCGCAGGTCTGGGTCGATTACCGGATCAAGGTTGATCGCTTTGGCAAGATAGCTGGCGGTCTGAGCTGTTCGGGTTCGATCCGAAATGGCCATGTGGGCGATCTCGACATCCTCGAATCGCTCCGGCAGTGTTGCCGCTTGTTGCCAGCCCAAATCGGTTAGTTCGGCTCCGGGAAGTGCCGTGTCCAGCGCTCCCGCAACGTTGGCCGTGGTTTGTCCGTGTCTAACTAGGAAGAGTCGCATATGTCTGAGTAGCCTGTGGTCCAGTCTTGTCGGTTGTCTATATTGGTCGTTGCTGTCGGGGTTCCGGAGGAAGTTAGTGAGTGCAGAGGCCCTGCGCGTGCAGGGCGCCGAGCATGTCCGCTTTCTCGGATGCGGGATTGCCCGGCTTCCGGATCAGCTGGTCGGTGTAGGTATCCTGCCGCTTTCCGCCCTCACGAAGGTCGTAGTACTCCTGAATCACCTGGTCGTAGTCGGCCCAGGCCTGCTTGTACTGGGCGGATTCAAAATCGGGATACGTGTCAACCGAGATGGTGATTTCGCGAGGGAGGCGAGGCTTCATTTGCGGATTCTGGTTCGGGTGCCCGATTAATATCCCTAGCAGGGGGAAAGTGTATTTAGGAAGCTTCATTGCGTCGATCAAATCTTCGGGGTCCGTACGAATCGAACCGAGAAGGCAGGTGCCAAGACCTAGACTCTCGGCGGCGACAACTACGTTCTGGGCTGCCAACACCGCGTCATCGGCACCCTGCAAGAACGCGCCAGTGCGGCCCAGCGGCTCAAGATCCGCTCCAGCCGCTTCGCGCACGCGGGCGGTCTTGCTCAAATCAACAACGAAGACAAGCAGTTCGCCCTGAGGAGCGCCAACGTATGGCTGTCCGGAAGACCTGTAAATCCGCTGTCGTATCTGGGGATCCTTAATGCGAAGAATTGTGAGTCCCTGGTAGAAACCGGACGAGGCCGTGTGCCTTGCGACATCCAGCAGGGTCGCCATCACGTCCTCCGCAACAGGTTCATCCGTGAAAGCGCGAATAGTGCGGTGCGCTAGTTGCGTCTCGATTGTCGAGTTCAACACGAGTCCCTCGACCGGAGGCTCCTCAACAATGGAGGGAAATTCAGGGGGAAATCCGGGGTCGGCCGCGGAGGTCATTTGCTACTCACCTGTTTCTTGTTCACTGAGGGATTCCTACAAAAGGCTAGTTGGTCTTTGGAGCGCGGAGAGCCTTCCACAAAAGCTGCGCAGCGACGAACGCCAAGAAGATCGCGAAGAAGATATTTGCAATTTCGGGAGGTGCAGCGGATGCTGCGAGGGACCCGAGATAGGTTGTTGCGCAGGCTGGAAGCCCGACAATGGCTGCCGCAGCAAGGTCAACGTTTTTCCGTTTGAAGTTGGATACCGTGCCGGTTAGCGCCGTCGGGATCATCACCAGTAGAGATGTCCCCTTGGCGATCAAGTCAGAGACGCCAAAAAAGAGCATGAGTGCGGGTACCACCACTATGCCTCCGCCAACGCCCAGCAGACCGGAGAGGGTTCCCGTCACGAATCCAAGAGCAACCAGACCGATCCCGACGGGCCAGTCGATAGTCAAGGTAGCATCGCGTGACGGCACAACCATGAACAGGCTGACAATCGCTGCGACCATGAAAAGGGCGAAGAATATCTGGAGGGGCTTCCGGCTGATTCGAACCAGCAGCCAAGTGCCTAGCTGAGCTCCGGCAATGGCTCCAAGAGCCAGGAGTAAGGCTCCAATCCAGGAGACCGAGCCGTGGGATGCATAAGAAATAACCCCAACCGAAGCAAGCGGCACGATTGTTGCAAGTGAAGTTCCTGAAGCGAGTCGCTGTGAGAATCCCGCAATGGCCATTAGGCCGGGAACAATGATGATTCCTCCGCCAACACCAAACATTCCAGAAAGGAAACCGGCGGCAATTCCGAGAAGGATCAGGCCAACTATCTGTGCAGCTGTCCTGGTCTGCTTCCCTGATCCAGCGTTGTCCACTCGGGCGCTATTCCTACTCTTGAAGACGGGTCTGTGGTTCTAGAACTCCTCGCCTATGAGACTACTAGCCTCAAGTCGATGGTCGCGCAGAACTTCCACACCTCTGAAGAATAGTCGGATTTGGCCGTTTCAGTCCCAAGTGCTCACATTCAGAGTTGGACACTTGCTAATAACCCGCCTCATTGCTTTGGCCTCAGCTGGCGTTACAGAAAGCGCATAGCGGTGCTTCACGGTCACCTGTCGCCCGACGTACTCGCACTGGAAGTCTTTGTTGGAGGGAAGCCACTGGTCTGCCGTCTTTGCTCCTTTCTCAAAGTTTGCCCCACCATCGACTGCGAGCAGATTCAGCGGATCGTTCGCAAACTGATAACGAGTGGGGGGATCCCACCGCCACGCTCCCGAATACCAGGCGTCAGCAAGAGGAACCACGTGGTCTATCTGCACCTCCTGCGACGTCTGCTCACCCCGTTGGAAGTCAATCAGTCCTGACGAGTACGGGTCATCAAGCACGCCGGTGTCCACTACGCACGGATTACTGCTTTCTCGGTATGTAATCTCAGTAAGATCGCGGGCGAGGACTTCGTTTCGTGTCGAACATCCGTCCCCGTCCAGGTCCGCCCATCCGTCTCCGAACTCGGTTCGGCGGTAGTCTGGAACGTCGGTTCGTCCTCGAATGCTGAGCGAATCCAGGTCGGCCAACAGATCGGGGTTATTACCGGCCCCGGCCCGAGACCATGGGCCCTGCACTTCCGGCAGTTGGAGGATATTCGGGCCGATCCCCGGGACCAGAAGCCAGGCAACAACTCCTATCGCGATAGCAAAAACGAGGGTATTGCGCCACAGGTGCCCGGTGCGGAGGCCGCTGGCAGATCGGCGCGGGTATCTGTGGTTTTCGAAGATCATGCCCCTAACTTTGGCCTATGGGACCGACAGATGCAGACGACTCCGAGTCAAGTTGGGGAAAGCCCCCATTTGCCCGGCCTGTGCGCTATTCGGGATCAACTGCGGGAAGGATAAGGTCAGGTCGGTTGTTTCTCACGTTTCCCACAGCTTTGCCCACACGTCGCGTCACGATTGGTGGTGTCCCAATCTGGTCTATTAGCGCGCGAATATCGCCCAGGTCTGTCAACTCTGGGTTCAGCCAGTCACTCCACGCACTCGTCGGAATAAACAGTGGCATTCGGTCATGAATGTGGCCTAGCGTGTCGGTCGCAGCCCGCGTAATAACAGCGCTGGTAGGAGCGGGTATTGACCGCAACCTCTTCTCCACACCGAGCTCTCCCTGCTCCCACTCGGGTTCCTTCTCGCGTTCCTCGCGAGTCGGCCAGTCGAAAATCCCGGCCATGGCGACTATAGGCTCCGCCCCCGGAGCTGCCGAAGTGCCGTCATCGGTTGCGAGCGATAGAAAGTACGGCTGCTTCTTTCCGTCTGCTTCAACTTTCCACTCGTAGTAACCGTTGGTTGGAATCAGGCAGCGCCGTCTTGACGTCGCTGTTTTGAACGCTGACTTCTCCGTGACCGTTTCTGCTCTTGCGTTGATCAGGGGTTTGAAGGAGTCTTTGGCCCAGAATGGGACCAGGCCCCACTTCATGAGATCCAGTTCGCGCTGCTCATCAGACTTGGTTCGTACGGATCGGATCAGTTGGGAGGGTGCCTCATTGAAAGACTCTCCATGCTCGCCCTCAACCACGTCGATGTCGAATAGGCGAACTAGTTCTTGGTCGTCCGCATACAGGGTGAATCGTCCACACATACATCAAGAATGACACGAGGTGCCGACAACGCAATGTGGGGCTAGTTCTCCTCGTCTACTTCGTCCAACTCTCGCTTCAGGTTCGCGAGGTCTTCGGGCGGGTTACCGCCTCGATGCGGAAAACCAGAGCGCGTGTTTAGCAGACGACGCAGCTGTGCTGGAGTGATGGAGAGACTCCAGTCAGTGTGAACCGGTAGCTGCCACTTCCTCCAGTGCGCCAGAACGGTAAAGGAAGATCCAATGACGGTTGCCAAAACCATTCCCCACATCGGAAGACCGAGGGAGTACATCGTTACCATGATCCCCGCCGATACCAGGGCGGGAGTGGCATATAGGTTGTTGCCTCCAAAGACTGTGGGCACATTTCCCGCAGTTATGTCGCGGATCATTCCCCCGCCGATGGCAGTGGTGATACCCAGCAGGAGTGCTGGCATCACCCCGTATCCGAATGACATAGTCTTCATGGCCCCGGTCGCGGCCCACGCCCCCAGAACGACTCCGTCAGCAACGATCAACGCGACGACCCAAAAGCGGTTCTTCAGCTTCCAAAAGAACGCGATGGCGGCTCCAACTAAGGCGGTGGAAATGTAGAGCGGGTCCGTAATGGCGACGGGGGGCGTCTGTAGCATTACGTCGCGGATTATGCCCCCGGCCATAGCAGACATCACGGCGAGGATCACGAAGCCAACTGCATCAAAGTGCTTTTGACGAGCCAGCTTGCCACCGAGGATTCCGTTTAGTAGCACCCCAATCAAATCGATGGTACGGAACAGATCATGAACCGCCACGACGTTGATGTCTTGCACTGCCTTTGGTCAGTCCTTGGCGTCGTAGACGTCAACGACGGTTGCCTCGATAGGCTCACTTCCAGCTATGCTGCGATACGTTGCCTCTGCCATCCTGTCGGTCACAGCCATTCCGCGTTCCCGTACGATGTCTGCTGCGTGGTTCGCCGCCCCTTCGATTGGCCTAGAAACCACTGCCGTATGGCGGAGTCTGGTCGCCAGTCTCTTTACTGCTGCATAAGGCTTGGGTCCGGCCTTCGATCCCAGAAGGAACGCAACTCCCAGGGCCAGTATGGTTCCGATCTTCTTCATGCTGTTGCTCTCTAACCCCGGCTCGCGTCCGGGAACGGTCGGTCTTTAGTCCTTCTTCGACGATCCTACCGGTGGGTGGGAGTTTCGTGACAGGGTCTGTGGTGTGGCGGTGGCCCTCTCGGAAAGTTCATGGTTTGCGCCGCCCCAATTGGCTGCGCGATGTAACCTGATCGGCTTGGGTCTCTCTATTGGGTATCTGCCTGCGTGGAGGTTCCTCGTGCGAAGCTATGCGGAAAACCGACAGTTCATGGGTCACTCTGGCTCATAATCGCCCGGAGCGCTCATATTTCGGGTGCGCGTGACGGGGTGTGGATGCGGGCGGCGGAACTGAGACTCCGCCACGGGCGAAGGCTAGTGATTTACTTGCCGTCGGACGGTACGTTTGAGTTGTGAGCGAAGTACGCATCCTGACCCCGCGCGGTGTGGAGCTGGCCGGAACCTACACCGCCCCGGTTGACTCAACCGACGCGGCGGTACTGTTCTCGCACTCATTCCTAATGGACCGCAGTTCGAGCGCCCATTTTCCCAAGTTGGCGAAAAGATACCGGGGCCTCGGATACGCAACGCTCGGGTTCGACTACTCGGGACATGGAAGCTCGGATGACGACCGCATAACTGTCGAACACAGAACTGAGGACCTGCGAGCCGCCTCGGGCTGGTTGGCCGAGCAGGGCTACACGCGCCAACTAATACACGCGCACTCCACCGGATCGCTGTCGGCTTTCCGCGGTCGACCACCGGCAGTGGAGTCGCTCTTCGTAACCAGTGGCGTGTTGGGCCCGGTTAGCTACGAGTGGGAGTCGATATTCTCTTCAGAGCAGCTTGATGAACTGGACCGAACCGGACTGATGGAAATCCCGGACGATTCGCCCACGCCCCGCCGTTGCTTCACAATCAACTCTCAGACGCTGATTGATCTGTCATTGAATAAACCCGAGGAGTTGTTACACGACCTTACCTCTCCGGTTTGCCTAGTGTTCGACAGGGCAGATGAGAAGCGGGGTCTGGTTGCGACCGCGACGGAAGCCTTCCACTTGCTTCCCGACGGCTCCAGGCTTGAAGTGGTAGAAGACGCTGCGTTTAGCCTGGAAGAGAACCTGGACTTACTCTGCGATCTTGCGGAGAAGTGGATTGTGCAGCAACTTCCGATCGGACGGACCCATAGTGGCCAATCTGGACGGGTCTAGAGAAGGGGCCCCTCATTCGAAAGGGCGGCCTCTCAAGGGTCGGAGAAGAAGGAATGGGGGAAAGCGGAGTAGTTCTCGTGCTACCTTTTCCCCCGCTCAGCTAGCAGCCCGAGCGGCGGCGTTGCCGGTCATGTCGTACCCGGACCTGCCAGTCAGCGAGCACCGCGGAGAGATCGCTGAGGCAATCAAGAACCACCAGGTCGTGATTGTTTCCGGTGAGACGGGCTCGGGAAAGACGACGCAACTTCCCAAAATCTGCCTCGAGATCGGACGAGGAATCGCCGGAATGATCGGGCACACCCAACCCCGGCGAATCGCGGCACGAGCTGTCGCTGAACGAATCGCGGATGAACTTGAGACGACTGTCGGTCGCGATCCCGGTGACATCATTGGCTACCAGGTGCGATTCACTGATGAGGTTGGGCCAACCACTCTGATCAAGCTGATGACCGATGGCATCCTGCTGGCCGAGATTGGGACTGATCCTCTACTTCGTCAGTACGACACGATCATCGTGGACGAGGCGCATGAGCGCTCTCTTAACATCGACTTCATCTTGGGCTACCTAGCGACACTCCTCACGAAGCGGCCGGACCTCAAGGTCATCATTACCTCTGCAACCATCGACTCGGCTCGGTTCGCCCAGCACTTTAGTTCCGTCACCGGGGACGAGGTTCCCGTCATAGAAGTCTCCGGTCGCGCCTATCCGGTGGAGGTTAGATATAGGCCACTAAGTGCCGACCTGGCTCCCGCGAGAACCGGCACAGAGTCCGCGCCGAACGCAGACGACGTGAGGGACGGTCCGCCAGGTGCATCAAACTCGGATTCCGAATCTGCCTCGGACGAGGAGAAACTCTCCCAGGTCAGCCGCGCGGGCGGTGTCGGCACTCAGCTTCAGCCAGAACAGGACGGCGGTGATCTGCCCGAGCTGGGGTATGGACTGGGGGAAGACATTGACCTGGAGACCGCGCTAACCGAGGCTGTGGCCGAGCTGCTCGATGAGCCCGAGGGAGATATTCTCGTCTTTCTTCCGGGGGAGCGTGACATTCGCGAGGCCGAGCAGGCACTCGTTGACGCACTCGGACCTCGCTATGTGAAGGACGAAAAGAGACCTCACCGCCCGGACGGCATTGAGGTAGTACCGCTTTATGCACGCCTGAGCGCTGCAGAGCAACACCGGATCTATGCCCCGCACTCACTAAGGCGTGTGGTCCTATCGACCAACATCGCGGAGACTTCACTGACGGTTCCGGGGGTGCGC
This sequence comes from Actinomycetaceae bacterium MB13-C1-2, assembly GCA_035621235.1. Classification (NCBI taxonomy): domain Bacteria; kingdom Bacillati; phylum Actinomycetota; class Actinomycetes; order Actinomycetales; family Actinomycetaceae; species Actinomycetaceae bacterium MB13-C1-2. The sequence continues at coordinate 944,154 of CP141731.1, forward strand.
TATGTGATCGACTCCGGCCTTGCGAGAATCAGTCGTTTTTCGAATAAGACCAAAGTGCAACGTTTGCCGATCGAGCGAATCTCGCAGGCGTCGGCAGCTCAGCGTGCTGGCCGTGCTGGCCGTGTCGCACCGGGCGTTGCGATCCGTCTCTACTCGGAGCGCGACCACCTCCATCAAAGCGAGTTCACCGAACCGGAAATACTCCGAACCTCCCTCGCCTCCGTGATCCTACAGATGAGCGTTCTGGGTCTCGGCGCAGTCGCGGAGTTCCCATTCCTCGACCGCCCCAATTCGAGGGCGGTGCGCGACGGCGTTCAACTCCTGATGGAGATCGGTGCCCTTGATGAGGATGAGCATGTTACGGCGCTGGGGAGGCGTCTCGCTCGGCTCCCGATTGACCCTCGCCTCGGCAGAATGTTAATCGAGGCTGACAAGCTTGGTTGTGCCTCCGAGGTTTTGGTTATTGTTGCGGCTTTGTCGATTCAGGATGTGCGTGAGCGTCCTCTTGATCGTGTGCAGCAGGCGGATCAGGCACACGCGCGCTTCGCTGACCGCTCCTCGGACTTCATTACGTACCTCAACATGTGGCGATACCTCAGCGTCATGTCTCGTGACCTGTCAGGCAGTGCGTTCCGTAGGCTCTGCAAAGCCGAGTATTTTCACTACCTGCGCTATCGCGAATGGCGCGATATTGTCGGGCAGATCAGGCGCATGTGCCAGCAGTTAGGCATTAACGTTGCTCCCATTGGGATTCCGTCGCCCCGCGAGGTGGCGGCTTTTCGCGACGCCGAGCATCCTGCCGTTGCCGCGGTCATCGAGTTCGGGGAGGGTCCGGGTTCCGTTAGTGCGGATGAGGTTCATCGTGCCGTCCTCTCCGGTCTGCTCTCCAACATCGGGAACTGGGACGAGGTAAAGCACAATTACCAGGGCGCCCGCGGTAGTCGATTCACTATCTGGCCGGGTTCGGCCCTGCGCCGTCGCACTCCAGGGTGGGTAATGGCTGCGGAGCTGGTTGAGACCTCGCGGCTGTTCGCCCGGACCGTTGCCGCGATCAAGCCGGAGTGGATCGAGGAGTACGCGGGTCCGCTCATGAAACGTAGTTATTCTGAGCCGATCTGGTCTCGCGCTAAGGGGAGTGCCACGGTCAAGGAGAGGGTTACCCTTTACGGACTGACGCTCGCCGCCGACCGACAGGTACCACTGACCCAGCTTGGCGACACTCCTATCGGACGCACCTACTTGGGTGAGGATACCTGGGTGACCGCGCGGTCCCTCGCCCACGATATGTTCATTTCAAACGCGTTGGTTGACGGGGATTGGCGCGAGGGTCATCACGCGTTCGTGAGACACAACCAGCAGGTGATGGATGAGGCGACAGAGCTCTCCAATCGTCTCCGCGATCCGTCCTTGGTGCCAGACGAGGCAGTGCGTTACCGGTTCTTCGACGCGCGGATTCCCGCAAAAATAACGTCGGCCGCCTCCTTCAATCGGTGGTGGAAGGACAAGCGTCGTAGCGAACCCGATCTTCTGGACTACTCCCTCGGTGAACTGCTACCGGCAGGGGCAGTACTTGACCCCGATGGATTCCCCGACACTTGGAAACAGGGGGAGTTGGAGTTTCCAGTCTCGTACTCGTTCGACCCCGGAGACAAGCAGGATGGCGTCACGGTGACGATTCCCCTCAGAGTGTTGCAGGGTGTACGGGACGAGGGGTTCGATTGGCTGGTTCCAGGTCTGCAGCGTGATCTGTGTATCGCGATGGTTCGGGGACTACCTAAGGCAAAGCGACGCCTGCTCGCCCCAGCTCAGCAGCACGGCGAGGCGATCTGGCAGCGAATGGTTGACGAGCGTGAAGGACGCACCTCGACTGCCGCAAACGTGCAGGATGCGGGTGCGGAACCTGAGGCGGACCCCTATTCGTTGGAGGCATCGCTTGATCGCCTGAGAAACTGGGGTTCCTCTGGAACAGTTCGCCAGACGAAGAACGCTATCCGGGCGACGCGAAGTGACTCGGAGACTTCCCGACAATCGGCGAGTGTTAGGGATGGTGCGGGACAGTCGAGTTTTTCTGTGGACTTTGGTGATGGTTCAGGGGAGACTTCATCTGCACTAGACCGGCGACTGGTGGCCGGGAGGGATTTTCAGGCCTTCGCGCCTGCGGCACAGTCTGAGTCCGTGGAACCAATTTCGTCAAGACTAGAACTAGCTGAGGTCCCATCAAGCTCGGCAGCGGTTGAGGAGAACGGATTGGGAGAGGCGGCCCACGCGCCCGGGTCCGCGGGGCAGAGCGGGGCATCGGAACCGTTCATGATTGCATTTGCTCGGGCGGTGCGGAACTCGCGCGGCATTGAGCTCAGCCAGGATGACCTGCGTCAAGCGCAAAACTCACTCCCGTCTCACCTGCGAGTAGGTTTCCGTGTGGTTGACGATATGGGAGCGATCATTGGCGCTTCAGACTCACTCGCGGATTTACAGAAGCGTTTCAAGAGGCAGGTGGACCAGATAGTCGACGCTGCCGTGAAGGGAGCGTTAGCGACAGCAGCAAGGGGACAAGCCAAGGCCAAAAAGAGGAGAGCGAAAGATCTCCTCGTTCAGACAACAAAGGTTCCTAAGGACCAACTAGAGGCTCGTGCCGAACAGGATCTTGTTAGGCGCCTACTTGAGGATCTGCGCCTGGATCAAACTAGGGTCACGACGCGATGGACGGGTCGGGAGGCCCTTTTACTCGCGGCTTCTCCCTATCCGAACACGGCAGCCCTGGTCGAAGACGCGCAACGAGCGGCGATGGCTGATCTGGTGAGAGAACTCTTGCCGGAGGGCGGGGCATTGAGTATCCAGAGTCCGGGAGCTGATGGCCGTGGGGTCCTGAGCGTGGGGGCTATTGGTGGTGAGGAACGTGATAATGGCCGTGCTCGGATGCTCGAGGCCTCCGACACGGCGAGTCTAGAAGGCCGGAGCGAGGATTCCTACCAGGAGCTTCGATCAAAGATTCGTGACCGGCTTGAGGACCGAGTTTACGAGGTTCTGGGTGGAGTTGTTAGGTCAGCGGAAGCGTTTGCCCAGGTTCAGGATGCGTTGCAGAATCACCAGAGTGAGTCCCTCAAGATGGTATTGCGCGACACGAAGCGTCACTCGAGGGCACTGTTTGCGAATGGATATCTGACCTACTTGCCTTGGGAGGTCCGCCAGCACCTTCCGCGCTACCTACAGGCGGATGCCAGACGTATTGAGGCAGCCACTCGAGCACCCCAAGCAGTGAAGGTGGACGCAGAGCGGATGTCTGAACTGAACAATGTCATCAGGGAATACGAGGCGGCACGGGCTCACACCGAAGCCCGGCCCTACTCCCGAAGAGCCGAACGTGAACTCGAAGAAGTGCGGATGCTAATTGAGGAATTGAGGGTGTCTCTCTTCGCTCAATCATTGGGAACATCTCAAAGGGTCTCAGCAACCCGAATAAGAAGAAGGCTAGAGGCAATGGAATAACGGCCCCGGTTGCCAGCGCGACATTGACCGCGGCAAAGCTGCATCGCAGGGTTTCATCCCCTTCTAGTCGATCCAATAAAGAACTACAACAGGGGAGTAAGTGGGACAATCAGGGGGCTCGGTGGGAGGTTCGAGCACGGAAGAGGCGGTTGGCTACGTCAACTCTTTTGCTCTCGATGTGCTTATCATGCATGACCTCCAGGGCTGGGCGATAGTGTGGGACCACGCCAAGCGTCGTGCAGGTGCGTGCAACTACGCGAAGAAGACCCTTAGCTTTTCCAAGACCCTGATGGCCCTATATCCCCGGGATGTTCAAAGAGACGTGGTGTTGCACGAGGCGGCCCATGCCCTCGCTGGACCCAAAGCAGGGCACGGACCCGAGTGGAAGAAAATCGCCACAGAGATCGGGGCGAGCCCAAAGGCTCTACTGCCTAACTGGCTTCCGCCCGCACCGGCGAAGTGGATTGGCACATGCCCTCGTTGCGGTCAGAGAAGAAACCTTCATCGAATGCCCAAACGGGTTGTATCGTGCGGGAGGTGCTCAAAGCGGTTTGATCCGTCAGTGATTTTCGAGTGGACTCGCGATGGTATCCCTACCCAACCGGGAGGCGACTATGCGAGGGAGCTCAAGAGAATATCCCGCAGGCGGACGTTGCTCGGGTAACGATCCTCGTCCCAACACGTTTGCCAATCAGATAGGGGACTTTTCGTTGCGCCTTTTGCCGCGTGTCGCTCCCCTATCTGATTGGCAACCTGCGAGAACTGACTGAGGCGTCCGGTGCTGTGACGGGGTGCATACTCAAGAATGTATCGATTCGACATATCGAATCGATACAAAATGCTAACCTGGACATCGTTCCGAGAAATCGAACAATACAGGAGGCCCCAGTGGGGACGCGGTCGAGCATGCTTGAGCTTGCCATTCTTGGTGAACTCGAAGAGCCGCTTCATGGTTACGAGCTACGGAAGCGCCTCTCCCGTTCGCTCGGACCTGTTCGCCGCCTCTCATTTGGATCCCTCTACCCGGCACTGCACCGACTCGACGATCGAGGACTCATCCGGGTCGTTGAAAATGCGGTTCCGGAGGTTCGCCTATCGAAGTGGTCTGGAAAGCCTGTACGAACTGACTCATCCGCACCAAAAAAGAATCAAGTTGTTTATCAAACGACTGATGCTGGTCGGGAGTATCTTGAATCGGCGCTTACAACCGCTGAGATGGACGATGAATCGTTGGGTTTGACGATGGGGCTCATGTCCCGCGCGACTCCAGCAACCAGACTGACTCTGCTGATGCAGCGCAGGGCCCTGGTCTTGGAACGGCATGAGGCTAGTGAGAATGCAAAGAAGTCCTCGGACTACTGGGTCCGCTCGAAGGGCGAGCTGGATTCTGAGCAGACGCTTCGTGAACTTTCCTGGATCGACCGTTTGATCCAGAACGACCCCGGTTTACAAAACCCGAGCAGCACCAACTAAGAAGGCTAGAAAGAAACAATGAGCGAAATTCGCACTGCGATTGTCGGCGTAGGAAACTGTGCTTCCTCTCTTATTCAGGGGCTTGAGTACTACAAAGATACGAAGGCAACCGACACGATTCCAGGTCTGATGCACGTTCAGTTCGGCGACTACCACGTGAGCGACGTTAAAGTTGTCGCAGCGTTCGACGTCATCGAGAACAAGGTTGGTAAGGACCTGTCCGAAGCTATCCTTGCCGAGCCCAATTGCACCGTTGTGTTTGCTGATGTACCCGAGACTGGAGTGATCGTTCAGCACGGAAACACCCTCGATGGACTGGGCGAGTACTACCAGGAGACAGTTGAGGAATCACCGCTTGACGCAGTGGATGTCGTCAAGGTTCTGAAGGACGCAAAGGTCGATGTCCTGGTGTCTTACCTGCCTGTCGGCTCAGAGGAAGCGGATCGTTTCTACGCCCAGTGCGCCATCGATGCGGGTTGCGCGTTCGTGAACTGCCTCCCCGTTTTCATTGCCTCTGATCCTGAATGGGCAGCGAAGTTTGAGGCTGCTGGTGTCCCAATTGTTGGTGACGACATCAAGAGCCAGTTCGGCGCGACTATTAGTCACCGAGACATCGTTCGTCTAATGGAAGAGCGCGGAGTCAGGATCGACCGCACCTATCAGCTGAACGTCGGCGGCAACATGGACTTCATGAATATGCTGCAGCGTTCGCGCCTTGAGTCGAAGAAGATTTCCAAGACGCAGGCGGTCACCTCGAACATGAAGTCGCAGTTCGAAGATCGAAACGTTCACGTCGGGCCTTCGGATTATGTGCCCTGGCTTGATGACCGCAAGTTTGCTTTTGTCCGTATCGAGGGCACCACGTTCGGTGATGTCCCGATTCAGATGGAGTACAAGCTTGAGGTCTGGGACTCCCCGAACTCGGCGGGCATTGTTATTGATGCGATTCGTGCAGCCAAGATCGCCCTCGATCGAGGAATTGGTGGGCCGATCTGGGGTCCCGCGGCCTATTTCATGAAGTCTCCGCCGATTCAGATGGAAGACCGCGTGGCACGCCACCAGGTTGAAGAGTTCATCAAGGGTGGGGACAACGTCAAGCCTAAGGACGGTGCAGTAAACAAGAGTGCGACCGTCGAGGACTAGGGTCCTCACACCTCCTTCGGAATCTCCAATCACATAGGGGCCGGACACGCCGACAAAGTCGGCGAAATCGCCCCCTATGTGATTGGAGATTCGTGTGAGGACGGATTTGTGTCGTCGGGGTCTAGGCGATCTCCAGAGCCCTATAACGGTTCAGCGCCGCAGCAATATCTACCGCTCGCGGCCTTGCTAGGAACGCCGGGTACTTTCTTGCTCCGAACCTGACCAGTGCGTCGAGGCCGTCTTTTTCGAGGATGGCCTCGACCTCTTCCGTTAAGTCCGCGACAGTCTTCTCTCCATCCGAGAGCGCCTGCAGGATTCCCCTAACGGCCCAAGCAATCGCTTCGGTTTGACCCTGTTCCACGACCTGTTCGACGTCGCTGACATCGATGTTCTGTTTGTCTATTCCGATCGAATGGGTCCCAGAGACCTTTGTTTTCTGACGATCTCCCCCGGTCTTGATCCTCGTCGGGCAACGCGGTAGCAAATCGGGAAATCCGGCGATGTCAGTGCGCTCACGAGGGTTCTCTTCCGCGATCTTGTGCGCCCGTTCGGTCACGTCTTCACACCGATAGGAGTCCATCTGAAGGACACGGTCTGCGACATCCAAGTACGCGCCAGAACCACCCATGACGAGGATGAGCGAGACACTGTCGGACTCGTACAGTCCCCGAATCCGGTCAATCAGTGGGGTGATCGGCTCTTGAGAGGAGACCACCAACTCGCGCATCCGTTCATCTCGGATCATTAGGTTAGTTGCCGACGTGTCCTCGTCAATCAGCAGTAGGGGTGACCGCGCCCCAAGTGCCTCAATGATGCTGGCCGCCTGCGACGTGGACCCTGAAGCATTCTGGGTCGAGAAGCGCGAGGTATTCGATCCGGTTGGTAGATGGTTGATGAAGGGCGAGACATCAACTTTGGTGACGGGTCGACCGTCAGCTGCGCGGATTTTCATCGCGGCTGGAAGGGTCGCGACCAACTCACGTCCGTCGCCCGGAACATGAGCGTAAACGCCCCGTTGGATGGCGGAGAGGACCGTGGACTTTCCGTGATAGCCGCCGCCGACAATCAGGGTGATCCCCGGCTCAATCGCCATTCCTCGCACTGTTCCCGCATGAGGAAGCTCGACTGTTCGAAGCAACGACTCAGGGGACCTAAATGGAACTGAGTCTTCCATCGGCAACTGGGAGATACCGGATTTGCGAGCGAGGATCGCCTCGTTAGCAATAAACGAGGTCCAGTTGTTGTCAGTGAGAGCACGTTGTAGGGCGCAGTAATCCTCGTACGTGTGAACGTGCTCGAGGAGACGTTCGCGATACCCGTCGGCGTGAGTGGAGAGGAAGTCGAAGGTCTCGCCAAGAGCGTCCGGCAGCTCGACATCGAAAATCGTTGCGGCCTGGTGACCGAGCACAGTGCGCCCACGGGCCGGCATTGAGACTTGGATTCGTAACTCCACTTGTTTCGGACCAACCGATGCCGCAGAGCGTTCCAGGATTTCCTGCCCGACCGAAACGATTGAAACGGAAGAAAAACGTTTGTCGGCTCTTAGCGCCTTACTTAAGGACCGGACGAGGAAGTCGGCAGTTGCGGTTTGCTGCTCGCCGGTTGTAAAGGTTTGTTCGGGAAGTCCCATTTTGTCGGGCCAAGTGACGACTCGGAGTGACGAGGGAGGGGCGTATGGATCGGCTTGGATGCGATCAATGTATAGAACGAATGAACCGTAATCCCATTCGCCGACTGCCTGCTTGTAGGCGCCGTACGAGGACCCATCGATGCTGTGAAGCAGTTTCAGTAGGTCACGGTCGGTGCCCTTCTTGGGGGTGTCATCAAAGCGGCGCCGGTCGCCGCGACCGCCTTGTTTACGAGGATTGTTTCCGTAGTCGCGCATGTGGTCCAGCCTAGTGTCTCGCGCCGCAAAGTCGTTGCTTAGATTGCGTGCAGAGTCTGCGCATCGCAAGGCAAACGAACGAGGGTTTTGCGGGGTTGCAGGTCTAGCAAGTGCGCCGCCGCGAGGAGGTGACTCGGTGCGCGAGATAGGCGCCGACTATGCAGCGCGAGACACTAGCGGCATCGAGAACTTGCGCACGTCGAATACCCGCAACAGATGGCCCTTGCGTACCATCGACTCATGACTATTACCGCTGCAGTCGATGGATCTTCTTTAGGTAACCCGGGCCCGGCAGGGTGGGCTTGGGTTGTCGATGGGAACACTTGGGCCTGCGGTGGGTGGAGCAGCGGCACCAATAACATCGGAGAGTTGACCGCGCTGTTGCGTCTGCTTGAGGACACCGCAGTAGCCGGACTGGCGGACGAGGAGTTACTTGTTCTTGCCGACTCCCAGTACGTGATCAACTCGGTTACTAGGTGGATGCCGAACTGGAAGCGAAAGGGATGGAAGAAAGCCGATGGGAAGCCCGTTAAGAACCTTGAATTAATCCAGCAACTCGACCGGGCGATGCAGGGACGTAAGGTCAATTTCCAGTGGGTTAAGGGTCATGCCGGACATGATCTAAACGAGATGGCGGATGACAAAGCACGCTCTGCGGCAGAAGCTTATCAGCGGAGTCGATCATTCGATGAGGGACCCGGGTTCCCACAGTCCCCGAGGCGGTCACAATCCGTCCCGACCCAAAAGGCACAGAACTCGCAGCAGATACAGGGTCAACGGCCAGGCCGGAGGCAGCAAACACAGAGCCAACAACCCGCAAATGATGTGCAGACTCCCTTGAACGCGGCCCCGGCACTCTCGGCCCCGGATGCTCCTCTCGACGCGTTCGAGGCTGACACTCTCTTCTAAACTGGGTTCTCTACGGAGGTTTGGACTGGAAACTATTGCAGTCTTAATCGCACATCACCCTAACCGGCACGCTAGAAAGCAGGCGCACCCATGAGTACCGTCGAGCAAAAAGTCTTCCCCGGTGCTGAGTTTGTGTCCCGGGTTCTGGACGCAGCCGACTCGAAAGAGACCATGACCAAGCGGGTTACCCGAGTCTTCTTGATGCGGGCTGGAATGGCAGGAATGCTCGCCGGACTCTTCTATTTGGCGAACTTCGCCGTGATTGCGGCCTTTGCTCAAGTCGGCTCAAACATGGTCGGAGTTGGCCGTCTGCTCGGCGCTATAACCTTTGGGTTCGCGCTGTCGTTCATCTATTACACCGGTTCTGAGCTACTGACCTCGAACATGATGGTCACTACGATTGCCGTCTATTTCCGCCGCATGAAAGCCGGCAGAGCGACCTGGATTCTACTTCTTTGTTTTCTGGGGAACGCCGCGGGTGGCCTGCTGGTGGCGATCCTCGTGTACTTCTCCACTCTTCTGGACGGATCGACAGGAGAGTTTGTTGCGGGCGCAGTAGATACCAAACTCGGTTACATTACCGGTGGCGCTGCGGGCATCGGCGACCTGTTTGTGCGGGCGATTCTCTGCAACTTCATGATCAACCTGGCGATGCTGCTGATCTATAACGGCCGCGTGAAGTCGGACGGAGTCAAGGTTGTTTCGATGGTCGTGGCGGTAATGGTTTTTGCCTTCCTCGGTTTCGAGCATTCGGTCGCGAACACAGTCTTGTTCCTGATTCAAGGACTGAGTGCGGGCATCGATGTTTGGTTAGCTCTGGCCAACGTTGGTGTCGTGCTAGTCGGGAACTTTGTTGGCGGTGGCCTGATGATCGGCCTGTACTACGCCTATCTGAACGATTCTGGCAGACTGCTCCGCCCCAGCCCCACGACTGGTGAGATCTCAGAGACGGACTAGCCCAGCCGGGCGGCCTCCACAAATCGAAGAAGTGATCCACCAATACAGATGCTTCTACAACCACCACAGATCAAGACATCGCTGGGGCCTAGCCATTAACTAGTACCGTCAACAACAGTAGGCAAAACCATCCCGAGAGCAGTCCGGGACCCCAACTAGTCAGTGACGCCGTTCCACAGGGACTCGGTCCGCCCTTCGACAAGGGAACCGCGACGGACCAACAGACCGGCGTCGGGGCCGACATCGATTGTCCGCTCCGAGATTATCTGCGAGTATGCCTTCCCCGAGTCTTTGATGATTCGTTCCTGAGTCTGGTAGTCAACATAGACGATCCCAAATCGGCGGTTGTACCCCCATGCCCATTCGTAGTTATCCATTAGTGACCAGTAGAGATAGCCGCCTACGTCGGCGCCCTCGTCCTTTGCGTCCAGGACCGCGGCAAGGTGCAACTTAATGTACGCGGTGCGATCGGGATCGTGGACTACTGGACCGTTTTCTGTCTGCTCGACCCGGTCGTCGTAGGCGGCTCCGTTCTCGGTGACGTACATCTTCACACCGGCCTGGCGCGTATAGTCCCGGTCCAGACGAAGTAGCAGGTCCTTGAACATTAGCGGGTCAATATCCCAGTTCTGGAAAGTACGAGGGAGGAGGGAGTCTGGTCCCACGAACCCACGCGAGGCTGGCATCGGATTGGTGTTCTGTCGGGTTGTTGGAGCGCCGCCACTGGGAGCGGGGGCCAGCTCGGCGATACCTAGACGCTCCGTTATTTCCAGTGGGGGCGTCGCGGAGGCGGACAACAGGTCTGACTGGTAGTAGTTGATGCCCAGGGTGTTGATCGGGGCTCCGATTATCTCAAGGTCGCCAGGCTTGACGGCGCTAGCGAAGGCGGCTCCTGCCTCGGGGTCGACATCGGTGAACTCATCAACTATGTCCCGCGGATACGAACCTTTGAAGATCGGGTCGAGGAACCAGCGGTTGAACTGGCCGTCAACCAGACGAGCCGCACGCTGGTCCTCGGGGCTAGACGGGTCGAGGGGCTGTGCCACTGTGAAGTTCAGTGTCAGACCCAGGTTGAGGTCCGGGTTCGCAGATCGCAGTTCCTGGATCGCAAGTCCGTGGCCTAAAAGTAGGTGGTGGCTGGCAAGCATCCCTTCGGCCAGTGAGTGGTGGCCCGGCGCATGCTCACCCCCGGTGTAGCTGAGAAACGAGGCACACCAGGGTTCGTTCAAAGTGGTCCAGACACCGACCCGGTCACCGAGTCCCTCGTGCACCAACATTGCGTAGTCACGGAAGTATTCGGCGGTGTCGCGCGCGGGCCAGCCGCCCTTTTCTTCGAGAGCGAGAGGAAGGTCCCAGTGATACAGCGTCAGCCAGGGCAAAATGCCTGCGCCTTGCAGTTCATCGACCAGGCGCTTGTAGAAGTCGAGCCCTTTGGGGTTGAGGGTTTTTCCGTCTGGGCACACTCTGGCCCACGACACCGAAAAGCGATAGGCGTCCAGGCCCAGGTCCCTCATCATCGCCACATCTTCGCGGTAGAGGTGATAGTGGTCGCAGGCAACGTCGCCGGTCTCACCGTTTACAACAGCTCCGTCAACGCGGGAGAACTTGTCCCAGATGGAGGGTCCTCGTCCGTCCTCGTTCGCCGCCCCCTCAATTTGGTAGGCGGCTGCTGCGGCACCTAGTAAGAAGTCTTCGGGGATGTTGCGGGGAGTGGGGAGGTGGGATTCTGTGATGGCGGCGCTCAGTCTTGGATCCATAGCAAAACCCTACACAGTCAAACGTAGACTGAAGTCCCAATCTTCGGGTAGCCGGTTAGAATCCGGGTAGGCAAATGGCGACCTGAGTTGTAAGGAGACGCAGTGGCGGAGAACAAGGCCGAGATCTTTGAAGCGATCAACTGGAACAAGATCGAGGATGACAAGGACCTTGAGGTCTGGGATCGTCTGACAGGCAACTTCTGGCTTCCGGAAAAGGTACCGGTTTCGAACGACCTGCCTTCGTGGGCGACCTTGAACGCCGCAGAGAAACAGATGACGAATCGGGTTTTCACCGGCCTGACATTGCTTGACACCCTTCAGGGGACCGTCGGTGCGGTTAGCCTGATTCCCGATGCGATCACACCGCACGAAGAGGCGGTCTACACGAACATTGCTTTCATGGAGTCCGTGCATGCGAAGTCGTACTCGTCGATCTTCTCGACACTACTGTCAACGGCAGAGATCAACGAGACATTCCGCTGGGGAGAGACCAACGAGGAACTCCAGCGTAAGGCGGAGATCATCAACTCGTACTACGTTGCCGATGATCCGCAGAAGAAGAAAATCGCGTCCACAATGTTGGAGTCCTTCCTCTTCTATTCCGGTTTCTACGCGCCCATGTACTGGGCTTCGCATGGCAAACTGACGAACACTGCGGACATCATTCGCTTGATTATTAGGGACGAGGCGGTGCACGGATATTACATCGGTTACAAATACCAGGTGGGTAACCGAAGTGCTTCGCAGGAGCGTCTTGAGGAGCTTAAGGACTTCACTTTCTCGTTGCTCTATGAGCTGTATGAGAACGAGGAAAAGTACACGGCAGATCTTTACGACGAACTCGGATTGACCGAGGACGTGAAGAAGTTCCTGCGGTACCAGGGGAACAAGGCGTTGATGAACCTGGGGTACGAGGCGCTCTTCCCCGCGGATGAGACCAACGTGAATCCGGCGATCCTTGCGGCGCTATCCCCGAACGCAGATGAGAATCATGACTTCTTCTCCGGCTCGGGATCTTCGTACGTAATCGGCGAAATAGTCGAAACGGAAGACGAGGATTGGGACTTCTAGGAGAGTTGCACTCCGTCTACTTCACGGCTAAGGGGCTCGACTGCTAGCTTGGGTTGAGCATCGTCTGCAGTCGATTCGCGATCTCGTCCACTTCTAGGTGGTCCGAGGCTACGGCGAAGATCAGTTCGTACCACTGGTTATCGCTGACGATTCGGTCGCCTATGCCGTTGCTGTTTAGCACTAAGCTCGCCAGCAAGAATCCCAGGCGCTTGTTGCCGTCGATCAACGGGTGATTGCGTTCCACCGAATCTAGGAGTGCCGCCACCTTGGTCCAGATGGTTGGATACATTTCTTCGCCCGCCAAGGTTGTCAACGGCCTGTCGATGCATGCGGCTAGAAGACCCCAGTCTCGTGACACGTATCCGCCAGTGACGAGCCATGCTTGGACGTCATCGAATTGAGGCCACCAAATACTCATTTCGCTAAGCGATCAAGTAGCTCGCTTCGTTCTTCGCTGATCTGGTCGAGGAGCGCGAACGTGTAGTTTCGAGCACGCCTACGTTCCCACGCCTCCTTGACCAACGACGCGATGAGTTGATTCTTGGAGGTCGCGTCTTCCTCAGCTAACTCGTTTAGCATTCTGTCTTCATCTGGCGAAAGCCGTAGTTGCATAGCCATGTTGACATGGTACCGTAATGGTACCAACTGGCAAAAGGTTAATAGAAGACTGTCGGAAGTATGGTGTCAGTAGTACCTGACTTGCACAGGTGATTGCTGATTGGCGTGTTTCTTGCTTGTTTTTCGTTGATATTCCGCGGGTTGCTGTTGATGGGTGGGGCGCTAATGGGGTCGGTAGGATCGGGTGGTGTCTCCGTTTCTGCGTAAGGTGAAGGCCGCCTCGGGTGCGACGGCGGTCCAGATCGTTGAGAAGAGGGCCGGGCGACGGAAGATCCTTGAGTATCTGGGGTCGGCGCATACGGAAGTGGAGCTTGCCGCACTGTTGCGTGTGGGCAATGCGAAGCTCCACGAGGGCCAGGATGTGCTTGATCTTGGCCTGGATGGCACAGGGGTGTCGATCGTCGCGGATGGAGTGGTGCGGGGCTCCCGCAGCGTGTTGTTGACTGATGTGATCACTGTGGTGTGGCAGCGCCTGGGGTTCGAGACGATCGGTGATGAAGCATTCTTCCAACTGGTCCTGGTGCGGTTAGTGGAGCCGACCTCGAGACTGGACAGTATCTGGGTCATTAACGAGCTTGGGCTGGACGCTAGACATCGCAACACCTATGGCGAGGTATTACAACGCTCCTTAGCCGATAACTATCGGGCGATCATTGCGAACGCCTGCTTCGATTACGTCTATGCCCGTGCTGGCGGGGACGTGAGCCTGCTTCTTTACGATGTCACAACTTTGTTTTTCCAGGCCGAGGAAGAGGACGAGTTCAGGAAGCCTGGCTATTCGAAAGAACGCCGGATTGACCCCCAGATCGTGGTTGGTTTGCTGGTAGATCGCACTGGTTTCCCGCTGGAGATCCAATGCTTCGAGGGCAACAAGGTCGAGACCCAGACGCTGATCCCGGTGATTAAGGGCTTCCAGGCCCGGCATGGGATCGAGGACATGGTCGTGGTCGCTGACGCCGGGATGCTGTCGAACGAGAACCTCACCGCGTTAGAGGCCGAGCATCTGCGGTTCATCGTCGGCTCGCGCATGACAAAAGCCCCTCACGATCTGGCTAAGCACTTCCATTGGAATGGGACTTTGTTCGCCGACGGTCAGATTATTGACACTGTGACTGCGAAACGTGGCCATGGTCAACAGGGCCGCCTGGCCACGCGCGCGGAGTCCGTGTCTGGGGTGTCTTCCCTCCAGTGGTGGCGTCTGCCGCCTGGCCACGCGCGCGGAGCCCGTGTGGGACCGCGAGAAGCACCCAGCGCATTGGCAGGCCATCTGGCACTACTCAGCGTCCCGCGCCCGGCGTGACGAGCGGAACCTGAATAAGCAAGAAACTCGCGCACGTGAAATCGCCACCGGCCAGCGCGCCGCGAAGAAAGCCCGCTTCCTGGCCACGCAAGGCGGGCACTATGTCGTTAACGAGTCCTCGCTTCAGCGGGCCCGGGATCTCGCTGGTCTCAAGGGATACGTCACCAACATCCCCGCCAGTCTCATGCCAGCGCGAGAGGTCGTGGCCAGTTACCACGACCTCTGGCACGTCGAGCAGTCTTTCCGCATGCCCAAAAGCGATCTCGCCGCCAGGCCGATCTTCCACCACACCCGCGAAGCCATCGAAGCGCACCTGACTATCGTCTTCGCCGCACTCGCAATCGCCCGCGATCTCCAGACGCGTTCAGGCTGGAGCCTGAAACGGATCATCACCACGCTACGACCGTTGAAAACCGTCACCGTCACCATCGCCGGCCACAACATCGACGCCCACCCCGCACTCAACGATGACGTTCAAAAACTACTCAACACGCTGAGGCACTAAGCCTGTGCAAGTCAGGAGGGCGCGAAGCAGCGCTCAACATCGCTGGCTCGTACACGCTGGACTGGGTCAAGTACTCGGAGATCGAGGCCCCGAAAAACGGGGACTTCCGAATGCTAATCGCAGAGATTAACGCGCCCGGTCACTGAAGTCGCACAAGTTGACCCCCTTCAGGGAAACCCTTCAGGTTCGAGTTGAGAGCTCGCGTAGATGGGAACTGAGGCGAGAAGTGGCCGCGTGTCAGTGGATTGCATCTGGATTCGGTCGCCCGTATTTGGACCTCGGTGCTGCAGAGCCAGCCCCGTCTTCTCCGCGACCGCACCGATGCCAAATTGTGCTCCAACACGTACGCCCGGACGGAGCGGGATGAATCCCGGACACCTCCAGTTAAGCGCTCTTCGATGGCTTCCTCGTAACGGTGTAGGTTCGTATCATGAGCGACGAGACCGAAAGGCCCAAGCAGAGCGCTTACGTGCATCCTGACGCGTCGGAAGCGGCGGGTTTGAATGAGGGACCTGCTGCTCCTAAGACCCCGGGTCTCGGGATACGCGTTGCCAGGTCCGCGCGCGAGGCCATAAGAAAGAATCCCAAAGTTGATCGTGCCTACCGCACGTCGGTGGGAGTAGTGGGCGGTGCTACTACTGCCCTGGGCGTGATCATGATGCCGTTGCCGGGTCCCGGAACGCTGGTGACTCTCGGGGGACTCGCGATTCTTTCGACTGAGTTCGAGTCGGCAGGCAAGGCCAGAGACCTCGGGGTGAAGGGCGCCAAGAAGGCATCCGAAAAGGTTAGGGAATGGCGGGAGCGAAGTAGCTAATCGGCCGTGGTGAACTTCCTCCGTTTCGGCGCCGTAGACCCCAGCCTCAATGATATGGCCGTGAGAAGTGGCCTAGGTTAGCCAGCCAGGTTTTTGAGAACTGTGTCCGGCACCTGGGATTCATCAATAGCTTCCTGGTGCACTACGAGTTGGTTACTAGCCTTGGCCCTCAAATAGGTGCCCGGCTGATAAAGATCTGCAGGATTCGAGGAGTGCAGATCGAACTCGAGTAGTCTTTGTTCTCCCTTTTCACTCACTCCCGTTAGAGAGTAGGTGTAGCCCTTGTCTACGGGGTTTCCTTCTGCGTCATACAGATCATGCACGGTAACTGGCTCGTTAAGTGGCACCTGCGCGTAGAAGGTTTCACCCACGTAGCGATCGTCGTAGTAGGTCTTACCGAAGTAGGCCCCTACCGCAACGATCGCGACCAGTGCGACCAGGACGATAGTTTTTCCGAGGTTTTTGGCCCCGCTGCTGCTGTTGCTCATAACTCTTATTTCATTCCCGGGTTCTAAGCCCCTAGTCGTTGCGCCTCTTTGTTTGACCCAGCACGGTATTCAGTACCGGCCGGCATGCCTCCGCCGCCAGTAAAGACAGTGCGATTCCCGCTATCGCTACTCCCGCAAGCATCATCGGGCTAGATGGCGAAACCATTGACATGAACGGCGAAGCCATCAGAAGGCCGAGTCCAATGGAGATTGCCAATGTGACCAAAAGGGGGAGCAACACTTGACGCCTGCGCATCTTTGAGAAGACGGAGCGCGGAATACCCATGCGATCCATGGATCGTTCCTCGTCCGCCCGATCGATCACCGAGGACGACTGTGAAATAAGTGTTGATACTGCCGCTACAACGAGTCCGATACCGACCGTGATTAGCACGCCGGTTCTTAGGTCAACAAGCATCGTTCGGTACACCACGTCATCCTCTGCTGCCATGTCGTTCGTCGGCATCATCAGTGTGAAAGCTGCGATGAATCCAATAAGAGACAGTGCAGAGACGTTCCGCCATGCCGCTTTTGGATCGTCCGCGACGCGACGCGATGCGAGCAGTGTTGGAACCGAGTTGGTCTTGGCGCGAATTCTGGCGATCATCTGTATCAGCCACGGACCCATCAGATTTATTACGAGCATCAGAACCGTGATCAGTCCCCCAATCACCAGTACGCCCATGACTATTCCTTGGGCCATGGCGTTGCCGTTGGTCACCAAGACCGTTGCCACAACGACTGCAAGCACGAAGACCCAGAATCTCCAGGATTTCATTGCTGGCGGTGTCTGTCGGTTGGCTACGCCGAGGGGAGAGATTCGCACGCGACGCAGCCCAATAATCGTCGAGCTCACGGCGAGTATCAGCATGATGCCCCACACGGCCAGCCACAGCCACCACGGTCCCCTCATGTCGGTCGGGTTCAGATGTACAGTCTGGAAGCTCACCAGGGACCAAAGCGGCAGGGATGCGAGCCACGCAAGGGTTCCAAATACCATGCCGACTAAGGCTTGAAACGTGGTTTCCACAACTGACATTGCGACTACTTCAGATCCCGTCATTCCGACTAGTCGCAAAGACGCTAGCCGTGATGAGCGGCCCCGTGCGCCCAGCCGTGCTGCCGCACCTCCCAGGGAGAGGATAGGAACGACAACTAGCGCGCAGGCGATTACTGCCAAAACTACATAAAAACTGGTGAACTGTTGATCGACCATCGTGGCCGCATCTCCGAAGTTCGCCATCATTTCGGGATTGCCGTGGATGTGCCAGTTCACAAATACCCATGTGCCCCCTGAGACTGTGAGGGCGAGCAGGGTTGCGACCGTGAAGGCAATGACGGCAAAGACATCTAGGATTGCACTGCCCTGGTGGCTTCGGAGACGTTCGACGGCGAGACGGGGAGCCAGTTTGATCGCGTTCCTCATCGCGCTTCGCCCCCGAGCGTGCGGTCGTCATGGATTCGCGCATCACGGATCTCAACAAGCCGTTCGCACCAGGCGGCAACCTTCGGATCGTGAGTCACCAGGATCAGGCTGGCCCCTGCCATTTTGGTGGCGGTAGTGAGGATTTGCATTACCTCGTGACCGGTTGCCTGGTCAAGAGCGCCGGTCGGTTCGTCCGCGAACACCACGGCTGGGTTGTGCACTAGAGCTCGCGCAATTGCGACCCTCTGAGCTTGGCCGCCGGACATCTCACCCGGACGTCTGGATCCCATCCCGGCTAGTCCCAATCGCTCCAGCCAGGTGTCGGCCGCAGTCAGAGCATCTTTGCGTCCTACACCGTTGATCATTAGGGGGAGGGCCACGTTTTCGCGGGCAGGAAGTTCTGGCAGTAGCTGTCCGTCTTGAAACACGAAGCCGAACTGCTCTCGGCGAAGACGAGAACGGTCGGAGTCTGACAGGTCAGAAATGGAGCGTCCCGAGAGGACGACCTCACCACTGTCCGGTTTCAGAATTCCGGATATCACGTGCAGCAGAGTCGATTTGCCCGAACCCGATGGCCCCATGATTGCAACGCTCTGCCCCTTAGGGACCACAAGCGTTACCCCGGCGAGGGCTCGGACTGCTCCATAGTTCTTGGTCAGGTTGAAGCCCGCAAGGTCGCCGCGGCCTCCTGCGGGGGCGGCCTCACGATAGATCTCAGTGTCGTTCATTATGCTCATGTTCCCATTTGACTCGCTGCGGCCGGTTGCCACCACGGCGTGTACTCCACAATCTAGGTGGTGCTGGCACCACCTAGTAACCCTCGGCGCAACTTCGCTCCCTGCTTCGCGCACTGAGCCAACATCTCGGGGGCACCCCTGTCTTTGCGTGCTGAGTCAGCACCGCTAGGTGGCTCTCTCGTCCAGATTTGTTCTGGCAAACCCGCCCTCGTTTGTCTTGGGATGCACCGACTCGCCTCGCAATCTAGGAACCGAACTTGCAACGCGGAACACCGGCCGCATTTTGGTCAACCCCTAGACTTAGATTGTGTCCACGCAACGTCAAGGTCGTTCGGCGTGGCGGGTTGTTGCCCTCGTTTCGCTCCCCGTCATCGCAACCGTGACGCTGCTCAGGGTATTTGCATGGGACCCGGGCAGTGCGGGAACGGTTGTGATTCTCGTGGCTTGGACACTACTTTGCCTGGTGCTTGGGCCGCTGTTGCGGCTGCGGCCGTCATCCAGGCCCAGGAAAATGACGGACCCTGGGTCTTACCGAGATGAGCTTCGTGAACTGACACGCAGTCGCCGCGATATTGTCCAAGCGTTCGAGATCGAACGCAGGCGAATCGAGCGCGATCTTCACGACGGCGCGCAACAGTACATCGTCGCCGCTTCAATGCAGGTTGGCGAGGCGAGTCTGCTTTTGGACGACGTGCGCGAAAGTCAAACCTGTGACGGTGACGAGAACTCCCGTGAAGCTCTGGATGACGCAGCTTCGCTACTGCTGAAAGCCCAAGATACGGTGGATGCGGCACTGACCGAACTGCGTCGAACCGTCGCGGGCATCCACCCGAAAGTGCTAAGTGACATCGGTCTTGAAGCGGCGGTGCGAGACATCGCGTCGCGCTGCGGATTGGAGGTGATGGTACGTGTTCCCCACCCTCTTCCAGATATGCCGGAGGGGGTCGTGGCAGCGGCGTACTTCCTCGTATCCGAAGCTCTCACTAACGTTGCTAAGCACGCGCCGGGCGCCTCGGTCACCGTTTTGCTCGCGGCAGACCAGTATCTTCAAGTGAGTGTCGTGGACACCGGTCCCGGTGGAGCTAAGCTGCGTTCGGGGCACGGATTGGCGGGGATGAGGGAGCGTCTGCTCGCCTTCGGAGGAACGCTCCAGGTGTCGAGTCCAGTGGGAGGGCCAACCACCGTATCTACTCACTTGCCGTTGCTGTTGTATGAGGGTGAGCCGTCCGTTGTACTACCGTCCGAGGCCGATCCGCGTATTGGGGAGAGCGAATGAAACTTGTCGTGGCTGACGATTCGGCGCTGTTGCGCGAAGGGCTGGTGGGCCTGCTAGAGCGTCGCGGACACCGGGTGATCGCGGAAGCCTCAAATGCTGTGGAACTAGAAGCTCTGGTTAACAGACATATGGAAGAGGACCGCATTGACGTTGTGCTCACCGATGTCCGGATGCCCCCGCAGATGAAGGATGATGGGTTGAAGGCGGCGATGGCTCTGCGGGCGCGGTACCCGCAACTAGGTGTTCTAGTACTTTCTCAGTACGTTGCACCCGCGTACGCGACCGAGCTTTTCGCAGCCCCCACTGTACTGGAGCCACCCGGAGGTGGAGTGGGGTACCTTCTGAAGGATCGGATTTCGCGAGTTGCGGACTTCATGCACTCGCTGGGAATAGTGGCAGGCGGAGGAGTCGTGGTCGATCCGGAGGTTGCAGCGCATCTGATGCGAGGCAAACGTTCGGCGCTCGATGCCTTGACACCGCGTGAGCTTGAGGTTCTTGAGCTTATGGCCTCTGGCCTTTCTAACCAGCAGATCTCGGAGAAGCTCTTTATTTCGTCCGGCGCTGTCGCAAAGCATGTTGCGAATGTTTTCGCAAAGCTCAACTTGGGTCCTGGCGAGGAGAACCGACGTGTTCGGGCCGTTCTTGCGTACCTGACAGAGCGTTCGGAGATTTAGCCCAAAACCTCTTATTGAGAATCATATTGAATAGCGTTCGCAATAACGCTATTGTTGCTTCTGGTAAAGCGTGGAAAGTTTCGGCTCCCGCAGCGGAAAGCAACGTTGGAGGTTCAATAGTGACTAGGTCGGGTTCAAGTTTCGGTCGAGGGGTGAGGCGCGCCTTGGCGCTCGCGGGCGGTTCTATCGCGACATTGGCAATGGTCGCGGGGTGCTCTTCCGGAACGTCCTCGCAGTTAGGGGGAGACGCCGAGCAATCGATAACCCCTGAAGCGGAGGGCGACCGCCCGGTCGTTGTCGTCTCCTCTTACCCGCTGGCATTCCTTGCTTCCTCAGTCGCTGGTGACGACGCGGTAGTTGAAGATATGTCGGCTAATGCTGGCGATGCGCATCATTTGGAACTCTCCCCGTCCCAGGTAAATGAGATATCCAAGGCGAATCTGGCCCTCTATATCGGTGAGGGATTTCAGCCAGCGATGGAACAGGCGATCAGCGTGGCTGGTATCGAGGGGATGGACGTTCTTTCTGCGATTCCTAACGCTGAAGTAATTGCTGGCGATCCACACGTGTGGCTGGATCCGATGATCTCGGCGGATATTGCCGATGCCATTGCTGAGAAGCTCTCTGAAGAGAATCCCGCCGCCGCAGACACCTATAGGCAGAATGCTGAGACTCTTCGGAAAGCGCTTGAGGAGCAGGATGGTGAGTATCGGACCGTTCTTGCGAACTGCGACGGTGAAACCCTTCTAACCTCGCACGAAGCCTTCGGCTACCTGGCTGCTCGGTACGGGCTTGAGCAGGTGGGTGTCCTAGGAGTTGACCCGGACGCGGAGCCTTCACCCGCACGGATCAACGAGGTCTTGGCCCTGATCCAGGATCGAGGAATAACCACCCTGTTTGTCGAACCTACCACTGCCCATTCGCACGGCGCGGCGGAGCCCGATCACGAGAACGGTAATGAGTCTGTTGGCGAGAGCGTTCACGAGGAAGAGGACCACGATCATATCCACTTGACTGAGGAACAGACAACGGCGATCTCCCAGGCCTTGGGGATTCCCGCTTTGCTCCTCGATCCCATGGAGGTGCAGGTTGATCCCGAACATGATTTTCTGACAGTGATGCACATGAACCTTCACGCGTTGGCAGATGGACTGTCCTGCGCGGTGAGCGTTCACTAAACCCAGCGTTTCGAAATGGTCTTGACCTGCGGGTTGGGGCCGTTTTCGACCTGTAATTTAGGTCTTTCGCCCCACCCGCTAGAATCGCTGAGGAGCTACCGATCTAGGAGGAAGACCAGTGACCTATTCAGTTGGCACCCGCGAAGGATGGGAGCAGTGGAAGGCGGAGAGAGAGGAAACACTCCGTGACCCCTACGGGTGGCTTTCGTTGGTTGAGCTCGCCTGGCTAGAGGAAGACCCGTCGCCCCTTAATACGTTTCCCGGTCTTTGGAACCATAGCGACAACACAGTTCGGTTTGCTCCGGTGGCGGGGGAGCCAAAGGTCTACCGTGATGGCCAGGAAATCACTCATTCCTTAGAGATTGAGGTTGGGCCTGGAGTGGCGGATCGTTCACTTCGTGACGAACGTGGCCGAGAGACTGAGGTTATGTACCGATTCTGGGGTCCGGCAATTAGAGTGCGCGACCCCCAAGCGAAGCGACTCGCTGAGTTTCAAGGTTTGGATGTCTACGACTTTGAACCGCGCTGGGTCTTGCGCGGCGTGATCCTCCCTTATGACAAGGTCAAGGAACTAACCGTAGATTCGGCCGTCCCCGGCGGCAGTCAGACAGTCAACGCATGGGCTGACGCGGAGGTGGCATTGCCGGACGGAGAGACACTAACGCTTATTGTCACCGGCGATGGCCCCGAGTCGTCGAACGTGATGTTCCACGATGACACGAATGGTGACACCACCCCGGGATGGCGCTCGGCACCAGTGGTTGTCGATGGAGGAACGGTTGTCCTTGACTTCAACCGAGCTCAGATTTTCCCGGCTCATCTGAGTCCCTACGGAACCTGCCCGAAGCCTCCAGAGACCAACCGCATCCCCGCTCGGGTCGAAGCTGGCGAGAAGACTTTCGCTGGAAGGGACACGCAGTGAGTTATCGAATCCTCACTATCTGCACGGGAAATATTTGCCGCTCGCCGATGGCAGAGGTTGTTCTCGCCGAGAAGCTTGCTGAGGCTGGCCTAGATGTGGAGGTCCAGTCAGCCGCGGTAACAACCGAGGCGCTGGGGCACGCCATTGACCATCGGGCGGCCCGGACCCTTAGGGCAGCGGGCTATCGGGTTCCGGATAGGCGTGCACGCCAGGTTAGTGCTGAAGACTTCGAGAGTTTCGACCTGATGCTGCCAATGACCCGCTCGCACGCGCGGGCGCTTGATCGGTTTGCCGAACGCTTCGGGGCCGGTGATCTCGGCGCTGATATTCGGCTCTTCCGCGACTTCGTCCCCGATGACGAGGTGGATGTGCCTGACCCCTGGTATGGTGATCAGTCAGATTTCGATGAGACTTTGGAGATCATTGAGCAGGCCGTGCCAGCGATAGCGGAGTTCGTCCGCGAGAACTCGTAGGCACGTTCCTCCGTGACTTCTTCGAATCGCTCAGCTGGAACCAGCTATCTTCGTCGAGTCGTGACGACGCTGGTGGTTCTGGCGGTTCTTGTAGCACTCATTTTGTGGGCTGTTTCTGGCCTACTGGGACTCGGGAACCCCTGGGCGAGCAAGCGAGAAGTCACGCCGCCTGAGACATCGTCTGACGCGGAGCCCTTTGTTCCAGAACCTAGGACTCCCGATCTGTCATACGAGGGTTTCGATCCTGCGTTCATCATCTCAGACGAAGCATTCTTCGACAGCCAAGCCTATGACCAGGAGCAGATCGAGTCCTTCATAGTGAAGTGGAATGAGGGCTGCCGAGACGGAGTCGATGGAACGCCGTGCATCACGGAGTTCAGGGAGGACTCGCCAAGTTTTGAGCCGGACCAGTACTGTTCACTCGGATTCTCCGGTCAAGAGGCAGATACGGCCGCCTCGATCATTTGGAAGGCATCCCAGAGTTGCGGGATTAACCCTCAGGTTCTTCTCACACTAATTCAGAAGGAGCAGGGTCTTTTCACCGCCTCCGGTCTGCGACTGGATGAGTCACGGTACAACATTGCAACGGGGTTCGCCTGCCCGGATGCGTCGGTCTGTGACCCGGCCTATTTCGGCTTCGCAACTCAGGTTTACTATGCTGCGCGTCAAATGCGGAAGTACGAGGCTAACCCCTACAGTTACATGGTCCAACCGGGAGTTCCAGTTTCTATCCCCTATGCGCCGGGCGAGGACTGCGAGGGTCCGGTGGTGACGGTGGCGAACCTTGCGACCTCGAACCTTTACAACTACACCCCGTACCAGCCGAACGCGGCGGCGCTCTCGGGGAGCAGGGATGCCTGCACAACCTGGGGGAACCAGAATTTCTACGCTTTCTTCAACGCTTGGTTCGGAACCCCGGAGAAGGCTCTGGAGTCGGCTGGCAGCTAGGGTGTGTCTCCTAAATTCCTGCTTGCAGTGGTGACCGGGAAATCCGCGTTTGCTACGTTGTCATCGTCGGCTTTGCCACCAGTAAGGCTCTTCTTCCGCCTTGCAATTACGAATTTGCCGGGCATCCTCGCCTGAGCACAGACTTAGGAGATACACCCTAGCTACTCGGCAGCTGGGTCGTTCACCAGAATTTGGAACAGGTCCCAGCCGACGGTTTTGTCGAGGATAAACATAAGGTAGGGACGGTCGGCGATGAACTCTTTGGGGGGCTCTTCAGCGACCGGCGCTGAGGTAGCTTCGAGGGCGATTTCGGTGACCGCGGCGGCGATGGTCCCCTCTTCATCCATAATTACTCGACCTTGCTGAACGATCAGACTGACGAACAGGGGTTCTGACTTGGAGATGTAGGCCAGGGGGTCTCCCTGGACATCAAAAATGTCGGTCAGTCCGGCCGCCTTGACCGCTGGAACTAGATCCTGGTTGGACTTGAGATCAAGCTTGGGAAGCGCGATCACAGTGTCTTCATATGCGAGCTCGCTCTCGAGCCTTTCTAGAGTTGAAATCTCTATTGCTGCCGGGGCCGTTCCTTCAGGCGGGAGAACAAAGCGAGCCACCAGGTTTGCATCGGATCCATAGGGGAGTTCAAGCATCTTCCAACCATCAGCTTCCGCATATCCGGTGACTCGGCGATCATGCATGAAGTCAACATCGATGGTCGACCCATCAGACTTTGAGAATGTGTCTTCATAGGTGTTATTCGCATCGAAAGTCTCTGACCACTTCGCAGCGAACAGGACAGCATTCTGCAGGACTAGCCGCAACATGGAGTTTGGCTCAACCGCAGATTTCTCAATAAGTCCAGCGGTGTTGTAACGAACCCATTGGTCGAGTTGCTCCTTACCTTTCTCTGAGCCGAGATCAGTTTCTAGAACACCTGCGTTAAACCACTTCTTAAGCGAGTCGAGATAGCTTGGTTCCACCGTGAGTTGGTCGTCGAGAACAACTTGGTTCGCAATGTGAACCTTAGGTTCTTCCGGTAGTTCGTCAGAGTCAATGTTTGAAACATCATCGCGGAAGGGATCCAGTGACCCGACCAAAGCATTTACTGCCTCGTCCCGATCGCTTCCTCCCGCACCAATGAGTTCTGTGAACTGACTTTCTGTCTCCCCCTCAGCTCCAGAACCTAACATTGCTAGGGCGATGATGGCTGAAGCCGGTGAGGTGACCAGGGTTTCGTCGGATTCCAGCGCCAGGACGCTAAGTCCAAACTCTCTGGTCGCTTGAATCACCGACGCCGATGAGGAGGCCTGATCCAACGAAAAGCTCACGGGTTCGACGTCTGCTTCGTTGACTCCGGGGGCAGTTCCGCGGTCTCCACCGCCACTGGTTTCCGGGCTACTACAACCAGCCAGAAGCATCGCGCACACGGCAAAGGCGCTGAGTATGGGCGTTTTTACGCAGACAGTCTTGCTCATACGCCAACCGTACGAGGAGATGGTAGGCGGCGACACGGGCCGCTCCAAACGGTTACGAATTCGTGACTCAAGTGGGAGTCCGGGGGAGTGGACCAGGATCGTAAGTCGGACTACTCGACCGTTCGTGTTTGTTTCCTATGCGCAGGTGGCCGAGTAGTCCGACTTATGGTCGATCGATCACTAAAGCATGCAGCTTACGCAGCCCTCCACTTCGGTTCCCTCAAGGGCGGCCTGCCTGATCCGCACGTAGTACAGGGTCTTGATTCCTTTGCGCCAGGCGTAGATGTAGGACTTGTTCAGCTCTCGGGTCGTGACGGTGTCCGGGTAGAAAAGCGTCAGCGACAGGCCCTGATCCACATGCTGGGTGGCCGCCGCGTATGTGTCAATGATCTTCTCGGGTCCGATTTCATACGCGTCTTCGTAGTACTCGAGGTTGTCGTTGGTCAGATATGGGGCCGGGTAGTAGACGCGACCAATCTTGCCTTCTTTGCGAATCTCGATCTTTGCAGTGATCGGGTGGATCGATGAGGTCGAGTTGTTGATGTAGCTAATGGAACCCGTCGGGGGCACGGCCTGTAGGTTTTGGTTGTACATCCCGTACTCGGCCACATCCGCCGCAAGCTTCTTCCAGTCTTCTGAGGTTGGAATGTGAGCAGAGGACCTAGCGAAGAGTTCCTTGACTCGCTCCGTCTCAGGCTCCCAAGTTCCTTCAATGTACTTCTCGAAGAACTTCCCACTGGCGTAGTCGGACTTTTCGAAACCGTCGAAGGTCTCACCACGTTCTTTGGCAATCTTGTTGGAGGCCTTAATCGCCTCAAAAAGAATGGTTAGGAAGTAAATGTTTGTGAAGTCTAGGCCTTCTTCAGAGCCGTAATGGACGCCCTCTCGGGCCAGGTACCCGTGAAGGTTCATTTGCCCCAGGCCAATCGCGTGGGAACGCGCGTTCCCCGAAGCAATTGATGGAACAGACTCGATATTCGACAGGTCCGAAACTGCGGTAAGAGCACGTATTGCCGACTCCACCGTGAGAGAAAAGTCCGGAGAATCCATTGTCTTTGCGATGTTTAGTGAGCCCAAATTGCAGGAGATGTCCTTGCCGACCTTCTTGTATGAGAGGTCCGGGTAGTACTCGGAGGGTTCAGAGACCTGCAAGATTTCCGAGCACAGGTTTGACATCGAGATGCGGCCCTCAATCGGGTTCGCATTGTTGACCGTGTCTTCAAAGACGATGTACGGGTAGCCCGACTCAAACTGAATCTCAGAGAGAGTCTGGAAGAAGCGGCGGGCACTGATCTTCTTTTTTCGAATCTCAGGATTATCCACCATCTCTCGGTACTTTTCGGTCACGGAGATGTCACTGAAGGGGACCCCGTAGATGCGTTCAACATCGTAGGGGCTGAAGAGGTACATGTCCTCGTTGTTCTTCGCAAGGTGGAACGTAATGTCTGGTACGACGACGCCCAGAGACAGTGTCTTGATTCTGATTTTCTCGTCAGCGTTCTCCCTCTTGGTGTCGAGGAAGGCCATGATGTCGGGGTGGTGAGCGTTCAAATATACGGCCCCGGCTCCCTGGCGGGCTCCGAGCTGGTTGGCGTACGAGAAGGAGTCCTCAAGCAACTTCATTACGGGGACTACCCCAGAGGACTGGTTCTCGATGCGTTTGATCGGGGCCCCGGCCTCACGAAGATTGGTCAGCGAGAGCGCCACGCCCCCGCCCCGTTTTGAAAGCTGCAGGGAAGAATTGATACCTCGTGCGATCGATTCCATATTGTCTTCGACGCGCAACAGGAAGCAGGAAACCAGTTCGCCGCGAGCGACTTTGCCTGCGTTCAGGAACGTTGGGGTGGCGGGTTGGAAACGTCCGGCCATCATCTCGTCGACCAGGTGCTGAGCTAGTGCATAGTCACCCTGAGCCAGATATAGGGCTACCATAACGACCCGGTCTTCGAAGCGTTCAAGGTAACGCTGCCCGTCGAACGTCTTCAGGGTGTAGGAGGTGTAGTACTTGAATGCTCCGAGGAAAGTTGGGAAGCGGAATTTGAAAGCGTACGCCCGCTTGTACAGGTCCTTGATGTCCTGAAACGAATACTGGTCCAGGACGACTTGTTCGTAGTATCCCTCGTCAACCAGGTAGCGGAGTTTCTCTTCAAGGTCGTGAAAGAAAACCGTGTTCTGGTTGACGTGAGTCAGGAAATACTGGCGAGCGGCCTTCCGGTCCGCGTCGAACTGGATATTCCCGTCCTTGTCGTACAGGTTTAGCTGTGCGTTCAAAGCGTGATAATCGAGTTCGGGAGGCAGGGCCTTCTCTGGGCCGGTATCTGTCATATTGTCGACCAAAATCTATTCAGTCCTTCTTGTACTCGTGAGACATCTTCGGGAGTTCCTAGAAGCTCGAATTTATACAGGTGTGGGACGCCAACCTTCTTGGAGACGATATCGCCCGCAATGCAGTAAGCCTTCCCAAAGTTTGTGTTTCCCGCAGAGATTACGCCCTTGCAGTGATTTCGGTTCGTCTCATCATTTAGGAACTTGATGACCTGCTTAGGAACGGCGCCGGCCCTGTTGCCGCCTCCGTATGTCGGGATGACGAGGACATAGTCATAGTTCACCGACAGAAATCCGTCTGTGGGGCGCAGAGGAACACGTTCGGCCGGGACTCCGAGGCGCTTGACGAAGCGTGCGGTGTTCTCCGTTGCTGATGAGAAATAGACCAACCTCGGCCTTGACGAAGCCACTTGCGGGCTCTTGACCTCATTCGGTTGGACAGGAGCAACAGCGCCAGACTGTGCCGCCTCGGCGCGCATCACCGGCCCCTTTAGTTAGCCGCGGGTTGCAGCACCATTTTCGACGCTGCGGCAATGCGGTCCGGGCGGAACCCGCTCCAGTGCTCATTGCCGACAACGACAACGGGAGCCTGCTGGTAGCCCAGGTCAATAATGTACTGGAGCGCTTCGGAATCGACGCTAACGTCAACCTTGCGATAAGGAGTTCCGGAACGATCAAGAGCGCGGTAGGTCGCATCGCACTGAACACACCGAGGCTTTGAGTAAACGGTGATTTCCATGTCGAGTTCCTTCCGCCCTGTCAGGAGTTAGCCCAGATCCGCCGGTAACCCCATATTTGTAACTACACCACTGTGATTCTTCGTGACGCTGTTTGCCCCACGGCTTGTAACACTACACCTTGTGTTTGAGTTGTCCAGTACCCCCTATATGTCGTGTTGAGGCGTAATTGTGGACTCAGGCATGTGCCCTGTGGATTACTTACTCAACCTCATTTTGTAAGTGTCCTTCATGGCTCCGACATATCCGCGAATCATCGGGATTCGATCGCGCTCATCAATGCAGACGCCTGTGAATAACCTGGAGTTCTCTGTCCTCACCCTGTGAATAACAACGACGTAATTCACTTCAGAATCGAGTCGACTTCGGCGTGTCGCTGTCTTGATCGGTGGAACCGGTCAACTAACACTCCACGACGTTGACGGCAAGACCTCCGACGGAGGTTTCCTTGTATTTCGCATTCATATCCTCGCCCGTCTGACGCATCGTCTCAATCGCGTTATCGAGGGAGACATGGTGGTGGCCATCGCCGTACAGAGCTATCCGTGCTGCCGAGATGGCTTTCACCGCCGCGATGGCATTGCGTTCAATACACGGAATCTGAACCAGACCTCCAACCGGATCGCAGGTCAGGCCCAGTGAATGTTCCATGGCGATTTCGGCCGCATTCTCAACCTGAGTGGGTGTGCCACCCATGGCTTGCGCTAAGCCTGCCGAGGCCATCGCGGACGCGGAACCGACCTCCCCCTGACAGCCGACCTCTGCTCCGGCCACGGACGCATTCGTCTTGATCAGTGAGCCGACTGCGGTGGCAGCGAGAAGAAACTCCCGCAGCTTCACTCGTTCATCATCGAACAGCCCAAGCAAATCTTCGAGATTCCAAAGGGGGCAGATCTCCGCCAGGTTCTCTAAACCGCCGACACGTTCGACAGCAGTAGAGACTAGGAAGTAACCGAGGACAGCTGGGACAATCCCCGCAGCGCCGTTCGTCTGTGCGGTGACAACTCGGTGGCCGGCCGCGTTCTCCTCATTAACCGCCAGAGCATACAGAGTGACCCAATCGACCAACACCATTGGATCAGAAACACTCTGTTCCAGACGTTTCCGCAGTTTTGACGCACGCCGAGGAACGCCCAAGCCTCCGGGCAGGGTTCCCTCCGTTTGGCATCCCGCAACCACGGAAGCGAACATCTCATTGAGGATCTGGTCCAAATAGCGGTCTATGGAGGCTGACTCTCTGGTGTGCTCCTCGTTTGCGCGAACCAGCTCAGCTATGGACAGGTCATGGATCTCGCAGTACTGAAGCAGGTGAGAGGCGGAAGCGAAAGGATAGGTGGGTTCGGTGGTTCCATCTACCAGGATGAGATCGCCGTCGATCGGAACCGGGATTCCTTCGTCAGCATTCTGGACAACGACTGAGCCGCCGCCAACCGAGTAGTAGGTACGGTGAAGCTCGCTTCCATCCTCATATTGGGCACTGAAAATCATGCCGTTGACGTGGAAGGGAAGTGAATCCCAGGGGTGAAAACGAAGATCGTCCAAAATAGAGAACGGTACCGGGTCTCCACCTAGTAGCGGAAGCTCTCCGGTGGTCCTGATGCGGGGAACAAGACTCGCTATTTCCCGGGTGTCGACGGTCTCGGGTTTGGCTCCGCCCAGCCCCAAGAGAACCGCACGGTCGGTTCCGTGTCCTACCCCGGTGGCCGCAAGGGAACCGTAGAGATCAACCTCGACCGCAACGGGCCTGTCCTTCTTGCCAAGCATGAGTTCAGCGAAGTGTCTTCCCGCTCTCATCGGACCAACGGTGTGTGACGAGGACGGACCGATGCCAAGACGAAACACGTCCGAAACTCCAAGTTGCATGGTTCCCCCAGACCTAGGACTCAATCCTAGGCATCGAAATCATTACGTGTCAGTCGCCGCGGGTTGGTCCTGCCAACCATCCTGTCGCCCTGAGCAATAACCTTGAGGTATGACACCTACTCCACCCCGCATGAATGTAGAGTCCTTCAACCTAGATCACCGCAAAGTCCAAGCCCCCTATGTGAGAGTTGCAGACCGGAAAGAGCTTCCCGGCGGTGACACTCTTATTAAGTATGACGTTCGTTTTACTCAGCCGAACGTAGATCATCTAGACATGCCCGCGGTCCACTCAATCGAACATCTCACCGCGGAACTGATGCGGAACCACACGGATGCTCTCATCGATTTCTCCCCGATGGGATGCCAGACGGGCTTCTACGCCCTGACCCTCGGCCTGGAACAGCCTCAGTTCGAGGAAATTCTAGAGAACACCTTCAAAGACATTCTGCAGGCGGACGAGGTTCCAGCTGCCAACGAGGTGCAGTGCGGGTGGGGTGCGAACCACTCGCTCGCCGCGGCGCAAGAGGCGGTACGAGGATTCCTTGTCGAGCGCGCTTCCTGGGATCAGGTAACGAGGGGGGAAGAGGACAAGAATGCGTGAACCTATCGACCTAGTGGTCATTTGCGCGGAAGAGGCGGAGGCCGAGCCCTTCTTCCAGAGTGCCCAGCCGTGGTCCGTCGATCTACTTCCCTCAACCTACAGGGGACCTGCTCATTTCAAGCTGGGACACTGGCAGGACTGTTCAACCCTTTTCGTCGTTTCTGGCATTGGAACCACGAACGCGGCGACCGCCATTACTGCGGTGCTTCAACAGTATGAGCCGAAGGCCGTAGTTGTTGCTGGAACCACTGGGGGACTTGGCGAACAAATCGTCGCTGGCGACCTGGTCCTCTCAGAACGGGTTCTCTATCACGAGGCTAATGCGACTGACTTTGGATATTCCGCCGGACAGGTCCCACAGATGCCGGAGGACTACCGGGCAGACCTCGACTTGTTAGGACTTGCCCAGAAGGCCGCAGAGAAGCAGGGCGCAAGGAATTGGTCTGGGACGGTCGGCTCAAGCAACTCATTTGTGACCGCTCCCCTGGCAGCTGGAGTCAGAGAGACCTTCCCGAATTTGCTCGCAGTCGACATGGAGACGGCCGCGGTTGCTCAGACCTGCTGGATGTTCGCGGTCCCATGGATTTCTCTGCGAGCGGTTTCCGACCTCTGTTCGCCCGAAGGTGCGAGTGAGTACGACGCTCACGCTCCCGGTGCTGCTCAGATCAGCTTCAGCCTGGTTGAGGCGCTCGCTGCGCAGTTGGGTTCGGTTGATAAGTCAAAGGGCGATGAGGCAGAGGGGTCCGTGGACGCAACGTCGCCCTCGTACTATCCGCCCTTCAGTGATGTTGAGAGAAAGCCGATTCGTCGCGCCCTCATTTCGGTATGGGACAAGACCGGACTAACTGATTTGGCGACGGCCCTCGTAAAAGAAGGCGTAGAGCTGGTTGGAACCTCGTCCACCGCCGCCGCGATCGCCGAGGCGGGGCTTCCCGTGACAGAGGTCAGTGAGCTTACCGGTTTCCCGGAAATACTGGGCGGACGGGTCAAGACACTTCACCCGACAATCCACTCCGCTCTGTTGGCGCGGCAGAACGACGAGGAGTCCATGAAGACCCTCGCCGACCTCGGCATCGCCCCGTTCGACCTGGTGGTGGCGAATCTGTATCCCTTCTCGGATACATTACTTAGGACGCAAAGTATTCCCTCTGATCTGAGTTTCACTGACTGCATCGAGATGATCGATATCGGCGGACCAACCATGGTGCGGGCCGCCGCAAAGAACAACGAGAGTGTCGCTGTCGCTACTAATCCGGCTCAGTACAAGAGGATTATTGAAGCGCTTCGCGCCGGTGGAACCACACGCGAAGAGCGTCTGAAGCTGGCCACGGTAGCCTTTCAGACCATTGCCGATTACGACATCGCGATTGCCAACTGGTTGAGTGATCATCAGGCGGGAGGCGCGGAATACTGGGACGCATTCTCGAAGCTGTCGAACGCCACTGACGAGGCTGCGGGGCTTCCTGAGGACAATCGCGACCTGCCGGAGTGGTACGGCGCCTCGTACCGAAAGCACCAAGACCTACGGTACGGGGAGAATTCTCACCAGAAGGCCGCGATGTACCGCCCGACTGCCGACACTTCGACCGAGCCAATCGGTCTAGGGGTCGCGTGGGCGCAGCAACTCGGCGGCAAGCCCCTTTCCTTCAATAACCTGCAGGATGCGACAGCGGCTGAGAAGGCAGCAGATTCGTTCTTTGAGAATCCGGCCATCGCAATCATCAAACACGCGAACCCCTGCGGAATTGCTGAGGGAACTACGATCGCGGAAGCCTACGCGAAGGCGCTCGCCTGCGACCCTCTTTCTGCATTCGGAGGAGTGGTCGCGGCGAATCGGGAAATTGACGAGGCGACCGCCGAACAAATCTCTCACGTCTTCACGGAAGTGGTCATCGCTCCCGGCTTTTCGCCCGAGGCGCTGGAAATACTGCAGAAGAAGAAAAACCTCCGAATCCTTCACTCACTTGGCACACTCGATGAGCGGTTTGACAAGCGCCACATCGGCGGGGGTGGACTGTTGTTGCAGCAACCTGACAGACCGGGAGGCCGGGAGGATCAGGCGGGCGCATGGAAGCTAGTTGCGGGAAGCCCCGCGTCGGCGGAGAAACTGGCGGACCTCGAGGTTGCCTGGAAGGCAGCCCAGTACACCAAGTCGAACGCAATCGTGCTGGTGAAGGACGGCGCGACCGTCGGCGTTGGAATGGGACAGGTTAACCGCCTCGACTCCGCCAAGCTCGCGGTTGAACGGGCGAACACGCTCGCGGACGGGGTGAACCGAACTAATGGCTCAGTCGCCGCCTCGGACGCGTTCTTCCCGTTCCCGGACGGATTACAGGTTCTGATCGACGCGGGTGTTACGGCAGTGGTGGCGCCGGGTGGGTCAATCCGTGACCAGCTATCGATAGACGCGGCGGATGAGGCGGGAATTAGTCTCTACTTCGCCGACCGACGCCATTTCTGGCACTAGAGCGATCCGCCGAATTTCGTACACGAAAACGTCATATTTCCCCGTACTTCTCGGGTTGTCGGCATGCTTAGGCGATTGAGGCCCGGTCTTGGACGCGGCTAGCCTGCCTCTTCAAGCTATTGAACCGCCCCAACCAGTGAGTGAGGCCCGGTCTTGGACGCGGCCAGCCTGCCTCTTCGAGCTATTGAACCGCCCCAACCAGTGAGTGGGGCCCGGTCTTGGACGCGGCCAGCCTGTCGCAACGCGAGGACATGACACCCCGCGCGCGGCGTCACTGGAACCTAGAGCAGTGCGTGAACGCTTGCGTATCCCGGATTCTCCTCGTACGAGGGAGTGTCGAACACGTGAGCGACCGGATTGTCTTCGGTGTACTCGGGCCACCCTGGGTCGCCGTTCTTGATGAAGCGAACCGCGTCTGCGTGGACCTCGTCCGCGAGCTGCTGCGGAGGATTGTCCCCTGCAAGGGGCTCCACAGCGGGACCGTCTAGGCAATCAAAGAAGAACGGCACGTCGAGGCAATGCTCAGCGAAACCAAACTTGCCCGAGGGCCAGGCGAATCGGTATAGCCAGGTTGGAGCAGTCCCACGGTCCTTCACGAACTTGACCGTCGGCGCCCGGAACATGCGGTCGGTCAGGGCGTGCCCTGCGAAGGTGGCGTTGTCTTTCGAGGCCGAGTCGGCATTGTCTTCGATGTACGCCTGCCGAGCACTCCCGGGGACACCCACGAGTTTTAGTAGTAGGGGCTTCGGTACCAGCCGGACCATCTTTTCTTGCTCTCCGAAGATCATGGTGAACTCATCGTCTGTCGTTCCCATGACCAGAGGCTTGTCGGCCCCAACTCCGGCGGCGATTGATTCTGCCGTGGGGCGCGTGATGAGTTCGCCGTCGATGGTCGGCCCTAGTCCAAGACCGGAGTCCATGAGCTGCTTGATCTGCTTAAACGACAGCTTGGAGGTCTTAGCTTGGATCTGAAGAATTCTTTCTTCGGTGAGTGTGCTCCAAGCCGCACGAGTTGGAACGATACCCGCTTCCTTCGCCATCCGTAGTCCGAGAGCTTTTGCGTCCGTCATATTCACATCAGCGAGTGCCCCAGAGATTGAATAGACCTTACTGAATAGGTGCTGCGCTTTTTCCATCCCGAGCAGGGTGAGCACCGCGCCACCTCCGGCGGACTGGCCGGCGATTGTGACTTGGCTCGGGTCACCGCCAAACGATGAGATGTTTTGTTGCACCCATTCCAGTGCGAGTAGCCAGTCGAGTACGCCCCGATTCATGGGCGCGCCCTTCATCCAACCAAAGCCATCGAATCCGAGGCGATATGAGATGGTGACGGTAACGACCCCGTCGCGGTTGAAGGCTCGACCGTTGTACCAGGGACTGGCGGGCGAACCAGCGGTGTAGCCTCCGCCGTGGATCCAGACGAGGACGGGCAGGGCCAATCCCTCTTCGGTTTCTTTGGGTGAGGGGGTGAAGACGTTGACGTTGAGAGTGCTCTCTCCTGGAACGCTCGGCTCGGGAATCAGGGTGATACCGGCGTCGCCGCGCTGGGCGGATGCACCGTACTCCAGTGCGTCTCGAACTCCCGTCCAGGGAGCTTTAGGAACCGGGGCCATGAATCGAAGTTCGCCAACGGGTGGCTCGGCAAATGGGATTCCCAAGAATGATGCCCAGCGAACTTCACCAGCCGCAGTCTGCTCGGTTATCCAACGACCACGAACACTGCCGGCTATTGTCTTGACTTGAACGAACTCGTCTTCCGAAATCGGCTTCGAACTGGAACTTTTCTCTGTTTCCATTCCTGGTCCTCATTTTGTCTGTGAGACGTCAGGCGACATCGCCCGGAACACCCTAAGTCTGCACCAAGTCGAACGTGATCGAAAACCAACCGCTCGGGATATTGTTCGGATAAACACTTCATGTGGGAACTACCCGAACCGGGGGTAAGAAAGAGGGTAATGTTTCTTCCATGAGTACACAGGACATTGCGGCGGCGCCGCTAAACCTGCCCCTATACGGGGCATCTTTCGGACAGGCTGTCCAACGCTTTTTCAAGAAGTACGCAACCTTTTCGGGACGCGCGTCGCGTAGCGAGTACTGGTGGGTTCAGCTATTCCTCTATCTAGTGAGCTTGGTTTTCGCCTTTCTTATGTTTGCTGGCATGTCCACCACGCCGAGCGGGGAGTACTCTCTGAACGGATTCGGTTGGTTCATGGTTGTTGTTACTTCTGTGTGGGGCCTCGCGATAATCATCCCGAGTCTCGCCTTGACCATGCGACGTTTACACGATGCTAACTTCTCTGGCTGGTTCATACTTCTCGGGTTGATTCCTGCCGGTGGATTTGTCATCTTCGTCTTCACGCTGATCCCGTCGAACCCGGCCGGTATTAGGTATGACGAGCCACAACCGATGGTGTCGCAACCTATGGGGTACTGAGCACGACCGAGGAACAAGACATAACTGGCCCGCACCTTCTCAGGTCGGGCCAGTTTTCTGTTGTGCTCAAGGGGGGAGTTGAACCCCCACGCCCTTTCGGGCACACGGACCTGAACCGTGCGCGTCTGCCTATTCCGCCACTTGAGCAGTGGTAGTACTTTGGGATTCGTTTCCGAAGCCTTTCGTACTTGACGATGAAACACTATACCGGGCGAAGTGCACAAGAAAGAAACCAGCCGCCGACTCCGACGAATGTCACGTTTTGGACATCGTTGGGGAGGCGGGTTCGATTCTGTTGCACCAGTGGTTCTCCCGTCACCGTTCCTTTGAGGGGTGACACCGAAAGCGTCGCGAGCCAGGCGGTGTTCCCTTTATTAGGTTTCTGACGGTACGAACCCACTAAACTGTGACGTTAGGTGTCTGAGGAATCATAGGCCTATGTGGTGAGATAGGGAGGTGAAGTCAATGGGAATGATGGACCGCTTTGAAACGGCCGTCGAGAAGGGAGTCAATTCCGTCTTCTCCAAGGTGTTCCGCTCGGGACTCAAACCCGTCGATATCTCTTCCGCGATCAGGCGAGCTATGGATGATGCGGCCGAGGAGCATCCGGACCAGGCTGTCGCCGCCGTGGCTCCTAATCGGTTTCAGGTTCTGGTGAACCCAACCGACTATCAGGCGCTTGAGGACTCAGGAACAGACCAAATCGTCACCGAACTTGAGGCGGACGTAACCCAGCATGCCGCTAACCAGCGGTACATGCTGCTGGGACCCATAGATGTTGACTTCATCTCCGATCCACAAGAGACGACGGGGATGCTTGAGGTCGTTGCAACCAAGAAGCCCGGAGATGTGGCACCGGGATTTGCTGCCGCGGCCTCTCCCCTGCACCCCATCATTGATGTTGGTGGAGAGAAGTGGCTACTTACAAAACCCGTTACGACAATCGGGAGATCGTCTCAAGCGGACATAACCGTGGACGATAGCGGGGTTTCCAGGAAACACGTTGAGTTTCGTATTACTCCTGACGGGGTAATACTTACTGACCTAGGATCAACGAACGGGACATTCGTCGAAGGTCATAGGGTCGAAGCTGCCACCCTACTTGATGGCAACCAGATCACTATTGGCCGTACACGTATCCTGTTCTGGACCCACCCGGAGGAATAGACCGCCTTGACAAGTGATCTCGCGTTCACCATTTTCCGCATAGGATTCCTGATCCTCTTGTGGTTGATGGTTTTTGGTGTGGTCTCGACTCTTAAGCGTGACATCTTCGGGACCGTCGTGACTTCGCGAGGTTCTGGCAAAGCTAAGCAGAGCGGCAAACGAGCCGGGGACAGGCGTGACGTTGGTTCAAATGTTCCTACGCGCCTGCTAATCACCGGCGGTCCCCTTGAGGGAACACTTATTCCGCTTGGAACCCAACCGATTACGGTGGGTCGTTCTCCCTCATCCACCCTGGTGCTCGAGGATCCGTACGCTTCCTCCAGACATGCCGAACTGCGGAATGTCAACGGTCAATGGGCGATCGCCGATCTGGGTTCGACAAACGGAACATTCGTTGACGATGAGAGAGTGGTTGATATCCGGGTTCTTCCCGTTGGGACAGCAGCAAGAATCGGTCAAACCACGTTCGAACTGGTGAACTAGTGGCCGTCGAATTCCACTTCGCTATCCGCTCAGATGTCGGGCTGATCCGAAAGAATAACCAGGACTCGGGATATGCGGGGTCCAGATTACTGGCGGTCGCGGATGGGATGGGAGGAGCTGCGGGAGGAGATGTCGCCTCGTCCGTCGTCGTTGCCCACCTAGCTCCTCTTGACGATGCCCCCGGGCCCTCAGATCAGCTACTAACCAATCTTTCAGACGCGCTGCAAGACGCGCATGACGAACTCATCGAACGTACAGAAGAGAATGAGAGGTTGCGCGGACTCGGGACGACCTGCACCGCGATCCTTCGCTCGGAAAACAAGCTGGCGATGGTTCACATTGGGGATTCGCGTGCGTATTTGTTGCGCGAGGAGAACCTGGTGCAGGTCACCTCCGACCAATCCCTCGTCCAGTACCTTATTGATACGGGGCAGATAACTCCGAAGCAGGCCGAAACCCATCCGAAGCGCAACGTCGTGATGAACGTTCTCGGGGATACACCCGGACCGGTCGTCTCTGATGCCACAGTGCGTGAGGCTGTCGTTGGTGACCGTTGGCTTCTTTGTTCTGATGGTCTTTCGGGCGTCGTCTCTGATGAGACCATCGCCAATACCCTGACTGCCATCGACGACCTGGATGAATGCGCCGACGAGCTAGTCACCTATGCCCTTCGTGCCGGAGGTCCCGACAACATAACCGTTGTCTTGGCTGACGTGGTCGAAGTCGGATCGAAGGCATCTCAAGTGCCGGAGATCGTTGGTGCTGCCGCCGTCACAAGGGACGCGCCAACCAAGGGGACCGACGGTGCGGCGGGCCGGGCTGCCGCGCTCGTGAACAGTTCGGTTCAGGATGGGGAGGATGAACCCGAGGAGCGTCCCCGCGGGAGGCGCCGCTTTGCGTGGGTTCTCGTCCTACTTGTTGTACTTGCTGCTTTGGCGGGTGGGACGTACGAGGTCAATCGGTGGGTGAATGGACAGTATTATGTTCAAGCAACCGATCAGCAAATAGTGATTTACCAGGGAATACCACAGACTCTTGGCCCACTGGAGATTTCGAGGCCAATCGAAGTTTCACCGATCAGACTCGACTCGCTCCCGGCTATTGACCAAAAGAGACTCCAGGATCCTGTTGTTCGTTCTTCACGAGAAGAGATTGACGACTATCTCCTTGAGCTGAGCGGTCGGGCGGTTCAGAACGCAACTTCAGAGAGTGCTCGCAGCACGATGCTTTCGGACCCCTCTCAGTCGGGGATTGATTCGGGGGCGGACTGATGGCTACCGTTCAGGTCTCGGGGGCCAGACCTCGCCGGTTCCTTGAAATGATCCTGATGCTGTTGGGAGTTTCCATCGGCATCAGTGCTTACGTGCTTACCAGCCTGAATCGAACGGGCACACTTCCGCCAAACCTGGCGGTCTACGTGACCTTGTTCGTCGCATTGGCTGTCGTCGCCGAAGTGGTCGTTCACCTCACCGCCCCCTATGCCGATCCCGTTATTCTGCCCATTGCAGTGACGCTGACTGGGCTGGGATTGGCGATGATCAGACGACTCGACATGTCATACGAGTTGAACGACGGGCGCACCACAGGTCTAAAACAGATGGTGTTCGCGATAGCCGGCCTGGGGTTAGCTTCCTTGATTCTTTTGTTGCTTCGTGATCATAGAGTGCTTCGCCGCTACACCTATACCTTCATGGTCATCTCGCTTATTTTGCTAATTCTTCCCATGATTCCGGGTCTTGGCGTCGAGATTTTCGGCGCTCGTGTCTGGGTGCGAATCTTCGGTTTTCAGTTCCAACCGGCGGAGTTCGTGAAGGTAACTCTGGCGATCTTCTTCGCCGGGTACCTGGTCAGTAACCGTGACAAGCTCTCGGTGGGAGGACCGAAGGTTTTAGGAATGCGGTTTCCTCGCTTCCGTGACCTGGGGCCGATTTTGGTCGTCTGGCTTCTGGGAATCGCCATCTTGGTTTTGCAAAAGGACCTTGGCACATCGTTGCTGTTCTTCGGTATGTTCGTTGCGATGCTCTATGTGGCAACCAACCGGGTTTCTTGGTTAGCAATTGGTGCTTTGCTTTTCATCCCCGCGGTCTTCCTTGCGGTCAGAATGTTTCCGCACGTGCAACGGCGCTTTGTTATCTGGATTGATGCGATGAGCCCGGAGGTTTATGGCGCCCAAGGCGGTTCGTATCAGGTGGTCCAGGGACTGTTTGGAATGGCGAACGGTGGACTGCTGGGGACCGGATGGGGACGAGGCTATCCCTGGCTGGTGCCGCTCGCTGAGTCCGACTTTATTCTCGCGTCGCTGGGAGAGGAGCTGGGTCTGTTCGGCCTGATGGCAATTCTGCTTCTCTATCTGTTGCTGGTAGAGCGGGGCTTCCGTGCGGCCCTCGGGACTAGGGATGGTTTCGGAAAGCTGTTGGCAGTTGGTCTGTCTTTTTCCATTGCGATACAGGTTTTCGTCGTCCTTGGGGGAATCACCCGGGTTATTCCGCTCACGGGGTTGACGGCACCGTTCTTGGCACAGGGAGGTAGCTCGATGCTTTCTTCCTGGATAATAGTCGCGCTGCTTTTGCGGATATCTGATGCGGCCCGGCGCCCGGCGCCAAGACCTCAGGCGTGGGCGGACGTGGTGCAGGAAGAGAAGACGGTTCCGGACACCGGCGTTTTCCCTCTGCTGTCATCGCCCGGATCGAAGGCATCCTCTTCGAGAGAAGTGGAGGAGCGATCTTGAACGCTCAGATCAGACGCCTAGTGGTCGTTACTTTCGCGATGTTTATGGTTCTTGGGATTGCGATCACCGCAGTCCAGTTCGTCTACGCTCCTTCTCTGGTCTCTGACCAGCGCAATGCCAGACGCTATCTCCAGTCGGCAGAGCGTGATCGTGGGCCCATCATCGTTGCGGAGTCCCCGGTGGCCTACTCTGAGAAGGAGGAAGGGGACACGGTCTTCCAAAGGGTCTACCCCTCAGGGCCTCTGTATGCCGCAGTTACCGGATACTTCGCTGCGATCAGTCAGTCCGCAACGGGAATCGAGGCGGCGGAAAACGAGGTGCTTGAGGGGGGTACCTCTGAGTTGTTATGGCAGAGGTTGCGGAACCTAGTCGCTGGCAATCCGAGGCAGGGTGGCGGGGTTCAGTTGACTATCAACCCTGCGATGCAACAGGTTGCGGCAGAAATGCTCGGGGATCGGAGCGGAGCGGTCGTTGCTCTCGACGTCACGACCGGTGCGGTTCTAACCCTGTACTCCTCGCCTACGTTCGATCCGAACCAGCTTGCTTCTAATGATCAAGAGGCATCAGAAGCCGCCGCAGTCGCACTCGAGAGCGACCCATCAAGACCGTTGGACAATCGCGCAATTGCCTCGAACAGGTATGCCCCCGGGTCAACCTTCAAGATTCTCACCAGTATCGCCATGCTAGAAAGTGGGATTACGCCCTCGACCGAACTTGAGTCCCCACATAGTGTCCTACTTCCAGGAACTCAGACACCGGTCTACAACTACGACCAACTGGACTGCGGAAGCGGAGTGGTCTCGCTTTCTGAGGCCTTTGCCAGGTCGTGCAACACAACTTTCGTGCTGGCGTCTGAAAAACTTCCGGACGGGGCGTTGCAGGACGTCACAAAACGTTTCGGTTTCGGTGAGACCATCAAGATTCCTCTGACAGTCACGCCGTCTGTTTTCCCCGAGAACCCTGACCCGGCTCAGCTGGCACTGAGTTCATTCGGACAGTTCGAGGTTCAGATGACCCCGATGGAGATGGCGATGGTCGCCGCTGCAATCGCGAACGGAGGGGTAATGATGCACCCCTACCTCGTTCAGTCGGTCGTCGATGCGGACAACCAAGTGGTCAGCACCACCTCCCCTCAGGTGATGGGAAACCCTGTAACGGCGGCCATTGCTGAAGAGATCAAACAGATGATGATTGGCGCGGTCTCCCTGCCGTACGGCTCAGCGGCGGGTGCGGCCGTGGAGGGAGTTCAGGTTGCGGCTAAAACAGGCACGGCTGAAGTGGGGGAGAACAACGAGCTGACAAACGCCCTGACTGTCGCCTTCGCTCCCGCTGACAACCCGAAAATCGCGGTTGCAGTCGTGGTCGAGGGCCGTGCGGGCGATGACCCGATCTTCGGTGCTAGCGCCGCGGCGCCGATTGCTGCGCGACTATTGGAGGTGGGACTGCAATGAGTAATGGTTCGGTTCCTCCCCCGCGAGGAATTCGCGCGGGACGAACCCTTGGTGGTCGATACACTCTGGTAAGTCGTATTGCTAAGGGCGGGATGGGCGAGGTATGGCGGGTTCGCGACCAGCGGACCGGAATGATGGTCGCCGCCAAGGTTCTCCGTCCTGAGCTTAGAGGCGAAGTGATCTCCCTTTCACGACTGCGTTTGGAAGCCAGCAATACACTGCGCGCGAGGCACCCAAACATCGCAGCGGTCCTGGACTCCGGTGAGGATGATGGACAGGGCTGGATTGTCATGGAGTTGATCGACGGGCACCCTCTGACGGACTACGTTGGCGATGGCAAACGTCTCTCAGCACAACAGCTGATTCCGATTCTCGCTCAAAGCGCATATGCCCTCGACGCTTCAGCAGCTGCGGGGGTGGTGCACCGCGACATCAAGCCTGCTAACATCATGATTCGCCCGGACGGGGTCGTGAAGTTGACCGATTTCGGGATTTCCTTCGCTGAGGGACAAGCGAACCTAACGGCAGTTGGGATGGTCATGGGAACCGCGCAGTACTTGGCTCCCGAGCAGGCGCTCGGCGAAGACGCAACGTCTTTGGGTGATCTCTACGCACTCGGGGTGATTGCGTACGAGGCACTCGCGGGCAGACGCCCATTCACCGGCAAGTCCGCAGTGGAGATCGCGATGTCGCACGTTAAGGACGAGGTTCCCGCGCTCCCCTCAGACGTCCCTGAACTTATCCAACAGGTTGTCTACGATCTGCTTGCGAAGAAGCCGGAGGACCGGCCCCAGTCGGGGGCGGCGCTAATTCGTACACTGAGTCGAGTGGCATCCGAGCTAGACGTGACCACTTCTCCCGTCCCGCTCCCGCCGCCGGCACAGATGGCGGATAACGCCCAGCCCACGGTTACGCCGACACAGCCACCAAGGGTGGTGTCCGATCAAAAGAGGGATCCTGAGCTTGGTACTGATATTCCAGTAGAACCGGCACCGATGACTGCCGCAGGGACACAGACTGCCGGGCCCCCTCCGCCACAGGCCGCGGCCAAGACTCCTGCTCCAGCGACGCCCGTCGGTTTACCGACTCGAAAACAGGGACCTTCTCTCCCTGACGGAACTGCTGGCCAAGAGTCTCGGGAACGGACGCCTTCTGTCCTTGATGAGCCTGTTGGTTCCCCAACCCGGAAGAAGCCGCAACGGTCCCCGGAACGGGTACCTTCTCTGCCTGATGGATCTGCCGGTTCCCCGGCTCCGAAACCCACATTCCGGCCTTCCG
This sequence comes from Actinomycetaceae bacterium MB13-C1-2, assembly GCA_035621235.1. Classification (NCBI taxonomy): domain Bacteria; kingdom Bacillati; phylum Actinomycetota; class Actinomycetes; order Actinomycetales; family Actinomycetaceae; species Actinomycetaceae bacterium MB13-C1-2. The sequence continues at coordinate 987,203 of CP141731.1, forward strand.
AACAGGCCGTTTCAAGCCAAGACGAGCATCAGGTACCACTTGCGGCAAGCCGGGCTGCTAATCCATGGCACCCGGTAAGCCGTGGGTTGACAGGGGAGCCCCCTGCCCCGTTGCCTCGGGGGACCAGAACTGCCGGACGCCCAGAGGCCGAATCGGTGGATTCTGCTAGTCAGGATCAAGACTCGCCTATTTCGTCTCGGGTCGGAATGTGGCTCATCGGTGCATTGGTTATCCTTACGGTGATCCTCATACTTATTGCAATGGTGCGTGATCGCGGATCTGCGGACATCGCACTAGGATTCTCAACCGCCCAAGCGGTGAGCTCAACGGAGGTTCAGACATGGTTGATTCCAGCGCTCGGCTGCTAGGCGGCCGGTACGAGGTCCGCTCGCTTATCGGGCGCGGCGGAATGGCAACTGTGCACCTGGGACGCGACACGAGACTCTCGCGCCTTGTGGCCATAAAGATGCTTCGCGTCGACCTGGCCCGCGACGCGATCTTCCAGACGCGTTTCCGCAGGGAGGCGCAAGCTGCGGCCTCCCTCAACCACCCGAACATTGTCGCCGTCTACGACACGGGTGAGGAGCCGGCGCGCGGCCCGGACGGCAAGACCGTCATGGTGCCGTACATCGTCATGGAGTACGTCGAGGGGCACACGGTTAAGGAGCTTCTTTCCGACGGAACGCCTGTACCGATTCCCGAAGCGATAGAAATTACCGAGGGTGTTCTTTCAGCGCTTGAGTACGCTCACGGCGCCGGTTTGGTACACCGAGACATCAAGCCCGGCAACATTATGCTGACTAACACCGGCAAGGTGAAGGTCATGGACTTCGGCATTGCCCGGGCGCTAACAGACTCACAGGCGACGATGACGTCCGCCAACGCCGTTGTCGGAACGGCTCTCTATCTGTCACCCGAGCAGGCTCGTGGTGAGCGTATTGATGAGCGCTCTGACGTCTACTCGGCCGGATGTGTTCTATTCGAGTTGCTGACCGGGCGAGCTCCGTTTGCGGGTGACAGCGCGGTATCACTTGCCTATCAGCACGTCTCTGAACTGCCACCGGTTCCTTCCTCGATCGCGACGGATGTTCCCGCTAGCCTCGACCGAGTTGTCATGAAGGCTCTAGCGAAGGACACTGAACAGCGTTACGCGAGCGCGGCGGACATGGCGGCGGACCTTTCTCGTGCGGCCGAGGGGCTGCCGATCTCCGCTCCGCCGATCGGTGCGTGGGTCGCCCCTGACTCGACTTCAGCGACTCAAGTGCTGCAAAGTCCAATGGACGGCACTGAGACCATGGTCTACAACGGTCCAACGCGGGCCAACGCCCTTAACGGTGACGGCACGTCGGCAACTCTGACGACTGGATCTATCCCGGTTCAAGCTCCGGCTAAAAAGAAGAAATTCCGCGCGTCAGTGATCTGGACATGGCTACTCATTCTCTTGGCCGCGGCGATGGTTGGTGCCGTGGTTTGGACTTTCCTTAACAGCGGAGAAGATAAAGTCGCGCAGTCTGAGACGACGTTTGTGCCGAGCGGAATCGTCAATTCCACGCAGGCCGAGGCTAAGAGAGAGATTGAAGCCGCCGGACTGGTTTTTGTTCTTGAGGAGGAGGCGCGGGACTCCGATACCGTGGAGAAGGGCCGTGTTGCTGAAATAGATCCTGAAGAGGGAACCGAATTGGTCGTGGGATCAGAGGTACACGTATATCTTTCAGCAGGTCCCGCCAGCCTCAAGGTTCCTGATGTCTCCGGTCAGACGGAGGCGGTTGCCCAAGAGACACTGGAGAAGGCGGGGTTTGTCGTCGGAGACAAGGTGGTCGAGGACAGTGCCACCGTCCCGGCAAACACCGTTATTCGCACGGACCCTGCTTCGGGATCTACCCAGCCGCGAGGTTACAAAATCAACCTCTATATTTCTTCCGGGAACGTGCAGATCAGCAGCGTTGTTGAGATGACTGAGGCAAATGCGAGGCAGATATTGGAAGGCTATGGTCTCAGGGTCGAGCGTGCTGATGGCGGCTACAGTGACGTGATTCCACTGGGTTCGGTTGTATGGATGAATCCGGAAGGGCCGGTGGTGCCACAGGGTTCCACGATTACTTTAGGAATATCCAAGGGGCCGGAGCCAACGCCGGAGCCACCACAGAGTGGTTCCGACTCGACTAAGAAGGACTAGACCCAGACCGTCCCTGTCCTCCTCTCATCCCTTCGGTTTACCAATCAGATAGGTGGGCGACACGCCGATAAAATCGGCGAAATCGGCCCCTATCTGATTGGCAAACCAAAAAAGCGGGGTTAGCCGACTGTGCTGTCGAAGAAGTAGGCGTTGGCCCAGGGGAAGACGTATTCGAACAGCAGGAATACCACCCCGAGCACAATCAGGGCGGCAAAGATTACCTTGAGCCACTTGGGGCCTGGTAACAGACGGAATAGTGCGCTGTACATGCCTTTGTTCCTTTCGTCCCGTGGGCTACTTAACGCCCTCGAGGACTTTGGGTCTACCGTCCTCTTTTGCGACCCAGTACTTTAGCTCGCTTCTTAGGATGTACCGATGAGAGTTTCCGAACTCGGGGTCGCAGGTTGTCATGGTCATTATTCTCTTTGTGGGGGTAGCTCCGCGTTCATTCGGGACGGGGAATAGGACCTCTGTCTGACTTGGCAAAATGATTTCGTGGTCTGTCACTTCGTAAACGAGGAAAGCCTTGTCTGTCTCAACGACGATCGGATCCCCCGGTTCCATGATGTGCACCTGTCGGAAGTTATTTCCGTAGGAACGACGGTGTCCCGCCAGGGCAAAATTACCTACCTCGCCGGGCATTTGCGTGTCAGGGAAATGTCCGGCGTTGCCTAGGTCCAAAATCTCTTGGCCTATGCCTTCGGCAATTGGAATAGCCATGTCCCACTTCGGAACGTGAAGCACGCCGAATATCTCTCCGTACCCGACCTGGGCAACTGGAGGTGGGGGGTCTGTTCTCTGGTTCTCCACGGTCGCGACCTGATCGTTTACCGGGTTTGCACGCTCAAACTCAGCCACACGCTGCTGCATTCCCGGTTGCACCTGAGCGGTGGTCCACCACAGTTGCCAGACAACGAAGAGCAGAAGGACCACTCCTGCAGTCATCAGCAGCTCGCCCAATATCTGAAGCGACAGGCTCCAGAAGCTTCGTTTGGGTCTCTTAGGTGCAACGCTCCTACCCGTCGGTCTGAACTGACCGCCTCCCGGCAAGCCGGATGCATGAGTCGCCGGGCGCTGCATCCCGTTGCTTGCGCCTGAGGCGTGTATCGCGGAGCGCGAGGGGTATGGGGAAGACATGCAGGTAATCCTATTACCGTGTGAGGGGTGAGGCTAAGCCTTGTAGCCCGATTTCTGTCGCAGGGGGAAGAACCATTGATTCCTGCGGGGTTACTGACCATCCCATTTGGTACTTTGCCGCATAGAAACGATAGTCCGAAACCCGTTCGTCTTGGTCCAGAGAATCAGCTAGCAGGCTCGGATCCCCAATTGCGGAGATGACGTAGGGCGGGGCGTATGACCTAGAGCCGACCAGGATCACGTTGCCCACGCACCTAACCGGGGTGTCTGCCGCTAGGCGTACTCCCTGGACGGCGATAGCTTCTGCTCCACCCCGCCACAGTGCGTTCACGACGGCGTCAACGTCCTGCTGGTGGACAACCAGGTCGTTGACGGATGCTCCCTCGTCCGGAATAAACTCCTTTGCGGCATCGGACAGCGACACCTCAACCCCGGGGCCGGTAACTGTGAGTCGACTGATGGGGAGGAGGCTTGCGTCCGAGGTCTCGGGTAGCGACGTCTGGGTGAGGGACTGTGCTTGCTCCGTCAACGCATCAGTTTGCTCCTCAAGTGCAAAGACGCGCGACTGTTGCTCCCTAACAATGTCGGCAAGATTTCGGTCATCGCTATAGCCGTGGTTCTGCGCGTTACTTACAGAGATGCCGATGAGTAGTCCAGCGGTGACTGAGATAATCCCAACGGCCAACGAGCCGAGCAGCCCTGTCCCAAAGCCCAGCGATCGTCCGAGTACACTCGGTTTCTTTCCGGACTCGTCAGCGCCCTCGCCCGATGTCGACTGCGTTGCCCACTGGTCAGACATGACGAACCTCCCGCGCCGTACTCGCTAGTCTGCTTTGTCGGATGGTTATCCCACGGCTAGTCTATGTGGAGGTCGATTCACGACAGTTGTAACCACCGCGGCGCGCACATCATCAGGAGGAAATGTGGCCAAGCAGAGCAAGCGGGATAACAAGCCGAAGAGGGACGACGAGGAACTCGTTGATAACTGGGCAAAGGACATTCCCCTAAGCCCCTCATGGTGGGCTCCCGTGTTCGTGACGCTACTGATTCTCGGGCTGGTATGGCTGGTGGTCTACTACTTTTCTGGTGCAAAATTTCCAATACCCGGAATCGGATACGGGAATCTTGCCATTGGTATTGGTCTAATGCTTGCCGGATTCATCATGACCCTGAGGTGGCGCTGAGTTCTTCAGCTAACCAGCGCGTAGAGTCCCCAGGTCCCGGCGACGCTCAACACGACAAGTGCAACGAGCGCTACCAGGCTCATTCCGGTAAGTGTTTTCTGGCCGCGTGACCTGAAGGCGTCCGCTGCCCAGACGAAGATGCCCGTGGCTAACAGGCCCATCAGGAAGCCTCCAACGTGTGCCTGCCACGAAACATTTGACATTGTGAAGCTGTAGATCAGGTTCACGGCAAGTAGCACCAGGATCGATGTCGTTGACATCCCGGCGCGCCTTTGAAGGACAAGGATTGCGGCCAATAGGCCGTAAAGGGCTCCAGAAGCTCCAACGGTCCAAGTCGCGGCAGACTGTGGTTGCACCAAAAGCCAGCCGATAATCAGCATTGAACCACCAACTGCGCTGAGTAAATACACAGCCAAGTAGCGCCACCAGCCGAGCGCCCGCTCGACTGAAGACCCGACCAGGTAAAGCATTAGCATGTTGAACAGTAGGTGCGTAAAGTTCGCATGCACAAAGGCCGCGGTCACAAGTCTCCACGGTTGCAGGTAACCAAAAACGGGGTTGAAGGCCAGCCAGTTGATCACGTCGGACGAAAACTGCTGAAGGATAAACATAACTACGTTTACGACGATCAGCGTAAGGGTGACGGGAGCGACCGCAGAAGCGGTCCTGGACATCCCGGTGCGCGCCCCCGGCCTTCCCCATGGAGATCCGCCGCTGGCGAAACGGCTCTTCCGCGCGGAGGGAGTCCCGGCGCAATCAACGCAGATGGAACCGACTTCAGTTGGAATAGAGCAATCTGCGCAGGCGGGCCTGTTACATCGTTTGCAGTAGGAGACCGCCGGGACGCCAGGGTGCCTCGGGCACTGTTCCGGACGTGTTTCCGGGGCACGCTGCCCGTAGCGAGGCGCGTCGGTCATGACGAATTAGTCCTCGTCCTCGATGTCGATGTGCTCGATGACCACGGGCGTAAGCGGACGATCCTGCGCTCCCGTCGGAACGGCGGCAATCTCGTCGACGACCTTCTGTGACTCCTTATCCGTCACCTCGCCGAAGATGGTGTGCTTGCCGTTCAGCCAAGGGGTTGGTTCAACGGTAATGAAGAACTGCGAGCCATTGGTTCCCTTGCCCATGCGTTTCCCTGCATTCGCCATGGCCAGAAGGTACGGCTTAGAGAAAGTGAGTTCGGGACTGATTTCATCGTTGAACTCGTATCCTGGGCCGCCCATGCCGGTGCCCTCGGGGTCGCCGCCTTGAATCATGAAGTTCGGAATAACCCGGTGGAAGATCGTGTCGTCGTATAGGGGACGAGTGGTCATCTGACCAGCGTTGTTCCACTGGCGCTCACCCTTTGAGAGTTCAACGAAGTTCTTAACCGTGTGAGGTGCCTGGTACGGGAACAGATTGACGCGGATATTACCCATGCTTGTGCGAATAACAGCTTTCATGTTCTCTATCATCCCATCTGCACCCCCTTGGACTGCAACTCCTTCATACCTTTAGCATGACGTGACAGAATAGATACCGGCGTAACGAAGCACTAGTTTTTGGGGTGAGCAACGAATGGATCAGGATAACTTGAAGCAGATCGCGGATGAGGTCATATCTGCTGTTGCAGGTAAGGCCGGGAAAGCGGCAGAGGTAGCCGGGAAAGCTGCCAGTAAAGCTGCGGAGATCGCGGGCGAGACCGCCACAGAGCTCGGTGATCGCGCAGTGAAACTTGGTAAGTCCGGCGTGGAAGCCGCCGCGCCAACGCTTCACCAGTGGGCGGACGTGGCGCAGGACCAGGCAGAGGCACTGCTGGAGAAGTCAAAGCACTCTGCGGAAGAGGGCAAGGAAGCTTCGCTTGCGGCGCTGGCTACCCTCGCTGCTAAGGGGCAGGACACTTTGGCGGACGTGGAGAAACATGCCAAGGCCGCGGCAAAGCCAGCCAAGCGTAGTGGTCGTGCTGGTCGAATCTTCGGTTGGACTGCCGCCGCTGCGGGAGTTGCATCCGTCGGATACCTGCTGTGGCGCCGTTCGCGTCCCATTGAGGATCCCTGGGCCGAAGAGTACTGGGTCGACCTGCAGACCGATGCTGACCTTAGCGATGTCCCCGACCAAGCCGAAGAAGCTACCGACAAGGTCGAGGACAAGGCTGAAGAGACTGCTGAGGAAACCTCAGAGTAGTCAGCTGTTTGGGCGGCGGTTTACGGAACCAGGTGACCCGCCGCCCTAAAGAGCCGGTACCACTCTGGCCTAGTCAGTTGAATGTCAGAGCCGCCCGCAGCCGCCCTAACCCGATCCGGAGTGGTCGTACCCAGGACGACCTGCATTTTCGCAGGATGACTGGTGATCCAGCTGATTGCTACGCCTTCAGGTGTCGCATCGTACTTGGTCGCTAACTCGTCCAAGACTTCATTCAGTTCTGCGTATTCTGGATTGCCAATGAATGGCCCGTTGAAGAATCCTGCCTGGAATGGCGACCAAGCCTGAATTGTCATCCGGTGGATCCGAGAGTAGCTGAGAACCTCGCCGTCCCTCATGATCGCCTGGTCCTCGTCAACCATGTTGACTGTCGTCCCCTGCGCAATAATCGGTGCGTGGGTGATGGAGAGCTGTAGCTGGTTCGCGACCAACGGCTGAGTAACAGCCGTTTTGAGTAGTTCGATGTACATTGGGCTCTCATTCGAAACCCCGAAATGCCGAACTTTACCGCTCTGTTCTAGCTTGTTGAATGCCGCTGCGACCTCTTCAGGCTCGACTAGTGAGTCCGGGCGGTGCAGTAGGAGTACATCAAGATAGTCTGTTTTTAGAGCCTTTAGGCTTCCCTCGACCGCCTCGACGATATGCCCGGCTGAGAAGTCAAAGTACGGGCCGTCCTTGACGATACCGGCCTTTGATTGAAGGTATATCTGCTCGCGCTCTGAAGATCCGAGGTTGAGAGCATCGCCAAACCTGGTTTCGCATAGGTGCAAGGTCTGGCCGTAGATATCGGCGTGGTCAAAAAAGTTGATTCCGCAGTCACGGGCTGTCTTGTAGAGATCACGAATCTGATCGTCTGTCTTGTCGTCGATTCTCATCAGACCCTGAGCCACGTTTGAGACCTGAAGTCCTGTGGTGCCCAGTTCTATGTTGCGCATTGTTGTTCCTACTATCCTCGTTGACTTTTGCTATGGCCTCGATGGGCGATTACCCAACAACCGCCAGCGCATCGATCTCTACCAGCATGTCAGGGTTTGGCAGTCCCGTGAAGACCGTGGTCCGCCCCGGGTATACCTGACCGGCGTGCTCCTTCATGTATGCCTCGTACGCACCATTGAAATCGGGAAACAGCTCGGGATCGGTTAGGTAGACCCGCACCATGATGACATCCTCAATCGACGCGCCTCCCGCCTCAAGAATCGCTCGAACATTCTCAAGGGTCTGGGTGGTCTGCGCGGCAACATCGCCCGCGTGGATGTATCTGTTTGTTTTGGGATCGACCGGCCCTTGACCGGACACCTGAAAGATCCCTCCCTTTATGACACCCTGTGAGAAAGTTGTGATCGGCACTGGGGCGTTTTGGGTGGTCACGGCCTTCTTTTCGGTCATCAGCAGTCCAATCGGTTCGACAAATGATTCCTACGTAATCGTAACCTTGTGGTGTAGGGGAAGGATCACGCATGTTGATAGACGTCGGTGCCAAGAGTTTTCCGCAATCGCTCTGGGGAACTACCACTGAATCGTTGAGGGAGAGCGCCCCTGGGCTCGATGAGTTTGCTACTCCCTTGGTAACTCTTCGGCGAGAAGCGATTGATCACAACACCGAGTTGCTTGCGAACTGGGCGACCAGCGCCGGAGTATCGCTGTGCCCCCACGGGAAGACTTCAATGGCTCCCGCACTCTGGCAGAAGATGCTCGATGCCGGGGCATGGGGGATAACCCTCGCAACTGTCTGGCAAGCCCAGGTCGCTGCGACAAACGGAGTCCCCCGGATCATGATTGCAAACGAGGTCACCGACGGCACGTCGCTGGACTGGGCTACCTCTCAGCGACAGGTTGATCTGTTTGTCTGGATCGATTCGTTTCGCGGACTGCGACTGATTGAACAGCGCAGACCGACGTCTCCTCTCTCTGTTCTGATTGACGTTGGTGGAGGAGGAGGGAGAACCGGAACCCGTACCGACGCGGAGTTCCGCGCACTTGCGCAGGCTGTGGCGAACTCCCCTTCGGTCCGACTGTGCGGCATCGCGGGGTACGAGGGCGCCCTGGCCCACTCACGTAGCGCTGAAGATCTGGCGACCGTGCGAAGCTACTGCGAACGACTCGCTGAGCTGTATCAGATGGCCGAGGACCTGTTTGAGGTCAGCTCGCCTCTAATCAGTGCCTCTGGCTCTGTGTACTACGACGTGATCGCTGAGGAGCTTCGCCGTATTTCGCCTGACGCCCAGATCATCCTTCGTCCCGGGTCATTCCAGATCCACGACGGGGGACACTACGAGCGACTGTCCCCATTTGGTCGCGACTCCGAGGGACCCAGACTAAAAACTGCCCTCGAAGGATGGGCTACGGTCCTGTCGAGGCCCGAACCGGACCTGATTCTTCTGGATGGTGGTCGCCGTGACTTCGGGTTTGATATAGATCTGCCTCAAATCGATGCCGAGGACGCCCGCCTCAATGGACCGGCCGAGACCTTTGAGATCAACGACCAACATCTGTTCGTCCGCGTCACGCCCTCGTGCAACTTGGCGGTAGGAGATCGCGTCCGGCTGATGTTGAGTCACCCGTGCACCTCGTTGGACAAGTGGCGACTAATTCCCCTCGTCGAGGATGACCGAGTGATAGATGCGATAGAAACCTGGTTCTGATGGGCGGCAACGACCACTTTGATGTGCTGATCCACGGAGCCACCCTGGCGGACGGATCGCGTGAGGCGCGGCTTCATTCCGCGGATGTCGGTCTTCGTGGCGGGCGCATCGTCCAAGTATCACCGAATCTGGCAGGAGCGGCTGCGGACCAAATGATCGACGCACGCGGAGGTATCCTCGCCCCCGGCTTCATCGATATGCATGCTCACGCTGATCTTTCACTCATCAGCGGAGCCGATGCGGACGCGAAACTGATGCAGGGAGTGACAACCCAAGTCATCGGGCAGGACGGTTTGGGATATGCCCCTGTGAACGCGGAAACGAAGGAACCGATAGCACAGCAAATCGCCGGGTGGAACGGCCCTATGCCGAGCGACGCGAGCTGGCAGTCAATGGCGGAGTATCTGGATCGGCTCGATCAGGGGATGGCGACCAACGCGGTCGTACTCACGCCTCACGGCAATCTGCGAATGATGGTGATGGGCAACCAGGCGCGAGTGGCGACGGACGAGGAGCTTGTGCGGATGCAGGACCTCCTGGCAACAGCGATGGAGGAAGGAAGCGGGGGACTATCCACCGGCCTCACCTACACTCCGGCAACCTATGCCGATACGCGGGAACTGATCGCGCTGTGCCAGGTTGTCGCCGACAAGAACGGATATTTCAGTCCCCACACCCGTAGCTACGGTAAAGGGGCGCTTGGCGCATACCGCGAGATGATCGAGGTTGCGCGGTCCACGGGCGTTCGCCTACACCTGACACACGCGACGATGAACTTCCCTGAGAATCGCGGTCGCGCGTCCGAACTACTTCAGTTGGTAGACGAGGGGAGGGGTCGTGGCCTCCAGATTTCGCTCGACACGTACCCTTACACCGCGGGTGCAACTAGCCTTTCCGCCCTGCTCCCCAGCTGGGCGTTTGAGGGTGGGGCAACGGCTCTTCTTGAGCGTCTCAGCCACCTTGAGACCAGAGCGCGGATCGTCCACGAGCTTGATGAGGAGGGCTCCGACGGGGCCCACGGAACGGTGGTCGACTGGGACGCACAGCAGGTCGCCTCGGTTGGAAACCCCGAACTTGAGGCGCTGGTTGGGGGAACGCTCCAGCAGATCCACGACAGCGAAGCGCTGACTGCGGTGAGGGGTCTCCCCTCGTCCTCGCCCGCCGAGACGGCGTTGAATCTGATGATTGCGGACAACTTGGCAACGACGATCCTGATGCACGTTGGGCACGAGGAGAACATTGTTGAGACGATGAGAGACTCCTTCCACACAGTTGGGACGGACGGGATTACTCACGGCGGTAAACCTCATCCACGCAGCTGGGGGACGTTTGCTCGCTTCCTGGGGCACTATGCACGCGACCTTGGGGTGATGAGTCTGCCGGAAGCGGTGAACCACATGACGGGACGTGCCGCCGAGGTACTGGGACTGAGCGATCGGGGGCTGGTTCGAGAGGGATACGTGGCGGACCTGGTGCTGTTCGACCCGGACCTTGTCCAAGATCGTGCCACCTATGAGGAACCGAAGCAGATCGCGTCAGGAGTCCGTTATGTTTGGATCGGTGGGAAGCCGGCGGTTCGCGACGGTGCGCTCGCGGAAATTAGGGCGGGGCACGTCCTTCGTTCGTGACTTAGCATTGGATAACAGAGGGACGAAGCGGTCACCCGCTCGTCGTCCGTGATCGAAGGAGTGGCGTGATGGAACATAAATTCCGCAGACCCGCAATGCTTGACCCCGAGATGGCTGAGTACATCATCGGCGATGAAGACCCCGCAGACGGTTCAGGTCTGGCACATTCGACCGCGTGGGCTCTGCTTGGCCAGCCGTCCGTTGACTTCAGCGAAGAGGACGTCCCAAAGGTCTTGGAGGCAGTGCGCTCAAAAGGCGTGGACATCCTCGCTGGTGCCTGGGCGCGTTCGCCGGAGTTCACTCTTCCCGGAGCGCTGTGGCGGATTTACCTGATGTACCAGTGGTACCAGATGAATCCCGGTGTCCTGTACGAGCGCTACCAGGAGGGCATGGCGGCAATGAAGGGTGGGTCAGGCGCAAGCCTCGAGTCGGCCCCGAACCTGGACGAGGTCATCTTGGCGATCGAGGGTGTGCTCGCCGGGTACGCTACGGAGGATGACCTAGCGTCTGTGTTTGAGGTGACGGCTGAGTCGATGCGGGTTCTGGCGGCGAGCGCAAAGTACGGGCCGCAGTGGATCACTGAGGATACTCACGCATTGGCCAATCCGGTGACCCGCCGTGACACCGCACTGCTTGACACCGCGAGCGAGCTAGACGAAAGTGCCAAACAAGCAAAGGCCGGAGCACTGAACTGAGAAGACTGGCTGAAACGGTTGCAGGGTTAACTCGTTGGCCCATCACCAACAGGTGGCAGCCTTTGGAAGGCGGAGAAGGGTGAGACTATGACAGGGCCGATTGACGGCGCGAATAGTGCGCTTGACCTCTCGGATGAGGGTTCCAGCGGTCCACCGCCCCTAGAGGTCGCTCGCCCTGATGAGCTGTTCGTTCCGGCGGACCGTCTGGAACTTGTCGGCGAGGAACACTCGGACGACGAGTACATAATCGAGATGGAAGACGAGGGCGGAAGTGAGGCTGAAGAGGTTCAGCCGTATGAGGTAACAGGTCTTCCGATCGACACTTCCGCTCCGCTAGGCCTTGACTATCCTTTGCCCGAGGGAAGGTTTGCTGATCGAGAGCTGTCCTGGATTGCCTTTAACGAAAGAGTTTTGGAGCAGTCGGAGGATGACACCGTTCCCCTGCTTGAGAGGCTCTGGTTTTCGGGAATCTTTACCTCGAACCTAGATGAGTTCTACATGGTTCGCGTCGCGGGCCTGAAGCGACGAATTGCCGCTGGAATCGCGAAGCCGGGAGCGTCGGGACTATCGCCAACCGAGGTGCTGGATCTGATTACGCACCGGACGCGAGAACTTGTCACCCGGCAGGCGCAGGATTTTCAGGGTGAGCTGATTCCCGCGCTGGCAAGTGCGGGAATAAATTTCCGTAGTTGGGACGAGCTGGATAAGCCGGAGCAGGACCGACTGTCAAGATATTTCCGCACCCAGGTATTCCCGGTCTTGACCCCACTCGCGGTCGACCCCAGCCACCCGTTCCCGTACATCTCCGGACTTTCTTTGAACATCGCCGTCGTCCTGACGAACCCCGTATCCGGGAAGCGACACTTTGCCCGTATCAAGGTGCCGGAAACTCTGCCGCGGCTAATCAGCATTGACACCGCCGGGCGCGAGGGACGCCCAGAGCAGTACGTTCGTCGTGGACTTGGCGCGTCTTTTATCACCCTCGAAAGCCTGATAATCGCACATTTGGACCACCTGTTTGCCGGAGTAGAGGTTGAGGAGGCGCACTGCTTCCGCGTCACCCGTAACGAAGACCTAGAGGTCGAGGAAGACGATGCAGAGAACCTGCTAACCGCCATGGAAGAGGAACTGCTACGGCGTCGCTTCGGCCCCGTGGTCCGCCTAGAGGTTGAGGACACGATCACCCCGTTTGTCCTCAATTTCTTGACGGACAGGCTTGAGATCAGCTCGGAGGACGTGTTTGAGCTTCCGGCCCCGCTCGACTTCCGATTGTTCAACGAATTGCATGATCTCGATCTGCCGAGCCTCAAGTACATGCCGTTTGTGCCGGTGACGGCTGCTGGCCTTTCAGAGGTTGAGTCCTCGCAGCCCCAGGACATCTTCTCCGTACTGCGAAATCGCGACGTTTTGCTCCACCACCCATACGATTCATTCTCCACTTCGGTACAACAGTTCATCACCCAGGCGGCTCGTGACCCCAATGTGCTGGCGATCAAGCAGACGCTGTACCGTACCTCGGGCGACTCTCCCATCGTCTCTGCGCTGATCGACGCGGCCATGCGCGATAAGCAGGTGGTTGCAATTGTTGAGGTAAAAGCACGTTTTGATGAAGAGGCCAACATCCTCTGGGCGAAGAAGTTGGAGCAAGCAGGGGTTCACGTCGTCTACGGGATGATGGGTTTGAAGACGCACTGCAAGCTCTCCCTCGTCGTCCGTCAAGAAGGCGATCAACTGCGCCGGTACTGTCACGTTGGAACCGGTAATTACCACCCCGGAACGGCACGAGGGTACGAGGATCTGGGTCTTCTAACGTCTGATCCTGACGTTGGACAGGATCTCAGCCGCCTGTTTAATCAGCTGTCCGGATACGCCCCGAAGTCGACATTCAAACGTCTGGTGGTTGCTCCAGTTTCGATCCGCAGCACTCTGATCGAAAAGATTGAGGAGCAGGTGGAGCGAAAGCTTGCAGGCGAGGACGCATGGATCGGCATCAAGGTGAACTCTATTGTGGACGAGCGCACTATCGATGCCCTCTACCGGGCGAGTCAGGCCGGCGTTCGCGTTGACTTGGTCGTTCGGGGAACCTGTGCTCTACGCGGTGGAGTGAAGGGCCTAAGTGAGAACATTCGAGTTCGCTCTATTCTCGGTCGTTTCCTTGAACATTCAAGGATCTTTGCGTTTGGGGCGCCGGGAGAAGAACAGGTGTGGATTGGTTCCGCCGACCTGATGCACCGCAACCTTGATCGCAGGGTGGAGGCGCTGGTAGAGATCGAAAATCGCGACCACATTGACTATCTGGTTGACCTGGTGCGAACAGAGGCTTCTCCTGGAACCTCATCTTGGAGGCTTCGAAAGAACGGACGTTGGCGCAGGCACACACACGATAAGTTCGGAGCCCCGTTACGGGACATCCAGGTGGAGTTGATGCAGGAGGCGTCGTCCAGGGTTGTTGGCCGTTGAGACAGTTGTAGGGTTGTCCAGTGCCTGATCGTTCAATTATCTTTCCCCGGGGAATGGTTCGTTCTGCGGGAGCCCTGGTGTGGCGTTTTGCGCCCGGTGTGGAACCGGTGGCACCCGGCGAACCTATCGCGCCGGGTGATATCGAGGTGCTTTTGGTTCACCGCCCCAGATACCGAGACTGGAGTTGGCCGAAGGGCAAAGCGGAGCGTAACGAACCTCTTCCTGTTACCGCAGTGCGCGAGGTTGAGGAAGAAACCGGAAAGGTCATTGAACTCGGAGCGCCACTGACCACTCAGCGTTATCGGCTGGGGTCGGGGCACATAAAAGAGGTTCACTACTGGGTCGGTCAGGTCATTCGAAATCATCCAGCCTGCTCGACTAGGCGGCCAGTGGCTCGCGCCAACAAGAAAGAGATCGATATCGTCAAGTGGGTTCCACCCGAGCGGGCCCGGGCAATGATCACCCGCAAGGGCGATAGGCGTCTGTTGACCGAACTGATTGGTCGTGGGGCCGCCGGAGAACTCCAGACTTCGACGATCATGCTACTTCGACACGCGAAGGCAGTCTCGCGTGAGAAGTGGAGTGGTTCCGAAGCGGAGCGTCCATTGACCCGAGTGGGTGTGGCTGAGGCAAGCGATTTGGTTCAGCTGCTGTCTGCCTTTGGTGTCTCGCGTGTTATCACATCGCCGTGGCGTAGGTGCGAGCAGACGGTCTTGCCGTATGCCGTCCTGGGTTCAGCGGGTGTTAAGCGGGACGAGGTGCTGACCGAAGACTGGGTCAGAGATGATCCGACAGCATCCAGCAAGGTGGTTGCCAAGCTGGTCAAGGCAAAGCATGCGGCAACCGTAGTTTGCTTCCACGGCCCGGGGTTAGATGCGCTTGAGAAGCCACTTCGCGAAATCGCACCCAAACGGGTTCTCGCCGCAATGAACGGGGCTGATCCGGTGTTGAGCAAAGCAGAGATGCTAGTTGCCCACGTGACGTTGACGGAGAAACCCAAGGTACTTGAAGCCGAACGTCATCACCCGCTGACAAAGTTGACACTGAAGTAGCGCAGGATCCCCTTTCCTACTTCTCCCACTTCGGGTTTGCCAATCAGATAGGGAGGCGACACGCCGCCAAATGCGGCGAAATCAGCCCCTATCTGATTGGCAAACCCAAAGTGGAGGGGGTCAATAAACCGGGATTATCGCGTGGAAAATAAAGAACATAATCGCCGCCACTGTTGCGGCGGCCGGTAGGGTCAAAACCCATGCCACCACGATGTTTCCGGTGACCGACCACCTGACCGCTGAGAGTCGTTTGGTGGCGCCCACACCCAGAATCGAAGCGGTAATGGTCTGGGTTGTTGATATCGGTGCATGAAGAAGATAGGCGGCGGTGTAAAGAATGCTGGCCGAGACCGTTTCGGCCACGAATCCTCGGGCCGGATCAAGGTCAATCATCTTGGAACCGAGCGTCTTCATGATCTTGTAACCACCGGAGTAGGTGCCAAGTGAGATAGCTGCTGCTGCCGCGAGCTTCACCCAGAGGGGGATGGTCATGTCGCCGGTTGCTTCATCAAAAATGTTGTGGGTCTCGCCGTATCCTCCGGCCAAGAGTGCCATGACGATAACGCCCATTGTCTTTTGTGCGTCCTGAAGGCCGTGGCCCAGTGCCATGGCGGCTGCGGACAGCGTTTGCGCGTGACGGAATCGTCCCATCGTCTTGTGATACGGCCTGTTCGCAAACCAGGCCAGGATCAACTTCATGGCGAAGTATGAGAGAACGAAACCGATAATGGGAGAAGAAATCATCGGGATGATGACGTGATTCAGAATCCCGGTCCAGTGAACCTGAGTCGCAGATGCAATACCGGCACCGGCCAGTCCTCCGATGAGGGCGTGGGACGAGGATGAGGGAAGGCCGAACCACCAGGTTGTGTAGTTCCACACCACCGCGCCAACCAGGGCCGAGAGTACAACTATCAGACCAAAGCGTTGCGTCTCAGTGCTGTCCGAGAGCGCGTACGAGTTGATGTCGATGATCCCCTCGCCAATAGTCTTCGCGACCTCGGTGCCCATCAGCGCGCCGATAACGTTCATGACCGCAGCCATCGCAAGTGCGGTGCGGGGCTTGAGTGCTCGGGTTGAAACCGATGTGGCTATAGCGTTGGCGGCATCGTGGAAGCCGTTCGTGTAGTCGAAAAGTAGTGCAATTGCGATGACTATGACGACAAGAACGATATTGAAGTCCACGAATCAGGACTCCTTCACCGCGATGGTCTCAACCTGCATGGCGAGCGTCTCAAATGCGTCTGCGCACTTCTCTAGGATCTCGACCACGTCCTTGAGCTTAATGACCATCAGAGGGTCCAGATCAGAGTCGAACAGGTTTCCAAGTGTTCTGCGATAGACCTGGTCTCCCTGGTTCTCAAGAATGTTGATCTCGAGCCAATATGCCTTGAGATCACGCGGCTTCTTGATCTTTGGCATCGCCTCGTGGGTGAGTTCCGCACAACGAGCCAGAATCTGTACCTGCTGGCCGAGCAAATCGTAGAAGGGTTGAGGAATGTTCTCTAGGCGATAGAGGACAATCATGTCGCCGGCTTCGTCCATCAGATCAACGCAGTCGTCAAGCAGGTGAGCCAGTTCTGACATGTCGTCGCGATCAAACGGGGTAATGAACGAGCCATTGAGCTTTTGTACGAACTGATGGTTTATGTCATCAGCCTCATGCTCGATGTCATGCAAGGCCGCGCGCACATCTCGGCGCTCGTCACCCTGGGTATCAAGAATTCTCTGAAGCATTTCGGCTGCGCCTACGAGCTTGCTTGCTTGGTTCGCGAGCAGGTCGAAGAAAGACGGGCCACGGTCTGTTTTGATCGCCACGTTGGGACTTCCTCTGTTTTTAGAGAACAAGGGGATAGTTATGCGAGAACCAACCAGGTCACCGATTTGCTATCCGCGATGCCATTAGGATTATAGGTGCACTCGCCGTGACGCAAAATCAAACGGTCGCTAGCTCACCGAGTACCGATGTACTTCCGCTTAGGGCTGAGTGACACGCGCTACAAATTGCGGCCTAGAACGTCGCGCTGCCGTGCAAGACCGGCTGTTTGACGGGCGTTTGGGCCGATATCGGTCTAGAAAGTGCCAAGAAATAGTAGGGACTTAACGACCATGATTTTTTCGCGCAGATTTGGGAGAATATAAGGGCTGAAACGAGACCGTCCGGTCTCTTCAAACCGCTAGTCCCCACAGGAGGCAGGCACCTAATGACTGTTACTGAAAGTGATGTCCGCGAGGCAGCACCGGCAAACGTTCCCGAAGACGTCATTAGCTGGGTGACCGAGATCGCCCAGCTAACTAAGCCCGAAAAGGTTGAGTTCACTGATGGCTCTGACGAGGAATGGGACCGCCTGACCTCTGAGATGGTTGAGAGCGGAATGTTCATCCGCCTGAATGAGGAGAAGAGGCCGAATTCGTTCCTGGCTCGCTCCCTTCCTTCGGATGTCGCTCGCGTTGAGTCACGAACCTTCATTTGCTCCGAGAAGGAAGAGGATGCAGGCCCGACGAACAACTGGGCAGATCCCAAGGAGATGAAGGAAATCCTCAAGGGGAAGTTCGATGGCTCGATGAAGGGCCGCACCATGTACGTGATCCCCTTCTCGATGGGCCCAATTGGCGGTCCAATCTCGCAGCTTGGCATCGAGATTACTGACTCTCCCTACGTTGTCGTCAACATGCGCATTATGACGCGCATCGGCACCAAGGCGATGGATCTGATCAACGAAGGGAAAGAGTGGGTTCCCGCCGTTCACTCCGTTGGAGCACCGCTTGAGCCCGGTGAGAAGGACAGCACCTGGCCCTGCAATGATGACAAGTACATCACCCACTTCCCGGAGAGCAACGAAATCTGGTCTTATGGCTCGGGTTACGGCGGCAACGCTCTGCTCGGTAAGAAGTGCTATGCGCTTCGTATCGCCTCGACCATGGCACGTGACAATGGCTGGATGGCCGAGCACATGCTGATTCTGGGCCTGACCCGTGAGTCGGATGGCAAGAAGTTCTACGTTACCGCCGCGTTCCCGTCGGCATGTGGCAAGACGAACCTTGCCATGCTTCAGCCGACCATCCCCGGCTACAAGGTTGAGACGGTCGGCGACGACATCGCATGGATGCGCCCCGGTCCGGATGGTCGCCTCTACGCGATCAACCCCGAGGCTGGATTCTTCGGCGTCGCACCGGGTACCTCTTACGAGACCAACCCGATGGCCATGGAGTCCATGAAGGCAAACTCGATCTTCACCAACGTTGCACTGACCGACGATGGCGATGTCTGGTGGGAGGGCATGACTGATGAGGCCCCCGCACACCTGATCGATTGGCACGGTAAGGATTGGACCCCGGAGTCCGATGCCCCGTCATCGCACCCGAACAGCCGCTTCACCGCACCGGCGTGGCAGTGCCCGATCATTTCCCCCGACTGGGAAGCTCCTGCGGGTGTTCCGATTGATGCAATCCTGTTCGGTGGACGCCGTGCGACCAACGTTCCGCTGGTTGCCGAGGCTTACGACCAGGATCACGGTGTGTACGTTGGTGCAACCGTTGCCTCCGAGGTCACCGCTGCGGCGACCGACGTCAAGGCAGGCTCGCTGCGTCACGACCCGTTTGCAATGCTCCCATTCTGCGGCTACAACATGGCCGACTACTGGGGTCACTGGGTAGAGATGGGTCAGGAGCTTGGCGACAAGTTCCCGCAGGTCTACCAGGTCAACTGGTTCCGCAAGGATGACGACGGCAAGTTCCTGTGGCCAGGCTATGGCGACAACGCTCGCGTTCTTGACTGGATCGTTCGTCGTGCTGCGGGCGAGGTTGACGCGATTGATGGTGTGACCGGCCGTTACCCGAAGTTCGAGGACTTCAACATTGAGGGCCTTGAGGGCTTTACCGAAGAGGATTGGGACAAGCTGTACGCGATCGATCCCGATGCTTGGGCACTTGAGACCGATGACTCTGAGACCTACTTCGAGCAGTTCGGTGACAAGGTTCCGGAAGCGGTGCGTGAGCAGCTGACCAAGCTGCGCGAGCGTATTGCTGCTGCAAAGGAAGCCTAGGCTGACTACCCGGTTTTGATTTGGGCTGACTAGATCAGACGAAAGCGAAAGGGGTGTGCCGACGAAAGTCGGTACACCCCTTTTGTTGCGCCTGGGAGCAGCGGGTTGGAGTCCCGTTATATCTGCCAGTGTGGCCGGCATGGTCTCGGTTTTCTGTTGTTGGTGGTTTTCGTCCGTAGGAGGCCGAAAGAAGGAAGATGTCTGCCGATGTGGCCGGGTCGGCCTTCAGGAGCCGCATGATTTCTGGCTGGTGGTGGCCGCTGTGGCAGATACTTTGCCCTGGGCGGCTCGCTCGGGGGTGTACGGCTAATGCACATAGACTCGTTGGGCCGCAGAAAGTGCGCAAGGCCCACTGACCGTCTCGCTACAAAGTGACACAAATGAAAGTGACACAGAATAACGGCACCGATGCGCTTCTTGAATGCACTCGCGGGCCATACCAAGAGAGCAACAGGATTCGTAGGGGACTATCCGGAACGGCTGTCTGATAGTTCAGTTCTGAAACGCCCGCATAAAAGAGACCTCTAAATACGGACAAAGTTAAGCGCTTGTTTGTTCTAGCGACTCGAAGGTGATCTTGAGTCCGAGTGCGGTCGCCACTTTGTGAATGGTGGCGAAGCTGGGGTTGCCGCCCTCGGATAGAGCTCGATAGAGTCCGGCACGGGTCATCCCGGTGCGTCGCGCCAACTCGCTGAGGTTGCGCGCCAGTATTCGTGCTCTTGCCACGGGGTCCCGCAGTCGAGAGCACCGATCTGCGTAATCAGAACTCTCTATCGCCTCATACTCATATACCGCAGTATGCAGTCCTCCTTTGTTGGTCCAGCTGATCTTCGATTGTTCTGAGCAAGATACGAAACCGGCGAATCGTGGTCCAGCCGCGCAATCGGGGGCCGTGTATAAATCCCAGCTCATGAACTAGGGGATACTGGTCTGACTTGGGACTATTGGTCAGGCTCGTTGGAGGCATCGAATGTACGATCTAGTCGTTGTAGGCTCCGGCCTCTTCGGACTTACAGTTGCGGAGTCAGCGGCACGGCTCTGGGACGCTCGCGTAGCGATAGTCGAGAAACGTTCACACATTGGGGGGAACGCATACTCTGAAGTCGATCCCGAAACCGGAATTGAGGTGCACAAGTATGGTGCGCACATCTTTCATACTTCCAACGAAGAAGTATGGAACTACGTGCGGCGCTTCACCGACTTCAATGACTACGTCCATCGGGTTTTAACGACGATTGACGGGGTCGTCTACCCCATGCCGGTCAATCTCGGAACTATTAATCAGTTCTTTGGGTCTGCCTACAGCCCCGATCAGGCCCGGGCTTTGGTTCGGGAACAATCGTCCGAAATTCCCGCCGGAAGAGCTGAGGATAACTTCGAGACTATGGGCATATCGACGGTTGGACGTCCGCTGTTCGAAGCCTTCTTTAGGGACTACACGGCCAAGCAGTGGCAGACCAATCCAACTGATTTGCCAGCAGGGATCGCCCGTCGTCTGCCGGTTCGCTACACGTATGACAGTCGCTACTTCTCCGATCCACACCAGGGACTGCCTCTGGATGGCTATGCAGCCTGGTTCGAGCGCATGGTCGATAGCCCCAACATTGACGTGTTTCTCAACTCCGACTTTTTTGATGAAGAGTCCTCGGAAAAGGCGACCCTGACGAGGGACTCAACAGCGGGTCGGGTGCCCGTTGTTTACACCGGTCCGGTAGATCGGTTTTTCGATTACGAGTACGGACGTCTAGGGTGGCGCACGATTGATTTCGAGGTTGAGCGTCCCCATACGGGCGATTATCAGGGTTGTGCGGTGATGAACTACGGCGATCTTACTGTTCCCGAAACCCGGACAATAGAGTTCCGGCACTTTAATCCGGAACGCGAGTATCCGGGGGATCGGACCATCGTTTATCGTGAGTTCTCGCGCTCCGCTACTGCCGACGATGACCCCTACTATCCGATCAATACTCCAAGTGATCAGAAGATGATGCATGACTATCGTCGAGCGATGGCAGATACGCCGGGGGTCTTGTTTGGCGGTCGTCTTGGAACCTACCGATACTTCGACATGGACGCTACAATCGCCGGGGCTTTGGATATGGTCCGTGATGACTTGGCATCGTTACTTGGATCAAACCTATAGAGCGGGTGATGGTGAGGTCCGGTAACCGCAGGCGTTGATAGAATGCGGGAATCGCAGTTATCGACGCAGTCTGGAGGCGCCGCCACCATGTCTTTCCGAATCGCGGTTGTGGATGATGAGGCATCTGCCCGCGCTAACTTACTCGAATACCTAGACCGGTATCAGCTTGAGAACGACCAGAAGTTCGACGTCAGAGTCTTCGAAGATGGTGGGGCACTCCTAGAGAACTATCAGCCCATCTATGACATAGTTTTCCTGGACATGCACATGCCTGCGGTAGGAGGGATGGCAACCGCAGAAGCAATTCGTCTGGTCGATGACCAGGTAATACTGATTTTCGTTACCAACCTGTCGCAGTACGCCGTGAAGGGGTATCGGGTTGGGGCGATGAGCTACCTCCTAAAGCCGGTCACGTACTTCTCCTTTGCCGAGGAACTAACCAGAGCCATCCGATCCCTGGAGTCAAAAGAGACTGATTCTATTATCGTTGGAGCAGGTTCGGCTCTTCATCGGGTCAACGTTCCCGATATCGTTTACGTCGAAAGCAAAAAACATCAAAACATCGTTCACACGCTCTCTGAAACCTTTAGCTACACAGGGGCTCTTCGGGACTTGGAACAGCAACTTAGCGGCAAAGGCTTTTACCGTATCAACAGCTACTATTTGGCAAATCTGCAACACGTCAGGGGGATAGTCGGCCAAGACGCCAAGATGAGCGGGGGTGACCTGCTTAGAATCTCTCGTGCACGGCGCAAAGAATTCATGATGGCCTTGACTGATCACCTGGGAAGTCCTCTGCTGTGACGGGCGAGCTTCTGCCGGACATCCCGCGAATCTACACTGCCTTTGCAGAGTGGCTTGGGGTAATCGTCGTTGTTAGTGCCGTCGGATGGCGGTCGGCACGCAAGAGGGCGATGATTGCTGCGGCCCTGTCCCTTCCCCTGTTTGTGGCGTTGCAACTGTTTTCTGGGGAGTTGCCGATCTCGTTCTGGATGGTTGGGATGTTGGCCGCCCTCGTCCTCATCGTAGTAACGGCCTATATTTGCGCGAACGTCGATTGGTCGGGCGCTGTGTACGTTGGCGTGCGCGCGTTCATCTTAGCTGAACTTGTCGCCTCCCTGGAGTGGCAGTTGCAGTTCTATTTCGGGCGACACGAGTACACCACGATCTGGCGTTTGGATACGCTTTGGATGGCCGCTATATACGCCATAGCATTTGTGCTCGCCTATTTTCTGATGCGCCGTAGTTTTCAGTCGATCGGTCCTCTGCGCATTGACGCTGGCGGTGTACTTGGAGCGGTGGCAATAGCGTTAGCCACGTTCTTAGGTTCGAACGTGAGTTTCGGACCCTTTGAGAGTCCGTTCTCGGGGAGCGGCGCGCTGGACGTGGCCAACATCAGAACTCTGATGGACTTCGCTGGATTCGTTGCGTTGTATGCGCAAGAGAGTTTACGGATGAGGGCATCGGAAGCTGCGGAACTTGAGGGAGCACAAATGATGCTTCGTGCTCAGCACGATCAGTATCTTCTGTCGCGGGCAAATATCGACGAGGTGAACCGAAAATACCACGATATGAAACACCACATTGCTGCGATTCGAGCTGAGCCCTCGGAGTGGAAACGTTCAGAGCAGCTAGATCATCTGGAGCAGTCGGTCCTCGAATACGACAATCAGGTCAACTCGGGTAACTTGGCGGTTGACGCGATACTGTCGGCGAAGAAGGTGTCGAGCCGGAAACTGAGCATCACCATGACCGAGGTCTTGGATGGTAACGCCTTGGATTTTGTAGATCCGCTTGACCTTGCAACGATTCTGGGCAACGCGGTGGATAACGCGATCGAAGCGGCAAGTCTTGTTGAGCGAGAGGACAAGCGTCTCATAAAGATCGCTGTCTTTAGGCAGGGCGACTTCGCCGTCCTCAGGGTAGAGAACCACTACCGTGTGCCTGTGCAGATGGTCGATGGATTTCCACTAACCATAAAAAGGGACAAGCGCAATCATGGCTACGGCCTGCGTAACGTAAGAGAAGTAGTCGAGCGTTATGGTGGCTCGGTCGTGGTATCTGCCGAGGATAACTGGTTCACGCTAAAAATCTTGATCCCCATGCCTGAGGAGCACGGATCATCAGGCGAAAATAGGTGAGTTCGGTTCAACAATGGCGGGTCAGCCCAAGAGCCTTGGTGCTCTATCAAAGCCAAGTCCAGTTTCGCGGTGCCTGTTACGCGTTGAAAACTACCTTTCAAGCAGGGGCACTTCTTGCTGGGTGGACTACAGCATAGGTTCTAACTGTTCCATCGACGCGATGTTCTGTTAACGCCTGTGCCGGGTGATCAGGGTACCGCGCGTCGCTCCAATCCCAATGAGGAGGTTGAGAAGTGTTCCGACGATCTAGCCTGTATCGAGGGTTCACCGCAATCGGGCTGTTTGTTCTTTGCATCGGCATTGTTGCCGGTCAGTTACTAGAGTCTTACCGCACGGCCGTGGACCAGGCCGTCGGTACTGAAAGCCAAAAGATCGTGACTGAGCAGTCGGCAGATGGGGAAGACATCTGGACGTACCAAGCGTCGCTGACTACTGCAGAAGAGACATTTGAGGCGCTTAAGGATCTCTCACAGAGGGAATCTGAAGAATCATTTGTGTTGTTGAAGAACGAAGCAGAGGCGCTACCGATAGCACCCGAAGCCAAGGTAACAATGTTTGGGGTGCGTAGTTACGCGCCGGTCTATAGCTCAAGTATGGGATCGCAGGGCGATGTCACATCAATTGTCGAGATAGCCGACGCCTTCTCTGAGAAGGGTCTGAGGGTCAACCCATCAATGCAGGAAGCCTACGAGAACTTCTTTGCTGACAAAGAGTGGGGGGGTACTGGAACTACTAAGTCTTCCCCTTCCTGAATACACCGAGATTACGTCTTACAGTGACCCTCATGAGATCTCGCTTAACGAACTAGAGGCGCTGAATCCCGATTATCGTTCAGAGTGGGCCGAGTACGACGACGCAGCAATCGTTGTTGTTGGTAGGCCAGGTGGCGAGAACGGCTATGGTTACCTTCCCGGCGAAGAAGGGTTGGCTGAGGGTGTTGAAACCCAGACAGGTAACATCCTCTCCCTAAGCGCAGAGGAAAAGGAGTTGGTCGAGGAAGCAAAAGCCAACTTTGACAAAGTCATCGTTTTGATTAATGCCGTGAATCCGATGGAAATCTCCGATCTGGCGGATGATCCAGAGATAGATTCGATTATGTGGATCGGGTTCCCGGGCGCATACGGCTTCCTCAGCCTGGTCGATGTCCTGACCGGCGACGTGGCTCCGTCTGGTCACCTGGGCGACGTATTGGTCAAGAACTCGGCTGCCGCACCCGCAATCGCCAACATAGGAGACATTCCTTGGACCAATGCTGCGGATTTCCCTGAGGACGCGATGGTCAACTCCTATCTGATTGAGGCTGAGGGAATCTACACGGGTTACCGCTACTATGAGACGCGCTACGCAGATCACGTTATGGGTAACGGCGGTGAGCAGGCTTCCGCAGGCACCTACGCTAACGTCGACGGAACGTTAGCGACAGTGCCGGGGACTTGGGACTACGAAAACGAGGTGGTGTACCCACTTGGGTATGGCCTCAGCTACACAACATTCGAACAAACTCTGGATTCCGCAGAAGTGAAGGGTGACAAGAAGACCGCATCCGTTGCCGTAACCGTAAAGAACACGGGAGCGGTCGCGGGCAAAGCTTCGGTCCAGGTCTACGCTCAAGTGCCATACACCGATTACGACAAGCAGCACGGAGTCGAAAAGTCGGCGATTCAACTGATGGACTTTGAGAAGTCGAAGTTGCTAGAACCCGGCGAGTCCCAAACGATCACAATGGAGCTCGACCTATCCCTGCTTGCAAGCTTTGACGCCTTTGGCGCAGGTACCTACATTCTTGATCCTGGCGAATACTATCTGTCGGTGGCCGAGGATTCCCATGCCGCTTTGAACAACATTCTTGCAGCGCAGGACAAGCAGACCAGTGACGGGATGAATGACGTCGGAGACTCGGCCAACGTGTACCAGTGGACCTGGGACGGTGAGATCGACTCGGAAACGTTCGCGGTCAGTGCCAATGGAACAGAGATCGTTCCAGTTCTGAGTGATGGGGACTATGCCACCGACTACAACGCGTTCGAGCCGGG
The DNA here is from genome assembly GCA_035621235.1 of Actinomycetaceae bacterium MB13-C1-2. Taxonomy (NCBI): domain Bacteria; kingdom Bacillati; phylum Actinomycetota; class Actinomycetes; order Actinomycetales; family Actinomycetaceae; species Actinomycetaceae bacterium MB13-C1-2. Next base: position 1,012,724 of record CP141731.1, read on the forward strand.
AACGGTCACTTACCTTACTCGTTCCGATTGGGACGGAACTTTCCCAACGACGTACGCGGGGATAGCTGCCAACGAACAGCTTTCTAGACTGTTGCGGAACGACCTTACTCCGCTCTCGACCGATGACGATGTTAGCGAGTTAGTCTGGGGCGACACCGCGAGTGATCTGACTCTGGCCGACATGAAGGGGGCAGACTACGACGATCCGCGCTGGGGTGAGCTGATCGATAAGGTGACGATTGATGAGTACCTGAATTTCGCAGCCAATGCATTCCATAACATCGAAGCGATCCCTTCAGCTGGATTGGTCCAGATGGGAGCGGATGATGGGCCCAACGGACATATGGGCATGATCGGAGACGGTCAGTATCAGGGCGTTCCGTTTGCTGACGGGGCCGACTACTCAACATATGGCGTGGCTGTCACACCCGCGCCGGTGAACCTTGCCTACACATGGAACAAAGAGCTGGCATTCGAACACGGAGAGATAGTCCTTGGTGAGGCAGCATTGTCGGCCGGCAAGGTCATTATGATTGGCCCTGCGCTGAATTTACAGCGCCATGCCTACAATTCCAGAGCAGTTGAGTACTACTCGGAAGACCCGATTCTCTCTGGTTACATCGCGTCTGCAGTGACACAGGGCGCGGAGTCTATGGGCACCATAGTTAACGTCAAGCACTTAGCGTTCAACGACCAGGAGATTAACCGTTCTGGTATTGCGGTGTTCCTTTCTGAGCAAGCGGCACGTGAACTAGAGCTTCGAAACTTCCAGCAGACATTCGAAGCCGGAGGTATTCCCGCGTCTTTTGTTGATGACCAGGAGAAGGCTGACCTGTACCAAAAGGGCGCCTCGGGCGTGATGACTTCGTTCAACCGTATTGGTGCGGTAGCGCCCAGCGCCAATGCTGGGGTCATGGTCAATATCCTTCGTGACGAATGGGGCTTCAACGGCTACAACGTCACGGACTTCACCAACGTATCGCTAAAGGCGGCTCCAAAGGAATCAGTCATTGCTGGTACGACTGCCTTCTGCGGTTTCGGGGTTGATGACAGCATTACTTACTGGAACCAAGCAGCGTTGATTAATGACCAACAGATCGGGTTGGCGATCAAGGATAACCTGCATGACCTGTTCTATGTGATCGCGAATTCCGCCGGCATGAACGGTGTCAACTCAACGACTCATGCCGTTGACCAAATGACGTGGTGGAGGGTCACCTACATTGCGATCATCAGCATTGGAGGGCTTCTGGTAGCTCTGGGAGTAGGCGGCTACGCGGGCGCCGAGGTCAGGGATTCAAAGTCGCGCAGGAAGGACAAATAGAGATGAAAACGCGAAATGTTGGTCGTCTGGTAGCAGAGGTAGTAGCAATCGTCGGCGCTGTAGTGCTTTTGGTCCTGTACCTAGTTACTTCTACTACTGGCTATCTGGCTGGTGCTGCCACTAGCGCATGGCCGTGGATTTTGGCAGTCCTCGCGATTATCTTGCTCGGAACCGACGTGTTGATCGGGGCGCGATTGCCGGGGTTAGTTCGCGATCTGTTGGTCATGGGATCGCTCGGTTCGTTGTTGATCGCGTTTGCCCAGGTTGTTCTTGCACGGGCTTCTTTGGTCGCCGATGTTGTTTTCAATCCAGTCAACACTCCCGAGGCTGAGAAGGTCGCGATGAATCTTTCAATCATGGCGATACTCGGATGCCTAATCGCGGTCATTGCATTGATAGTTGCTGCGTTCATGTCAAGGAACCGAATCAGTGCTACGCGCGTTGTCGAGGGTGGCGCTGTCGCATAGTTCGGTCCCGATAGGGGGATGGATCTTCGTGGGTCCATCCCCCTAGGCGCTACCTAACTAGATCAACTGGGACACAGGGAGTACACAGATGCGAGTCATGAGTTTCAACGATGGATGGAAGTGGCGGCACGTTGGACAAACAGACGTGGCCGATCCCAGAACTTCGATTCGGAAGAGCGCGCAGTATGGGAAGGAGTTTCAGGAGGTAGAACTTCCTCACGATGCCATGATTGGTGAGCCAAGAACGCCGGACGCGCCGAGCGCTGGAACTTCAGGATGGTTTGAAGGGGCAGACTACGAATATGTAAAAGACTTCTCTCTGGACGGGGCGGATGAGGGGAAGACTCTCGTATTGGAGTTTGAGGGTGTTTACCGCGACGCAGAAGTCTGGGTCAACGACACGAAAATGACGACGCTTCCATACGGATACACAGGATTCTTCGTTGATGTTACCGACGTTGTTTCCACCAGTGAGGTGAATGAGGTTCGCGTCATCGCGCACAATTCTGATCAGCCAAACAGTCGCTGGTACTCAGGCGCGGGGATCTATCGGCCCGTAAACCTTTGGGTCGGAGGAAAACACCACATATATCCCGACCAGGTTCACATCGCCACAGAGTCGATTGACCCTCCGATCGTGGCGATAACCGCCCGAAGCACCCCCGGTGGCAGGTTGACGGCGATCGTCGAGGCGGAGACCGAGTCGGGCACTCGAACTTTCACGACCAGTGCTGACGTGACCTCGGACAGAACCACCTTGCGTCTAACGCTTCCAGGAGCGAAGTTGTGGAGTCCCGAGACGCCGGTTATTCACCAGTGTTCTCTCCGACTGGTCTCGGCCAATGATGAGGATCGGGCTGACGACGAAGCCTTCGTCAGCTTTGGGATTCGCACCGTTGCCTTGAGTGATAAAGGGTTTCTGTTGAACGGCAGGCGGGTCATTTTGCAGGGTGCCTGCATACATCACGACAACGGACTGTTGGGAGCGTGCGCCTACCCCGATGCTGAAGAACGTAAGGTCCGTTTGATGCAAGAAAACGGATACAACGCTATTCGCAGTGCCCACAATCCCTGTTCTAAGGCGATGCTCGATGCTTGTGACCGGTTGGGAATGTTGGTGCTGGATGAATACGCCGACCAGTGGTACATCCACAAGACAAAGTACGACTATGCGAACCGACTGGAGGACTACTGGCGGGCAGACCTCGAAGCCATGGTCAACAAAGATTTCAATCACCCTAGCGTGATCATGTACTCACTTGGCAACGAGGTCGCGGAAACTGCGCAGAAGCGAGGTGTCGCTCTTACCCGAAACATGACTCGGTACCTCCATTCCCTGGACCAGACCCGGCCCGTCACTTGCGGAATCAATATCTTCTTCAACTTCTTGAGCTTCATGGGACTTGGCGTATATAGCGACAAGAAGGCAGAGCGGGAGGGTGATACTCGACGGCCGAAGAACGATGGCGTTTTCGAAAAACTGACGGCGGTGGGGAGCGAGTTCTACAACAACCTAGCGGGAATTGCTGGGGCTGACTTTATGAAGGCCGGAGCAACGTTGCCGCCATGCGACGTACTGACCCGCGACGCTTTCGCCGAACTTGACGTGGCCGGCTACAACTATGGAATCCGCCGCTATCAGCGCGACCTGAAAAAGTATCCTCATCGATTCATCCTTGGAACTGAGACCTTCTGCGGTGACGCGTACAGGTTTAGGGAAGAAGCCAAACGATCACCTCGTCTGATCGGCGACTTCGTTTGGGCGGGAATAGATCACCTGGGCGAGGTGGGCGTCGGTGCTTGGGAGTACCGCGACTACGCTCCAAAAGACACCGGATTCGGCTGGCTTACCTCCGCTCAGGGACGACTTGACTTGACGGGCAAGCCACTGGGTGAGGCGCTTTACACGCGGGTTGCGTTGGAGCTTGATCCGGGGCCGTACATTGCTGTCCGCCCGGTAAACCACACGGGCGAACGTCACACCCCTTCTGCATGGCGAATGTCGAACGCTCGACCCACGTGGTCTTGGAACGGTTGCGAGGGGAAGAAGGCTGAGATTGAGGTGTATGCGCGCGCGGCATCGGTGGCTCTGACGCTGAACGGCAAGACTATCGGCCGTAAAGTGATCCCGAAGAACGATTGCAAAGTGACTTTCACGTGTGATTGGCAACCGGGGACCCTGAGCGCAATCGCCCTTGACGAGCGGGGAAGAACAATTGGTAAGTGCTCGTTGACCAGTGCCTCAGATACCGTGGAACTTCGAGCAGAACCAGAGGAAGAGATCGCATATTCAGGTGGTCTTTGCTACGTGAGATTGCGCTACACCGATGAGAAAGGGGAGGGTAAACCCCTCGAAGATGGACACCTCAAGGTAGCAGTTGAGGGCGCTGAACTAGTCGGACTAGGGAATGCATCGCCGTTCAACCTCGGGAGTTTTCTCAGCGACAGTACCGCAACCTATTTTGGGGAGGCGATGGCAGTACTAAGGGTTCCAAGCCCCGCGGGGGAAAAGATCACGGTTTCGGTCTCAGATAACCTGCGTAGCGCAGAAGTGTCGCTTCCTGTTTCCTCGCAGAAAAAAGCAGAGCGATGATGAAAGCAGAGCTACGACAACGCTTTTCTGGCTGGTGGCAAAGGTTTGCTGTAAAGCACAAGCTTATCGCTCAGTTCATTTTGTTCTACGCATTTTCGATGCTGGTCACCTTGCTTCAGTACCTAATGCTGACCTTCTTACCGGGAGTTTTCTATGCTGCTACAGACTGGTGTGAGATCCCCGCACAGTTTGGACATCTGAAGATCGGCCCCGTTGACACATATGTATTCGACTATCCGGTTAACGGGACGGCCACAGGCGGTATGGGATACCTGGCGGCAATGGTAATAACGCTTTTTGTTGCCCAGTGCGTGAATTTTCCGATGCAGCGCAACATTACATTCAAGTCCAACGGAAATATCTGGTACCAAGCGATGTGGTACGCGATTGCGTTCGTCCTCATCACCGTCGTGTGCTCGTTCTTAATGGGCCTGTACGTCCCCTATCTGGAGAGGGTTGCTCCTCCCGCCGTCTACAACATCCTGATTACGGTAGTGAATGGAGGCGTACAGATGGTCATATACTTCCCGATCTATAAGTTGATCTTCCCGGAGGGCAAACCTCCGCAGTCTGGAAATGCTTCGACCAACAAGTCCGGTAGCAACGATAGAGTGGAAACTGTCGAGACAGTCGCATATTGAGGAGCGAAGTGGGCCAGTGTTAAGGGTCGCCATTGTTGAGGATGACTCCGACTCCGCCGCACTGTTGGTCAGGTGCCTGGAGCGTTCCCTTGGTGAACGCGAGATCCAGTTCGAGTGCACCATCTTCTCTGAGGCCACGTCATTTCTAACAAGCTACAAACCCGTGTTCGACCTTGTGTTCATGGACATAGAACTCCCGATACTCAGTGGAATGGAGGCGGCGCGCAGACTGAGACGGCTGGACTCAAAAGTATTGCTAATTTTCGTGACAAGTATGTCGCACTTTGCGGAGCAAGGTTATGAAGTCGACGCTTTCGATTTTATTAGCAAACCATACAGATTCGCAGATTTCGACCGAAAGCTGGGTCGGGCCCTAAAAGCACGCAATAGAGAGCTGGACTCCATGCTCGTCTCCCAGAGAGGAACTCAAACACGGCTATTACTGAGGGACATCAGTTGCATCGAGGCCAGAGGACACTCACTACGAATCCACGTGGACGGTCAGATTCTGGATGCGAGCGGGAGCCTACGTGAGATGCAGGAGGCCCTGCAGGGCAAAGGGTTTCTTAGGGCAAACAAGTCCTTCATAGTCAATGGTCGATTCGTCAAAGTGGTCAGGGACAACCGCGTTACGTTGAGTGATGGTAACGAGCTGACCATCGGTCGCCCGTATCGCAAACCGTTTTTGGACGGTCTAGCAATGCACATAAGTGAGGGAGAACGCTAATGGAGTTCGTGGTGGATTACTTCCGCACGAATGGGCTGGTGTTTGAACTATGGGTGGCAGTGTTGGCGTTCGTGTGGCAGGCACCCCGGCGTCCATCAAGCCGTTTGCGCATCGCCTTCTGTGTGCTAGTGACCGTGGCCGGTTGGGCGGTGTGGACGCTTGTCTTGCCCGACAACGCGTGGACCTCAATGATTGGATTCGTTGTCCTTTTGACCGGATTCCTGTGGGTGGTTCGCTTCTGCTGGCAATACAGTCTGCGGTCGGCAGTCTTCTACGTGGTGGCTGCGGCTGTTCTGCAGCACATGGCTTTTCGAGGCGCGCATGCTGTCGCTGTGTTTTCTGAGGCATTCCTTTCCGCCAGCTCCCAGACATCAGACTTTATCTATGTTGTTGTGCTCGTGCCCCTTTGCGTTGTGGGCTACTACCTGTTTGCAAAGCCGTTATCGAGCCGTCCGGTCGGCCGTATAGGGAGCGTGTCCGTTGCCCTGCTAGTGGCCGGAATGCTCATTTTCGTCAATCTGTTCACCCGTCTATTTGCGGAGGCCGGAGGTGAGAAACTGCCTCAGATAAACCTGATCTATTCACTGTTTGATTTCACGACGAGCATTTTCATGCTTGCACTAATGACCCAGATAGTGTGGCGCCAGGGAGCAGAAAATGAGGCACAGGTCTTGCAGCGGCTGCTGCATCAGCAGAAGGCACAACTAGAGACTTCTAGGGAGAACAACGAGCTAATTAGCATCAAGACCCACGACCTCAAGAAGCAGATCGGGTTGCTGGAAGATCGGATCTCACGCCGAGAAGTTGAGGAACTCAGGACTATGGTGGCCTCTTACGAGTCGACTGTCGCCACGGGGAACGAGACAGTTGATATCCTTCTGGCCGAGAAACTGGTTACCTGCAATGAAAGGGACATCCGGTTTGACCGAATGGTCGATGGCGAGAGTCTGGACTTTATGTCAGCCGCAGACACATATGCACTCCTGGGTAATGCCATAGACAACGCAATAGAAGCGGTTTCGCAACTCGACCACGATAGTCGCTATGTCGATATGAGGATAAAACGAGCGCAGGGGTTCGTACTTGTCGAGCTCGTAAATCCATTTGAGGGCCCCAGGAAGTTCGTTGAAGGGCTTCCACAGTCGACGAAAGGTGATCGCCGATATCATGGTTTCGGCATGCGTTCGATTCGAATGGTCGCAGAGAAGTACAAGGGGCACATGTCAGCCGAGGTTGAGGACGAACTATTTGTCCTCAGGGTGCTTGTTCCTGAGCCTCCGGAATCCTGGCGGAGTTCTGACTAGTTGAAGCCCATTACGGCCCGTGCGATCCGGTACCCTACACGGGTTGGACGGATGGGCGCGTGGGATACGTGTCCCAGAATCAACATGCGTAGCTTCTGGGCGAGCTTAGGGTCCCGGTACGCCATTCGCGCCCACATGGCCTTTCCCTTTTCCTGCAGTTCAGGATCATCATCGAGCTTGCACAGAACGGATGTAACTAGGGAGAGAACTGACAGGTAATGGAGCATGTATCGCATTAGGTTCGGCTGTAGGTAACAATCACGAAGGTCGGACGAATAGACGTCGAACATCCGTTCATTTATGACGATTTGTTGGTCGATACGTCTGAGCATGACACGCTCATTTACTGATTGGTCCTCACGTCCTGTCCAGTATCGATAGAGGTCGACGTTAAGGTAGTAAAGGACCTTGACGGAGGGTAGCGGAACGAAGGCGTAGAGGTTATCAACGTAAAACGAGTGCTCCGGCAGCTTTAGTCCCGACTGTCGCAGTATCGCTGTTCGATACACCATAGAATGCATGACCATGTACTGCCAGGGGTTGAATGTCTTCAGGCGCTCCCAGCCGAATAGCTCTCCATCGGGCATCTTCCCGATGTAGCGCACCGCCTTCTTGTGGCGCTTTCCCTGTTTTTCATAGACGAAGTTCGACACGATCAGATCTGCCTGATCGCCGCTATCTTCCCATTTCTGGAGTAACGCGATTAGCTCCGCGTATGCCTGTGGGTCGAGCCAGTCATCGGCATCGATAACTTTGAGGTACTTTCCGCTTGCCTGCTCGATGCCCACGTTGACGGCTGAGCCGTGACCGCCGTTGGCCTTGTGTACGACACGAACCAAGTCAGGGAACTGTTTGGCGTATCGATCGGCAAGATGACCTGTTTGATCAGTTGATCCGTCATCAACAATTATGATTTCGACAGATTCTCCACCGGTCAGAAGCGAGTCGACTGCGCGCTTCATGTATGCCTCGGCGTTGAAACAGGGAACGACGGCTGTCAACAACGTCATGTTCACTCCTACATAACGAATTGGCGGTGTCGGTCAGCACCGACACCGCCAATTCACAGCGTGCTGATTACTCGACTACCGTAATGTTTCCGTCCTGGTCAATCTCCAGAACAGTCCCATCAACGGCCGTTCCCTTGATCGTGAACTTCTTGCCGTCGATAGAGATCTTTGAGTCAACCTTCTCGGTTTCCTCGCCCCAGGAGTAGGGCACAACCCACATGCCGTACTTCTGTTCTGGCGCCTTGACATCGGACGCGAGCATTATCTCAGTCATGTCGCCCTTGTCCGCCATGGTGTCGAGCACCGTCTGACGTGCAACTTCGAGGTCTTCGCGAGTGCCAGCGTTGTCGCCTGCATCCGTGCTCTCACCTGCGGACTCATTTGATGCAGGCTGCTCAGTGCCCTTGTCGTCTTTTGCACCGCCATCAGAGCTACATGCTGAAATGCCCGCAACACCGGCAAATGCGATCGCCGTGGCGGCGCCTATGCTGAGAATCTTCCGTTTCATACCTACTTCTCCTTACTTGTTGTCACCAGGACTTTGCGGGTCCGTCGGACTACTTGATTGGCTCTCCACTGCACGACAGTCCGAAACCGAAGTCGTACGCGTTGCCCATCGAATCTACGTAGGCTTCGTAGTCGCCTGCAACGTCCTCGTACGATGCTTCAACGACTTCCATGTTCGCTGGGAACGTCATTGGCAAACGACCGCTTCCGTCGTACATTCCCAGTGCTACCTCAATCAGTGCCGCTTCACTGATGTCAAAGCCAACGACGATCGCGTCGGAAAGCGCTTCGAACTCGCCTGGAATAATCGGGTTTCGTGCCTTTAGTACTGCGACCAGTGGGATGTCCTTTCCGCTGTCCTTTACGGCTTTGGAAGCGCGCTCAATGGCATCAAGGTCTGCCTCGTTGGTCGTGTAGCCGGTCTTGCCAAAATAGGAGCGGTTCTCCTGTGCGCCATCTTCCAGCCTATTGCCCGCGATGGAGGTCTTTCGAACGGAATCGGAGTCAGCAGTGTAAGGGCGGTACTGGAGGCTGATCGGAACGTACTCGCCAGTCTCCTCAAGATATCCTTGGCCCTCGGGGTTCGGACTCTCCATGCCGACAAGGACCATGTCAACGTCGGTGAGATCGGGAACCTTGTAGTCAACGACCTGCCCATCGTCATCCAGCACTACCTCGTCAGTTATCACCTTTCCGAAGTACTGCTCCGCAACTTCCGTTTCAATGGTTGGCCCATACTCGACTTCGCCCTCGCTCACTAGCAGTCCCACACGTTGCTGTCCGTGAGTGCTGGGAATGTAGACAACCGCATCGCTCCACTGCTCAGGTGTGCTTCCACACGCGATGGTATCGTTCTCATTCTTGAGTACGACTACTGACTGTTTCTGAGCCTCGAATCCCTCTGCCATCTTTTCTTCGGAACCAGCGACAGACTCGGAGTGCTCAAGATCTAAGTAGGGGTTGTCGTAGAGTCCTGACGCGAAAATGACCTTGAGGATGCGTTCAGCGCTCTGTTCGAATCGCGTATCAGCATCAATGTCAACATCGCCTGATTCGTAGGCTTCGTCCCAGAGATTGTATGCGGCGAGAACAGGCGCTACTTCGGTGTTGCCGCCGAACATATCCACGCCAGACAGGAGGACCAAAAAGTGGCGATCAGCGACAGTCAGTTCATCAACACCCCAGTTGGTAAACCATGATGCGTCTGGGTCGTCTGGGCCACCCGCCGTTACGCCCCAGTCAGTCATGATCACGCCCTCGTAGCCGTTGTCGACTCGCAGCTTATCGACGAGCTCCTTCGAGAAAGCCGCGCCCATTCCAGTGCCGTCTTCCTTAACGTCGAACAGTGGCTTGCCTTCTCCGTCCACGAAGATTGAGTAAGCGGTCATTGCTCCCATTGCATCGAGCGATCCCACGAACGGTTTTAGGTGCTCGTCGTAGTTCCCATTGGGAAACACCGCGTATTTGCCGTGGTCGTAGTATGAGGGACGGCCGCCCTCGCCAGCGGCGTCACCAGCAAAGTGCTTGATGGTTGTCGAAATCGGAATAACCGAGTCGTCGCCCTGTGAGGTTTGGAATCCCTGCACATAGGCCTTCGTCATCTCGGTGGATAGTTCGGTGTTCTCGCCGAACGTTCCATTCGCCCTCGTCCAACGTGGGTCGGTTGCGATATCGACCTGTGGGCCGAGGATGTTGGTGATTCCCAGAGCTCGGTACTCTTCGCCAGCGACTTCCGCAAACCTTCGGGTGACTTCTGGGTCAAACGTTGCTGCGAGACCCAGGTTTCCCGGCCACATCGAAATGTCAGCGGTGGCGTTACCCGCGTAACCGCCCATCGCATCTGAGCGAGGATCGGTTGAGAAGTTTACGGGAATGTATGGTGTCTCAGGAGTAGCTAGTGACTCAACGTATGCCTGCACCTCATTTGACCAAAGTACGTTGGGCTTTGTCTCGTTCGTTCCTGCGCTGAGGACCAACCGGAGGTTGTCTTCACTTAAGTATTTGCGTTGCGCGTCGGTCAGTCCGTCACCTACTGCGTATTCAGATGGGCTGAAAAGCATCAGGCCCGCGATCTGCTCGGTTGTGAGTTGGGGAGCCAGATCTTTGGCACGCTCCTCCGGTGACAGGCGCCAATCTTCCCAAGGCTCGAGTTCACCCGACCCGTTCATGTCCTTGAATGCATACGTGTATTCGTCCTCTTCTACCGATAGGACAGTGACCCCGGAGTCGGGCGAGTATGAAAGAGTTGCACCGCCGTTTGGGTTCTTTATTTCGGTGAAGGTTGTGGTTCCGTCCGTCACGTCTCTCGTAACGAATTCTTTGTCGGAGTTGACTGCTTCCTTAGTGTTTCCGCTGCTTTGTTCCACGCCACCTGAACTGCAGGCGCTTAGTGTCATGGCGGCGACGATGGCGATAGCGCCACGGGACAGCCACATTTTGTTGATTGCCATCATGTCCTCTCGATCATTGTGAGGTGCGCGATTCTGATAGGAACACGCGCAAGTTGCTCCAACGCAACCGAAAACGATAGACCTCGTTTACGCGCCTAATGCTAGGGCTGTGTAGATTTGTTGTAGCACCTCTCGGCACGTGAAGTTACAAGGCGAACATGTTTGGTAGTCGAGTGTAACGAAATGAGAACGATCGTCCAGCAAAATGACGGTTCACAGACGACGCGTACGGCTACTGCGTCTCAGCTAAGTAGACGAGAGAATTACGTTTCGTGCGCGGTATCTGCCTGAACATGGTTTGACGCGGGTGGGAAAAGATCGCAGCGCTCTAATCTGTTGACGTCCTCACCTGAAGCTGTGAACAGCCTTTCTTGACGTTGACGTCGGATGCTCGCCTCTCAGGAGAGGTTCGAAGGTGACCTCACTATGAAAGGAAATCTGACATGAGATCGATTTGGCGTGGATGCGTAGGCCTCATCATGGCGACAACCATGGTAGTAGCCACGGGTTGTTCCAGTGGTGGTAATGATGCCAGTGGGAAGGAAGCGTCTGGTTCCACTGAAGAAGCAATATCTAGCCAGTCCAGTGACGAACAAGCCGGTGGTCCAGCAACCATATACGTTGTTCGCCACGGGAAGACTCTTTTCAACGAGAAGGAAATAGTCTCGGGATGGTCTGACTCGGTGCTGACCTCAGAGGGAGAAGAACAGGCTCTGCGGGCGGGTAATGCGCTTAGCGAAGTTCAATTCTGCGGGGCACTGACATCCGATCTCGGGAGGTCTGCAAACACAGCAAAACTAATTCTGTCGGAGAATGACTCGGATGTTGAACTGGTTATGGTGCCACAACTCCGCGAACAGAACTATGGTGGATTCGACGGTGATTTTGACGCAGAAATGTGGCCATTGATTGCGGCGGCAGACGGAGCCGATCTTGACCTATCTCAGTCTGGTACAGAGAGCATTTGGGAGAATGAAGCCCTTTTGGATTGGTATTCGAACTCCACTGAGGAGCGAATTGTCAACGCGACAGCAGAAGTTGATCCAATGGGACTGGCTGAGAATTGGGACGAGTATGAGTCGCGTATTAATGAAGGAGTTGAGGTCCTTTCCAATGCAGCACAGGGTTGCCAGGGCGAAAACATATTACTAGTAGCTCACGGTGGAGTCATATCCGCTCTGTTAGGTGTCTTGTCTCCTGGTGGCAGTCCTCACAATATCGGGAATGCGTCGATTACTACTCTGACATACGAGGGCGGGAAGTTTACTATCGGCGACGTTGGAGTCGCACCTGAGGATTTTGTCAAGTAGCAGGTAGTGCGGGGGCGGATGCATTGATACGGGCTGTGTACGATCAGGCTTCCGTCCCCTCTCTGAATGAAAACGTGATCCTGCGGAGGCAGGGGCGGTAGTTTGCATATGAGAGAAAAGTATCGAGCTCCTTTGCTCGGCTCTCATAAGTCTGATGATAACTAGAGCGTGCCACCGGTCTGGAATTCCCGGATTCTTGTTCAGCCAGTCTCCTCGCATGCCGATTGTGCGTCAATGCGTACCGACTGTGCTGGGTGGATCGCTGGAGCTAACACGTTCTTTTATTCTGACTGCGTGGGTCGGCCTAGAGATGAAGGGCTCCTGATCAGTGCCCGCGTAGCAGTGTGACAACGCAGTTGGCTCGACCTTTGGTGGTTGAGAAAGACTAGGAGCAAAACCTTGAGTACTGCATCGGTTGAGCCGGACAAGGCCGAGAAGCCAAAGAAGAAAATGACAAACCGCAAGTTCCTGGGCATCTGGGTTCCCATCTTGGCGGTGGTGCTAGTTCTGTTAGTTGTCGCGAACATCGCCATCGAGATATTCAAACCCTGGATTGGCTCGCAACTTGGTCAGGGTGAGTACACTGTCGAAAACTCGGCTGCTTCCGAAAGCTGGGACACCGAATACTACAAGTCTGACTATGAAGACATTGATCAACTCGATGCCGCTGCCGGTGAGTTAATCTCAAACATTGCCGCCGAGGGCGTTGTCTTGGCCAAGAATGAATCAGCTGCTCTGCCACTCCCTGCAGGGGCTAAGGTCACCATGCTTGGACGTGCTGCCGCCGACCCTGTGTACGGCGGCCAGGGATCGGGGTCCGTTGACATAACTAACGCCGTGGACGCGCGGAGCGGACTTGAGAACGCTGGACTACAGATCAACGAACAGGTCTATGACGCCATCGCTTCGTTCGCTGAAGAGACGCCTCGCGGGAACATCGTCATGGACAAACCCAACGACTCGACGTACAACATTGGTGAGATGCCCGCCTCCGACTATGCGGCGCTTTCTAACACCTTCGCCGATTACGGTGATGCCGCACTCGTGTTCATTGGTCGCGGCGGCGGCGAGGGCGGCGATCTGACGCAGACCATGGAGGGCTGGGACGACAACTATGTGGAGGGCCAGCATCAACTGCAGCTGAACAAGGACGAACTCGACTTGATCAATTTGGCAAGTTCGAACTTCGATAGAGTCATTGTTCTTATTAACGCATCGACCACCATGGAACTCGGTGCGATTCAGGACAATCCCGAAGTTGACTCTGTTTTGCTAATTGGTTCCCCGGGTCTCACGGGTTTCAATGGAGTAGGTCAAGTCGTGGCGGGTCAGGTCAACCCGTCCGGACGCACTGTTGACATCTGGGCCTCCGACTTCAGTAAGGACCCGACGTGGGCCAATTTCGGTGACTTCATATATGAGAACGTTGATGTCAGCTATCCGATGTCGACGTTGGAGTCCACAGCTTCCAACGCTGACATCACCAGTGATGCGCCCTTTGTGAACTATGCCGAGGGCATCTACATCGGGTACCGCTACTACGAGACGGCCGATGCCGAGGGCTTCATTAAGTATGACGACGCCGTCGTCTACCCCTTTGGCTACGGATTGTCCTATACGGACTTTGAATGGTCACTTGCCGGTTCCTCGCTGGAGAGCGGAATCGACGGAACAATTTCAGTTGATGTCGAGGTAAAGAACAACGGAACGGTACCGGGCAAGGACGTGGTGGAGGTCTACTACACGGCCCCGTACACCAGGGGAGGGATAGAGAAGCCCGAGGTTGTCTTGGCAGCTTTCGCCAAGACTGGGGAGATCGCCCCCGGTGAATCTGAGACCGTCACCTTGAAGTTCGCGGTTGAGGACATGGCCTCATACGACTACAAGGGAGAGGGCGCGTATGTCCTTGAGAAGGGCGACTACCGGATTTCGGTTCGTTCAGATTCTCATACCGAGGTACTGGAACCTCTAACTTACGTGGTCGATGAAACGAAGGTTTACTCCACGGACGCGCGTACCACGGACGAAGTTGTTGCCACCAACCAGTTCGATTCTGTATCGGCAATGTTCGCTGACACGCCCACGGAAGGTAAGATCCTAAACTTCTCACGCGCCGACTTTGCGGGAACCTTCCCACAGGCCCCAACCCCCGACCTCTACCAGGCCACTCCGGAGATCGCTGAAGGCTTCACGGCGTATGACTTCAAGGCCGCCGCGGACGCGTACGAGGGAGAGATGCCTGCCACTGGACAGGCAAGCGAACTGACTCTGGTCGAGATGCGCGGATTGGACTGGGATGACCCCAAGTGGGACGAGATCATTAGCAAGCTAACCGTTCCCGAAATGACGACGGTAATTCTGAACGGCGCATACCAGACAGGGGGCATCCCCTCGATTGCTAAGCCGCTGACGATGGAGGTGGACGGCCCGGCCGGCTTCTCCTCGTTCATCAACTCTTCAATCAATGGCCCCGCCTACCCCTCAGAGGTTCTGATCGCTCAAACCTGGAACCTAGAACTGGGTGAGCAGATGGGTCTGATGCTCGGTAACGAGTCGTTACTGAAGGGTGTCAACGGGTGGTACGCACCCGCAGCGAACCTGCATCGCAGTCCGTTCGGGGGCCGTAATTTTGAGTATTATTCAGAGGACCCGTTGCTTTCTGGCGACATGATGACTGCCGTATCAAACGGTGCTGCTCAGCGTGGCTTGTACACCGCGTTCAAGCACTTCGTCGCAAACGAGCAAGAGACGAACCGGGTGAACAATGGTGTGGCGACGTGGGTTAATGAACAGGCGTTGCGTGAGGTTTACCTTAAGCCGTTCGAGATTGCGGTGAAGGGTGTGCACATGCCCGTCACCTATATCTCCGATGATCAAGGAAACCTGGCGGAAACTGAGGTTGGGGCAACCTTCGTCATGTCCTCCTTCAACCGCGTTGGAACTACGTGGACGGGCGGCGACCCTGCACTGATGCGGGGCGTGCTAAGGGATGAGTGGGGCTTTAGAGGCTTCGCTATCACGGACTTCAACCTGTACCCCTACATGAACCCAAATCAGGGAATTAACGCTGGTTCTGACCTGATGCTCACGTTCGCGCCATCGAAGAGCCTGGACGACACCAGTTCGGCGCTTGCTGTTACTGACATTCAGAACTCAACAAAGGCCATCCTCTATACGGTGGCGAACTCCAATGCGATGAACGATATGGCTCCGGGTGCGACCGTCACCTATCACGCGCCGGCCTGGGTCTATATTCAGTGGGCGGTAACGGGCCTGCTGGGTGTTGCGTGGGTTGCCGGAGTTGTGTGGGTGATCGTTCGCGTCAAGAGGCACTCTAAGGCGGCAGCATGAGTCCGTCGACAGACGAACGGGTCACTAAACTCTCGGTTTTCGAGAAGGCAGCTCTGCAGAGCGGCGAAAACACCTGGCAAACCCGTCCGGTGGAGCGGTTGGGCGTTCGTTCGCTATTTCTTTCAGACGGCCCCCACGGTATCAGGAAGCAAGCGGGCACCGGTGATCACCTCGGCCTGAACGCCTCGCTTCCCTCGACCTGCTTCCCAACGGCAGCAACCATTGCCAATAGTTGGGACGTGGGCCTGGCGCACCAAGTGGGTAAAGCGCTTGGGGAGGAAGCATCGGCCCTGGGGGTCGATGTGATCCTCGGACCCGGTCTGAACATCAAACGCAGTCCGTTGGGTGGAAGGAGCTTCGAGTACTTTTCGGAGGACCCCTACCTGAGTGGCAAACTTGCCGCCCAATACGTGATGGGGATTCAGGGTGAGGGAGTCGCGGCGTGCCCGAAGCACTACGCAGCCAATAGCCAGGAAACGAACCGGATGACCAACAACTCGGTCGTTGATATGCAGACCCTACGGGAGGTGTATCTGACCGGGTTTGAGATTGTGGTTCGCGAGGCGAAGCCGCTGATGTTTATGACCTCGTACAACCTGATAAATGGAACCTACACGAACCAAAACGCATTGCTAGTAAAGGATATTTTGCGTGACGAGTGGGGCTTTGATGGCGCGGTTGTCACCGACTGGGGTGGCGGAGACCAAGCGCCTTGGGCGGCAGAGGTCGGTGGCGGATTTGAGATGCCCTCTCCAGGATTCGGTTCGGTTCCCACACTGGTTCAGGCCGTGAGGCAGGGCAGCTTGAGTGAGCGCGCCCTAGATGAACGAGTGTCCGAGCTGTTCTCTGTAATCGACCGGATTCCGAAGCCTGAAGCGAGCGGTCATTTTGATGTAGAGGCGCACAATGAACTGGCGCGAGAGGCTGCGGCGCAGAGTGTGGTGCTCCTCCGCAACGAAAAGTCGATTTTGCCTTTGCGGTCGGGAACCAAGGTAGCGTTGGTTGGCGACTTTGCTGAGACTCCACGCTATCAAGGTGCCGGTTCCTCACTGGTGAACCCGACGAGACTCGTCAGCGCGGTGACCGCAGTTGCCGAGACAGACCTTGAAATGGTTGGCTACGCCAGGGGATTCACCCGGGACGGTAAGCCCAGTCAGGAACTGGTTGATGAGGCGTTGAAGCTGACGGGTACCGCCGATGTCACTTTGCTATACATGGGTCTTGATGAGCTAAGCGAAACCGAAGGCGCGGATCGTAGCTGTATGAACGTTCCCGACAATCAGGTTCGGTTGCTTGAGGCGCTTGCAGATGCAGGGCGAAGGGTCGTCGTGGTGTTCAGCGCAGGGTCTGCGACAACCATGCCCTGGTTGGATCGTTGTGAGGCGCTTGTTCATGGGTATCTGAGCGGCCAGGCGGGCGCTCCAGCGATGTTTGACGTGCTAACGGGTGCGGTCAATCCGAGCGGCAGACTCGCAGAGACCTATCCGCTTGCACTTGAAGATACCTCTACGGCTGGCAACTTCCCCGCCCTGGGGAAGAACGCTGAGTACCGAGAGGGACCGTACGTTGGCTACCGATACACCGAGAGCATCAACGCTCCTGTGCTGTTCCCCTTCGGTTTCGGTCTCGGATACGCGTCGTTTAGCTATTCCGATGCTGAAGTTGGCGAGCGGGGCATTAGTGTTACGGTCACGAACGTCGGAGATCGCGACGGCACGGAGACAGTCCAGGTCTATGTGGGACGTGACCAGCATGAGCGCACCGGGATCATTCGCCCCGCACGCACGCTAGCTGGATTTCTCAAAGTAACTCTCAAGGCCGGTGAATCTGCGCGGGTAAGTGTCGCTTTCGACGAGTACACGTTCCGCCATTTCTGCGTCAACGCCGGGAAGTGGCAGGTCGAGGCCGGCTTATTTGAGGTGTTCGTCGGGCCGAACGTTCGTGACGCCCGCTCGGTCGGGATCTGCTCTGTTGGTGAAGGAACGAATACCGGTGAGGGTGTTTCGGTGGTCGATAACGCCCTGTTCGAGAGAATGAGCGTTGTCCAGCCCGATCCTAATTCTTTGCTCGGTTTGGAGAACTACGCGAGCGGCGACGTAAAAAAGGTCGATCGAGACGAGTGGATGCGCCTGCTCGACAACCCATCGGCACTTATGCCAACTCCAGAGGGGCCGCTGACAATCGAGTCATCGCTTTCAGACATGGCGCGGGCCGACAGCTCACTCGCCCGCTTCGTTTGGCGCCGGATGGAAGGGATGCTTAGGAAGTCCGAGGCGAAAGGCGTTCCCGATCTCAACTTGTTGTTCCTTTCGAGCATGCCGTTCCGTTCAATCTTCAAGATGTCGGGCGGGATGGCAAACGAGGCGATGGTCGAATCGATTCTGCTGATCGTTAACGGACACTTCTTCCGAGGCACCGGACAGTTGATCGGTCGCTTCTTCAAGAACAACAGAGCCCAAAAGCGGATGCGACAAGAGTTCGCAAATCTGGCTGGCAACCAATCACAGACAAATCACTGACACGAAGGACGCTAATGATTACGGCAATTAAGGACTGGTGGCACCGGTTCGAGGAAAAGCATCCCGAGTGGGCGAAGTTCCTTATGTTCTTCATCTTCAGTAACGGGGTGACGCTACTGCAGTTGATGCTGATGCCGATCTTTCAGTCGTGGTTTAACGGCACCAGTCTGGTCAATATCGCGGCTCAATGGTTCCCGATCGGCTCAGATGTCGACGGGTCGCAATACTACATTTTCAATTACGCTGCAGGGCCGGTGCAGCCTGATGGATACGGGGGCGGTCTCGCCTATTTCCTGGCAGTTCAGATTACCCTGCTGATCGCGCAGGTAATCAACTTCTTCCTGCAACGCAATATCACCTTCAAATCGAACACGAATCCGTGGATTGCTGCCATGTGGTACCTGATTGCGTATGTTGTTATTACCTTTGCTGCAGGCGCTCTCCAGGGCTTCTACAAGGCACCCATTTACCACTTCTTCATGACATACCTCGGGTGGGCTTCAACCGGACGTGTTGTCGCAGACGTTATAACGATGATCATCAACTCGGCGCTATCGTTCTGGGTCTTTTACCCGATCTTCAGAGTCATTTTCAAGCAGAAGCCGGAAGAAGAAGCGGACGAGGATTCCGACGACAGCGTTCTCGCCAAGGCCTAGGACAGAGCGCTCGCAGGTCTGTCGGTTGGCTACTGTTTGAGTGAGAGTGTGGTCCGGCTTTCTCGAAGTTGCCGCACAAAAGTGGCAGCCGCACGGGCGTGCCCTACGAGGTTTTCTGCTCCAGGGATTCAAAAGTGATCTTGAGACCCAGAGCTGTCGCCACTTTGTGAATAGTGGCGAAGCTCGGGTTACCGTCCTCGGAGAGAGCTTTGTAGAGGCCTTTGCGGGTCATCCCGGTACGACGAGCGAGTTCACTCAGGTTACGGGAGCGTGCAACGGCACCGAGAGCCATGGCGATGAGTTCTGGCTCGTTGTTCTCTTCAAGGACGGCCTTGAGATACTCGGCAACGTCTTCTAGATCGGGGAGGGTGTCAGCAGAGTCATACCTGGTAAATGTTTCTTTCTTACGCATTGCTGTCAAACCCCTTCATGAATGCTGCAACACGCTTGATGTCTCTTTTCTGACTTGATTTGTCTCCGCCGCACAATAGGAGAACAACAGTACTCCCGCGGCGGGCGAAATAAATCCGATATCCGGGTCCGTGGTTAATTCGCAGTTCATAGATATTTCTGGCGACAACCTTGAAGTCTCCTAGAGTTCCTTTCTCTAGCATGTCGACTCGTAAGCGGATTTGTGCGCGGACCTTTCGATCAGTGATTCGCGAAAACCACTTCTTGTAGACAGGACTCTGAACGACTTACTGAATGTGTACCACAGCACACAGGCCTCCTCGTCCTGTCAGTTGGTTTCTAGCTGGTTTCGTAGAACCTAGAGGATTGCCAACGGACTTTCGAGTGGTCGCGATCAGCGGTGTGGAGAGAAGCCAATTTGTGGGTTCGTGAACTAAGCGGGACGACTTCATTGATGCCGGATCAGATAGCCGACCGCTGGAAGCTAGGGTGCGTCTCCTATATCCCTTATCCTTGACTGCTGTGGTAACCGGGAAATCCGCGTTTGCAACGTTGTCATCGTCGGCTTTGTCGCCAACAAAGCTCCCTCTTTCGCCTTGCAACCACGAGTTTCCCGGGCATTCTCGTCTGAGCACAGATATAGGGGACACGCCCTAGTCGAACTGAGGCGGTTGCTGGTGCCTATACGAGGTCTCCGGCTCAAGACAGTTTGTAGTCCTGAGCCAGAGACCTGAGGATACCGCGGCTGCTACTTTGCGTCGCGAGCAAAGAAGAGCCTGATAGCCACAAGCATTGGCACCAGTACCCACATCCCCAGAGCGAAGAGTGATTCGCCGTAACCCGGAACGTGAGTATTGGACATCTCGGACATCATCTGCGGCACCTCAGATCCAATGCCGTAACCCAGAATCTGACCGAGTGATACGGGGAGATAGCTGATGACGAGGGGAACCCAAGACCAGTCCGTCACCTGAGTGAGAATCTGCAGGACCATCGGAGCTACAAACAACAACCCCACAGCCAGCGTGATTGCGCCAGCTGTGTTTCGCAGGATCCCCGCAATGGAGAATGACAGCAAAGCAACCCCCACAAGAAACAGAACGCTTCCAGCGAGACTTGAGACAGTCATCGTGGTGAACAGTTCTGTTCTGGCCTCCGGAACCAGAACAACTGCAATAACGGCACCCACAACCACATTGATGAGTGCAATCACCCCTGCAATAAGCGCAAGGACAATGGCTTTAGCTGAGATAACAAGACCGCGCCGGGGCGCCGCTGTGAGCGTGGAGAGGATCATGCCTGAGGAGTACTCATTCGAGAACATGAATACTCCGAGAACCGCAAAAACGAGGCACAGGAAGTTTGCGGGGAAAGCGGTGATACTGGTGATGACCTCTGTTGGGTCATCTCCTGTTTCAAAGAGTGATCGCATGGCGAACCCCATGATGAGGCTCAGGCCGATGCTCAACACGAGCGAAGCAAAGATGCTCCAGCGGATCGACCGTAGAGAGGTCGCCTTGATCCACTCGGAGCGTATGGTCCCTCCAAGGGTCAGCCGGTGAGCTCGCGAGGCAGACGGGAGGTTGATAACGGATGCGGGAGTGCTTGCAGTGGTCATTTGAAAGTTTCCTAAGCGGGTTGCGACAACGGGTTGAGACAGTGGCGGGGATTAGGCGGCGATCTCGCCGGATTCGTACTCAACCTCGTCACGAGTGAGCGCAAGGTAGGCGTCTTCCAAGGTGCCATTGACGGGGGAAAGTTCATGCAACTCAATGCCACGGTTCAGGCAAAGCTGCCCGATCTTGGGAGCCTCGATGCCACTAACCAGAATTCTTGTGTCACTCTCGACGCTAATGGAGAGCTCGCTGGTGGTGCCTGAACTGCGTAGCTCCTTAATCAGTCGGGATGCATCAGGGCTGGTCACTCGTACCTTTGAGATTCCACTACCAAGCAGTTCCCCTATTGGGGCGTCCGCAATGACGCGACCACGACCGAGCACGATTACGTGGTCGGCGGTCTGTGCCATTTCGCTCATGAGGTGACTGGAAAGAAGAACCGTTTTGCCTTCCGACGCTTGGGTGCGCACCAGTTCTCTCACCCACATGACCCCGTCAGGGTCAAGGCCGTTCACCGGCTCATCCAATATGAGAACCTGCGGATTACCGAGCAGTGCCGCCGCTATTCCCAGGCGTTGTCCCATCCCGAGTGAGAAGCCCCCGACCCGTTTGCCCGCCACCTCGTACAACCCCGTCATCTGCAACACCTCGTCAACCCGGCGCATTGGAATCCGATGGGTTGCAGCAAGGCTCGAAAGATGGCTACGTGCGGAGCGTCCAGGGTGTACTCCCTTTGCATCCAGAAGCGCACCTGCAACAGTCAACGGCGCGGCATGCTCCGCAAGGGGCTTGCCCGCAATAGTCACGTCTCCGGACGTTGGCCGGTCCAGTCCCACCATTAGCCGCATCGCGGTTGACTTACCGGCACCATTTGGGCCCAGAAAGCCGGTCACGCAACCGGGTTTTATATCGAACGTGGCGTCGGAAAGTGCCGTTTTGTTTCCGTACTGCTTGGTAAGGCCGCGGGCCTGGATCATTGTTACCTCACTCGAAGAGTCTCGATTCTGACCCTTCAAGTTTGGGTGCGCCGCCCCCGGGAAAGCGTCCTCCCTCAGTACGGTCTTTTGGTGCTTTCGAAGCGCCACCTAGTACCCAGGTACTACAGGCCGAGTTCTTTCGCGAGGATTACTGCGTGAATCCGATCCCGCAGGTCCAGCTTGAATAGGATGCGCCCCACATGGGTCTTGACCGTTGATTCTGAGAGAAAGAGACGTTCGCTGATTTCGCCATTGTTAAGGCCTTCCCCTATCAGGGAGAGAACTTCACATTCGCGTTCTGTCAGGGAATCCAAGGTATTTGGTGGCGGCGGTGCAGACTCCGTCGGAGGGTTTACCGGAGCCGCGAGCATCTGGGTGAGCATTCGCCTTGTGACCTGGGGTGCCATTACAGCATCGCCCGCCGCCACGCGCTGAATCGCATCGACCAGTTCTGTGGGGCGCGCGTCCTTAAGTAGAAATCCACTAGCTCCCGCTCGGATCGCAGCTTGCGCGTATTCGTCCAGATCAAACGTTGTTAGTACGAGGACTCGCGTGTGCGGGTATTTCAAGGCGATCTGCGCGGTCGCATCTATCCCGTTCATACGGGGCATCCGCACGTCCATCAGGACTACGTCGCAGTCGCCGCTCAATCGAGCGAGTTCCTTGAGGGCGGCCTTCCCATCGTTGGCTTCCCCGATTACCTCGATTGCGGGTTCCCCGCGCAGCACCAGTTTGAAACCTGTGCGAATCAACTCCTGATCGTCGACGAGGAGCACTCGGATTGGCTCAGTCATCCAGGTTCCAACCTCCGGGAAGATATGCCTTGACGCGCCAGCCGCCGGCCTCCGTCGGACCGTGTTCGAGGGTGCCCCTGAATACTCGGAGCCGTTCGGAAAGGCCGACCAGGCCGTGACCGGTGCCCTCGCCGGACATCGGCCGCCGCCCGCCGGCGACTCCTCCGTCATCTTCGATTTGAACGAGGGTGCCGTTTGCGTCTTGGGTGACTACAACGGTGGCGTTGGCGCTTTGGCCGGCGTGCCGAAGAGTGTTGGTCAACGCTTCCTGAATAGTGCGGTATACCGCAAGCTCGCGGCTGCGGTCACCATCTGTTTCGGTTTTGACAGAAGTCCCGTCGAGCCGGAGCTGTATGGTCAAGCCGGCGCTGCGAAAGCCGTGAACCAACTCTGGGATTTCACCGAGCCCAGGTGTGGGGGCAAGATCCGCGGATGTTTCTGTGGTGTCGCCCGCCCGGAGAACTCCAATCAGTCGCCGCATCTCGGCAAGTGCTGAGCGCCCTGTTTCGGCGCTTTGACGAATCGCTTGCTTCGCATCATCAGGGGCATCGTCAACCACGTGGGCTGCCCCTTCGGAAAGGGTGATCATCACGGAAACGGAGTGCGCCACAATATCGTGCATCTCCCGGGCGATTCGCGTTCGTTCCTCAGCAACAGCAAGCTGAGCCAGTTGGTCCCGTTCACGCGCGAGCTGTTTGGCGCGATCAATAATCGCTTCGGTGTAACGACGGCGGTTCCCCGCGTTGATTCCGATGATTACGGGAAGTAGAAGCACAAGTGAGGACATTATGCCCACCAGGAGCACTGTGCGAAAGTCGACCGCACCTTGAATTACTTCGTCAAAGTCGGCTGCAGGAGTCTCGCCGTCGACGGAGATTTCACCTGTGAAAACGTTCCCCATAAATGGGATTGGTGCTAGCGCCGCTATGACTGTCACTGCGTAGCCGACCCAGCCCGCACGAACCGACTGATAGACCGGCACTGAATAGAGCAAGACGGCGATTGCAATCGGAGTGGCACCGGCAATCGCAAAATCTGAGGGGATGAAAGCGCTTACCGCTACCGCCGCGAGGAGGCTTGGCAGTGGGAAACGGCGGCGCAGGAGCAGTGCGGCAACCGTAACAATTAGGACCAATACCATCAGCAGAGCCTGAGGGAACTGAAGGTATTCGGG
Source organism: Actinomycetaceae bacterium MB13-C1-2 (assembly GCA_035621235.1). Classification (NCBI taxonomy): domain Bacteria; kingdom Bacillati; phylum Actinomycetota; class Actinomycetes; order Actinomycetales; family Actinomycetaceae; species Actinomycetaceae bacterium MB13-C1-2. The sequence continues at coordinate 1,036,555 of CP141731.1, forward strand.
TGTGGTGGGTTCGAGTGGCTGAGACTCTGTTACGTCTGCCGGGACGAATACGCTGAGAAACGCCATCCCCGCTGTCGCTGCCAAGAAGATAAAAACCAGGATGACGTCCATCCACCTTGGGTTTTCGCGAAAGAAGGTCCGGATTGCCCCAGGGGGCCTGGGCAGACTCAGATCGGTGTTGGACAGATTGAGTGCGGCGATAGGCCGGTCAGCCACAGCGGCGGGCGGGCGAGGCGCAGCGCCGTTCTTCGAACCCGGATCTCCTTCACTCACTGCGTCAGCTTACATTCCATCGCCGACACCCTATTTGCCTCCTGGTCAGTGCCTCAGAACATGTTCGGCAGAACAACTCCGAGGTTTTCCAAGACCCAAAGACGCGGAACTGCTTCCACACCGGCATGTTCCTCAGCTTCGATTTCGACCAGACAACGCTCCGCATCGATTCCATAAACATGCTTTCGCACGGTATCGACGGGGCAATATCCGCTACCGCGATTCGTTGTCGGAATGGGCAGTCTGATGGCTCCGGTGTCACTTTCGGAGCATCTGATGCAACTCAGCGCTTTGGGGTTGAGATTTCGACGCCGAAGAGCAGTCGGGTTATCTCAACCGTATGCATGAGCGCGACGCTCTTAGCCTGGCGTCATTTCCCCTATTGCCACGTGATATGTGAGCTGTTGGATCCACCGCTCGAAACCGAATACCTCTACGAATCAGAGGTGTAACTGCGTTCCCGTCTATAGGATAGGACTCAAAAGTTTACTGAGTGGGCCATTAATGCTGGGGGCAAAGATGCGCTTCTTCGACTGGTCCGCGATTCTCATAACGATTCTTCTGGGCATCTCTTTCGCATTTCAGGCCGCGACAGAACCTCCCTCCTACATGGTGTTTCTGTGGACTGGCTGGGGCGTGGTTGTAGTCCTAACCGTGATTAACACGGTCTCTGCGATCCGCCGAAGCCGCTCACTTGATGTTCACACCATTGGTGGTAGGGCGGCACGGCCCACCGCGATGCCATTTGTTGATCCCGGTCCTGATCTTGCTGACAGCTTGCTCGCTGGACCTCGGGGGCGTCGCCTGCTTCTTGAGTACGCGACTGAATCAGAACGTCTGAGTGGCCGAGCCATGCGCGCGGACTCGTTTATTAGGGCGGCTTCTTCGGCCTCATACGAGATGGATCCAGGCAAGGGAACATCAGTCGTCATGCTGACAGCTCGAGTCACGGGCGCAAACCCTGAACCCGATCCGGAGATTGTCACGCCGGAGGAGGTTGCCGAGCGTTTGGCACGCGTAGAACTTGCCGAACCGACACCCCAACTGTTTCGTGGATGCTTAGCACAAGCGGTTGATAATGCCAGATACTGGCAGCCGCCAGCGGGGGAGGATGCCCTCGCCGCGAGCGACCCGATGCGGAGGGAACTCAGACGAATTGCGGAACATTTGCTGGCCTCACCGTACTCCGCCTGGTGGTTCACTCCTGCCGATCCCGAATCGCAGCAGGTGGTCGTATGGGAGGACGACCAGAAGCACCAACCGTTGCCGCTCGAAGTTTCGCTAGCGGATCCGTCCGAGGCGCTTAGGTCCTCTAGAAAGAAGCTGATTGAGCAGGAGGAGGAAGCGAAATTTGAACAGCCTGCTGATCCGGTGAAGTGTTACAGCGCTGAGTGGTGGTCGCGGCCTTCTTCTAAGTTGTCATCGACAACTCGAACACTTTTTGATGGAAGTCCGGTAGGGCTCTGGGCGGTGGAGGACGGCTTCAACTGGAAGAGCGCATATAGCTACGCGGTCGAGGTTCCGGACGGATTGCGCGTGTACGAAATTGACTCGGCGCGGGCGTGGGTCAAGCTCTGTTGGCAGTTCCCAATGGATTGCTCTGCACGCAAGCGCCACGACTGGTACATGACTACCGGTCGCACGGGCAGGTGGGCTATGCCCGACTGGGCTCGGGTTGCCGAACGCTACGACGGGGTTCATCTACAGGTGGGCGCGTATCTTGAGGCTGCGGGCACGGCCATTCCCGTCGATGAAGAGACTGCAACCGTCATCGCGGGTTGGGATCCTGACACGACCTACTGGTTCGCTCCGGGCATCCGATACCTGAATGATCCGGTCCGCTGGAAGCTTGTTCCGCGGGGCATGGAGAATACCTGGCAGAGATGCTAGGTGGCAGTGTCCTCAAGAGAAACGCCCAGGATTCTGGCGATGTCGCCGTTGCGCGGTGCTCTTGGCCGAGGTCCCCGGACCCGACTCGATTACGCGACGAGCCTAGAATCTTTGTTGAAGCCAACATGCTCTCCGGCCATCCCCCGCGTTAGGGTTTATCGGGAGCCATTTGCGAGGAGCGAACTACATGAACGAAGCAGGCCAGGGATTCGGCACGCCTGAAGCTGAAAGGGTGACCGATGCAGATGCTCGATCCGCTAGTGTGCCTTCCCGAAATGCGGGGGCCACCGACGATGTGGATTCCGCCGCGAGATCATCCAGCCACCTCAGTGATCAGGAGCTAGAGCGAGCCGGGGCCCTGCTGGATCGGGTCACCGCCCTCTACGAACAGAGGGTGGTAGGTCAACAAGAACTGCGGCAAGCACTTCTTGCCTCGTTGCTCTCACAGGGCCACGTCCTGATTGAATCCGTGCCCGGACTTGCAAAGACCACGGCCGCTCAGACTCTGGCACAGTCGGTATCGGGCACATTCCATCGCATTCAGTGCACGCCCGACCTGATGCCCAATGATATCGTTGGGACCCAGATTTTCAACGCACAGACCGACCAGTTCACTACGCAACTGGGTCCAGTTCACGCAAACTTCGTGCTACTTGACGAGATCAACCGCTCCTCAGCGAAGACTCAATCCGCGATGCTTGAGGCAATGCAGGAGAAACAAACGACTATCGGTGGGAAGAACTATCCGCTTCCCAAGCCATTCATGGTTATGGCGACACAGAATCCGATCGAGGAAGAGGGAACCTACGTTCTTCCCGAAGCGCAGATGGACCGCTTCTTGATGAAGGTTTCGATCACGTATCCGAAGCGGGGTGAAGAGCTCAAGGTTCTAGAGATGATCGACTCGGGGGTTTTCGCAGAGAAGATTGAGGGCGAGCCAATTAGCCTCATCGAACTCGAGGAGCTTCAGGACTACGCCTCACGAGTCTACGTTCACTCAGCGATCAAGGCGTACATCGTCGACATCATCAACACCACGCGCGGGAGTGGACCGAACCCGATTGCAGGGCTACCGGCACTGGTGCGTGTCGGCTCTTCACCCCGCGGTGGCATCGCGCTGATGAAGGTTGCTCAGGCCCTTGCTCTAATGCAGGGTCGCAACTACGTGATTCCCGAAGATGTCAAAGCCATGCGATACCCGGTCCTTCAGCACAGAATAATCCGTACCTGGGACGCGATTGCCGATGGTGTTCCTAGCCAGGACATCATTGATACGGTCCTGCGCGCCGTTCCCGTTCCGTAACTGAGCAGATGGCAAGGCCACGGGTACAGGATTACGGGAAGCTCATTGAGCTTCCGGTTCAAAGGAAACTACTTTCCCTGCTTCAGGGACGGCACGGAGGAACCGGGGCGGGGTCGTCGCACGAGTTCCTCGACATGGCCGAGTACAAGGTGGGCGACGACATCAGTGACATCGACTGGAAATCCACCGCTCGTATGCGTCAACCAATCGTTAAGCGGTTTGAACAGACTGCCGTCTTGAACGTTGTGTTGGGGGTTGATACCGGCTCGAATATGGGAGCCCTTGCGCCCGCCCGCGCGGAGGCAAAAGAGGATGTCGCAGCCGAAATCATCACTGCACTTGCCTGGCTCACCGCATATCGGGGAGATCACCTAGGCTTGGTGGCGGGAAACTCTTCAGACCTGACGACGCTTCCTGCAAGGTCCGGAGCCATCCACGCTCAAACCCTGGTCAGCGTTGCCACCTCAGCTGAGCCGACCGGAGCTCCCGGGGATTTCTCGGCGGTGATGCGACGCATAGATTCGACCCGTCGGGGCAAAGCGCTGGTCATCGGGATAACTGACACCGGTCAGTTGGACGCGATGAATGAGGTATATCTGAAGCGCGTGGCTGCAAGACACAAGCTAATGATGATGATCATTCAGGACGCAGACCCGACCCGGGTGACCACGACGGACTCGATGCGGGATGTTGTTTCGGGTCCGATCCCTGACTTCGTCAAGTCTGATGACACTATCGGCTATCAGTGGAGCACCGGCCGTCAGATTAAGCAGCACCGAGTTGCCCAGAAGTTGCGCCGCTACGGCGTTGACTGGGTCTCCGTGTCATCGACAGACGAGGTGCCCGAGGCGCTACTCTCACTATTTGGCGGAGGTAAGCGTGCCGCCTAGTCTTCGTGAACCGCTGACGCACTCAAACTGGGTGTGGCTACTTGGAGTGGCGCTACTGACTGTGGCTATCCTCTGGGTGCTGGGGGTATACATCTCGTACCGTAAGTCACGCGTGATGACAAAGTTCGAGGTGAGAAGCCTGTCGCAGGTACAACGGGAACGCTACAGACGTCTAATTGGAGAGGTTGAACAGGATTACCAAACGGGTGCGATTTCAGCGCGTGAAGCTCACTTGGCACTTGCGGCATTAATCCGGGCATCTGCGACTGAGCGAACCCGAATGAGTGTCGAATCTGCCACCGCGAGTGAAGCGCGAACGCTACTTCCGTCTTGGCCGCTACTCGCTGATGCTCTCGACTGGTGCGCTGACGGATCCTTCCCCCTGGAGATAGCCGACGAGCGTGTTGAACGAGGGATCTGGTTGGCAAGGGAGGTGGCGGTCGGATGAGGTTCCTCTGGCTCACGATTCTGATCCTCGTCGTCCTTCTGCTCGCGGCGATCATGGTTTATCGCCGCGGCCTCCGCCAAACGCCGGATTCCATCGCGTGGTTGGCGAACACAGAAGACCTACGCGGCCTTCCCTCATACCAGCGTCAGCTCTACTGGAATCGCGTCGGTGCGGGCGCGCTGGTTGCGCTGCTCACCGTGTTCTCGATTTCGGTGGCTGTGGTTGCCGGCGCCCCGGTTGAACGACGAGTTGATCACCCGAAGCTGGCAAGTCGTGACATCGTGCTGTGCCTGGACGCATCTGGATCAATGCTGCCGTACGACGGTCAGATTCTGCGTCAGTTCGACCAGATGGTCGAGAAGTTCCAGGGGGAGCGACTCTCACTTCATATGTGGTCCGCGCAAACGATAGTCAAGTTCCCCCTGACCGACGATTACGAACTGATCAGTGAAGTACTGAACCAGGCGGCCAGGGTGATCGACGAGGGGTACTTCGGACCCGACGGCGACTACGTTTTGGTGTCGGCAGAGCTGGCGGACTATCTGAGTGGCGTTGATGCGCCGGACGGAGTGATGATTTCTTCGCTTGTCGGTGATGGACTGGCCACCTGCGTTCTGGGATTCGATCACCAGGATTCTGAGCGCTCGCGGACCGTCATCCTCGCAACCGATAACGAGGTGATGGGCGAGCAGATTTACTCGCTGAGTGAGGCTGCCCAGTTTGCAAACGACCAGGACATAGACATCATCGCGCTAAATCCGGGCGATGGAGGCCCACTCACCGCCGAAGCTGAACAACTCAAATACGTTGTCGAATCAAACGGTGGGGTCTTCTACAACGCGAATGACCCGGGTGCCATCGCCGAGATAATCCAGGGAATCGAAGCGCAACAGGCCATAGATCTTGAAGGAACCTCAAAGGTCGTCGAGACGGATACGCCGCAGACAGCAATTAGCTGGGCTGCGTGGTCACTGGTCGGCTTGCTTCTGATTGCGGTGGTGAGACGACTATGACTTTGCGTCCCTTTGTTCAGACCCCGACGCTGATCCTCCTGGCGGTAGTTGTCGTGTCGTTGTGTATTGCCGGATACATCCTCGTAACCCGGGAAAAACAGCTTCGCCCGGCTGGCAAGGAAAACCCGGTCATCGCGTGGATCAGAAGGTTTTTGATATCGGCATTGATGGTATTTACCCTGGCCGGACCGGCGATACAGGCCGAAGAAATCGAAGTGAACTCAAACATCGAGATTGTCTTTGCTATTGACCGAACCGGGTCGATGGCCGCCGAGGACCTTTCGGATGGAAGAACCAGGATCGACGCGGTTAAGGACGATATTTCCGCACTCTTGGACGCGACGGCCGGATCGAGGTACGCAGTCGTTACATGGGACTCGACAACCAGAGTCGAGCTTCCTTTCACTACCGATGGGTCGGCTGCTCGAAGTTTCGCGGATGTGTTGCATCAGGAGATAACTGAGTTCTCTACGGGTTCGTCTTCCACACGCCCAGTGAACACTCTTTATGACCTGCTGACCTCTGCCGCCGAACAGCGTCCGGAGAATATTCGCTATCTGATCGTTATGAGTGATGGTGAGTCGACTGATTCCAACGCAACGTACGAGGCATCGTGGTCCGAGTTAGCCCCGCTAATCGACGGTGGGGCAGTGCTCGGTTACGGCACTGAGCAGGGCGGACCCATGAGGGTTTTTGTTCCTGGACAGGGATTGTCGGGCACGACGGAGCAGTACATGACGGACCCGTCCGCCCCGGCGGGAGCGCCTACCAACGAGGCTGGTGAGCCACTTGCTATCTCGCGTATCGACGCTGATTCACTTAGGCAGATTTCAGACGAACTGAGGCTTGAACTGCTAATCAATCCGTCCGGAAGTGAGATTGCGACTCTCGGTAGCGGGCTAATGGACCAGGCAGAGTCGCTTCCTGACCGGACGGGGACTCGTCACCGCTACCGGTACGTCACCTGGATTCCGGCGGTTGTCATAGCCCTACTGCTTGTTTGGGAAGTCACCAGCGATGCAAAGGAACTCTCTCGAATGAGGAGGACCGGTGGCATCTAAAAGGACCCAGCATGGCGAGGGATTCGACGGGCCCCGTCAACCATTCGGCACTATCTACCTGCCGAACAACGGTCAGGTGCAGCGCGATCCCAAGAGGCTGAGACTGCTCAAGCTGACGGCGCCGATAGCGGCGATCATTGGAATCGCAGGCCTGTGGTTTATTGGCCTATACCTGTGGACAACTTTGGCCCGCAGCGACTGGGAGCATCAGGACTACGGCGGGGCGGTCTCCTCGTACGAACAGCAGATCAGAGTAACCGGAGTGTTTCCAGAACCTTGGCTGGTGCAGTACAACCTTGGTACGGCGCTACTTGGTGAGGGTGATTTGGATGGCGGAATAGACAAGCTGGAACAGGCATTCCAAGGCGTTCCCAAGGCGGTCCAAGGAGAGTCGGGAAACATTCAGCCGTTCTCTTACGAATGCAGCGTACGGATGAATCTGTCGGCGGGTATCGAAATGAAAGGAGATGCCGCAGCGACAAAGGGAGCGGACAATGCAGCCCAGAAACTGTACGAGACAGCACTTGAGTGGCTGACCCCGTGCGAGGTTCCTCCAAACGGCGGAGAGGGTGAACCTGCAGATCAGAGCGGTGATCAGGGCGGTGGCGAAGGCGAGGGTAGCTCGGATAGTGAGCAGACATCGCAAAGCGGCGAAGCCGGTGATCGATTGCGAGATAAGTTGAAGCAGGGCGAGGATGATCCCGCGGAGCCTTCGGATAATTCCTCTGACGAGCAGAGTGATCAGGGTGAATCGGACCAGCAGAGCCAGACTGATCCCTTTGAGGGCGAGAGCGAAGATCAGCGTCAGAGGCGTGAAGACCTTCAGAACAAGAACCAGCAACAGGCTGAGCGAGAACGCGAGAAGAGCGAGCAACAAAATCGCGGCGGCGGGGGCGGTTGGTAGTCCTCCACATCTTCTCCACAAGCCAACTAACACGGAGCCTCTGTGAAATCACAGCCCATGGGGATAACTCTGTGGAAAACGCGCTTGGGTGATGTGACAAGAATATGGACGGATGCGCGCGCCGAGGGGATTTGCCGCACAATTGGGCGGTGAGCCTTCTATAAGCGGAAGAGCATGAACCGAGGAAACAAAAGTGCACCAAAGAGTACAAAAGACGTTTGACGAGGTAGTCCGAAGGAATCCAAATGAGCCGGAGTTCCACCAGGCGGTACACGAGGTCCTGGAGTCAATCGGGCTGGCTGTCGAGCGCGATCCTCACCTGGCCGACCACGCGCTTCTTGAACGTCTGGTAGAGCCGGAGCGCCAGATCCTCTTCCGCGTTCCGTGGGTTGACGATAAGGGTGAGGTACAGGTTAACCGCGGCTACCGAGTCGAGTTTAACTCTGCTCTGGGTCCGTACAAGGGCGGTCTGCGGTTCCATCAGTCGGTAAACCGCAACATCATCAAATTCCTCGGCTTCGAGCAGATCTTCAAGAACGCGCTTACCGGTCAGGGCATCGGTGGTGGTAAGGGCGGTTCTGACTTCGATCCGCACGGCAAGTCTGACTGGGAAATTATGAACTTCTGTCAGGCCTTCATGACTGAGTTAGCAAAGCATATCGGGGACAAGACTGACGTCCCTGCTGGTGACATTGGTGTTGGCGGTCGTGAGATCGGTTTTATGTTTGGTCAGTATCGTCGTCTGACGAACCGCTGGGAGAGCGGAGTGCTCACCGGAAAGGGAGTTAACTGGGGTGGCTCACTGGGTCGCACCGAGGCAACCGGATATGGCACCGTTTACTTTGCGCAGTCAATGCTGGCAACTAAGGGCACCGATTTCTCGGACAAGCTGGTGGCGGTCTCGGGGTCAGGAAACGTTGCGATCTACGCAATTGAGAAGGTGCTGCAACTGGGCGGAAAGCCTGTAACGTTCTCGGATTCGAGTGGCTGGGTCTATGACAAAGACGGGGTGGACCTCGACCTGCTGAAGGAGATCAAGGAGGTTCGCCGTGGCCGCGTTGCGGATTATGTTGCAGAGCGACCAAACGCAGAGTTGCATACCGGGGGGCATCCATGGCAGGTCAAGTGCGATGTGGCGCTTCCTTGTGCAACCCAGAATGAACTGAACGAAGAGGACGCGAAAGCCCTGGCCAAGAATGGTTGCATAGTGGTCGCAGAGGGCGCCAACATGCCCTGTACTCCGGGAGCAATAGACGTGTTTAAGGATGCTGGAATTATGTTCGCGCCGGGCAAGGCTGCGAACGCTGGTGGAGTCGCGGTCTCAGCTCTTGAAATGGAGCAGAATGCCTCCCGGGCAAGGTGGAGCTTTGATGACGTGGACGACAGGCTTGAGGGAATCATGAGGGATATTCATGACACCTGCCTTTACACCGCGAGCGATTACGGTCGCGAAGGCGACTATGTGGTCGGAGCGAACATCTCCTCGTTCATTCGCGTCTCGGACGCAATGCACGCTCAGGGAGTCTTCTAGACGTTGGCAAGTGCGAACATCTCCTCGTTCATTCGCGTCTCGGACGTAGCACGCGCAGGGAGTCCTCTGCATGCTGACAAGTGCGAACATCTCCTCGTTCATTCGCGTCTCGGATGTAGCGCGTGCAGGGAGTCCTCTGCATGCTGACTAGTACGAATGAGGACGAAGCCATTTGGCGGGAGTATTGCTACAACCAGGGGAGACTCGCCCTTTCTCGGGACCAAAAGGCCGCGGCTGTTCGCTATTCGCTGGCCGAGCTTGAGCGCCTTCATCCGGGGCGCTCTGTCGAAGTTCGGGTGGTGCCGTTTGCGGCTGTGCAGATCATCGCGGGCGCGGCCCACAGGCGGGGAACACCACCTGCGGTCGTCGAGATGGACGGGGAAACCTGGCTTGAGCTGGCATCAGGCCGCCTGACGTGGGAGGAAGCGGACGAGGCAGGAAGGGTAGACGCATCGGGCGAGCGCTCGAACCTGAGTGGGCTTCTCCCCCTGTAGTCCCGCCCCCTTTTTTGGTTTGCCAATCACATAGGGAGACGACACGCCGTGTTTCGACCTCGAAAAAGCCCCTATGTGATTGGCAAACCATGGGGGAGATGACGTTCACCAAGAGGGTCATCCCGGCGGATCGAGCCAACCGTTCTTTTCCGCGACGACGACTGCCTCCGTCGCCGTCTTGGCACCGGTTTTGTCCATCGCGTTGCTCACGTAGTTGCGAACAGTTCCCTGGCTCAAACCAAGGGATTCCGCCGCGAAAGAGGTAGTTCGACCGCCACGCAGCGCCTGCAATGCTTCTGTTTCGCGCGGGGTCAGCGGGGACTCGCCACGGGTGAGTGTTTCTACCGCGAGCGTTGGGTCAATCACCTGCTTGCCAGCGGCTACTTTTCGAATTGCCTCGACCAGTTCTGGAAGCGGAGCATCTTTTACTATGAACCCACTTGCGCCGGATTCCAGCGCTCGACGCACATAGCCTGGTCGGCCGAAGGTGGTCACCACCAATACCCTGGTTCTAGGAAATCTGCGTCTAAGCGAGGCGCAAGTTGTCAAGCCATCGAGTCGTGGCATCTCAACGTCAATAAGAACGACATCGATATCCTCTGAAAACGCATCTAGAAGACTCTGACCGTCCGGGGCTTGTAGAACCACTTCGAAGCCCGGCTCAAGGTCTAGGAGCGAGGCGAGTGCTTGACGAATCATCGCCTGGTCATCGGCAACGGCAATCCGAATCACGGCGACTCTCTTTCGTCGGGGTTGCTCTCAATATCAAAGGCAACGATCCAGTTCAATCCTTCCTGGTTCCAGTGCAGTTGACCAGAGTCTTGAACTCGCTTCTTCAGCTCGGCAAGTCCCCCGACCTCACCTGAACTGTTCGAGGTCGGGGTCCGAAAGCACCCGTCATTTCTAATCGTAAGTCGCTCAGGGGCAAGACTCACCCAGCAGTTCGCGGCCTGCGCATGGCGAAGCAGATTGGTTGTCGACTCCCGAATAACGCGAGCCACTCCGCCCTGTACCTGTCCAGGGAAGGCAGTCTCTTTACGATCGAGATGGAACATGATTCCTCGCGCCGCGAGTAGGTCCTCAGCATTTGCGAGTTCGCGGTCAACGGACCACTCCCTGCGGTTTACAACGACTCCCCGAACGTCGGTCATTGCCGCCCGAGCGAGATCAGCAACTGATTGCATCTCCGAACGTGCCTCTTCATGCCTTCCAGCTTCGAGAAGTCGGACAGCCAAATCGGCCTTAATCGAAAGTCCCGTCAAGTCCTGTCCCAGGATGTCGTGAAGATCAGAATTCATTTGCGAACGCTCACGTTCCAACTCGAGCTGGTGGTCGGCAACGCGCTTGCTGTCTTCGATTCGGTACCTATCGGCCTCTCTTCGAACAGTAAAGACCATCGCTCCACTCAGAACCATTACCAGCACCGAGATCAGTAGGAGGCTGAGCGGCACAGCCGCGAACAGACCCGTGGCAATTGCCGAGGCAAGCAGCAATATGGTGCCGCCAAAAACCAACCTTCTGGGGCTCAGCAATACCCATGGAGTTGCCGTGTAGGCCCACATGAAGACAAGGCCGGGATACGTTGGTCCACCCCAAAGCGTCATTGCCAAAACAACGAGAACGAGGAGAAGGAATGGAACCCAGAATCTCGGCCCGACATTTAGTCCGACCGGCGCAACCTCATTCGAGGTCCACAGGTAGACGTAGAGGAAGGTCATCACTGCCAGAAGTGCTAGTGCCAAGTACTCGATCGGACCCCAAACGCCGCCCCGAACGATGTCAACGACTGGAATACCGACGAATACCAGGTACGGAAGAGCGTAGCGCAGCGAGGTCTTCTGGTCTTCGCTCAGGCCGATTTGGTTCCTCATGGCTCACCGTATCCAAATAACGAAATGACACTAGCGACGCGTATCGCGCCGAAGGCCCCATACAGCAAGCATGCCAAAAGCTGCGGTCCAGAGCACGAAGCTCAATACCTTCGGGAATGAGAGTTCTTCCCATCCCAGCATTGGAAGCAGTGCTAGCTGCGATGCTCCCCAGAGTGGGGTCCAAGGGGCTATCTGCTGGAAGAACCCACCCAGTTGTTCCAACGGTATCGCCATTCCGGCACCGAATGCGGAAAGCACAATCACGGCAGAAACGGCAGCAAATGCTCCGTCTGAGCGAACCGCGAAACCAAATCCGAATCCGCAGGCCACCGCGACTGCCGACACAACCAGAATAACCAGGGCGCTAATGATCCAGGTGAGTAACGTCATTGAAGCTCCCGTGAAGAATCCAACCGTGAATGTCAGGAGGATGACAACCAACGCCACCCCCAGGATTCCGACCATGCGTCCCGCTAGCTGCGCTGGCGCAGTTAACGGGGTCAACGCATAGAGTCGGCTCACTCCCTGAGTTCTTTCAAGGCTCACGTTCGCTGCGAACGAGGCGGTTGTCAGTAATACTCCGAAGAGCGTCATCGATACCAACACCTGCGCTGCGACGTTCCCATTTCCGACCGCATAGTCGGAATACGGCTGATTGGCCCCGAACATCATGTACATGAGTACCGGCATAAGCAGCGCGAAACCAAGGTTGAAGGGATTGAACACAATCTGAAGGAAGGACTCATACGTGAATCGAGCAAGGCCTTTTGTCGGTCCAACAATCGGTTTTTTAGTCCGGATCTCATCAAGAGTTAGTGCATTGGTCATCTGGCGTCACTTCCTGCGGGTTGAGGTTGCGGCAGAACAGCCGTTTCCGAGGCGAATTCCGTGAAGATATCCTCAAGGGATGAGTCGGTGATTCGGAGGTTTCTCGCACCCTCAGCTTTCAAGAGGATTCGAGCCGCATCGTCCAGGTCCCGACCATGCATCGTCAGCGTTCCCGAACTCCAAGAGCACTCCCATCCGGGGCGCGTCAGGTCGTCTCGAATGTCCTCGTACGAGTCACTCGGAATCTGAATGGTGAGCTCTCCAAGGCCTTGGCGCAAGAGATCGGATGTAGCGGCGTCCGCAACGACTTTTCCATCGCGCATGATCACGGTACGCTTCGCAAAAGACTCGACCTCGGCCAAGTAGTGGGTGGCGAAGATAATGGTTTTACCATTTACGGTTGCCCGCTCCATCACCCTCCAGAACTCCTGTCTTGCCGTGGGGTCCATTCCTGCGGTTGGCTCATCTAGGAAGAGGATCATCGGGTCAGGAACCAATGCAAGCGCCAGCCGAAGACGCTGTTGTTCGCCGCCGGAGAGCTTTCCAATCCGCCGACTCTCCAGTGACTCAAGGTGAGCGAGCGCAATCACCTCATCGATAGCAAGAGGGGCCTCGTAGAAGCCTCGGAACATCTCTAAAAGCTGTGCAACTTTGTAATCTGCGGGAAGAGCGCCGGTCTGATTGACGACGCCCACCAGGCCTCGTCTCTTGGCATCTTCGGGACCCATTCCCAGCAGCTGAGCCTCCCCGGTCGTGGGGCGTTGCAGGGCGAGGGCGGTGTCGATCAGTGTCGTCTTCCCAGCACCATTGGGACCCAAGAGGGCGACAACCTCGCCCTGGTTCACCCGGAGTGAAACGTCGTCGACCGCGGTGACATGACCACGGAAGGTCATCGTAATGTTCCTCAGGTCAACAGCCGGAGGATACTCACTTGTGTCCATACCTAAACGCTATTGGAGCAGCGCTAAGACCGGTACCGCGCATCGTCTATCTCATCAAATGACACCTGTCATGGGTGTCTTCAACCAGAACCAAGACCGATCCGGGGTTGGCGGCGCATCGTCGCCACTCCCCAGTTGTGTTTGCCAATCAGGTAGGAAGCCGACACGCCGTATTTTTCCGCGGAACACACCCCTATATGATTGGCAAACACAACTGGGTAGGGGATGAGGGACGGGCGTAGGGCCAGTATTTTTGGCCACCTATAGGCTCCGTTCAGTGACTGTCCCGAAGCTGTGGCGTCACTACCAATCCTCCGGTATTTGCGCGGGTACACCCAGTCGGTTTAGTCGGTCCACCACCTTGAACATGCAAGCAGTAGGGTTTCCCATGTCATACGAGGCGATCCTGATGAAGCGCCAACCCTCGGCTCGCAAATCGTCTTTGCGCCCCTTTTCTTCCCGCAGCTTTTCCCACTTGTCGGATGACAACGTCTCAAGTTTTGCCATCCCATCAAACTCGATCGCGATTTTCTCCTGTGGGATTGCAAGGTCCAAGTAGTACGAGGAGAATCCATCCGATACTCGGTACTGAGAGGCGACTCGAAGAGCAGAGACGCCTCCCGCCTCAAGCGCCGAACACACCATCCACTTGAGCGAAGCTTCCCCAGGGCTATCCGCTCCGGCATCAGCCAATGCAAGCACCCGGTCGGCGACCCTTCGTCGCCATCGTGATGGCATATCGTCGTTAATTCTACGAATTTCACTCTTGAGTCGCATCTCGGCTTTTCTCTCGGAAACGGGGAGCCTCCGATCAAACCCAACTAAATGGCGCATTATTTTGGAAACTTCGGCAATAGCGATTCGAGGCTTCAGCTTGCGGCAAATGTCAACTGCCGCCTCTTCTAGTGACTCGACAATGAGATCAAACGGACCCGATTGAGGTGTTCGAGGCCCCACATTCAAGTATGAGTTGCGGACAACGGTGGGCCGAATCGTTGTGTCGCCAACTAGTACTTCGGGCAGCCGGATAACTCGGTTTGGCCCAGAAGGAATCCTTCGAGTGATCGGGGAACTCGGGTCAGTGGAGGACAGCCCATGAATGACCATCGCACTTTGTAGCCCAAAGGGCCGAGGCGCATCCGGAGAGCTCTCACCGAGAAGGTTCATTGCGAGGACACGCGCTTCCGTGACCCGCTGCCCGATAACCCAGAAGTCGGAGTCTGGCGAGAGGGCATCAACGCGCGCATACACGTTCGCGTGTATCTTGACGTGCCCCCACTTTTGTTCGGTACTCAGGCGTCTGTTCGTGCTGGTGACAAGAAGATCATCAGGAGTAACAAGCATGCCGCGATGCTGCCTCAGAGAATCGTCAATATCGAATGGTCAACGTCGACCCTGGGGAGACTCTCCAAAGTACGGTCATGTGCGAATGCCCTACGGAAGACGCTTGTGGAAAACAAGGGGAGTGTCGTTACCATCCCCTCCTTCACATGAATCTCCAATCACATAAGGGAGTTTCCGGGCGCGAAATACGGCGTGTCGTCTCCCTATCTGATTGGAAAACCAAAGGAGGGAGGTAAGGGAAGGGAAAAAAGGCGTGTCTGTTAGGGGCGCTGGACCGTTATCGGGCCGGGTGCCAACGGTAGTTCCACTTCTATTGTCGTTCCGGAAGCTGATCCTGAGGGGAACGCCAGCCCGCTCGCTGCGATAGCCGCCTGTCCTTCGGGAGTCATCAAGTATTCTCCCAGTTCATCGACCAAAGCCCGATCGGAATCCCTCTGCTCGCCAGTCGGCAGTGGAATCAGGTACCGGCCGATAGGGGAGCAACTCCCCGTAACTACCTGCCACCGGCTCGCGCTCCCAGTGTTGTTCATGCTCCGAACCTGGAGCAGGAACGACCCCTTCGTGACTCCCTCTCCGGTCGCTGTCGCGGTATCGGCGGGGATAGGGGTCTTGTTCGCAGAAAACCAGGCTTCGTCAATCAGGGTGCAGACGTCGTCCTCGCCATATCGGATCGACTCGATATCCGACTCCGACGCAAGCTTCGCTGCTTCTCCATCGACTCCTAGTAGGGCTTCGATGCCAAAGAATTCAGAGTCAGCGTCGGCCACCGTGCCTTCGCGAGCGACTTCAAGAATCTGCTCCTCCGTCAGTGGAATCCACTCGACTCGCAGATCAGTCTGGTCGTAGACCGCTTTGACGAAAGTATCTGGA
Source organism: Actinomycetaceae bacterium MB13-C1-2 (assembly GCA_035621235.1). NCBI lineage: Bacteria > Bacillati > Actinomycetota > Actinomycetes > Actinomycetales > Actinomycetaceae > Actinomycetaceae bacterium MB13-C1-2. Next base: position 1,052,216 of record CP141731.1, read on the forward strand.
AGCGGTTGGTCCTCGGGAACACCAATCGTCATGACGTCAGCCGTATCGGAGCTTGGGAAGGTAGCAGACAATCCTTCCGAGGGTATGCTCGCCGTGCATCCGGCCACCAATACCATCACTGCTGCAGCGGCCAACGCGCCCGATGTGCCTTCATGAAATCTGAACACTTGTTCCTCACTCCCCACTTCGAAAGGCTACCCTGGTTGGGTAGGTACTGATGGCGCTGGCGCGCGCAGGTAGCCGAGTAGATGGAGGGTCATTGTGAACCTGGTTGGAAAGCTAGCAAGCATGGGAGCAGTCGCGGCTTCCGGATTCGTTGCCTCAAAAATCGCAGATAAGGGTTGGACTCGTGTCACAGGCAAGGAACCACCGAAGGACGACAGCAATGAGGGGATCGTTCAGGTCGTCGTTTTCGCAGCGCTGTCCGCCATCATCGCGGCACTCGTGCAACGGGTAGTGATGAAGGGAACCACCAGGCTGCTCACTGCAACCGAGGGGGCCGAAAAGCCCGAGATGCCAGAGGCCTAGTCTCCTGGGGTGTTCCCGCGCCGCCATTTCGCTCCCAGGTCGCGTGCAAAGTCGGCGCATCACAAGACGAGTGAGGGTGGCTAGAGGTGCTGGCTCGGACGTTAGATAAAGGCGAATTGGTAGCGTGAATGCTAGCCCAGGAACTTAGGCTTCACCTTACACTCGTCCCCGATCTTCATTGGGGCGATCTGATCCTGCTCTCTTAGTTCGAGCAAACGATTCACTGCCCGGTCTCGCACCTGCCACGGATCAATGGTGTTGAGGTAGATGCGGGTTCCTCCCTCGAACCCAGCAAGGGTGCTTATGCGCCACTTGAGCAGCATTCTCCAACGCATCGGTGTTTCAACTGAGGGGGGCCTGTAGTACCACTCTTCATTCGTTGGAATTTCCGCGCCGGTTGCCGCGTGCGCCGCGTGGAGAATATCCGAGACTCCGCGTAATTTCTCCCTTGACACCTCCCACGGATTCTGAGGCGATCCCAGCGACCACACCGCTATCGATGGATACCTGTGTCCGAAACCTGCTAGTGCAACAGCGTCCTCATTCTGCGCGATAACCAGCTTGCGAGTCACGGCAACCTTGAGGATATCGGCATAGATTTCTGGACGTAGTTGCAGTCGCTCCAGTTCTGATTGAGCCTGCACAGGTAACTGATCTATTGCCACCAGCTGCTTGTGGAGATGATCGAACGAAGCCCCCGCGGGCTTCAACCAGTTCTGGAATGCGGTGACATAGCGTACTGCGGGATCGAGGTGATACAGGTCCTGCATCGACTTAACTGTCATCCGGACATACTGATAGTGCTCCTGTGGGCTCAGGGTTCCCGAGCTTGCTAACTGGTCTGTTGTCTCGGCACCATCAACATAGTGTCGTCTGGGGATAATGAGGTCGTGTCCGCCTGAGAAGAATCCGTTTGCCTGCTGCAACTTCTCGGAGTCACTCAGTCGGTCAAAATCTTCGTCCGTCATCCCGTGCGCGGTCGTTCGAGCGCGCACGACTCGCATCACGTGGTCATAGCCTGCGTCTGAGGCCAGATATTCTGCCATTCGACGGTGCTGGGCTTCGGACGGCGTGTGTCCATGATTCAGATGCCAGTAGTTGTAAGAAACGATCTCAAACAGGTTCGGAATTCTGCGGAACTGAGCGACGGTATCAAACAGTTCGTCGGCCGCAAGGTTCTGGAGTGTCTTCCATGCGGTCCCGTCCCAAATACGACGGGACTTCTCGGGCGGAGTGTCTAGGTATTTCTTTGAACAGAAGTTGCAGAACTCACCGTCTTTAGACCAGTCGATGGGCTCTGGGTCAGGCAGGGCCGAAGGCAGTGGTCTGTTGCCCCTTCCGGGCACAGTCCACACTTCCGTGCCCGAAAGCATGTTTGTCTGTTTCACCGTGCCGTCCGCCAGTCGCAGGATCGGTTCATTACTATACGGTGACGCCACAGTCATGGTTCCAGCCTACCCAGGATTACGACCTAGGTTCACCCCCACTCGAAGGAATTTAGATTAGTTGGGGCTAAGCCCACTCTCCGTCCTCGGAAAGCCATCCTTCTGCCTGAGTTGACAGAGACTCCATTAGTGCGAGGGCCTCTTCCGCTCTGCTTGAGGGAACAAAGAAGTGGTCGTGGTACACACCGGCAATCACGTTACAAGGAATTCCCCTTGACGCGATGGTCGAGGTGATAGTTGCCGTGATACCCACTGAGTGCAGAGAGGTCTGTGCACCGGGAGTGATAAGAGTGAATAGTTCACTGGTGTCGAAACCGGCAGCGACCGCGTCAGACTCTGGGATCACCAGAGTAGTTCCTTCGGGTTCGCGAATGGTTGCGAATGGTTGGACTCCACCCGGGATCTCAGGGGAGGAGGCGAATATGAAGCGTCCTTGGATCTGTGGATCAAGGGTCGCGAGTGCTTCGTCAAGGTTGTCCATTGAGCTCATAGTTCCCTGAGTCTAGACCCGTGAGACACAGCTATAGAAGTGTGTCTCAGTGGAGGGATTGGCTATTGAGTTTCGCCTACCTGACGGGCATCGCGGACCATCTGTGCGTCCCAGAAATACTTGCCCTGAGCAGGCGGATTACCAGTGAACAACTGATCTATTGTAACCAGCGTATATCCGCGCATTAGTAGGCCATCCACTATGGCTCCAGCGCCCGCGACGGTGTCGGGGTGGATGTCGTGCATCAAAATGATGCCGTCCGGTTCCGCACCGTCAAGGGCCCGCTGGACAACTACATCCGTACCCGGATGCTGCCAGTCGTTTGTGTCTACGCTCCAGAGGATCGTCGGATACGGGTAGGCCATCCGAGTACGTTCGTCCATGTCGCCGTAAGGCGGACGCAGATACTTCACCGGCTGTCCGGCCGCCTCTTCAATGACCTTGGAAGTGTCTCCCCACTCGGCCTGGATACTCGCGTCGTCAAGGGTGGTGAACGCGGAGTGGCTCCATGAGTGGTTGGCGAGTTCGTGTCCCTCGGCAACCGCGCGCTGCAGCACTTGCTCATTGCCGGGAACATTGGTTCCCAGAATAAAGAAAGTAGTTGCCGCATAGGGTCGAGATGAGTAAGCATCGAGTACGACAGGCGTTGACTCGGCCGATGGCCCGTCATCGTAAGTAACGGCAACACAGGGAACCAGATCACAGTCGACGTACTCGTTGCCGGATGCCACCGCTCCCGGTCCGCTCCAGGGCAAAGACGACGCCTTGGCCGCTGAGATGGTAGCCCCTAGAGGTGTTAGTAGTTCTTCCGCACGCGCGGCAGGAATCACAAGCGTTTCCGCTTTGGGTTGATACTTCTGGTCTCCCGCAGCAATGACTGAAGTAAACGCTCCATCAACTGTTACTACTGTGTCTCCCTGGTCGTTGAATCCAACGTTATAGAGGGAAATCTTCAGGTCGGAAATGGTTTCAGACGAAGGGGGAAGAACCTGGTCTCCGCTCATCGGTTGGTCCAGCTTGAGGTTTTCATACAGGGCGTCAAGCAAGACCGGCAGCGCTGATTCCTGGATGATATCGCGACCCCGAGCGGTCTCCCCGGTGGCAGTATCGGTGTACAGCACCTCGACCCAGTCCGAGACGACTTCGGTCGAATTGCCGCGGACGATCCGTAGACGTTCGCCGAAAGTTGTCCCGGATGCGAGTACGGCCTCGCACGTGATCGTCTGCTGAACCTGACCATCTGCGTAGAGTGACAGGTCGGGATTATCTAGGATCTCTCGGGCGCTGAGCGAGGTGGATCCCGAAACACATCCGCGGTTCAAGAGCGTCTCAGATGGTTCCTGAGCTTCGGGAACGTAGGTCATCTCGCGGGTTTGAGCCTGCGAGGAGAGGTAGTCAGAAACTAGTGATGCCAGAACGGGATTAAAAGCTTGGTCACCGGGAAGATACGACCATCGAGCCTCACTCCCGGTAGACGAAAGGATCCGTTGTCCGGTAAGACCTTCAACCTGTACGTCAGTGGGGTACGCAAAAGGCTCTCCAAGAATGATCTTTGGAGGCTCCGGTGTCGGATTCAGAACCGACCCACCGCCGAGCACCGCAGATCCACTGTTCGAGGAGCATCCTACAAGGGTCAACGCGGTGATCAGCCCGATTGCGGAGCCGACAACCAACGGCCTGCTCTTTCCAGGGAACTCTTTCATCTGTTGCCTCTACTAACTCCTTGTCCAGCGATGTTATCGACGCGATGCTTGGGTCTATGCCTCGGTTAGTCTAACGGGCGTTAGCTATCGCGAGACGGCAAGACCCATACACGAAGAGTATCTGTTACTGGAGATACATCTAGTGTTCAGGTGGTTTGAAGTCTCCGATTCGCTCCATTCGATCGGGATGTCTGCCGGTTCGACCGGTCTCTCCTTGATTCAGATCATTGATCGACCGCATGTCAGATTCGCTCAGATGGAAGTCAAACACATTCATGTTTGCCCTCTGTCGCGCGGCAGTTGAGGCTTTGGGAAACAGGACGTCTCCGCGTTGTAGACCCCAGCGAATCGCCACCTGAGCCGCCGACTTTCCGTACTTCTTCCCAATGTTCTCCAGAGTTGGATTGGTGGCGGCGCCCCCTCGACCTAGCGGGGCCCAAGCTTCGGTGATTATGCCGTTGTTCCTGTCATAGCGGTGCAACTCATCGTTCGGAAAGAATGGGTGCGACTCAATCTGATTGACCATTGGTCGGATCTGCGCGCTGCGGCGAATCTGGTCGATATGGTGCTCAAGGAAGTTGGACACCCCGATGGCGCGGGCTAAACCCTGGTCGTAGAACTCTTCTAGCACCGCCCACGTTGCGCCAAGATCGCCACCGTATAGCATCGGCATCGGATAGTGAATCAGGAACAGGTCAACGTAGTCGGTTCTCAAGTCATTCAGTGACTGCTCGAAGGTGCGTCGAGCTACGTCGGGCTCATGGTTGGGGTTGTCTAGTTTCGAGGTGAGGAAGAAGGAAGACCTGTCGATCCCGGAGTTTGTCCACGCTTCGCCCACCTCCGTTTCGTTTCCGTACATCTGAGCCGTGTCGATATGTCTGTATCCGACTTCAATTGCAGTGCTCAGAATTTCCAGAGTGTTCTCGGTGACCTTGTAGGTTCCGAATCCAAGCTGGGGGATTTGCACCCCATTTATTAGGACCAGGTTCGGGATAGCGACCACGTTTACTCCTTCTCGGGGCCGGCGAACTGTGCTCGGTACAGACGCGTGTATGCGCCGTCCACCTTCAACAAATCGCTGTGGGTCCCCTGCTCTACAACGTTTCCGTCTTCCATGACCAGAATGAGGTCTGCGCCCTGAATAGTCGAGAGGCGGTGGGCAATTACGAACGCGGTCCGCCCCTGTCGTAACTTGTCCATCGCTCGTTGTACCAACACTTCTGTGCGAGTATCCACCGATGAGGTGGCCTCGTCCAGAATGAGCATCTCGGGATCGGCGATAAACGCCCTCGCGATAGTTAGTAGTTGCCGTTCGCCAACGGAAAGAGTGTCTCCATCGTCAGAAATTACGGTCTCGTATCCGTCGGGAAGCTGACGAACAAGGCGGTCTACCGAAGTCGCCCGAGCCGCCTCTCGGACCATCTCGGGAGTGGCGTCACGTCTCCCAAAAGCAATGTTTTCTTCGATAGTTCCATCAAACAGCCAGGTGTCTTGCAGCACCATTCCGATTCGCGAACGCAGCATCTCCTTGTTGATGTCGCGGATATCGATACCGTCTATCAGGATTCGGCCACGATCCACTTCGTAGAAGCGCTCAAGCAGATTCACCAGGGTTGTTTTACCCGCCCCGGTCGGTCCGATAATCGCCACCATCTGCCCCGGCTTCACATCAACACTGAGACCCTTGATAACGGGTGTTCCCTGGGCATAGCCAAACTCAACATCCTCGAACTGAACGTGTCCCCGCCCCACGGGAACTTGGGTGCCCAGGTCGGGCCTCATCTCCTCGGCATCTAGGAACTCAAAGACGCGCTCCGCCGAGGCTAGCCCCGACTGCAATAAGTTCGCCATCTGCGCCAACTGGCCAACCGGGCCGGAGATCTGCCTGGAATACTGAATGAACGCCTGGACTTCACCGAGTGTCAGCCCGCCTCCGGTGACCAGGATGGCACCGCCGACGGCAACTACCACGTAAGAGAGATTCGAAACGAATCCCATTAGAGGGTTTACCAAGGACGAAATGAACTGCGCGCTGAATGATGCTTTGCGAAGCTTATGGTTCTCTGTGCGGAACGCACTATCGTAGCGGTCCTGGAGATTGTAGAGAACGACCACATCGTGACCGGTGATCGTTTCCTCGACGAGTCCGCTGACTTCACCGGTGGCCTTCCACTGATTGCGGAAGTGCGGCTGGGCACGCTTCATCAGGATGGCCGACAGCAGCGCCCCGATTGGAATCACTACCAGTGCAAGCAGAGTCAGCTGCCAGGACATCAGCGTCATCATTACCGTGATCCCAATGATGGTGAAGATAGAGGAGAGGAACTGTGTCAACGTCTGTTGAAGTGTCTGAGTGACGTTGTCGACGTCATTGGTCACCCTGGAAAGAATGTCTCCACGTGAGTGCGTGTCCAGATAGGACAGGGGGAGTTTGCCGACCTTGTTCTGGATGTCCTGCCGTAGCTTCCAGCCGAGGTTCTGCACCACGAGGCGTGCGAGTTGACCGGCTAGCCAAGACAAAAAAGCGCCGAAGACGTATATTCCCAAAATCAGCAGCAGGATCCGACCAAGACTGCCAAAATCGATCCCCTCACCCGGGACCAGATTCATTGCCTCGACCATGTTTGCCTGGTCGTTATCGCCCTTGGCACGTAGCGCTTCGATCACCTGTTGCTTCGAGGAGCCAGCGGGCAGCTGCTTTCCGATGGCACCAGCCACAATGAGGTTGGTTGCCTGACCGAGGATTCGTGGGCCGGCTACGGACAGGACAACTGAGAGAACCGAGGCAAGCGAGACACCCAGAACTAGCCACTTGTAGCCCGCTACCAGGCCCAAAACACGCGATAGCGTGCCTCTAAAATCCTTAGCTTTTGCGCCGCCCGATCCGCGTCCGCGGCCTCGACCGTGAGGTCCACTCATGCCGCCTCCTCCCGCGATTCCTGAGAGTCCACAATCTGTTGGTACGTTGGACAGGTTCGCAACAGTTCGCTGTGGGTGCCCTGCCCGACGACATGTCCGTCTTCAAGAACCAGAATTCGGTCGGCGTGGCGGATTGTCGCCACTCGCTGGCCGACGATCAGGACTGCCGCTTCGCCGACATATTCGCGTAGAGAGTTGCGGATTTGCGCGTCGGTCGCATAGTCCAAAGCGCTAAATGAGTCGTCAAAGATGTAGAGGTCAGCTTTTCGGTAGAGAGCCCTTGCCATTGTTAGACGTTGGCGCTGGCCTCCCGAAAAGTTCTTCCCCCCGGCCTCAACGGAATGGTCCAGACCCCCATCAAGGTTCGCGACGAACTCAGTTGAGGCCGAGCCCTTAAGGCTTCGAGTCACCCGGGCAAGTTGCTGTTCGTCCGGATTCTCGACACCGGAAACGGTTGAGGCTACGGTCCCACTGAATAGGTATGAGGTTTGCGGAACGAAACCGATGCGCTCACGAAGTTCAAGCGGATCGATTTGACGAACGTCTATTCCGTCCGCCAGTACGGTGCCGGAACTGGGGTCCATGAGGCGGGGGAACAGGTTGGCCAGAGTTGACTTCCCCGATCCAGTCGCTCCTATCACCGCCGTTGTAGTGCCTGGCCTTAGAACTACATCGACATTCTGTAGAACAGGCTCTTCGGCTCCGGGATACTGCACCGTGGCGTGTGCCAGTGAGAACGTTAGGGGCGTGTCCGGGAGAGAAACTCGCTTGTCTTCTTGCGCCGGAACGACGGAAGAATCGGTCTCAAGAACGTCGTTAATTCGCCGAGCGGTCACCGTTGCCCGCGGCAACATGAAGAACATCATGGCTGCCATCATGACCGCATTGAAGATGATGAACAGATAGGAAATGTAGGCGAAAAGAGTTCCGACTTCCATTTGTCCGGTGTCAATTAGTTGGCCGCCAAACCAGAGAACGGCAACTGAACCCGCCGACGCGACTAGCTGTAGAAGAGGGAAGAGCACCGCAAATACCGCACCGACCCGGAGAGCAACGTGTTTCAGAGCTGTATTTGCGCTGGTGTACCGTCCTTCAAACTCGTCTTCTCGGTTGAATGCCCGAATGACTCGAATTCCCGTTAGCTCTTCGCGCAAGACCGTATTCATTCGATCGAGGCGCTCTTGTTGAGAGAGGAAAAGGGGATTCAATATACGGAAAGCAATTACGACAATAATGGCGGTGAGAGGGACGACAACGGCAAGAACCCAGGCCAGTTTCATGTTGAGCCTAAGGGCCATTACGACGCCGCCAACGCCCATGATCGGTGCCGTGATCATGAAGTTGAAGATCATCAGAACCACCATCTGGATCTGCTGAACATCGTTCGTTGCTCGGGTGATTAGCGTGGGCGCCCCGAAATCATGAACCTCTCTCGCCGAGAGTTCTTGAACATGATCGAAAACCCGGCCTCGCAGATAGGCGCCGAGGCCCATCGCGATTCGTGCGGCGTAGTAGACGGCGAAACCTGCAGCCAGTCCCTGTAGCGCCGAGATTGCCAGCATCACCCCGCCCAGACGCCATACGGTGGCCACATCGCCGACCATCACTCCGTTGTTGATGATCTCCGCATTCATATCCGGTAGAGCAAGGGCGCTCACCGTTGCGACTAACTGGAGCAGGACGATCAGAACTACGGCACCCCAGTGCCGTCGAAGGTAGGGTGATGAGACTTTCCAGATCATTCGGTCTTCTCCTTACCTTGGGATTGAGGGTGTCGCGAGAAAAGGCTACGCGCACTCACCGACATTTGCGGTCGATCAGCGCGCTCTGGCACACTCCAGACTCTAGGAAAGCCAGTAGACGCTCAGCGCCTTTGAAAGCAAAGGGGTATCGTTCACGTGGCTCATCTCCCGCGCTGAGTGCATCGACAGTAGGGGGATCCCAACGTCAACGGTAGTAATGCCGAGTGCAATAGAAATGGCGGGACCGATGGTCGATCCCGAGCGCATCGAACTTTCGGAAACGAAATGCTGGGACGTGAACCCGGCGCGTTCGCACACCGACTCCCACATTGCACTTCCGGGTGCGGAGGTGGCGTAGCTCTGGTCGGCATCAACCTTAAGTATTGGGCCGCGTCCCATCATTGGTCGGGTGTCGGGATCGTGCTTCGCCGGGTAAGCCGGATGAACAGAGTGCGAGGCATCGGCCGAGATAACCGAACTGCGCGCAAGCATCTGCTCAAACTGTTCTTCTCCCAGTCCCAGTGATGTGGCAATCCGGCGAAGAGAGGAACGCAATAGGGGGCCGCGAGCCCCCGTCGCGGTTGCTGAACCAACCTCTTCGTGATCAAAGATGACGAAGGCAGGAACGCGTGCGGGGTTAGCGAGCTCGCTCGTATCAAGTCCGGCAAACGCATCCAGTCCCGCAAACGTTGACGAAAGGTTGTCTTGGCGCGCCGCCGCGATGAATTGCCTCTTCGATCCGAATCGCTCTCCAGGCTGGCTTGGGTAGAGAAACAGGTCGAAGGCGGAGATCGCCTCTTGACTGTCGAGCCCCGCAGTCGTTGCAACCAAGTCTAAGATCTGCGCCTCTGGATCATCGACGGTCCAGACGGGTTGCATGTGTTGCTGGGCGTCGAGCTTCACTCCCTCGACATTGACACTGCGGTCAAGATGAGGGGCTAGCTGGCTGACCCGCGCTATCGGCTCGGTCTGAACCAGGTGAGTGTTGCCGTCTCTATCAATGATCTGTCCGGCGAGAAGGAGTTCACGGTCTAGCCATGAGTTGAACAACGGTCCACCATAGATCTCAACCATCAACTGGCCCCAGCCGTCGGGACTGGTCCGTTGTGGGGTCGGCTTGAGCTTAAGGCTAGGCGAATCGGAGTGGGTGCCAACGATGGCGAAAGAGGGGGCGGTGCCACTGACGGCCTGAGATCCGGGGGTTATCCAGGCGAAGAGCGCACCCTGCTCGACGAAGAAATACTTGCCAGCTTCTTCTGGCCAAGCATCAGTACGGAAGGTTCGAATGAAGCCCGCAGACTCCAAAATCGACGCGGCAGTTTCTACCGCGTGGTATGGAGAGGGGGACTTCGAAAGATAGTCGAGGTAGTTGGAAGCAAAGAGTTCAGTAGTGTCGCTCATACCTGGTAACGGTAGATGTTTGTTTCTCTCGGTTCGAATCCGCATCGCACATAGAGACGGTTCGCTGCCTCCCGGTGGGGGCGGGACGTGAGGTCAACCGTCTTCAGCCCGATCTCACGCGCCTTGTCTAAGGCTGCCTTGACCAGTGCTTCTCCAGCCCCCTGGCCGCGTGCGGCCTGGTCCACCACGACATCCTCTACCCAGCCTCGACCACCGGTTGGGATGAAAAACGTTGCTAGGGAGAGCATTCCCGAAATAGCGCCGTCCGTCTCGCTCCTGTAAACGAATAGGTAAACGCTGTCTTGGTCGACGAAGTCGCGTAGTTGAGATTCGGTAAGCGGCGGGGCCGATCGCGATAGCTGAGGGATGAGGTCGTCCATGGCCTTCAGCAACTCGTCGCTAGTCTTCGTAATTAGTTCAACTGGCATCGGGACCTCCTCGGTCGAACTCAATGATATCGACCCGTACTTGACCTGTCATAAACGTCCAGTTGACGCGGAGGTTTCGATTAGGTAACTTTCTTTACGAAATATCGAAGAGGCTGTTTTTCATCGCGTACTCTGGCGGGTGACACTCACCCAAGGAGTGCGTCAAAGAGTGCTTGGACGCTCAAATGCGCAAGACTCGTAAACCAAGGAAGGACCGAGTAAATGACTCAAAGCACGAAGCGGCGCAAAGTATCTGCGCTAATGGCTGCTGCTGCGGGCATCGCACTGGTCGCCGGCTGTTCTAGCGGTGGCGGAACGACTCCCGCATCCGGAGATGAGGGCACCACTGATGAGGGGACTACGGAGTCCTCAGGTGGTAAAGACACCCTCGTAATTTTTGCTGGTTCGCAGACTCCGATCCTGGCGAACTTCAACCCCTATTCGCCGACACTGCTTCACGCAACACAGGGTCCTGTGTACGAGACCCTGATGCTGTTCAACAAGGCGGCAGACACCCCTCCGACCCCGATGCTCGGAACCGAGGCAACGTGGAATGAGGACGGTACCGAACTGACCGTCAAACTCCGTGAGGGTGTCAAATGGTCGGATGGTGAGGACTTCACCGCTGACGACGTTGTCTACTCACTTACCAATGATCTGATTAAGGCTTCGTACGTTGACACCGTTGAGAAGGTGAACGATCACGAGGTCATCGTAAAGACCAACGAACCCGCGTTCGTGAACGAGTTCGCGATTCTGCAGACCTTCATCGTTCCAGAGCACATCTATGGTCAGAAGAGTTCTGAAGAACTACTTGAATGGACCGATCCGGAACCCGTTGGTACCGGCCCCTACACTGTCGCTTCGGTCTCTGAGGCCGTTTACACCCTCGACGCCAATCCGAACTACTGGGGCGGCGAACCTGCCGTGAAGCACCTGCGCTACCTGGGCATTGACGCTAACGGTTCTGCCGAGGACATGCTGCGTTCTGGTGACGTTGACTGGATGTCGCTGTTTGTTCCCGACCCGGACTCAATCGACATGGGCTACATCAACACGCCGATTGATCCAACCGTTCTTTACACCTGCTCGAACGCTGATCTCGGATGCCAGGGACCCCAAACCGAGGTCGCTGTCCGCCAGGCTCTCAGCGCTGCCCTTGACCGCGGCGCAATCAACGAGAAGGCGTTCGTTGGCCTAACCAAGGAAATCTCGCCGACCTACGCTCTGTTAGGCCGTGATGACAAGTGGATCGCTCCGGACCAGTCGACTGAGCCGATCAACCAGTCAGCTGACATTGACGGTGCGAAGAAGATCCTTGAGGATGCCGGCTACACGCTTGGCTCCGATGGAATCTACGAGAAGGACGGCCAGAAGCTGTCTATGACCGTCACGTCGGTTGATGGCTGGTCCGACTACAACGACGCTGGTCGTCTGATTGAGGAGCAGGCCAAGGAAGCCGGTATCGAGGTAATCGCCTCCACCGTTTCATGGAACGAGTTCTCTGATGCTCGCCAGTCCGGCAACTACCAGCTGATTATTGGTGGCATGGTCGGAACCTCGACGGCTGATCCCTACATGATCTACCACGACTGGTTCACTTCGGATGAGACCGCTCCCGTTGGTGAACAGCTTCCGGTTGGTGGCTGGGGTATTGCCCGTTACTCGAACCCTGAGGTTGACGCCGCTGTTCAGGCTGCATCTGAAACCAACGATGACGCCGCAAAGCTGGAGCAGTACGGAATTATTCAAGAGGCGATCGTTCGCGACCTGCCTTACATTCCGCTACTGATCAACGCTACTCAGACCTTCACTAACGCGAAGGACTTCACCGGCTGGCCGACCGATTCGGACCTGTACGCCTTCCCACCGTCGTGGGGTTCGGGTTCATCAGGTCTGATTCTGTCCAAGATCACCCCGGCAGAGTAGTCTGACAGGGCTGATTGCAGCCCTGATACTCAAGGAAGGAAATTCCTATGGTTCGAAGAGGAGCCGCACGGCTTTGGGGGGTTGAGGCATGAAGTTTTATGCCCGCCGACTCGCTTTCTATCTCGTTACGTTGTGGGCAGCGATCTCGTTCAACTTCTTCATTCCCCGCTTACTGCCGGGTAATCCCGCCGACATTCTGTTGGCAAAGATGGCCCGCAACGGTGAGGTACCACCCGCCGTTGAGCGGAACGTGCGGCTCCTCCTCGGCGGAGACGCAGACCAGTCCATGTGGACTCAGTACATCGAGTACTGGAAGAGTCTGTTTCAAGGCAACCTGGGTGTTTCAATCACGAAGTACCCAACGCCTGTAACCAGTCTGATTGGGGCCGCGCTCCCGTGGACTCTGGGACTGGTTGGCACCGCCACCATTATCGCCGCCGTTCTGGGCGTCGGGCTTGGTGCGTGGGCCGGTTGGAAGCGCGGAACCTGGGTGGACAATCTGGTTCCGGCATCCACCCTTCTTCAGTCGCTCCCCTACTTCTGGGTGGCTATCCTCCTCGCGTTCCTTTTCTCGGTGCAGTTCAAGGTCTTCCCTCGAATAGGGGGTTACGACGTTTTCACATATGACGCACCCGAGTTATCGTGGGGCTTTATCGGCTCCGTGATAAAACATGCGGCGTTACCCGCCCTAACAATCGTCATTTCTGCATTTGGTGGCTGGATGCTTGGAATGCGCAACATGATGGTCTCGACCCTCTCTGAGGACTACATAACGACAGCAGAAGCCAAGGGTTTGCGGCCGCGTCGAATCTTCATGACGTACGCCACCCGCAACGCGATGCTTCCTTCGATCGCAGGTTTTGCCGTTTCCCTCGGATTCGTCGTCGCCGGATCGATTGTCATGGAGCAGGTATTCACCTATCCGGGCATCGGAAAGCTAATGATCACTGCGGTGCAGGGCAACGACTACGCACTGATGCAGGGTGTGTTCCTGGTAATTACGCTGGCGGTCCTTTCAGCCAATTTGCTCATGGATCTGTTCTACGGATTCGTCGACCCGAGAGTGAGGTCCCGTGGCTGATAAGAACCGAGACGACCTCACCGGTATGTCCAGCGACGACGCGATTTCGGATCTGACACCCGATCAGGTGGCAGCAGATGAAATGCTGGCCTCGAAAGAAGTCGCTTTCGATGACGCGCACTCGGATTTCGACGAGGATCCGACTCTGGCCGGCAATGCCGATTTCGTCGCAGCGGAGACCGCTGGCTTTGACGACGGCACGGCGCCAGACAATCCCACTGAACTACAGGAAGAAGAACGCGCCGCACTACAGCATGCCGAGGCGGTAGACGTTCCGGTAAATGCTCCGGTCACCGGCGAGATGCGCAAGCCCAAGAAGCGGAAGTCGCAGTTCATCCCTCCGATCACTCCGAAGCTGGTCATTGGATTGACGCTGGTACTCGGGATCATTCTTTTTGCGATCCTAGCGCCCATGTTCAGTCTTAATCCCGCGTTCTCCGGCTATCCCTCGTTCCTACCCCCTGGCGGAGAACATATCCTCGGCACGACCAAGTTGGGCCGCGACGTTTTTGCTCAGCTCGCGATTGGCGGACGAGGATCGCTACAAGTGGGGCTGATCGCCGGTGGAATCGCCCTGACAATGTCGTTGATCTTCGGAATCGTCTCCGGATACGTCGGCGGCTGGACTGACGAGGCCCTCTCGCTGGTAACCAACGTTATGCTGGTTATCCCGGGCCTCCCGCTAATGATTGTGGTTGCCTCATACGCCCAGCAGCGTTCAATGATGCTGGTGGCCCTGATCCTTGGCTTTACCAGTTGGGCCGGTTCGGCTGTGGTCCTCCGCGCGCAGGCGCGCTCTCTTCGCACAAGAGACTACGTTGCCGCTTCCAAAGTCGCGGGTGAGGGGCCGCTACGGATTATTACCGTTGAGATTCTCCCCAACCTTCTGCCGCTACTGGCCGCTCAGTTCATTGGTGCTGTGGTTGCGGCCATCCTGGGCGAGGCGGGCTTGTCTTACCTGGGCCTTGGTCCGAACGGGATCATCACCTGGGGCACCATGCTGAATGAAGCTCAGGTCGGCAATGCGCTCCAGGCGGGAGCCTGGTGGTGGTTCGTTCCGCCGGGACTAATGATTGCCCTGTTTGGCACAGGTCTTTCTCTTGTCAACTTCTCGATTGACGAGATAATCAATCCGAAGCTGAAGGCTGCGCCCCTTGCGGAAAAGAGAGTTCGGCAGGCAAAGAAGGCAGAGCGCAAGGCTCGTCGCGCCGCGAAGGCAGGAGCTTAGGTCCGATGTCTACTGAGAACACACCGCAAAAGAAGACTCCTACGGTCGCTTCGCAAAACGAAGACTTCGAAGCCACGGTAAAGGTCGGTGACGCTTCCAGGCCTGTGGCCGATCTTGACGCATATTTGGCAAAGCAGACTCCGGTCGTCGAGGCCAGGGGGATGACTATCGACTACGAGGTTGACCCTCCAGTGCATGCCGTCATTGACGTTGATCTCACTGTCAACCGTGGTGAAATCGTCGGATTGGCGGGTGAGTCCGGTTGCGGCAAGACGACTCTGGCATACGGAATCAATCGACTCCTGAAGCCGCCAGCCCTGCTGGTTGGAGGAGAGGTTACCTTTCACGATGCTTCCGGAACAGACATTGACGTTATCGCCCTGAAAGGCGACGAACTTCGTATGTTCCGCTGGGATAAGGTTTCGATGGTTTTTCAGGGGGCTATGAACTCTCTGAATCCCGTCATCTCTATTCGTAAACAGCTCTACGACGTGTTCACCACGCACCGTCCAGGCATGACCAAGCATCAGATGAATGACCGGTGCGTCGAGCTCTTTGAACTGGTCGGCGTCGATCCTAATCGTCTGGACTCATTTGCTCATGAGCTGTCGGGAGGCATGCGTCAGCGCGTAATGATTGCTATGGCATTGGCACTTAGCCCGCAGCTGATGATTATGGACGAGCCAACTACGGCATTGGACGTGGTGGTCCAACGCGGAATCCTGCGCGAGATCATGCGTCTTCGCGAACAGTTGCAGTTCGCGGTCATCTTCATCACTCACGACTTGCCGTTGCTTCTTGAGATTTCAGACCGCATCGCGATCATGCTCCGTGGGGAAATCATTGAGATGAACTTGGCCGAGAATATCCTCCACCACCCGCAGGAGGAGTACACGAAGAAGCTCTTGGGATCCTTCCCGAGTCTGATGGGCGAACGGGGCTCCTTCGTGCGTACGGGAGAGGACAGCTAGTGGCAGGTCAACTTGAGGTAAAGGACCTCACCAAGGTCTACAAGATCCGCAAGGGTTTTAAGTCCACCGATCTGGTTGCCGTCAACAAGGTGAACTTCACCCTTGAGCAGGGAAAAACAATCGCATTGGTTGGGGAGTCGGGTTCCGGTAAATCAACCGTTGCAAAGATGCTCTGCCTACTTGAGAAGCCGACTTCTGGGCAAATTCTGCTCGATGACCACCCAATCCCTCATGGATCAAGGGCTGTCAAGCACTACCGCGGCGATCTGCAGATGGTCTTCCAGGACCCATTTGCTTCGCTGAACCCGTTCCACACCGTTCGTCACACGATCGAACGTCCCCTCCGTCTCCATAAACGAGCTAAGAATAGTGCCGGGTACGAGGAGTTAGTTCTTGAACTACTCGACCGTGTTCGACTGACTCCGGCTGAGGTCTTCGCCGATAAGAAGCCGCACGAAATGTCTGGTGGTCAGCGTCAGCGTGTTGCCATCGCCCGTGCTCTAGCTCCGGGCGCACGATTTTTGGTCGCGGACGAGCCCGTGTCGATGCTTGACGTATCGATCCGACTCGGCGTGCTAAATCTTCTGGCCAGGCTACAGAGGGAAGAGAACCTCGGCGTTCTGTACATCACCCACGACCTCGCTACCGCACGGCACTTCTCTGACGAGATCCTGGTTATGTTCCGAGGAAACATTGTTGAGCGAGGCCCCTCGGACCAGGTAATCCTCGACCCTCAACACGAGTACACCAAGCTACTGCTTTCTGCCGCCCCGAACCCGGATAACCAGGGCAAACTACGCGATTCTGTCCGTCGGGAGCTCGAAGAGGCACTGGCCGAGGAGAAGGCTCACCGAGATCGCTTTGGCACTGATCAACTTGCCCAGCAGGTTACCGGCAAGTCCGCAAAATAGCTGAATCGAAAGACGAGTCGTCAACTGAGGAGCACAGAAGGCCGTGAATCGAGACATTGCGCTCCTTGAGCAGGCTCTTGAAAAGCTTCCTGAGTGGCCCGTCGAAAAGGTTGTCGGGCA
This sequence comes from Actinomycetaceae bacterium MB13-C1-2, assembly GCA_035621235.1. Lineage (NCBI taxonomy): Bacteria > Bacillati > Actinomycetota > Actinomycetes > Actinomycetales > Actinomycetaceae > Actinomycetaceae bacterium MB13-C1-2. The sequence continues at coordinate 1,069,112 of CP141731.1, forward strand.
ACTGTTCTCATTGGCGGTTGGGTCCCACTCAAACGGGACCGAAGCATTCTGGGACGCCCCGCAGACGGTCCTCGACCTGCTGACGAAGTATCAGGTTGGCGGTATCTGCTATTACACGGTCGGTGACGATGGGACAGACCCTCGTGTAACCGCAGAGCTTGCCCGACAGTTTCAAGGTCGGGCTGAACTCCCTCTGCTGTTCGCTGCGGACCAGGAAGGGGGGATGATTTCCCGCGTTCGTGAACCCGCACTTCGGATGCCGTCCGCAATGGCTCAGAGCGCAACGGATGACTGGGAGCTGATAGAACGTCTAGCGGAACTGGGGGGTGCGGATCTGCGTCAAGCAGGCTTCAACTTTGCCTATGCTCCAGTTGCCGATGTCAACACCGAACCGGCGAACCCGGTGATCGGTGTTCGTTCCCCGAGTTCCTCTCCCGAAGTGGTGGGGTGTTTCGATGCGGCGGTAGTGCGGGGACTGGGTAAGGCCGGTGTTGCCTCTTGCCTTAAGCACTTTCCTGGACACGGCAACACCAATGTCGACTCCCACATCGGCCTCCCAAAGTTGACTACTACCCGAGAGCAGTGGGAACGGGTCGAAGCTCTCCCGTTTAGGGTGGGAATCCGCTGTGGTGCGGACTCTGTAATGATGGGTCACCTGGTTGTCCCAGGACTTGATCCCAGCGGAGTTCCAGCCACGTTCTCAAGGCCGATAGTTACAGGGTTGCTTAGGGAATATCTTGGCTTCGAGGGCGTCATTGTCACAGACGCCCTCGACATGGCGGGGGCCGGTCATCCGAGCGGTTCTGCGGGTGCTTGTGTGGACGCGCTACTTGCGGGCAACGACCAACTGCTCATGCCCCTTGTTCCTGAAGAGGGCATCGAAGGAGTGATCGCCGCAGTTCAAGACGGTCTCCTTGATATGGCTGAACTCAGAAAATCTGCCCGCCGTGTCCTGAAGCTGAAGCTCAAGTTGGTTCGCACGTGGGACGAACTGGAGAACCAGGACTGCGCCACCGGCGAGCAGCAACCGGAGTGGTCAGATGCCTCTGTAGTGAATGCGGATCTGGTCTCGGATACGTTCGCCCGTGCCCTGACGTGGCGCGATTCGAAGCGTACGTGGGTCCTTCCTGCAAACCAGGTGATTTCTATAGTCCCTGATATTGGGCCAGCGGACTATCCACGAGGCTCGGTTGACTTTGCGCCCGCGCTCCGTGAAGACCTCGTAAGCAGGGATATCCCAGCCCAGATTGTTACTGCCGACGAGCTGGAACAGGGAGGCCTGGACGGGCCAATCATCCTGGTCTCTCGCAACGCTTCACTGGATCGAGGTGCCGCTGAGCGGATCCGGCAACTAGCGCCGAGTGCTGATGTTGTGATCGCTACCCGATCTCCTTATGACGCATCGCTTGTTCCGGAAGTCGTCCCCATGCTCTTGGTCTATGGCGACATCGCGCCTGCGGTTCCGGTACTCACCAAGGCGCTTCTGACCGGTATAGCTCCCGGAGTTCTTCCGGTTGATCTGGTCGATGACCGAGGACGGATCCGCTGGCCTCGCAGACTGGGCTAGATCCCTGCTCATGGAAACCTTGGAACAACTGCCTGACCGTTGGCCTCGCAGACTCGGCAGACATGGCTGTTGTCCGAGTTGCGGGCTTCCAGCATTCGACCTAACTCGGACCGTTTGGTGACCCAGGCGTTTGAGGTTGTATTTGGCATCTTTGAAGTTTGGCATCTTTGAAGATAGTGGGGCGTCGTGGTGATTTGTTTTCTCGCAATGCTGATGGTTTGAGATGCTAGGTGCATGACAAACGAAGCCATTCCCGCATTGACTATCCCTGACCTTTTCCTTGAGGTCGCTCCCGAATACAGGTATCCCGATCCCTATGACGCACCATCCCTTAGGTGGGGAGTGTTGGGTCCGGGTGGAATCGCGAGGAAGTTCGCGACTGACCTGATCTCGTACTCAGGCCAAACTGTCTTGGCAGTCGGATCGAGGAACGCCGAGCGTGCGGCTCAGTACGCCTCCGAGTTCGATATCGACCCAGCTCGTGCCTACGGGTCGTACGAGGAACTGGTAGCGGATCCTGAGGTGGACGCGATCTACGTCGCGACTCCGCACATCCGACACAGAGAGGACGCACTCCTAGCGTTACGCGCAGGAAAGCCAGTATTGGTCGAAAAGTCTTTCACGATGTCCGAGGAAGAGGCTAGAGAGGTTTTTGACGAGGCGGACGCTCGCGGTCTGTTCGCTATGGAAGCAATGTGGAGCCGGCACCTGCCACACTACGCCTGGATCAGAGAGGTGCTAAAGACCGGAAGCTTGGGCCCTCTTCGCTATTTCTCGGCAGACCACGGTCAGTCCTTGAGGAATGTTCCACGTTTGGTCGAACCCGAACTCGGGGGCGGGGCGATGCTTGACCTCGGTGTTTATCCCTTACACCTCCAGCAGATGGTGCTGGGGTATCCAGAGGTGGTGCAGTCCGCGTCGCGGCTCTCGGAGAAACAGATCGATTTGAGCGACATGGTGCTGAGTTCCTATTCAGGTGCGACCGCAGTCGCCACTTGCCAGCTAGACCTGAGCACTCCCACTACGGGCGAGCTTGGTTTCGAGGGTGGAGGCATTCAAATGGATACGAGGTTCTATTGCCCCACATCTGTCGTGCTCGAAGTAAATGAAGTGGATCCAAAGACGTTGGGAGTGATCGGGTCGCGCACGGCGACGTGGGACGCTACTGCACCGGGCGGTTTCCAGTACCAGGCAGCGGAAGTAGCGCGTCGCGTTGCTGCGGGGAAGACGCAGTCGGAGGTGGTCCCCTGGTCTGCCACACTGGATGTCCAGCGAATGATGGACTCGGTGTTGAAGGAGGCCGGATACGTCGGCCGCTAGTCCACTTGACCCACCCGCCCCTGTCCGAGTTTCCAATCAGATGGGGAGGTTTTCAGCTCAGATTTGCGGCGTGTCGGCTCCTTATCTGATTGGCGAATCGGGGAGAGGAGTGGAGGTCATGGACTCGGTTGGACTCCTAGTGCCTCAACTAGTTCAATTGACTTTGTGACTGATTCTGTAGCGGCCGAATTTTTCGGTGACGAGACGACTCTGACGCTGGCTGAGTTAACGACTCTGAAAGTGGGTGGGAAGCCGCACGCCTATACCTCCGTCGATCATGAGTCAGAGATCGTTGAAGCGGTACGCGAAGTTGATTCTGCTGGTGAACCCCTATTGGTTCTGGGAGGCGGTTCAAACGTAGTTGTCGCAGACCAGGGCTTTCCAGGAACCGTACTGCGCGACGCGCGCTCCGATATCAGGGTGGTTGATGACTCCGCGTGTGGAGGAACAACACTTCGAGTCTCGGCGGGAACCACTTGGGACGAACTGGTTGCTTACACGATTGCGCAGCACCTTGTCGGACTGGAAGCCCTTTCTGGAATCCCGGGCTCGTCCGGGGCGGCGCCCGTCCAGAACATTGGTGCTTACGGGCGTGAAGTTGCTGAGAATCTAGCTACGGTTCGCGCCTACGATCGACTGAGTGGCGAGATCAGAACAATTCCTCGGGCGGCGTTGAAACTGGGGTATCGCGATTCGCTTCTGAAGCAGTCATTCAGCGATCCGGACGTAGGAGGGGGACGGACGTGGGGGCCGACAGGTCGCTGGATCGTCCTCGAAATCGAACTGCAATTGCAGGAGGGTGAATTGTCCGCCCCGGTGCGCTACCGAGAGTTGGCAAACCGACTTGAGATTGAGGTCGGTGAGCGGGCGGATATTCGCGATGTTCGCCGTGCAGTCCTCGAACTGCGTCGTTCTAAGGGTATGGTTCTGAGTCCGGACGACCACGACACCTGGTCTGCGGGTTCGTTCTTCACAAATCCGATTTTGACCGAGAAACAGGCGGGCGAGCTACTACCCGAGGGCGCCCCGCGCTTTGCTGTCGAAGACCGTTCTATGGTTGCCGCTGCGAACCCGAATAGCGCGGCACCCAAGGTTCCGGGGGTCGTGAAAACCTCCGCGGCGTGGCTGATCAACCACGCCGGATTCGAGAAGGGATGGCGGGTCGCTCCAGGTGCGCCGGCGTCCCTGTCAACCAAACACGTTCTGGCGTTAACCAACCGCGGCGGAGCTAACACTTCTGACATAGTGGAGTTAGCGCGAGCCGTTCATGATGGAGTATTGGAACGCTTCGGAATCGAGTTGGTTCCGGAGCCTGTTCTTGTCGGAGTAGAGATGTAAGTTAGTGAGCGCCCCGCACTCCGACGTATGAAACTAGAGAGGACCACTGAGATGGAGAAGATCAAAGTAGTCGGCCCGGTCGTCGACCTAGATGGCGATGAAATGACCAGGATCATTTGGCAGTTCATCAAGGATCGGCTGATTTTCCCCTATCTGGACATTGACCTCAAGTACTACGATCTATCGATCCAAAACCGCGACGCCACCGATGACCAGGTGACGGTTGACGCGGCGGAGGCGATCAAGAAATACGGGGTGGGGGTCAAGTGCGCGACGATTACTCCTGACGAGGCCAGGGTAGAGGAGTTTGACCTGAAGAAGATGTGGCGCTCCCCAAATGGGACCATCCGCAACATTCTCGGTGGTGTGATTTTCCGGGAGCCGATTATCATCGATAACATCCCGCGCCTGGTTCCTTCTTGGACCAAACCAATTGTTGTTGGTCGTCACGCTTTCGGCGATCAGTATCGGGCAACCGACTTCAAGGTTCCGACCGGCGGCACCGTGACTCTAACGTTTACTCCGAACGATGAGTCCGAGCCGATGGAGTTCGAGGTCGTAGAGATTCCCGAGTCCGGTGGCGTTGTGATGGGGATGTATAACTTCAATGATTCCATCCGAGACTTCGCGCGCGCCTCATTCGCCTACGGCCTGCAGCGTGGGTTCCCGGTTTACCTGTCCACCAAGAACACGATCCTCAAGGCATATGACGGTCAGTTTAAGGACATCTTCCAAGAGGTTTTCGACACGGAGTTCAAGGAACAGTACGAGGCTGCGGGGCTTACGTATGAACACCGTCTGATCGACGACATGGTTGCCTCTGCGCTTAAATGGGAAGGTGGATACGTCTGGGCCACAAAGAACTATGACGGTGATGTGCAATCAGACATCGTGGCGCAGGGCTTTGGCTCGCTGGGTTTGATGACTTCGGTTCTGATGACTCCGGATGGTAAGACGGTCGAGGCGGAAGCGGCGCACGGAACGGTGACCCGCCACTATCGTCAGCATCAGGCTGGAAATCCGACCTCCACTAACCCCATTGCCTCGATCTTCGCGTGGACGCGAGGTCTGGCACACCGAGCCAAACTAGACGAAACGCCGCAGGTCACCAAGTTTGCCGAGACGCTTGAGGACGTCGTAATCAAGACCGTTGAGTCCGGCGCGATGACAAAGGATTTGGCACTACTGGTTGGGCCCGACCAGCCGTACCTGACCACTGAAGAATTCTTGGCGACATTGGACCAGAATCTGCAGACGCGGCTGGCCTAGGGCTGGCGGATTTAGCAGAGACCCGTCGATACTGAGCCACCCAAACCTGAGGGGGACAAACGTGAGTGACAGTGACCTAAACGCGGCTGCGGCAGAGATTATCGAGCCGGGCGTTATCGATGGGGTGGATCCCTCGACTGGGGAGTCATACAGACTGGGCATGCTAACTTCCGGTGGGGACGCACCGGGCATGAATGCTGCGGTGCGGGCGGTGGTACGCACGGCGCTCGCCGCAGGAGCCGTTCCCTACGCAATCCTTGAGGGGTGGGAGGGCGCGATTCGTGGCGGAGATTCGATCCGTCAGATGGATTGGGGTTCAGTGAGTTCGATCCTTAACAGGGGTGGGACGGCGATCGGAACCGCACGTAGCAATGACTTCCGTTTGTACGAGGGACGGTTGACCGCAGTCGAGAATTTGCTCGCGGCCGGAATCGATCGTCTGGTGGTTATTGGCGGCGACGGCTCCCTGGCTGGGGCCGACGAACTACGCGGGGAGTGGACCCAGATCCTTCAAGATCTGGTCGAGCAGGGGCGGATCACGGAAGAGGTAGCCAATAGTCACCCTGAACTGACCCTGGTCGGACTGGTTGGTTCAATCGACAATGATCTGGTTGGTTCGGATATGACCATCGGGGCCGACACCGCCCTCGAACGAATCGTTACCGCGATGGACCAGCTATCCTCCACCGCTGCTTCTCACCAGAGGACTTTCATCGTGGAAGTGATGGGTCGACGCTGTGGGTATCTGCCACTAATGGCAGCTGTTGCGGGCGGTGCTGACTATGTCTTTACACCGGAATCCCCTGCGGGTCCCGGATGGGAAGACGAACTGTGTCAGAAGCTGGTGACGGGACGCGAAGCCGGACGTCGTGAGTCGATGGTGCTGGTTGCCGAGGGCGCTCTTGACACCGAGGGGAATCCCCTAACTAGCGCCGAAATCGCGGACGCGATCAAAAACCGCCTGGGGGAGGAACCTCGGATCACCATTTTGGGCCACGTCCAGCGTGGTGGAGCTCCCTCTGCCTACGACCGTTGGATGTCGACACTGCTGGGATACTGTGCGGTTCAGGAGATCCTTGATAGCGAACGCTACGGTGACGCAGTGATTCTTGGCGTCAGGCGCAACCGGGTTTCCCGTCTTCCGATGGTTGAAACCATCAAGGACACTCGTGCCGTTGGGGCCTTGATCAAGGCTGGAGATTACGAGACGGCTCGCAAGGCTCGTGGTGCGTCCTACTACGACATGGGGGAGATCTACAAGATCCTCTCTGACCCGCCGACGCTTCATGTCGATTCGGACCAGACGGTTCGAGTCGCCATCCTTCACTCCGGCGGCCTGGCTCCCGGTATGAACACGGCAGCCAGGGCCACCGTTCGAATCGGGTTGCACCGCGGATGGTCCATGTTGGGCATTGAGGGATCGTGGGAAGGCCTTTCGGGTGGAGAGGTCCGTGAGCTGTCGTGGGACGACGTCGAAGGCTGGGCTTTTGACGGTGGTGCCACTCTCGGTACGCGCCGCCACATCCCACAGACCGAGGAGTACTACGCGCTTGGTCGAGCTATTGAGGAACATGGCATTGATGCGCTGGTCGTCATCGGGGGCTATAGCGCTTACGATGCCGTTCGTGAAATGACAAAAGCGCGTTCGCACTTCCCGGCCCTGGCGATTCCGACCATCCTCGTTCCGGCTTCGATCGACAATAACCTTCCCGGAACTGAGCTGTCCGTTGGTGCCGACACCGCGATCAACAACGCAGTGTGGGCGCTCGACCGAATCAAGGAGTCTGCTGCGGCCTCCAGGCGGTGTTTCGTGGCGGAGACAATGGGGCGTAAGTGCGGGTATCTCGCGATGATGAGCGGAATGGCTTCCGGGGCCGAGTACGTCTATCTAAACGAGCAGCCGTTGACGTTGCAGGGACTCTCCAAGGACATCGATACACTGCGGGAGCAGTTTGAGGAGGGGCGGCGGCTGTTCCTGGTGGTCATGAATGAAGAGACTTCGACGCACTACGACCGTGATTTCATTTCGCGAGCAATAGAGGCGGCCGGCGAGGGACTGTTCGACGTTCGTGATTCCGCCCTCGGATACATCCAGCAGGGCGGAGCCCCAACCGTATTTGATCGTCTTCTGGCAACACGGTTCGCGAACGGAGCGATCAGATATCTGGATAGAGCATTCGAGGCAGGGGAGAACGGCGCCGCGTATATAGGTACTGGGCAGGACGGAATCAAGACAGAGCCGATCTCTCGAATGGAAGAGCTAGTTGACGATTCCGTTCGCAGACCCAAGAACCAATGGTGGATTGCCCTGCAGAACGTGACTCAGACGGTGTCTCTCGAAGGGGCAGACATTCCTGTTGGGCGTATTGACATACCCGCAGTTGAACCCGTTCTCGCCCCAATTCAAGAACGTATTGACGAAGTAACCAACACCCCGGAACAGAACTGAGGAGCAGAACATATGGCTGACCTGAACGTCGCGGTGGACCCTGAGCAGACGAAGGCATGGGGGAGGCTTGAGGATACTGCCGGTCAGTTTGTCCCCGATCTTCCGGGATGGTTCCAAGCGGATCCTTCCCGTGCTGCAAGACTGACCCGCCGCGCCTGCGATCTGCATGTCGATCTGTCAAAGAACCTGCTGACCGACGAGGTGATCGGCCAGCTTCTGCAACTCGCGGAAGAAACTGGCGTGCTGGACCGCCGTGACCAGATGTTTGCTGGTGAGCGGATCAATGTCACCGAGAACCGTTCTGTTCTGCACACCGCCCTCCGCAAACCGGAAGGCGAGACGCTAGATGTTGACGGTGCTGATGTTGTTGAGCCGGTACACGAGGTACTGGAGCGAATGTACGCGTTCGCGGATAAGGTTCGCGATGGAGAATGGACCGGCATCACAGGCAAGCCACTCACTTCAGTTGTGAACATCGGGATTGGGGGATCAGACCTCGGCCCAGTAATGGTCTACGAAGCATTGAAGCCGTTTGTTAGGGAGGGGATGGAAGCCCGGTTCATCTCTAACATCGACCCGACGGACGCGGCGGAGAAACTCAGGGGGTTGGACCCCGAGACGACCCTGGTGATCGTCACCTCGAAGACGTTTACGACGCTTGAGACACTGACAAACGCAAGGCTAGTTCGCACCTGGTTCCTGGACGCGCTGGTTCTAGCCGGGGTTATCAAGGTTACAGATTCTCCCGAGGCGACAGCGGCGGTTGAGAAGCACTTTGTTGCGGTTTCGACTGCATTGGACAAAGTTGCAGCGTTCGGAATTGATCCTTCGAACGCGTTTGGTTTCTGGGACTGGGTTGGTGGGCGCTACTCTGTTTCTTCGGCCGTGGGCCTCTCCCTCGCGATCACTCTTGGGCCAGAGAACTTCCAGGGGTTTCTGGACGGACTGAACGCAATGGACCGACACTTTGCGAAGGCCCCAGCGGAGCAGAACGTTCCGTTGCTAATGGGCCTGATGAATGTCTGGTATGTAAATTTCCTCGGAGCAGACTCACACGCTGTATTGCCATATTCCCAGTACCTGCACCGTTTTCCGGCGTATCTGCAACAGATGACCATGGAATCGAACGGCAAGCGTGTGCGCTGGGACGGAACAGTCGTCAGCTACGACACGGGAGAGGTTTTCTGGGGCGAACCAGGAACCAACGGACAGCACGCGTTCTTCCAGTTACTGCACCAGGGAACGCGTTTGATTCCCTCGGACTTCATCGCATTCGCGAACCCACAGTGGCCGTTGAAGGATGGCGACGCGGACGTGCATGAACTGTTCCTATCAAACTTCTTCGCACAGACCAAGGCGTTGGCCTTCGGGAAGACCGAGGAAGAGGTACGGGCTGAGGGCACGCGCGAAGACCTAGTGTCGGCGCGGGTGTTTACCGGGAACCGCCCATCGACTTCGATCATGGCTCCGAGGCTTACGCCTTCGGTGCTGGGCCAACTGGTCGCCCTATATGAGCACCTGACCTTCGTCCAGGGTGCTGTGTGGGGCATTGACTCGTTCGACCAGTGGGGGGTTGAGCTGGGCAAGGTACTGGCAATGCAGATCTTGCCGGCGATTGAGGGGGATCAGGCAGTGCTGGATCAGCAAGATCCATCGACTCAGGAACTCATCAGGTACTACCAGGCGAACCGAAAGGGCTAGAGAGTCCCGAAAACGGGGACTTTAGTGTCGATCACTTCGCCTTGTTGACCAACTAGAATATGCACGTAGCAATAATCGCAACCTTAATGAACCAGGAGTCATAGAACATGACCGAACCCCGCATTGTTACAGTTACTGGCGCCGCCGGAAATATCGGATACGCGATGCTGTTCCGCATTGCATCAGGCCAGCTGTTTGGCGATGGTGTTCCCGTGAAGCTTCACCTTCTTGAAATCCCGCAGGCGGTGAAGGCAGCCGAAGGCACCGCGATGGAACTTGACGACTGTGCGTTCCCGCTGCTGGATTCCGTTGAGGTTTTCGATGACGTGAACGCCGCATTTGAAGGCACGAATGTCGCCATGCTGGTAGGAGCGCGTCCGCGTGGCGCCGGCATGGAACGCGCTGACTTGCTCGCGGCCAACGCTGGCATCTTCGGCCCTCAGGGCAAGGCAATCAACGATCACGCCGCTGGTGACATCCGCGTGTTGGTCGTGGGTAACCCCGCCAACACCAACGCAGTAATCGCGCAGAACAACGCGCCGGACGTCCCGGCCAGTCGCTTCACCTCGATGATGCGCCTCGACCAGAACCGTGCGTACGCACAGCTTGCAGCGAAGACCGGAGTACCCGTGAAGGACATCAAGAACATTGTTGTCTGGGGCAACCACTCGGCAGATCAGTACCCTGACATCAGCTACGCGACCGTTGACGGCAAGCCGGCAACCGAGCTTGTTGACAACGCATGGCTCGCTGACTTCTACCGTCCCACCGTTGCCAAGCGTGGCGCGGCAATCATCGAGGCCCGAGGAGCGTCGTCTGCGGCATCTGCGGCAGGTGCAGCGATCGATCACGTGTACAACTGGGTTAACGGCACGCCCGAGGGTCAGTTTGTCACGGTAGGTGCCTACTCAGATGGTTCGCACTACGGTGTTCCCGCAGGACTGTCGTTCGGATTCCCCTGTGTTTCAAAGGACGGCGAGTGGGAGATCGTTGACGGACTTGAGATCTCTGACGCGACCCAGGCGGGCATTGACCACAACATCAAGGCCCTGCAGGAAGAGTACGACGCCGTCAAGGAACTCGGCTTCATCAAATAGGGTTCTCCAGGCAAGCTGAGACTGGGCGATTTTGCAAGGTCCCAGCAATACCAGTAACGCGGTCAGTGGCAACCTCAAGGAAGAAGAGCCACTGGCCGCGACTGCGCTAAATTGCTGTTTGGTGAAAATAGCCGCGCACTTGATAACTGTTGAGCATCTGGACTCTGTTTGCCGATGCGTCGCGCTGGGCTTCGTGAGTCGGCACGTTACTAATCCATGCGGCGAGCCCATATTCGTCTCGTAACATCCACCATTGCGGCAGTAGCGCCCGCGACGACTAGTCTTGGTCAGACCGCTTGACTGATTTGGGGCGTTGCTCTATTTGTGCCGCTTAACCAGCGGAGTATCTCGAATTGGGACCGAATAATACGGTGTTTGCCGTATTTCCGAGACGGCTACGGGTTCTAACGCTAGGCTCTTATACGTTCAGTCGGAAAACAACAAGGTGTGCTGGGAAGTCTGGTCAGCGGGAGTCAATGATGCCCGAACTGGAAGACACCTCCTCACAGCAACAGGTCGAGAGAATATTCCCAGCATCCGTCGCTCAGGCGGAAAAGACTCGTGTAGCGGTGGTGCTGCGCAAGGAGACTGTTGGCGGATTAATACTAATTATCGCGGCCGCCCTCGCGATGATCTGGGCCAACTCCCCTCTGTCTGAGAGCTACTTCGCTATACGTGACTTCAAGATCGGCTATGAGCCTTGGCACCTGAAGCTGAGTGTCGGAGCCTGGACGGCAGACGGACTGTTGGCCATCTTCTTTTTTCTGGTCGGGTTGGAGCTCAAGAGGGAATTTGTAACCGGGGATCTCCGGGATTTTCGCACGGCGATTGTCCCCATTACGGCGGCCTTTGGGGGTGTCATCGTGCCCGCACTAATTTATACCGCCATGGTTGCGGGCCACCCGAACCTAGCACGAGGGTGGGCAATTCCGACCGCAACCGACATTGCGTTTGCGGTTGCAGTCTTGGCAATCATCGGTTCGCGACTTCCTACCTCACTGAGGGTTTTTCTGCTGACTCTTGCGGTCGTTGATGATTTGATTGCGATTGCGATCATTGCAATCTTCTATTCGGGAGACATCAGTTTTATTCCACTCCTGATTTCGATGGTACTGATCATCTTCTACGGGTTTATCACTCATAGGTACAGGGAATTTTTTTCGGCAAGGAAGTTTGCCCCTTGGTTAATCCTGTTACCCATTGGCGCAGTGGCATGGGCGTTCATGCACGCCTCGGGAGTACACGCGACGATCGCGGGCGTTCTGCTTGGTCTGATCGTTCCCGTCTTCTCCGATCCAAGACAGAAAGACAAGAAGCCGGGCCTCGCGGAGGAATTCGAATATCGTTTCCGGCCGCTATCAACGGGTGTGGCGGTTCCGTTATTTGCGCTATTTGCTGCCGGCGTCCCACTGGGGGGCTGGACAGGTCTGGTCGATTCGGTGACGAGTCCAGTGGCGGTTGCCGTCGTAGCGGCCCTGGTACTTGGCAAACCTATTGGTATTGTACTGACTACTTTTGTGACAACCAGGATCACCCGAACTGGGCTAGATCCGGAATACAGGTGGGTCGATCTCATAGGGGTCGGGATTCTAGCCGGCATAGGCTTCACGGTTTCTTTGTTGGTGACCGAACTGAGCCTGACAAGTGGAAGTCCGGAAGCCGACGCAGCTAAGGTGGCGGTGTTGACCGCCTCGGTCACCGCGGCTGTCTTGGCTTCCCTGATACTGGTGCCTCGTAATCGCCACTACAAGGCGGTCCAGAATCAAGGAGTAGCCAAAGACTAGGGCTACCGTTTCGCTTCGGCTAGTAGACGATGCCGAAGACCCAAACGGCTAGGGTCATGGTGGTCAGGGTGATCAGAACGATACCGATCAAATTGAGCCACAGGCCACCTTTGACCATTTGGCCGACGGTCACGTACCCGCTCCCATATGCGACCGCGTTTGGGGGAGTTGCAACGGGGAGCATGAACGCACACGTGGCGGCGAGAGCGACCGGAATTGCAAGGATCATCGGGCTCATCCCCAAACCGATCGCGATTCCACCCGCAACCGGTAAGAACGTCGCTGCGGTTGCCGTATTCGAAGTTAGCTCGGTGAGGAACAGGATCGCAGTCGTCAGAATCGCGATGATGATGATCGGTGAGAGGCCAGCAAGAGCCCCCGCCTGAGCACCGATCCAATCGGTTAGACCAGAGGAACCGAACTGACTAGATAGAGCCAGGCCACCACCGAATAGCAGCAGAACTCCCCAGGGGAGTTGAACCGCACTTTGCCAATCGAGAAGGCGAACACCTCGCGCTGTGCCTGAAGGGACAGTGAAAAGAAGCAGCCCGACAATCATCGCGATTCCCGCGTCGGTGATCGGGGCCGGCTTGAAAATCAGAGGAACTCCCACCCAACTGACGGCCGCAAGAACGAAGATGATTAGCACGCGGATCTCTCCTTGTGACAATGGTCCAAGCGCCTTGAGCTCGTTCTCAATCAGTTTTTTCCCGCCGGGCACTTCCTTGATCTCGGGTCTGAAAAGGACTTTGGTTAGGAGTAGCCAGCAGATCACCAAGAAGATGATTGAAAGTGGCATGCCTACCAGCATCCACTGGCCAAAGCCGATGTTTATTCCGAAGTTCTCCTGTAGATACCCGACAAGTAGGGTATTGGGCGGGGTTCCGATAATTGTTCCCAGCGAACCGAGAGAGGCCGCATACGCGATACCCAGCATTAGGGCCGTGGCGAAGTTAGATTTAATGATGGTTTCACCGCTCTCGTTGACCGACTTAACGCCAGCGCCCGGAGCTACTTTTGCCACCAAAAGTAGCACGGACATGCCGATGGGAAGCATCATGACCGCGGTGGCGGTATTCGAGACCCACATACTCAGGAATCCGGTAGCGATCATGAAGCCTGCAATCATTCGATCAGTTCGGGATCCCATGAATTTCACTGTCAACAATGCGATACGTCTGTGGAGGTTCCATCGCTGCATGGCCAACGCCAGCATGAAGCCACCCATGAACAGGAAGATCACGTCGTTGCCGTAGCTGGCTCCGACATCCTTAATGGGTATTTCATCTCCGAGTAGGGGAAAGATGATTAGTGGAACCAAGGCCGTTGCCGGAATCGGTAGGGCCTCGGTCATCCACCACGCGCCCATCAGAACGGCTGTGGCCGCAGTGAGTTTGCCATTATGAGATAGCGACCCAGGCAATACCAGGTAGACAATGATCGCAAGGATGATGCCGACACCTAAACCGAACCAGCGTCGCAGGTTTACCTTTGTCGGCTCAGCGGGTGCCTGTTCGCCTGGAGATTTCTGGTCAACCTCGGTTGATTCTGCGTGTGGACTTTCAAGGGTGTAAAGATCGACGGGCTCTGCCACGTCCATTAGTCGTTCATCGGCCGAATTTCGAATTTTCATGTGCTTGAACTCCTTGCTAAACCTCTCCGTTGAGGAGAATTGCGGAAACGCATCTTTGTGCTTCCTGTAACCCCGCACGTCGGCCTCGTAAGAGTTCCAGTACTTCGCCGAGTGTGTTGTGCCGGGACTTTCATCCTATAGAGAAATTGGTCGCCTTGGGGGCGTTTTGGACCAAAGGCCTATGTATTCCACACGACTGCGCACCAACACCTGAAAATGCCCGGCGATTTTCCTTGGTCACCCGCACCGTCCTGGTCCGGCCTACGGGTAGCCTTATGCTGCAAGCCTCGCAGCCAGCGAGGGCCAAGAACCCGGCGCTGTGGCGCCCGGACAAGGGAGATCGAGTGGCTGAGTCAACTGCCAACCTGCCTCTGCAAGAAGTAGACCCCGAGATTGCCGCCGTCCTCGACGGCGAGCTTGGTCGCCAGCGTGGGACGCTGGAAATGATTGCGTCGGAGAACTTTGTACCTCGTGCGGTACTTCAAGCTCAAGGTTCCGTCCTGACGAACAAGTATGCGGAGGGTTACCCGGGTCGTCGTTACTACGGGGGTTGTGAGTGGGTTGACATCGCTGAAGAACTCGCAATCGACCGGGCCAAGGAACTGTTCGGTGCAGACTACGTAAACGTTCAGCCACATGCGGGAGCTCAAGCAAACGCTGCGGCTCTCATGGCAATGGCTAAGCCCGGTGACCGGATTCTCGGAATGGAACTGGCGCACGGTGGACACCTAACCCACGGAATGAAAATTAACTTCTCGGGCCGCTTCTATGAGCCACACGCCTACGGGGTCGATCCTGAGACCTACCGACTGGACATGGACACCGTTCGTGAGCGAGCCCTTGAGGTTAGGCCATCAGTCCTGATCGCGGGATGGTCGGCCTACCCTCGTCACCTCGATTTTGCGGCTTTCCGTGAGATTGCGGATGAGGTTGGAGCCGCCCTATGGGTCGATATGGCTCACTTTGCTGGTCTGGTGGCTGCGGGTGTTCACCCCTCGCCACTTCCTTACGCCGATGTCGTGACTTCGACGGTTCATAAGACCCTTGGTGGTCCGCGCTCGGGTGTCATTATGAGCGCCCGCGGTGAACAGTGGGGTAAGAAGCTTGATTCGGCCCTATTCCCGGGTCAGCAGGGCGGCCCTCTCATGCATGCCGTTGCGGCGAAGGCCGTGGCGTTCAAGCTTGCTGGAACGGAAGAGTTCAAGGAGAAGCAGGAACGCACGTTACTGGGTGCGTCGATACTTGCCGAACGACTTTCGCAGGCCGATGTTGCTGAGCAGGGAATTTCGGTGTTGACCGGCGGTACCGACGTGCACCTCGTGCTCGTTGATCTGCAGAACAGCCCGCTGACCGGTCAGGACGGAGAGGACCTCTTGCACGAGGCCGGAATTACTGTGAACAGGAATGCGGTGCCGTTTGATCCTCGTCCGCCGAGGGTCACTTCGGGTCTGCGAATAGGTACTCCGGCACTTGCCTCGCGCGGCTTCCAGAAGGAAGACTTCGAAGAGGTTGCGGATATCATCGCGACGGCCCTAGTGCAGGGCGCGAAGGGCGAGGCCAACGCGGATGGGCTGAAGGCTCGTGTTGACGTGCTTACCGACCGTTACCCGCTCTACCCAGGACTTGAGCAGTGAGGGTTCCACGCTTGCTGTCGTTTTCTTGCAGGTTCCAGGTTACGGAAGTTGTCTGGCTCGATCTAGGAGACGTGAAGTGACCCTCCGTTATACGACATTGCCTGTCAGGCTAAGTCCGGTCGCACGGGTGAACCTCGCTCGTCTTGGGGGTGCGCAATGAAGTATCCATGGCCAACTGGTGCGTCTGGCGAGGAAGTCGCTAAGCCCCTTGACGGGGTTGCGCTCGCCGCAGAGATAAAGGCAGACCTGAAGACGCGAGTTGACGCTTTGAAAGAGTGCGGGATCGAACCAGGACTTGGAACTCTGCTTGTCGGTGAAGATGCCGCCTCACAGATTTACGTTGGGGCGAAGCACAAGGACTGCGCTGAGGTCGGACTAAGTTCGTTGGATGTTCGCCTTCCCGCAGACTCAACTCAGGAAGAGGTCGAGGCCGCGATTGACCAGCTCAACAGCGATCCGGCATGCACCGCCTACATCGTTCAGCTTCCCGTGCCGAAGCATCTTGACACACAGAAGCTCCTTGAAAGGATGGCTCCGGCGAAGGACGCGGACGGACTGCATCCGTTCAACTTGGGGTTGCTGGTTGAGGACATTGACGGAACGTCGAATGCGCCTAAGCCCTGCACGCCACGGGGCATTATCGAGTTGCTCACGGCCAACGGGATCGAGCTAAAGGGGGCTAGGGTCTGTGTCGTCGGGCGTGGCTTGACCGTCGGCCGACCGATCTCCTTGATGCTAACCAATCGAAAGGTCGGGGCTACGGCAGTTCTGTGTCACACCGGCACAATGGATTTGGCTGCAGAACTACGCTCGGCTGATGTGATTATCGGTGCGGCTGGAGTCCCGGGCCTAATCACCCCCGAGTACGTGAAGCCAGGTGCGGTTGTCATTGATGTCGGTGTTGCGCGCCGCGACGGCAAGATTGCTGGAGATGCGGCAGAGGGCGTCGAGCAGGTAGCGTCTTGGCTCAGCCCGAACCCTGGAGGGGTTGGGCCGATGACTAGGGCAATGCTACTGACGAATGTGGTTGAGATAGCGGAGCGCCAATAGTACGGCGGTCGGACTGAGGTAGTTCACGTGGTCCGGCTTGCGCCCCTAGGCGGGGTGCTGGACGCATTTACGGCAGGTATGCGCCCCGCGTCGGCACCGATCGCGACTCTGCCTCAGGGTATTAGTGGGCCAGTGTCTCGTGGCCGGCATGTGTCGGCGAATCAATCTGAACTGTCATATGGTTTAGCTCGATTGCTAGGCCTTCAGTTAACCCAGACTGAAGTTCATGCAACACCCGAACAGAGTTCCCATCGTCGATGCACTCCTGGGTGACCACGACGTGAGCCGTGAGCGTGTTAAGTCCGGTCCCAACGCTGCTCGCGTGGAGGTCATGTACCTGGAGAACCTCGGGATGTGCAAGGATTCTCGCTTGCACCTGATCCAGGTCCAAGCCCTCGGGAGTTTGCTCCATGAGGATCCGAACCGACTGCTTCAGAATGTGCGCAGCCCGAACTCCGATTAGTACCGCTATCAGCAACGATGCGACTGAGTCCGCATATGGCCAACCCGTAGTCATCAGGACCAGGGCTGCAACGAGTACAGCAACCGACCCCAGCGCGTCCGAGGCCACTTCGAGGAACGCCGCCTTCATATTCAATGAATCATTGCGACCACCCGACAGAATGAGCATAGAGATGATGTTGGCCAGCAATCCGATTGCGCCAATCCAGAGCATCGGTCCGGGCAGAACGGTGGTCGGATTGGCAAGGCGTTGGATTGCTTCAAAAGCAATGAGGCCGCAGAGTCCGATGAGTATTCCTGCTTGCAGACCCGCCGCTAGCACTTCGGCCCGCGCATAGCCCCAGGTCCGCTTGAGCGACGGAGGCCGTGTCATTAGGACTGCCGCCATCATTGCCACAATCAGACCTGCCGAGTCCACGAACATGTGACCCGCATCCGCTAGCAGGGAAAGCGACCCGGAGATCCACGCCCCGACGATCTCCGCAATCATGACTCCAGCGGTTACAGCCAAAGCTCCCGCGAGTCTTTTACGAGATGCCTCGGCGTGTGAGTGAGAGTGCGAGTGATCTTCGACCATATCCGGAGCCTATCGCCGCATCCTCCCAAGACGCCAGAACAAGGTCACCCTATGGCCACGGTGCCAGACCAGCGTTGCAGGGACCTGTTGTCCTCTGCCCCAGAGAGTGCGGTGGGTGATAGCGAGCGCGTATAGGAATGCCGTGTTGTCCCATCTTCGCAGCTCGGGGGCCATCGACCCAGACCGTGTCGATCACGCATACTGGAACAGTGACTGACATGACTCTGGTATCGCTTACAACTATCAATCTCAACGGGATTCGTGCCGCGACGAAGCGTGGCTTCCAGGCTTGGCTTGAGACTGCGGGGCCCGACGTCCTTCTGATGCAGGAGGTCCGCGCGGACGAGCAAATCGCCACGAGCCTGCTTGGTGATTCCTGGCACTCAGTCTTCTATCCTTCGCAAATAAAGGGGAGGGCCGGCGTTGGAGTTGCTGTTCGTAAGGATTCCAAGGCCGTGGCCCCACGGCTCACAGAGGACGTCAGGCGCGGACTCTCAGACGAAGAGGTCCCAGTCGACTCCGGCCGTTGGCTGGAAGTCCCGCTCGACACGTCTTCTGGTCACGTGCTTCGCGTGGTTTCTGCGTACTTCCACTCCGGCGAGGTCGGCACACCCAGGCAGGACGCAAAAATGGCTCACTTCGAACCTCTGACCAGCAGGTTTGACTCGTTGCTTACGGAAGCGTCCAACGGCGGTAGCCATGCGGTTGTCGCCGGTGACTTTAACGTTGTGCGTAGTGAGGCAGATATCAAGAACTGGAAACCGAACCACAACAAACGTGCGGGAGTACTCGACGAAGAGATCGTTTACCTAAACCGGTGGGTGGATCAGGGGTGGGTCGATTCGGTCCGGCAATTGGCGGGCGACGGTCCGGGTCCTTACTCGTGGTGGTCATGGCGTGGCAAGGCTTTCGACAACGACACCGGTTGGCGTATCGACTACCAGTACGCCACCCCGGGATTCGGTGCAGGCGCCCAGAACTTCAGTATCTTCCGTGCTCCGAGTTGGGATACGCGTTTTTCTGATCATGCGCCGGTGACGGTTACGTATTTGGTCTAGGACGAGGCGCTCCGCGATTCAAGCTGCTTCGGTTGTCTGCGTGCAGGGTTGGGATACGTGTTTTTCTGATCATGCGCCGGTGACGGTTACGTATTTGGTCTAGGACGAGGCGCGCCGCGGAACACGGTCACCTATTCAGACTCGTCCGCAGCAGCAGGTGAAGCTTCTTCGGCTTCGACCGTCGCTTGGTCACCGGAGTTCGAGGGAACTCCCGGCTCCGCCTCCAGATCGCCCGCCTCGGCTCGGGTTGGAATCAGGTCCCCGGAAATCGGATGATGCGGCCAGGTCAGAGTCTCGTCGTCGCTGAGCGTCACATAGTTCGGGGTGTGGCGTACGTAGTCGTCATCGGCCGCTAAGCCTCCGACGACCGCCGGGGGATTCGCCATCCAGGCGCACACATTCAGCGCTGCTCGGGCAAGAAAGTTTATCCAGAGCATCATCGTCCCGACGGTCGCCGCGGCCGCGATAACCGGATCCTTAAGGCCCGAACCCACGACCGTGGTTCCGAGGGTGCGGAGAACCTCCGAGGCAATCGAGAATACGATCGATCCGATTACCAGCTCGGTCCGTGGTACACGAACGCCTGCCACGTATCGAACGAACAACGCGAAAGCGGCAACGTTGACGAGGAGCGGGACTGATGCGGAAAGAGCATTGAACGCGAAGGAAGAGTGGAGTTCCTTCAGTGCAGGGAATGTGCTGTCGGCCCAGTCGACAGCCAGTTCTGAAATGAGCGTTAGCGAGGCGGTTGCGAACACGGCGACGAGCAGTATCAGAACGCCGACAAAACTTTGGACCATGTTGACGACGGCGTTACGAGGGTAGGTGCGAAGTCCGAACATGGCTCGGATGCCGCCGCTGATGTAAACGACAATCCGAGAGGCGGAATAGACAGCCACACCAAACGCAATAACTCCCGCTACGACGTTCCCGCTGCCCATATTGATGCCTTTTGGATCGATGATTCCCTTCTCTCCCGATGCGGGATCAGCGATCACCCCGGGGATAAGCGAATTGATCGAACTAATGACGGTGGTCTGGAACTCCGGGTTCTGAGAAAAGACGTGAGCGAATACGGTCCATCCGACAGTGATCATCGCGGCCAAAGAAAAGATCGACATGTATGTGATGCCACCCGCAACGACCGCGCCGTTTTGATTGCCGTACCGGGTTACAGCTCGACCAATCCGACTGTGTCGGTAGACCTTCATCAGCTCCTGGACTTTAGCCCGCAAGCCAGGTTCTTTCAGAGCGGCCCACACATGATGAGGGCGCGCGCTCCACTGCTCGTTCGTCGTAGTGGCTGTCTCACTGTTGGGGCTCTCTTTGTGGCTCACCCCTCGATTATTGCAGTCGCTTGATAGTGTCTCGCGCCGCAGCTTCGCTCGCTATCTCGCACAGCGAGCCACCACCTCTCGGCGGCAGCCAGGTTTGACTTGCTCCAGGCAGGCCTTTACTTGCTTGCTTTGTGATGTGCCGACCGGGTGCGCGATCTAGGAAACGAACTTGAGACGTGGCATGTTAGGCCAGTCCGGTAGAAAAGTCGAAGATGGCTGTCGAAACGTAGCTACCGTCGATTTCGACCCTGTCGATACGGACGCCCTGAACCATCCAGGACGCTTCGAAGCTGTGGCCCAACTCCAATGCCTTCGTAATCGCAGAAGACGGTAGGTTCTGTGCGAGGGTCACGTGTGCGTGATACGGAAACCGAAGAGAGTAGTCGAGGGGACCACTGCGAACATCCTCCGCCAGTTGCTTGCACTGCCCCGCACCCTGTACGACCTTGAGAAATGCCACCGGAGAGACGGGCTCGAAAGTATCGGCTCCCCTGAGGCTGATTCGAAATGGCCTGTGCTCTTCGGCGAGTTGGCGCAGGTGCTCGAACACGTCGCGACGCTTGCTTTCTGAGACGGCCAGCGGAGGCATTATCGTGATGTGAGGCGGCACCTTGGTTGCCATCACGTCCCCGATAGACTGTCTAATCTTGGTGATCATGGCGTTCCAGGGCTCGGGAACGGCAATCACAATGCCGAGCAACTCCTCGTGCTCACCGCATTCGGGAAGGAACATTCAGAACCTGACGTTCAAGAGACGGGTGCCGGCTTTCCGGCGGATCGGTAGCCAAGTCTACATATGTTGCCGTGCGCCGATAAACTTGTACGTCGGTGAGTAGATAGAGGTGAGAACTCTGGAGCAGTTACAGCCATGGCTGATCGTAGGCCTGGGCAATCCCGGTAGCGAATACCAGAACACGCGACACAATGTTGGGCGTGCGACGGTGGAGCTAATGGCATCGCGTGCCGGGGCCAAGTTCTCGGCGCACCGCTCTCAGACCATGTTCACCCGCGTGAACCTGGCCCCTCCGGGCGGTAGGGCTCCGGCGATCCTCGCGTACTCGCGTTCATACATGAATACTTCCGGTCCGCCCGTAGCCGGACTCACAAGAGCCGAGGGAATCGCACCGGAGAGGATTCTGGTCATTCACGATGACCTAGATCTAGAGGCACATGTTCTCCGACTCAAGATGGGTGGAGGATCGGGCGGTCACAACGGGCTCAAGTCCCTTTCTTCCGCCTTCAAGGACCAAGACTATGCGCGGCTGAGAATAGGCATCGGCAGACCACCGGGATCAATGGATCCGGCCAGGTATGTCCTCGCCCCAATTCCGAAGGCTCAGGTCGGGGAGTGGGATGTCACCTACGCGCTCGCGGCCGACGCCGCCACTGACGTTGTTCTGCGCGGCTTCGTCAAGGCTCAAATGGATCTTCACTCAAGGGAGTCCCGTTGAGGCAACTTTCTGCACTTCTTCCGACAATCGCCCGTGATTCGGCGCTGAGGGAGGTCATCCCCCAGACGGCTTCGGCCGGCACGGGCACGCTGGTGCTACCACAGGGGATCCGTCCTGCAGCGATAGCTTTGGCCGCCGCCGAGCGTCAGCAAAAGGGAAAGTCGACTCCCGTTGTCGTGGTCACGGCTTCTGGCCGTCGAGGCGAGCGTCTGGTTTCGGCCCTGGGGTCGTGGATTGATGGTGCCGAGATCTTCCCCTCGTGGGAAACGCTTCCCCACGAGCGTCTTTCTCCTCAGGTCGATACGATGGCTCGCCGCGCCGCAGTTTTGCGCAGACTAGAGAATCCGGTTCCGGAAGTGGACGGGGCAGGACCCATCTCAGTACTGGTGGTTCCGATCCGTGCATTTATGCAACCGACCATTTCCGGGCTGGGGCAGATCGAGCCGGTGATGTTGGAGGAGGGAAGCGCTTCTGACCGCGACGAACTGGTCGCGCGGCTTACCGCCCTCGGTTATGAACCTGTGGATCTCGTAGAGCGGCGCGGACAGGTTGCGATGCGAGGTTCGATTGTCGACGTGTTCGTTCCGACCAATCCCCATCCGCTTCGAATTGAGTTCTTCGGGGACGAGGTGGAGGAAGTCCGTTGGTTCAATCTCTCGGACCAGCGCGGTCTGGGTGTGGCAGAACAGGGACTGTGGGCTCCTCCGGCACGCGAGCTATTGCTGGGAAGCAAGACTAAAGATCGCGCGCTCGCTGCTCAGAGTCAGTTTCCCGCCGTTGCGGAACTGCTCGAACTGGCGTCCGAAGGCATATATGCTCCCGGTCTCGAATCCTTGGCGCCGCTTCTGGTCGATTCAATGGTTCCCCTTATCGATCTGCTTCCCAAGGACGCTCTTTTCGTCCTTGACGAGCCGGAACAGACGCGCGCCCGTAGCGAGGACCTTATCTCGACGGCCGAAGAGTTCTTGAACGCTGCATGGGGAAGCGCCGCGGACAGCGGTAAAGCCCCCATTGACATTCGCCGTGGATCATTCGTTCCACTGGACGATCTCTGGGAGCGTGGTGCTTCCCGAGCCTGGTGGGAGTTTTCAAGTTTCCCGCCCCCGGAACTCGCCGATGCGCAGATGAAACTCGGGGGTGAGGGTGATGAGGTTGGGCCGGACGGCTCCGCTTCCCTGCATAAAGAAGGCGCGGGTCCGGGGGGTTCCCCCTCGCCCGCACTGGTTGTGTCCTCAAGTCTGGCCCAGGTTGGCGCACGCGAGGTCCGACCCTACCGAGAGGATTTCTCTCGCGCCGCCTCGGATCTACGGGAACTGATTCAAGAAGACTGGGAACTGGTTGTCGCAGTTTCCGCACGGGGTGCGGGCCGCCGAATTACCCAGGTGCTCGGCGAGTCCGACGTGGCGGCCAGATTGGTCGAAACGATTCCGGAAGAGCAGAACTCCTCGGTGGTTGCGGTTGTTCCCGCCTCGGCCGGGGCCGGCTTCGTGATGACCGAGCAGCGCTTGGCCGTTCTAACTGAGCAGGACCTGACGGGTCGAGCGGGACCATCGACCCGAGATATGCGGAAGATGCCATCGAAGCGGCGCGCCCGCATTGACCCGCTGACCCTGCAAGCCGGAGATTACGTCGTCCACGAACAGCACGGTGTCGGCAAGTTCCTCGAAATGACGACGCGGACAACCACTAGTCCGAGTGGCGCCGAGGTCCAGCGCGACTACTTGGTTATCGAGTATCTGCCCTCAAGAAAAGGGCAGGCTGCGGATCGTCTCTACGTCCCGACTTCTTCCCTCGATCAGATCTCGCGGTACAGCGGATCGGACGTTCCGCGATTGTCGCGAATGGGTGGAACTGACTGGGCCAAGACCAAGCAGAAGGCTAGGGCGGCTGTTCGAGAGATCGCCGCAGAACTCGTTCGCCTCTACGCTGCACGAACCGCGACCGCTGGACATGCTTTCTCCCCGGACACTCCCTGGCAGCGGGAGCTTGAAGATGCCTTCGAGTTCATCGAGACTCCCGACCAGCTTGCGACGGTCGACGAGGTCAAGGCCGACATGGAGCGACCGGTCCCGATGGACCGTCTGCTTACCGGAGATGTCGGGTACGGCAAGACCGAGATCGCGGTTAGAGCCGCCTTTAAGGCGGTTCAGGACGGGAAACAGGTGGCTATCCTCGTCCCTACCACCCTTCTGGCGCAGCAACACCACGAGACATTCTCCGAACGTTACGCCGGATTCCCTATCGAAGTCGCAACACTCTCGCGCTTTTCCTCAAAGAAGGAGGCGGACGAGGTGAAGGAGGGCCTGCGAAACGGAACCGTTGACGTGGTCATTGGGACTCATACCCTGCTCACCGGAGCTGTGGAGTTCAAGGATTTGGGATTGGTGGTGGTTGACGAGGAGCAGCGGTTCGGGGTCGAGCACAAAGAGACACTTAAGGCACTCCGAACTGACGTTGACGTGCTCTCGATGTCGGCGACTCCCATTCCTCGTACCCTCGAAATGGCAGTTGCTGGAATCCGGGAGATGTCCGTTCTTCAGACTCCCCCCGAGGAACGCCAGCCGGTCCTCACGTATGTCGGGGCCTACCAGGATCAGCAGGTTGCCGCAGCAATTCGGCGTGAACTTTTGCGAGAGGGTCAGGTCTTTTACGTTCACAACCGGGTAGAGTCCATCAACCGGGTTGCGGCGCACGTTCAAGAGTTGGTTCCCGAGGCGCGAATTCGAGTTGCTCACGGGAAACTGTCCGAAGCGGAACTGGAACGGGTGATCCTCGACTTCTGGAATCACGAGTTTGACGTGTTGGTATCAACGACGATCATTGAGACCGGCCTGGACATCTCGAACGCAAACACTCTCATCGTGGACCGCGCCGACGCCTTCGGTCTGTCTCAGCTTCACCAGCTTCGAGGACGAGTCGGACGAGGACGGGAAAGGGCGTATGCCTACTTCTTCTATCAGCCGGATAAGACTCTTTCAGAGACCGCGCTAGAGCGACTGCGAACAATTGCCTCGAACACTGATCTTGGTTCCGGCCTTGCGGTGGCGCAGAAAGATCTAGAAATTCGCGGAGCGGGCAATCTGCTGGGCGGCGCTCAATCCGGGCATATTGAGGGCGTGGGGTTCGACCTCTACATTCGGATGGTCTCAGAAGCAGTTGCAGCGTTCCGCGGAGACAAGGTTCAGGACAAGGTTGACGTTCGGGTTGAACTCGCCGTCGACGCGCACCTTCCAGAAGACTACGTCTCTGGAGAAAGACTACGACTGGAGACCTACGGTCGGATCGCTGCGGTCACTTCACCCGAGCAAGAAGCCGAATTACGAGGGGAACTCGCCGACAGATTTGGGCCAATTCCGGAGGAAGTAGACCTGCTCCTGGAACTTGCACGTTTGCGAGAGAAGCTGAGATCACGCGGGATTGAAGAGCTGATCACCCAGGGCAACTACGTTCGGATTGGGCCGGTGCAGCTAAAGGAGTCGCAGGCAATGCGGTTGCAGAGGCTGTTCCCGGGCGCCGTCGTGAAGCCGGCTGTGAGGCAGGTACTCGTTCCTCTTTCGCGCTCTCGCCGAATGGGGGAGCAGGCCCCAACGGATAGGGCACTTCTCAAGTGGGTGAATGATTTACTGGATGGTGCGCTGTCTCTCACTCCCTCCGTGGATGAGTCTGACGGAGGGCCGCGCAGCTCGACTCCAGTGATCTCTTCCCCGTCCGAATCTCTCGCAACACGGAGAGAAAAACCCTCCCATCAGCGAAAACAGGAACCAGATGACGAACCGGAGTCGATTGAGGACTTCCAGAACAGGGCGGCAAAGAGGAGAGCTCCGCGACCCCCGCGCGTGGACGTGGGGGATGATCGACCCAGAAGACGAAAGCTGACCTAAAGACCCAGTCGATAGCAACCGGAACTGGCGTAGAATAGACGTTGGTCTTGAACGAACCCAAGGAGTCC
The DNA here is from genome assembly GCA_035621235.1 of Actinomycetaceae bacterium MB13-C1-2. Lineage (NCBI taxonomy): Bacteria > Bacillati > Actinomycetota > Actinomycetes > Actinomycetales > Actinomycetaceae > Actinomycetaceae bacterium MB13-C1-2. Next base: position 1,094,788 of record CP141731.1, read on the forward strand.
GTGTGTCCCGTACCAAGCGTTTCTCATTTGCTTCACGAGTAGCGGCCGTTTCTGCAGCAGTTGTTCTAAGTCTTGGCGTTGGTGGATGTGGCAAGACCTCGGGCAATCCCGGTGCCGCCGCAATAGTTGGCGATAACCAGATCAGTGAAGCCCTGGTAACGGACGCGATTAATGACTGGCAGGATCTAACCGGTCAGAATGTTGCGCGTGCAAACATGGTTGTAGTACTGAGCCAGGGCATGGCGTATGCCGATGCGGCTGAAGAACTGGGCCTCGATGTTAGTGATGAGACGCTTGATTCAACGGTCGATGAAATGCTTGCGGCCGAGGGATTCGATATGACGACGGCAGACCTATCGGACGGGGGCAAATGGATCCTTCGCTCGTCCGCTTTGGCAATGCAGGCAGATCAAATGGGAGTTGGTCAGGGCTTTGCAGAACTCGCCGTGGCCGTTCCGGTCAAGCTGAACCCAAGGTACGGGTATGAAATCCAACCTGGTGGCCAGGTAATGCCTCTGGCACCTTTGGGCGACGCTTTCTTGGCGAACTCCCTGTAGCAACGTAGAACTTATAAACACCACAACCAATCAAGGAGTAACAACGTGGCAATGATCGAAGAAATCGTCGCACGCGAGATTCTGGATTCGAGGGGCAACCCGACCGTTGAGGTCGAGGTAGCGCTTGAAGACGGAGTTGTAGAGCGCGCGGACGTCCCCTCGGGCGCGTCAACCGGAGCGTTCGAAGCGGTTGAGCGTCGCGATGGCGATAAGGATCGCTACCAGGGTAAGGGCGTCCAGGACGCAGTAAACGCGGTTGAGGAAGTTCTCGCTCCTGAGGTTATCGGCCTGGATGCTGCGGACCAGAGGGCAGTGGACCGGGTAATGCTTGAGCTTGATGGCACCACGAACAAGGGCAACATTGGAGCCAACGCAATTCTTGGTGTCTCCCTTGCTGTTGCGAAGGCTGCTGCCGCTTCCGCAGAGCTTCCCCTATACGAGTACATTGGTGGCCCGAACGCTCATGTTCTTCCCGTTCCAATGATGAATATCCTTAACGGCGGCTCGCACGCCGACACCAACGTGGATATCCAGGAATTCATGATCGCTCCGATCGGAGCTGACTCATTCCGCGAAGCGCTGCGCATGGGCGCAGAGGTTTACCACACCCTGAAGGGCGTAATCAAAGAGCGTGGCCTTTCAACTGGCCTTGGCGATGAGGGCGGTTTTGCTCCCAGCCTTGAGTCGAACCAGGCTGCTCTGGACCTGATCGTTGAGGCGATCAAGCGCGCTGGCTACGAACCCGGCAAGGATGTCGCTCTTGCTTTGGACGTTGCTTCCACCGAGTTCTTCAAGGACGGCGCATACATGTTCGAGGGCGAGCCGCGCTCGACCGACTACATGATCCAGTACTACGAGAAGCTGATCACCGACTACCCGCTGGTCTCGATCGAAGATCCGTTGTCAGAAGATGAGTGGGATGCCTGGAAGAAGCTGACCGACGCCATTGGTGACCGTGTCCAGCTTGTTGGTGACGACTTGTTCGTGACCAACCCTGAGCGCCTTGAGCGTGGCATTAAGGACGGCATTGCTAACGCTCTGTTGGTCAAGGTAAACCAGATCGGTACCCTCACCGAGACCCTGGATGCGATCGAGGCGGCGCACCGCGCTGGCTACCGCACCATGACCTCGCACCGCAGTGGCGAGACTGGCGACACCACTATTGCTGACCTGGCGGTTGCAACCAACTCGGGTCAGATCAAGACTGGTGCTCCGGCCCGTTCCGAGCGCGTTGAGAAGTACAACCAGCTTCTGCGCATTGAAGAAGCACTGGGCGAGGACGCTGTCTACGCGGGTCGTAGCTCGTTTCCCCGCGCATCGTTCTAACTAAACCTAGTTTGGTCGGGTAGGCCGCTTCGCTCTTTGGGCGAGGCGGCCTATCTGCTACTCCGCCACGTTCATCACGGGAGAACGCGGGCGTGGCAGGTTCGGAAATTCCGTTTCTATGGAGCAAGCTTGGAGTATGAGTACGCCCCAAAGACCCGATGCCCCGCAGCGCCCTCGGCGGCACACCGGGATCGGCGTACCTGCGGAACCGGTCGCAAAGTCGACGTCGAACCGAGCTCCAAAGAGGGCCCCGGATCATCTCACGGTGGCGAAGGCAGCGAAGCCACCCCGGCCGTCATCAACTGGGTCGCGTAAGCCGTCAACGGTTCGAAGTCCGATCTCGACGACTCGGCCAGCCAGGGTTGCGGCGTCCCCGGTAACGGCGCAGCCCGAGCGAAAGGCGAAGAAGAGACTTAGCTTTGGTGGCCTGTCGGCTTCGGTCCGTATGATCTCGATTGCCGTGGTTCTTGGCATGGTCGGACTTAACCTCGTCCCCATCGGAATGCAGTGGTATCAGCAAGAACAGGAATACCGTGCAGTCAAGGCTGAGCTAGAAGCAGCCAATCTGCATCATCAGGAACTCCAGGACAGTATCGCCGCATGGGACAACGACAATTTTGTTGCGAATGAGGCCAAGACACGGCTTGGCTATGTTTGGCCCGGCGAGGTGCAATACAACGTAGTCGGTCTGCCAGAAACTGCTCAATCTGGTGAGGATGAGATATCGCTGACTACTGAAAGCCCTGTTCGTCCGTGGACCAGTACAATCCTTCAGTCGATGATCGAGGCGGACCAGCCCGGCTCTTCTAGTGAGCTTGGGTCTTTGGTGCCAACATTTGACCCTAAGAAGGAAACTGAGGACGAGGACGCGGGCGCGTGAATAACGAACTCCTGGGCGGTTGGAGCGACTCCGATCGCCAGCAAGTTGTCGAGGATTTAGGCCGTGAACCACGCGGCGTGGTTGATGTAGCTGCACGCTGCACATGCGGACGACCACTGGTTGTTAGGACCGCCCCGCGCCTGCCGGACGGCACTCCGTTCCCGACCACCTTTTACCTGACAAGTCCGACGCTAACGGCAGGTTGTTCGACCCTGGAGGCAGAGCACCTGATGGTGGCCTACAACCAGATGTTGACGGATGATCCGGAACTTGCCCGGAGGTATGCTGCGGCGCATCAGGACTACCTACTTCGTCGAGGCGAACTCGGAGAAGTCGAGGAAATCACCGGCATTTCTGCTGGAGGGATGCCAGCGCGCGTCAAGTGTCTTCATGCGCTGGTAGGGCACTCACTGTCTGGTGGGCCAGGAATCAACCCGATTGGCGACCTGGCACTCGAAGAACTTAGGCAGCGTGGCATCTGGTGTGCCGATAGGTGCTGTTGCAAGGCGAACGGGGAGGGCAATTGAGTCAGAAAAAGAGGGTCGCAGCAATCGACTGTGGCACGAATTCCATTCGCCTGTTAATCGCTGACGCCACGGGGGACGGAATCCTCGATGTGGCTCGCGAAATGACCATCACCCGTCTGGGCCAGGGAGTAGATCGGACGGGGGTTCTCGATCCGCAAGCAATTGAACGAACTTTGAATGCCGCGCGTGCATATACGCGGCAGATAGAGGAGGCGGGAGTCGAGGCTGGTCGCTTCGTCACAACGTCCGCCAGTCGTGATGCCGCGAACCGGGACGAGTTTCTGGTGCCAATCAAGGAAATCACCGGGTTTGATCCACAGGTGCTGACGGGAAACGAGGAAGCAGAGCTATCGTTCCTCGGCGCTCTGTCGGCGATGCCAACGACCATCGAAGGCCCCTACCTGTTGACCGATATCGGTGGCGGATCAACCGAGTTTGTGCTGGGAGACGACCGTGTGCTTCAGTCAGTCTCGATAGACATGGGGTCGGTCCGAGTTTCTGAGCGTTTCGGGGGTGAACCATGGACCGAAGAGAAGTTGACCCAGGCTCGAGCCTGGATCGATCAGAAGCTCGATGAGGCCGAGAAAGTCGTTAACTTTTCGCGCGCGCGGAGCCTGGTCGGGGTCGCTGGCACCGTGACATCGATCGGTGCCCTTGTTGCAGGGGCCCAAGAGTACGATCCCGTAATGACTCACGGGATTACACCGACCGCGGAGCAGTGGGCAGATGCGGTGAAGTTCCTGGTGTCTGCGAGTGTTGAGGACAAGGCGGCCCTCGGCTTCATGCCGCCGGGTCGTGCCGATGTCATCGGTGGTGGAGCGCTGATATGGGAACGAATCCTCAATCGATTCGGCGTCCTCGACGAGCAGACTCCGGGAGCGTCGGGATTCCCGGTCGTCATCTCAGAGCATGACATCCTCGACGGACTGGCGTTGTCTCTAGTCGGCTAGTGTCCCTGTCCTTCTGCGCAAGTTTGTGAGTAGATTTCGCGAAGTGTGGCCAGCTTCGGAGAAGCTAGTGACCGAAGAACCAGAGGCAAACTGGCTTCCGGTTGGCAAGAATAAGTCCGAGCATTGGTAGCATTGATTGGCGCATCGCCCCCGTAGCCCAATGGCAGAGGCAGCTGACTTAAAATCAGCACAGTGTCGGTTCGAGTCCGACCGGGGGCACCACTCTGCTCTTACTCGAAACAACGCCAGACAAATAGGGAGTTTCCCTTGGTAGCCCTCGGGAAACGTCTGTCGGCGGTGTTTCTAGTAAGGACGTTTCACCCTCTTGGGTGCTCTTACTAGAAACATCGACATGAGAAGAAGAACGTGCAAGCAATGAGTCCCCGTCAGAATTGATGGGGACTTTGATTTCGGTGAGAACCACTCTGGCTGGGAGGCGCCTCCAGTTGGGGCTGTAGAGATCGTCGAATGGGGGAGCGAGAATCGCTTCAAGCTGGTGGTTGTCGTCCTTGTCCATGACGACCCGCAGCTCCTTGAAGAAGAGCCGGTTGAACATTCTGCGTATGTGGTCGGGTGCCTGTCTGTAGGCTTGGGCGCTCTGGACGCTCAGCTCCATCGCCATCTCTATCAGTCTGTCGGTCTTGGTGAGGATGGAGCGGATCGTGGTGGTCCACGTTGCTTTACTTCGGGCGTGGGGATGCTCTCAGCGGTGAGTTCGCGGGCGATTCTTGCTAGGGAGTGCTCAGAGAGGTAGCCCGCGTAGATGCGTCGCACCACGGCCGCTTGTTCTTCGTGGACGGCAATCCCGCCTTCCGCACCGTTCTTGAACCCGAGCAGGGAGCAGTAGGGAATCATGACTTTGACGCATCTTCGATTTGACGACTGACAATTCTTCAACTTCAAAGCTGACAATCTATAAACTTTCGGCATGACGAATTATTAACCTCGCGTGGTCGAGTCGGAACTTCATGCGTGTATGCAGGCGATCGGTGCGGTGCTGATCGACGGGCCTAAAGCAGTCGGCAAGACCTCCACGGCGGCTCAAGTTGGGCAAACGGTCCTGAGGATGGACATTGATCGCGCGGTGCGCGCAGCGCTCGATATTCAGCCTGACCAACTCTTCAGCATGCCTACCCCGATCGTGTTCGATGAGTGGCAGGAAACGCCCGAGTTATGGAACCTGGTGCGCCGAGCCGTTGATGACCACCCAGGTAAGGGCCTATACCTGCTCACGGGATCCTCTCGTCCACGCGACGACGCGCGCGTCCATTCTGGCGCTGGACGTATTGGTCGGTTGCGGATGCGTCCGATGAGTCTGCTTGAAACGGGCCACTCTAGTGGCCAAGTCAGCCTCGGTGGCCTGTTGGAAGGTGAGACGCCTGACGGGAAAGCTGAGGCGCTGACGGTGCCGGACTTGCTCGAACGGATCGTTGTCGGCGGCTGGCCAGATCTACTTGATGCGGGGGAGCGTGAGGCGCGCACCTGGCTGGGCGACTACCGTCGGACCATCGCAGCGGTTGACGTTCCCGGTCTGGGAACCAGGCGAAATCCCGGGAACATACAACGCCTTCTGGCTTCTCTGGCCCGAGGTGAGTCGACTGCCCTCAACCAGTCTGCGCTCGCTGCCGACATCGGGGGCGTCCAGGGGCCCATAGCTCCACAGACCTTGACGAACTACCTTGACGCGTTGGACCGATTGATGCTTATCGAACCGCTTCCGGCGTGGCACCCTCACATGCGTTCGCGAACGCGGCTGCGGACAACGCCAGTGCATCACTTTGTCGACCCATCTCTGGGCGTCTCCGCCGTAGGTGTCGGTGTGGACGGACTCCTTCAGGACCTTGAAGCTGCCGGCCTGCAGTTCGAGTCCCTTGTGATACGTGACCTGCGAATCTACTGCCAAGGTCTGGGTGCGACGTTGTCGTCATGGCGCGATTCCCAAACGGGTGCTGAAGTTGATGTTGTTCTTGAGCTGCCTGACGGGCGATGGGCTGGCATTGAAATCAAGCTTGGTGAAGCGGCAGTGGACAGCGCCGCAACTTCACTTCTCCGTTTTGCCGCGAAGATAGACAAAGCCCGTCACGGGGAGCCGGCAGCGTTGATCGTTCTCACCGGCGGCCGTTTCTCGTACAGACGCGCCGATGGGGTGGACGTTCTCCCGATCACGGCACTCGGCCCCTAGTGGTGCGGCTAGCAAAACGAGGCGCGGAGACGAGTTACGCGGCCGTCCCCACGCCGGCTCAGGCTCGCCAGCCTTTTGACGCGTGCCGCTCAGAGCGGCCAACCGTTTGGCGTTTGGCCTAACGTCGATTTGTATCCGAAAAGGGTCACTAAACAACCAGCAGAAGACCCTTTGGTCACAATGAGGTCTCACCTCGTTTGGTCTCCTCGTGAGGCCTAGACAGGTTGCGCTTGCTCGTTGGGAATGGGGGATGTGGCACGTGTGGGGCGCGGTGGTGCCACTCATCCTCGGAGGCGAGCTGCGATTGCGGGGCTATCCAGATCATATGGTGCTGGCAGAGAAGATCGTAACCGCGGTAGAGCGCGGCGAGCAGAACACGTGCCGGCGATAGGCTCGTTTTCCTTCTTTGGTCAGCGATGCCCATGCGCGCATGCGCTGATCGCGGGTGCCTTTTGTTGTGGTGACGTAGCCTGCGTCTTCCAAAATCTTGACTTGCTTGCTTAGAACGGATTCGCTGACGTCCGTAACGTCGCGAAGGCACGTGAACTCCGCTTGGTCGACCGAGTCAAGGGCGGCGCAGATTCTGAGTCGGTGGGGGCCGTGAATGATCGGGTCGAATAATCCCTAGACTATCTATCCTTGGCCTTCTACATAATTCTGAGGTTCTCGGCGTCCGAGCCGGTTCTATCAGTACACCTCCACAAGGCCGTGAACCTGCGACTCATTGTGTCAGGCAGATGCGTTCGCGCCCATGGGTCCTCCGGTCGACTCGATGGAGCAAACGGATGAGGCCGTTTCGTCGGGCATTTTCACCCGACTACATCAGAACGCGTCTACTCTCTTCGCATGAGCGGTGTTGCTAGGTCTTCGGTCACGTAGTCGCCGGAAACCCCCACCTTCGTTAACTTTGGCCTTCTTGGTTAAGAAATCGGTAGTCAACGCCTTTCGCAGGGGTGCGTCGCCCTTGTGTTTCTCATTCTTAGGTCACGTTCCAGCCTGACTGATCGTGACTGAGGCAACTCAAGCTGTGAACAAGATGTGAATTTACTGGGTTAAAAATACGGGAACTTGGTCCCAAGGAGTCGTGGGCCGCCATCATAGTTCAGGAGTTATTAACGCCACCGCGTAGGTCTCATGTCCTATGTCGCCGATTCCGGCCTATGGAAACAGGTGGGTTGATCCGGAGAAATGGGGAGTGATCCGATGCAGACTGTGGTTCGCAGAGTTGCTACATATGCAGCTTTAGGTGCCATGACCGCTGGTCTGATTGTGGGGGCACCGGCAGCGGCCGTTGCTACAACAGCCGGGCAGATATCGGGTAGTGAAGAAGCGAATATTTCTCAGTCTGAAGATCAGCTCGAAGCCGGTAGCGCACCCGAGACCACTGATCTTGTTGATGAAGACATAGTCGAACCGGTTGAACCAGAAAATAGCGTGGCGCCCCAGGATGCTTCTGACGCATCTACCTTCGCAGCCGGTGATACCGGCAATCGGTACCGGATTCAACTCATTCTTGTTGGAGAAGATAAGTACGGCTCTTTGTCCGCTACCTACTGGGAAGGAGAGACCTACCACACGCCGCCAGAATGGGGGCTCCCTCCCAGCGACGGAACCTACGTGATTTGGCAGTGGCCTTCAGTGAATTACGTTAAGCAGAAGGCCAGTGAAATCGCGAAAGCACACGCCTGGTGGGTAACGGTGCCGGAGCCTGGTGAGCGGGGAAAGATAATCCTGGATGATCCACGTGCGGGCGCCAAGAACGGCAAATGTCTGGCGCTCAGCACGGCGGATGTACCTCAGGGGGCAGGCGCCGCTATGAGTGTTCAGGTTGATTGGAAGGATTGCACGCCACCGGGTGATCCTAAGCAGGACTTCAAACCTACCCCATTTGGGGATCCGATCTACATTTGGGCGGCGCATAAGGATGACCCCGGCCTAGCAGGAAATGTATTTGTAACGGCAGGCATCCATTACTTTGGTGGGGTCGGCACGAACAGGAACTTCGGAGTCATTCACGGGCCGACCGGGGCAGGTACGGGTATTCAAATCCCGCACCTAGACACTCCATTCGGTGAATGGATACCTGTCACACCACCCAAGCCCGGAGGTCCAGATCCAGATCCGATTGACCACGGCTTGGCGTTGAAGCGGCGTCATCTGCCTGACGGACCTAGCGGAAATAATCCGAATAGCTGGTGTGCTAATACCTCTGGAGGCTGTACTCAGATATATGCGGACAAGGAGCCCGGGGATGTTATCCATTTCGAGTACGAACTCGAAAACACCACAGCCAATGGTAAGGGTCCCGGCGTGTTGTACAACGTGGCGGTCAAGCTCGCAAGCAACCCGGTAGGAATGCACGGCCCGACCAACGACCTCACTTGTCAGCCAGCCCGCCCCCAGCTAAACGGCACGGAGACAAAGACATGTGTCGGGTCCTACACACTTCAGGAGACAGACTTTAAAGAGAATGAAACCTCAAGTCTTTGGTTTTCTGTGTATGGCCAGGGATCAATAATCGGTACGAGCACTACAATTGATACGGGTAAGTATCCGGGACTGAAGCTGGAAGTCCGCCTTCCTCCTCTGCCCAAAACGGCGGATTTGAGTGCTACGAAGAAGGCCGATCAGGAGTATGTGCGCGCGGGCGACGACATTTCCTGGGACGTAGTTGTCACACATGAAAACGGTGCCCAAGTACCGAAATTCGTGCTTGAGGACCAACTACCGGCTGAGGTTGAGTATGTCGGCATTGATGAAGACGGCGTAACGGGTACGGCAAAATACGACTCGGGCACGCACACGCTCACGTATACATCGAATACCTCGCTGACGTTTGGTCAGCAAGCAACGATTACGATTCACGGAAAAGTGAAGCCCAAGAATCAGAGTGATACTTGTGTCACCGGTGAAGAATTGAGCAATACGGTCACCGTGGATTTACCGACGCTCCAGGACTCGAACCCTGCCAATAACGTGGCGACTGCAACTACTCCTGTACTGTGCGACGAGCTAGAGCTAACGAAAGTTGTTGATGGACGCGCCGTCGCGGCAGACGACTTCACCGTGTCGGTGTTTGACAGCAGTGATAACGAATTAGTCTCCGCCAGCACGAGCGGAAACGATCAAGCTACGTCTAGCGCTGTGCGGATGTTGCCAGGGGAAAGCTACTACCTTATTGATGGTACGAAGAACGGCTCCGCGACCAACCTGGACAACTACGATGCTGTGGCGGAGTGTGAAACCGGGATTGTCGGACTCGACCTCGACCCTGTTCGCGATGGCTCCAACTTGCGTTGGCAGATCGATGTTCCTGCTTCAGCTCAGCTTCCTGATGAGGGCATTAGTGCCAGCTGTACGATCACAAACACCTATGTCGAACCTAAAGCTGGTGCGATTAGTTGGTCCAAGGTTGATCCGGCCGGTAATCCGCTAGAGGCATCTGAGTGGACCATCACTCCGAAAGCGGCCGGTGGAAACGTGATCACGGTGCAAGACTGTGTGGCCGACAACAAGGCGGAGTGCAATGGACTTTTCGATCAAGATCCGAATCCTGGAGATTTTCTCGTCGAAAATCTTGAACCCGGTGACTACACACTGACGGAAACGAAGGCTCCGGCTGGCTTCCAAATATGTGATGAGTGCGCGAAGGGCGTTCAGTTCACAGTGGTTGCGGATCAAGTAACAAAGGTTGGCCCTGACCAAAATGGCACGGATCCCTTTGTAAACGAGACTCAGAAGATTGCGACTTTGCCTTTGACCGGTGTTAGTACACAGTCATGGATTTCGGCGATGGGGGGCCTACTGATTGGCACGCTTCTTGCCGTGACGGTCTGGGTGCAGCGGTCGAGACGAGAGGGAGGGCGCGAAGGTAACTAATAGCGAACGAGACCTCTACGGCTCTTGAAATTGACCAAGCGTAACGAAAAGTTCAGTACTGAAGATTCTCCCAAATGAAAGGTAACATAGTGGGAATTATGAAGAATAGGGCGGTGAGCAAGCGGACTGCCGTTGGAATTGGTGCCATTGCCGCTGCTGCAGTAGGGCTGATGGGGATTGCCCCGGCTGCCTATGCCGCAGACCCGGTTGTCGGAAACATCGACTGGGACCGTCAGGACGCGTCGATCACGGTTCACAAGCACGACCAACTTGGCGATCCGGCCGAGGTTGGCAAGGGACACGAAATCACCATCAGCAATGACCCCATTGCCGGTGTGGACTTCAAGCTGTCCAAGGTGGACCTTGATCTCTCCGTGGCGACGAACTGGGAGAACCTGGATAAGCTCGACCCGAAAGCTCAGGCACTCGATCCCGCTTTCACGCCAAAGACCCTCCAGACCATAGATGATGGCACGGCGGCGTTTACTGGCCTTGAGCCCGGTCTTTACCTGGTTGAAGAAATTGGAACCGCAGACGCTAACGTTCATGGAAAAAAGGTCACCCTTGGTACCATGGTTGCCCCTTGGCTGATGGTTGTCCCTACCTGGGGCCAGACGGCAGGTGCGGGTGACTTCCACTGGATGTACGACGTCCACGCATACCCCAAGAACCAGGTCGATCCGCTTAAGAAAGAAGCTGGCGATCTTGGTGGATTCGAAAAGGGCGATGAAGTCACTTGGGATATCACCGCGGTTATGCCAATGCTCAATGGCGAAATCCTGAAGAGCTACGTGCTGAAGGATCAGCTCGACGAGAACCTTGACTACGTGGAAGTCAGGGACGTGAAGTTGGACGGGGCGGAACTCGTAGAGGGCGTCGACTATTCCGTTGACGGGGATCGCACTGTGACCTTGAGTCTAGAAGATTCCCTGTTAGCGACGATTACAGGTGGCGAGAAGCTTACCTTCACCATCGTCACTGTCGTGAATGACAACCTTGAAGAAGGCGCCACGATTGAAAACGAAATCGAAGGTAGCTTCACAAACCAGTCCGGTGGCGAGTTCGAGGTTGTCCCGGAACCCGGGAATCCTGATCCGGGCAAGCCGGGTCCTGAGAAGCCAAAGGCTTGGGTAGCGTACGGCGATGCCGTCCTCACGAAGGTAAACTCTGAAAACCAAGAGGTCTTGCAGGGTGCAACATTCGTTGTATTCGAGAACACCACCGCGAACGCTAATACCGATTGCTCGGCTCTTATCGCGGATCCGAACGTGAAGAAGCTGGGCTCGGCGACGTCCGACTCAAACGGCTTGGTGAAGTTCCCCCTCCTACGTGTTGGCGATAGCAACGACGACAAGAAGGCAACCGAGTTCCTTATTTGTGAGTCAGAAGCGCCCACGGGCTACATCCTCAACAAGGGTAAGCCTACTGCGATCTTGTTCGATTCTGAGCGCGATAAGACTGCCACCCCCGCAACGTTTGAGAACACTCCGAATACGCCAGGAGGGGAAGACAACACCCTGCCCAGCTTGCCTCTGACGGGTGCCGCAGGCACGGCAACCTTCTTGTTGGTTGGTGGCGGCCTGCTAGCCGCTGGTGTTGCTGTTCGGATGCGTAGCAAGGCGAAGCAGAACTGAATAAAATTGTCATCCGCGTCAAAGCGGGTGCAAACTTGACGTAGTTGGTTTGCCTAGGCAAAATCGACGCGACGTCGAAGCGGTGGGTTGGGTTGATCCTTCGGGCTCCCAACCCACCGCATCTTTATTTCTCGAGTTTGATTTCAAGAAAGGAGAGCAATGTACTCGACGACTCGTCTACTTGCCGAGGCGTTACTAAAAACCAGTAGTTTCGCAGATATCGACTACAGTGGCGCACCCGCCCTCGCTTTCTACTGGTTCGGTGCCGCGGTCGTGGTGGTAGGTGGTATTTCGTTCATTCTTCATAAGTGGAAGAAATGAAAGAATCCAAAAGCCGGGAACCGCGTCACCGTAAACACAAGCCCGCATCAGGGAGACTGTCCCGATTCGTGACCGCCACTATCGTTACACTGGGCGTCCTAATCATGTCTTACCCAAGTGCCGCAAGCTGGATTGACCAGTTCAATCAGACCAAGCTTGTCGACTCCTATAAGGAGGTTGTTGACACGTTAGCTGTTCAACAGCGAAGTCAGAGTCTCAACGAAGCCCGTGAATACAATGAGGATTTGCAGGCAGGCACCGCTTACGACCCCTATTCGAATGCTGCTGAGGCACCCGATACGGAGCAGTTTGACAGGTACATGTCACTACTTGAAGGTGTGCCAACCGGAGTGATGGCTCGCTTGAGGATTCCAGCCATTGAAGTCGATTTGCCTATTTACCACGGAACCTCTGACAAGACACTGAAGTTGGGAGTTGGTCACCTATATGGCACTGCGCTCCCAGTGGGGGGAAAAGGTATGCACCCCGTCCTCACCGCGCATTCAGGGTTGGCGGATGCTGTCATGTTTACAAATCTGCACAAGGTAAAGCCAGGAGACCTGTTCCAAGTCGAGACTTATGGAGAGAAGATTACTTACAAGGTCACTGAAACGAACGTGATTTTGCCTGAGGAGACCGAGCTTCTCCGGGCAGATCCAGATCGAGACTTGATCTCTCTAGTGACCTGCACGCCAGTGACCATCAACACGCATCGACTAGTCGTTACGGGTGAGAGGATCCCAAACCCCATCGAGCCGTCCGATGAAATGCCGACTCAAGATCTACCAGGGTTCCCTTGGTGGATTGTGTGGGTTAGCGCTACCATTATCGGCTCAGTCGTCTATGTACTTTGGGGCGGCCGAGAACGAAAAAGGCCCATACCGGACGAACCAAAAGCCGTTGATGCCGCACAGTAGTTGACTGCTAGCGGAGTCTCAAGGACAGCCGGGACGTAACCTGGGATGGAATCTGGGAAAGCTCACTGCGACATTTACAAAACGGTGACGTGTCGGCTGGCGACCACGGCTAGCTCTCCCCGCAGGCGTGCTCGAACCCCTCAGCGTTGAAGCGTGAAGTCAGGATCAGGATAGGGCTGTGACCACAGTTCCCGACCGAACTTTTCGTCGATCTGAAGTTCGAACCAGGTTGATCGCGTTAGGTCGTACAAAAGTTCTGGGTATCGCGACTGGCGAACACCCTGTTTCTTACAATCTGTAGCGACTGAAGTCCTGGATGTGAAACGCTTACTGTAGGTACATCCGCCAGGATGAAACGGTATCAAACCCCCAAATCGGAGGAAGAATGAGCAATCCGGTCTTTAGCAGACTTGAGGGAGAGTGGTCTCAAGAGAGTGCTACGCGAGGAGCCGGTGCGGCCACCGCCACCACGGAGGCTCTCAAACAGCAGTCATACCCAACGTACGACCAGCAGGCGTTCCAGCGGGCTCAGGAGTCTTACGCCGCTCCCGCCGCAGACTCCGTAGACACGGGCCGCATGACCTACGATGACGTCATTGTAAAGACCGCTATGAACCTCGGTGTTGCATTGCTGTTTGCTGTGGTCGCGTGGATGGTTACTGCCGCCAATCCGGGTTTGGGGATGGGCATTATGACGGTCGGCCTGATTGCCGGGCTGGTTGTTGCTATGGTCAATATCTTCTCGAAGACAATTCGTCCAGCACTGATTTTGCTTTACTCTGCACTTGAGGGTTTGGCGCTTGGAGCACTTTCGTACGTGGTTGACGCCTACGCCCCAGGCGTAGTGCTTCAGGCTCTCATCGCGACCTTTGCGGTGTTTGGTGTAACCCTGGCACTCTTCTCGTCGGGTAAGGTCCGAAACTCGCCGAAGATGCAACGCTTCGTTCTAATCTCCCTAGTAGGCCTAATTGTCTCCCGACTCTTGATCTGGATCCTTGGCATGGTCGGTCTGCCTGTAGAAGGTGTGTACAATCAGTCGATCTTCGGTATTCCGTTGGCGGTATTCATTAGCCTGTTCGCCGTGCTTGTTGGTGCGATGTCGCTGATTGGTGATTTCGATCAGGTGAAGATCGGCGTGCAGATGGGTGCCCCCGCTCAGTACGCCTGGTCTTGTGCATTTGGAATCATGGTGACGGTAGTGTGGCTCTACGTTGAGCTACTCAACATGCTGTCTCGCCTAAACCGCAACTGATCCCTCGAAAGGAAACCAATGGAAGGCGTAAGCGTCACAGGAGATTACGGCAAGAAGCCAGCCCTAACATTTGATGGAGTCGTCGCTTCTCCCAAACTTGAGGTTGAAGTTTTGGTTCAGGGTTCCGGCCCCGAGGTGGAACCTGGCGAAGAGATCATCTGCAACTACCTGGGTCAGGTCTGGGATGGGCCGGTGTTCGACAACTCGTATGATCGCGGAGCAGCGCTTGACTTCCAGATCGGGGTCGGCATGGTCATCCGCGGATGGGACGACGGTCTGATCGGGCAGAAGGTCGGCTCTCGTGTCTTGCTTTCGATCCCGTCTGACCTGGGATACGGCGCACGAGGAGTCCCGCAAGCGGGCATCAAGGGCGGCGACACTCTAGTGTTCGTAACTGACATCTTGGGAATCAAGGGTCGAGAGTAGACAAACCCTACTCGGCGGCGTGTAGCACCGGACAACTTGCAGGAACTCTTCTTTTGCGCTCCCGCAGGTTTGTCGGTCCTACACGCCGCTTTCGCACCTACTTTTGGTACCGGCAACAAAGTTCTCTCGGGAGAGTTATTCCAATCCCCTCGGGCACCCCACCCCGTTAAATCCATGGTTGCAGTAACCATTCGGATTCTTGTAGAGGTATGCCTGGTGATACTCCTCCGCGTAGTAGAACGTCGGCGCGGGTGGTTCGTGTACTTCGGTGGTGATCTCGCTAAACCCTCGTTCCCGTAATACCAGCTGGTAGGCGTCTCGCACTGCCGTCGCCACCTCGTACTGATCTTCGCTCGTTGTCCACACCGCTGACCGGTACTGGGTACCGATGTCGTTGCCCTGCCGGTTCATGGTTGTGGGGTCATGATTTTCAAAGAAGGTGGCAATCACCTCGTATGAGGAAATCTTGCTCGGGTCATACACCACCCGAACGGTTTCCGCGTGTCCGGTAGTTCCCGTGCAGACCTGGACGTACGAGGGGTTAGTTGCCGTTCCTCCCATGTATCCGACCGCTGTCGCGAGGACCCCTGGGAGTCGCCAGAAGATGCGTTCTACTCCCCAGAAGCACCCGGCGGCGAGATAGATTATTTCCGCCGTTTCGGATGCGGGGAGGTCTAGGGGAGTGCGCAGGACCGGATGGGGCTCCGGCACAGGTGGCATTGTTGAGCTGGCCATAGTGTTCACCCTTTCGGTGTGCTTCCAGGTTGAACGTCCTGGTGTGCAACCATTGTCTATGGGCAGTTTGGCACAGGTGATCAAACACGACAACGAATGTGGGTCCGTATGAATGATGCTGGGACTGAGTCTTTGGGGCCAGACAATCTAGAAGCACCGGACAGGGTGGGTTCAGTTGACGGCGTAGCTCCGAGCCGACGACCACGCGGATCGTCTCATCGACGCAACAGAGCAACTGCGGACGCAGAGGTTACCTATCCGTTTAGAGTAGCTGCGGCTTGGTCATGGAGATTCGTGGTGGTCGTTGGTGCGATTGCTCTGTGCGGCTACTTGCTGTCGTATGTCAGCATGCTTGTTGTAGCGGTATTGGTGGCGATCCTCTTCGCCGCGTTGCTTGCACCGTTAGTGACCTTTCTTCGCGCGAAATGGCATATGGGTCGAACGGGTGCCGCTGCGGTCGGACTGATAACGGGCTTGGTCATCGTTGTTCTGCTGTTGACCGTCGCCGTTACGCAGGTCCTTGAGCAGCTACCACTGATCGTTGAACAGTCCATATCGGGAGTGACTTCACTCCTCGACTGGGTAGCCAACGGTCCGTGGGCGGAAGAATCAGAGGCTCTTCGGGAGTGGGTGAGCGACCTACAGGGCAGTATCTCCACCCTACTTAGTCGTTACGGCACGGTAATCGCTTCGGGGGCACTATCTGTTGCTTCGACAACGGCTTCGTTAGCAACTGGGACAGTGATAATGCTGTTCACCCTGTTCTTCATAATGCGAGATGGTCGTGCGATGTGGGTCGTGGGGATTCGCTCGTTGCCTCGCAGCTGGCGCACGTCGGCGGACGAAGCGGGGATCAGGGCATGGATAACGCTCGGTGAGTACGTTCGGACGCAGGCCAAGGTCGCCGCAATTGATGCCGTTGGCATTGGTCTTGGTGCCGTCCTGCTCGGTGTTCCACTCGCGGTGCCAATCATGGTGCTGGTGTTTCTTTTCTCGTTCATTCCAATCGTGGGTGCGTTTGTTTCGGGAGCTATCGCCGTGCTCATTGCACTCGTAAACAATGGGCTCAATGCCGGCATCATCATGCTCTTGGTCGTCCTGTTGGTTCAGCAACTTGAGAGCAATGTCTTGCAGCCGTGGCTCATGGCTAATGCTGTGTCACTACATCCGGTAGCAGTTGTGCTTGCAGTCACTGCTGGAGGCACAGTTGGTGGGATAGCAGGGGCGGTGTTCGCCGTTCCCGTGCTTGCTGTGGTCAACGTCGTGATGCTCTATCTTCACGGACACGACCCGTACCCGGGGCTTGCCGACAACCCGGACCGTCCTGGAGGCCCCCCGGGTTCCTTGGACGAGCAGATCCTGAACTCGTACCACGTTTCGGGTAAAGGAGGAAAGGACTCAACGAAGGTTGCGAGCAAGGTACGGGCCAAAGCGCAGGCGCGTGCGGAAGAAAAGGGCCATGTGCTTGCAAGTCCGGGTTCGTTCACCACGGATGCCGAGGCAGAGCAATCACAGATTGATGTGTCTTGGGACGTCCAGGACGCCGACGAAGACTGAACGTCTGGCCCTCGTCCGAGTCTCCAATCACAACGGGATCGATTTCGCCGACTTTGTCGGCGTGTCGTCTCCCTTTCTGATTGGCAAACCAGAAGAAGTTTGGTTTGTTGTGTTAGCCCTCGTATGGCTTTGCCGAAATGATGGTGACCTTCAGCGACTTTCCCGCGGGTGTCTTGTAGGTGAGGGTGTCGCCTTCGCGAGCGCCGAGAATTGCCTTGCCAAGCGGAGCGGTGGGCGAGTAAACACTGATTCCAAGGCCCTCACCCGCATCACGTGCGCCGAGCAGAAACTCCTCGCGGTCACCAGCGATCTCTGCGACGATTACCATGCCCGGTTCTACAACGCCATCATCCTTTGGCGTTTCACCGACCTCAGCGTCTTTGAGCAGATCCTCTAACTGGAGGATTCTGGTCTCGTTCATTGACTGTTCTTCGCGGGCGGCCTGGTAGCCGCCATTCTCGCTCAGGTCGCCTTCTTGCCTCGCCGCGTCAATCAGCCGAGCGATTTCAGGGCGTCGAACCTTTGACCGTTCTTCAAGCTCAGAAGAGAGGACATCGTACTGCGATTGCGTAAGCCAGGTCTTTTCAGTCATGGGGCGATTGTACTAGCCGTCACCGACAAGAGCGGTATTCGCTTTGCCGACTCACTTCAGCCCTGACCTAGGACCGCCAGGAACGCCGCGACGCACTGACAGGCCCAGGCAAGCACCGTGAAAGTGTGGAACAACTCGTGGAATCCGAACCACTTTGGGAAGAGATTTGGTTTCTTCTTCGCATAGACCAACGCGCCAATCGTGTAAAGGACGCCGCCTGCGATGATGAGGATAACGACCGCCGGTCCTCCTGAACGCCATAGTGCTGGCAGGAACCAGATTGCAGTCCACCCTAGAACCACGTAGATGAGGGTGCTCAGCCACCTTGGTGCGGTGGGCCAGAAGACACTAACGAAAATCCCTACCGTGGCTCCAATCCAGACGATTGAAAGCAGAACTATTCGCGGGGTGCCCTCAAGCAACGCCACAGTGATAGGCGTGTAGGTTCCGGCAATCAAGAGGAAGATATTTGCATGATCCATTCTTTGAAGGATCGTGCCGATCGGAGGCTTCCAATAAAACAGGTGGTAGGCGGCGGAAACTCCGAACAAAATCAGCGAGGCGGCCAAATAGACCGCGCTGGCCCACTTGAGCCCCGTGGTCGGAGCTAGAACGACAAGAACAATGGACGCCGCCAGCGACAGAGGTGCGGCAACGCCGTGAATCCAGCCCCGTAGTCTAGGTTTCACATCTACCAAACTCGTGGGGGTCCACTGGATCGGTTTTCTGGAAGCAATTGGCATGTGTATCCTCTCCGGACTCAACGGTACACGCATCGAGGAAGCGCTAGGCCCGATAGATGTGGCCCTGACCGGATTCCCAGGTAGTCTTTTCACCACATAGGGAGGTGCGTCTTGGCGGGTAACTTGCTTTACGAGGTTTACGAGTATCGACTCGCGCACTCCCTGCCTCGTGAACGCATGCCGTTACACATCGGTGTAATCCTCGACGGAAACCGAAGGTGGGCCAAAGCTCAGGAAGCTGATGCGACTGAGGGACACCGGGTTGGAGCCTCTAAGGTCCTGGAGTTCCTGACCTGGGCACAAGAGATGGATGTGAAGGTCGTAACTCTTTGGATGCTGTCTACGGATAATATGTCACGGGATAAATCCGAGATATCGCAACTGATCGAGATAATCGGAGACACCGTCGCTGACCTTGCGAAAGAGCGTAAGTATCGAATAAACATCGTGGGAGACATGAGTTTGTTTCCGGAAGAGTTTGTTTCGCGAGTGGCAGAGGCCGCGCAAGAGACGCAAGACCTGACAAACGTGATGCAGGTGAATGTTGCGGTCGGATACGGAGGCCGCCGAGAGCTGGTGGACGCGGTGCGCTCACTGCTTCAGGAAGCTGCTGACGAGGGACGAAGTGTTCAGGATGTTGCTTCTTCTCTCACGGACGAGGATATTACCGCTCATCTCTACACCAAGGGCCAGCCCGACCCAGACCTAATAATCAGAACCTCGGGTGAACAGAGGTTGTCGGGTTTCATGATGTGGCAGTCAACGCATTCGGAGTACTACTTCTGCGACACCTATTGGCCAGACTTCCGTAGAGTCGACTTTCTCCGTGCCCTCAGGTCATACGCTCAACGAGAGCGTCGGCGAGGTAAATAGTCCTATCGGCCGATTTCGTGAGCCCAGGGAGGATTCGCGCCTCTGCGTTGGACGACAATGTCGGCCATACGGCTGGCATCTTCGATGATCTCCGCTAACTGTTCCTCAGAGAGCAGGGAGATCGCTTCACCCGCGCCTCGGCCCACAAGGTCACGGCGCCAAAGGGCGTCGATAAGCCCGCCCATAAAAGTGTCACCGGCGCCAACGGTATCGATCACCTTCACCTCGGCCGGAATAACCGACACCTCGACCCCGGAACTGGTCCACGCTATCGGTCCTTCCTTGCCGCGGGTGACGACGACGAGGGGAACCTGGAAACGTTCGGTCCAAGCTCGTGCTGCGTCCACTGCAGGGGTGCCCGGGTAGAGCCAGCCGAGATCTTCGTCAGATACCTTCACAACGTCGCTGTTCGACACAAAGGATTCAATGATCGGGCGGGCCACATCGACATCCCCCATAAGGCTTGGGCGGGCATTGGGGTCATAGGTGGTCAGTGCTTGTTCGCGCGCGCGGATGAACGCCTCTAGCACGGCGTCGGTTCCCGGCTGAAGAACGGCTCCAATGGAGCCGGTGTGAACCACCGCAGCACGGTCTGGAATGTCGATTGGTGCCGGCGGGTCCCATTCAAGGTTGAAGGTGTAAGTTGCGGCACCGTTCTGATCGAGATGGGCCTCCGCTGTCGGGGTAAAGGGTGCCAAGTCTGTTCCTGAAGCAACATTAACGTTGGACTCTTCCAGGTGCCCCCGCATCATGTCCCCGTAAAGGTCTTTCCCGAACCAGGCAACAAGATCGACAGGTATTCCGAGGCGGCTTATTGCAATTGCGACATTGGCAGGTGAGCCGCCCGGAACAGCAACCGGCTCGCTAGAATTCTGTCGTGGGTCAATCACCAGGTCGACTAGTGCTTCACCCATAACGAGGGCGGATCGGGCTTGATCTGGCATGGTTGATGCCCTTCTCACTCTGCGCGCTCGGCGGCGACTTGGCCGCCACCTTGCGCGGTCATTTCTTCGATCTTGGCGGAAGCGGCCTCAAGAATTGATCGGCACCTGGTTGCCAGGGACTCGCCTCGCTGCCATAACTCTAGCGTTTCCTCTAGCGGTATCGAACCGGATTCCAGTGTCTGCACCACCTGGCGAAGTTCGTCCTTAGCCTGCTCATAACTCATCGTTTGAGGATCGATCAGGTTCCGGCTCGCTTCGTTTGTAGCTTCGGTACTGCTAACCATTTTTAACCTTTTCTTCCTTGCCGACTATGGCTGTTCCGGATTGATGAAACTGCCGACCTTGTTGGTTCCAACCACCTGACCGACAAACGTTCCCTCTGAGAGCATTCCTTCAATCAGAGTTCCCGACGACAGCTGGTCTACCGATCGGACCACGGCCTTGTCCGGGAGTCGAATAATTGAGTATCCGCGTTCAAGAGTTCCCAGCGGAGAGAGGGCCTGGAGCATTCCCGACAGTCGTTCGATATCACCGAGTTGGGTCGTAAGCAGTCGGCTTATCGCGGCGTTGATCCGTAGTTGGGCCTGCTCAAGTCCGGCCAGTTGCTGATCAAGCACCGCCGTGGGCTTCTGGAGGACTGGTCGAGAGGTCAGCAGTGAAAGAAACTCGCGCTCGCGGCCAACTATTCTAACGACCGCTGCGCGCATAGCCCCCTGAGCCCCCGCAATCTCTTGTTTCTCACCGCAGATATCCGGGGTAACATGCATTGCTGCGTCCGTGGGAGTGGATGCTCGATAGTCGGAAACCAGGTCGAGTAATGGCGCATCTCCCTCGTGCCCGATCGCTGAGACTATCGGAGTCGCTGCGCCCGCAGCGACTCTAACCAGTCGCTCGTCTGAGAACGGAAGTAGATCTTCAGTGGAACCGCCGCCCCTGGCCACAACGATCACGTCAACTTCTGGGTGAGCATCTAGTTCTGCGATGGCCTCGCTGACCTGCAGAGCCGAGCTCGGTCCTTGTACCAAGACCTCTCTGACCTCAAATGTTGCCGCCTCCCAGCGGAGTAGTCCGTTGACAATGACATCGTCCTTCGCCTTGGCATCCTTCCCACAGATCAGTCCGATACGCCTTGGAAACATGGGAAGTGGCTTCTTGCGCTCTAAGTCGAACAATCCTTCAGCGGCCAGGTCCTGACGTAACTTCTCTATTTGCGCTAGCAGTGAGCCGAGACCCTGAAGTCTAATCTCATGGACTCTCAGGGTCATTCGTCCGGATCGTTCAAAGAACGAGGGTTTCACTCGTGCAACAACCCGTGCTCCCTCGTCGAAGCCCGGGCCTGCCCCATCCAAGACGCCAGCAAAGGTAGCGGCGTCCATCGAGATGTCCTGGTCAGTGTCACGAAGGGTAAAGAACGACATTTGGGTCGCGCCGCGGCGCTTGTACTGGACCACCTGGCCCTCGACCCAAGTCTCCGGTGCTCGCTCGACATGGGTCTTTAGCTTCGCTGAGAAGACGCGAAGCGGCCAGGGTTGATCCGCCGAGGTCTCTGCCGCAGTCGCGGGCAGATCCGTACTCGCTGATGTTTCGACTGGTCCGCTCACCCCTAAAGTCTTACACGGGCGGCCGACAGTTGGGGTTCACGGGAGAGAGCACACACTAGTAGCTACCGTGAGTCAGGCCGGTAATGGAGGCAATAATCTCCTCGTACGTTGCATCTGATGCCCGGAAGTGGCCGTTGATGCGACCGTGCCGCATAACGATTATGCGATCAGCGATAGCGCGCACGTCTGGCAGATTGTGGCTGATAAAGATCACTCCCTTGCCCATGCCGCGGAGGTTTTGGATATGCCCCAGAACCTCCGCGCTCTGAGTTACCGAGAGTGAGGCGGTGGGTTCGTCTAGGACCAGCAAGCGAGGACTTGAAACCAGA
Organism: Actinomycetaceae bacterium MB13-C1-2; assembly: GCA_035621235.1. Lineage (NCBI taxonomy): Bacteria > Bacillati > Actinomycetota > Actinomycetes > Actinomycetales > Actinomycetaceae > Actinomycetaceae bacterium MB13-C1-2. The sequence continues at coordinate 1,117,013 of CP141731.1, forward strand.
GTTCTGGCGATAGCGACGCATTGCCTCTGTCCGCCGGACAGTGAAAATAGAAGAGAGTGGGTGTCAGGAATTCGGCCGCCCAGTTGGTCAACGTAGCTTCTGGCCCGATCGTCCATTTCCTTTTGTGAGAGCAGGCCGTTCGCTCCCGATACTTCGCGGCCGAGGAAGATATTTGAGGTGACGTCCAAGTTCTCGCAAAGGGCGAGTTCCTGAAACACGGTTGCAATGCCCAGATCAAAAGCCGCTCGCGGTGAGGGAATTGTGACTTCCTCGCCACCAAGAAAGATGGCCCCGGAGGTCGGTTCGTAGGCTCCGGAGATCATTCGCGCGATGGTGGACTTCCCCGCAGCATTGTCGCCAACAAGGGCAACTATCTCGTGTGCGTTTACCTCAAACGACACATCAGAGACGGCTTCCACTGCGCCGAAACTCTTGGACACATGCCTGAGACTGAGAAGTGTTGGTGTGCTCACTTGCCGACTCCGATCACTACATCGCTAAGAGCGGCTTCGTTGCCGCCCGTGGGCATTGCGCTGGTTTCTACCACTTGACGTGCGAGGATCAGGGCGCCGTACAGTTCGGCGTCCGCACCAAGTGTGCTCGCTTCCACCCCAACGGCTCCCATCAAAATGGGTCGGTTGGTAAGAGCCTCGCGGATTGGCGCGATCAGCGTCTCTCCGGTTGCGGCGAGCTCGCCCCCCACGATCACTTTCGTTGCTGGTATCACCACGGCAGTGTCGGCGACGACCTTACCGATCTTGGCACCAGCGTCACTGATTACCTGGCGACAACCCACGTCTCCCTCTTCCGCGAGAGAGATCAGGTCCGCCAAAGTAAGTTCGCCTCGGCTGAGGCGGAGAGATTCCGTGAGAACGGCGGCACCGACAACGGTGTTTAGGCATCCTCGACCGCCACACTGGCAGATCAGTCCACCCGGATCGACCTGTATATGTCCGATCTCCCCTGCTATGCCGCGGATTCCACGGTAGATATCGCCGTCTATAGTTATGCCCGCGCCCGTATTGAACGAGGCGCGGACGAAGATGCCAGCCGGTACCCCACGAAGTCCGCCGATTCGCGCTTCGGCCAGTGCGGCGGCATTGGCATCATTCTCGACTGAAACGGGACGATTGAGCCGACTCGACAGGACCTCGTCAACTCGAGTATCTTCCCAACCCGGCAGAATTCCGGGAATGGGTGGCATGCCAGTTTCGGGATCGATTGGCTCAGGTATGGCAACGCCAACTGCAAGAAGCTCATCGGGGGTAGCGCCCATCCTTTCGACAAGCTCAGCGGTCATGAGCGCGACTCGGTCCAGCGTGGTGTCGGCTCGGTGGCTGATTGGAAGGGGGAGGGCGATTCGCTCCTCAATCTTCAGCGCCAAATCAGAAATGGCAACGGTAGCGCCACGTGTTCCAACGTGAATTCCCGCCAGTAATCCGCTGGGCCGTACTAGGGAAACGAGGGATGCGCGGCGACCGGAACGAACCGTATTCTCGACCTGCAGGATGCCATCGGCCGCCAGGCGCTTAACAATGTTTGAAATCGAGGCGGCAGATAGACCCGTTGCCGCAGCGAGTTCTACCTGAGTTATGCGTCCGTATTTTTTTACGGTCTCGGCAACACGGACCGCATTGGCTTCACGAAGTGAAGTCTGAGATCCGGGGCCAACGCTCATAAAGTCAAGTCTAACGAACACTTTGCCAAGGGCGGCTGAGTCGGGTGACCGCCGATGTATAGCACCGCCCGCATGGTTGGTTAGTTTTGGCTGTATTACGGGGAAGTTCGTCGGTCTATGCCCGGTAGAAGTCGCGCTACTAACGCGACACCTCGGCCCCCGAATTGTCACAAATATGTAACAGATCGGCATCTTCTTGACTTCAAGAGATGAAGGCATGAAGGATCGGGCCTATTCTTTTCGTCAGGACGCTTCGTCCTACCCACTCAAAGAGGCGCTGGAGGATTTTATGGCAGAGCAGCCGCCCCCAATCTTGGAGATGCGCAATATCGTCAAGGAGTTTCCTGGCGTGCGTGCTCTCGATGACGTCACCATGACGGTTCGTAAGGGCGATATCCACTCCATTTGTGGAGAAAACGGTGCTGGCAAGTCGACCCTGATGAAGGTTTTGTCGGGAGTATGGCCCGCTGGTACCTATACGGGCGAGATCTTCTTCGATGGGGAACTGGTCGAGTTCTCAAACATTAAGGCTTCTGAGAAGGCCGGTATCGTTATCATCCACCAGGAACTCGCCCTCATTCCTGAACTGTCGATCACCGAGAACGTGTTCCTGGGTTCCGAAACAGTGAAGCATGGGCTGATTGACTGGGATGAGCAACGTCGGATTACCAAGGACTTGCTCGCCCGCGTCGGCCTAGATATCGATCCAAGCACCCAGATCAAGAACTTGGGCGTCGGGCAACAGCAGATGGTCGAGATCGCAAAGGCACTCTCAAAGGACGTGAAACTCCTGATCTTTGACGAGCCCACATCTGCCTTGAATGAAGAGGACTCAGCTAACCTCCTCGACCTAATGCGTGGCCTGAAGGGCAAGGGCATTACGTGCATCATGATTTCTCACAAGCTGAACGAAATCGCGGCGATCTCCGATGCGGTGACAGTCATTCGTGACGGACGCACGGTTGAGACGTATGACGTTGTCGCGGGCCAGGTTGACGAGGACAGGATCATCCGGTCGATGGTTGGTCGTTCACTCGACAACCGGTATCCGGATCACGAATCCAATCCGGGCGATGTTCTGCTCGAAGTGAAGAACTGGAGCGTTGAGCACGCAACGATCCCGGATCGCCTGGCGGTGAATGATGCTTCGTTCTCCGTTCGCAAGGGCGAAGTTGTCGGATTCGCTGGACTTATGGGTGCTGGACGCACGGAGCTGGCACGCTCGCTGTTCGGTAGAACATACGGCACCTACCTAGGCGGTGAGATCTTTATGAATGGTAAGGAGCAGTCGCTCACCACTGTTCAGAAGGCGATTGATGCAGGCATGGCATACGTGCCCGAGGACCGTAAGACGCTCGGTCTGAACCTGCTTGACTCTGTCGAACGGACGATCGTCAGCGCTAACCTGGGCGGTATTGTCCACCGCGCGCTACTTGACTTGGATGAGGAAACGGCGGTCGCCAACAAGTACCGCGAAGAACTTCTCATCAAAGTTCCCTCCGTGAAGGATGGCGTCACCACCCTGTCGGGCGGCAACCAGCAGAAGGTGGTTGTTGGCAAGTGGCTGTACCCCGACCCGGAGGTTCTGCTTATGGACGAGCCGACGCGCGGGATCGACGTCGGCGCAAAGTACGAGATCTACCGTCTTATTTTCAAACTGGCGGACGAGGGACGAGGCGTCGTTGTCATCTCCTCTGAGCTGCCGGAACTTCTGGGAATCACGGACCGGATCTACACGATCTGTGAGGGTCGCATCACCGGTGTAGTGAATACCAAAGACACCAACCAAGAAGAGCTCATGCGCCTGATGACGCTGTCTTCTAGTACCAGCAACCAGGCCGCTCCCGCGAGCGCGGCGTAATGACCGAGAGGACAGGATCAAGCAGATGAAACGATTGAAGGAGCTGGCGGGAGGAAGCCTCCAGCAGTACACGATGATCCTCGCACTGGTGGTGCTAGTGCTGATTTTCCAGATCATCTCGGGTGGGCGGATGCTAACGCCCTCGAACTTCCAGAACCTGATCTCAGGCAACGCTTACGTGCTGGTGCTGGCGATAGGTATGGTCATGGTTATCGTCATCGGCCAGATCGACCTGTCGGTTGGGTCGGTGGCTGGACTAGTCGGAATGGTTGTCGCTCTTAGTATTCAACAACTTGGTATCCCCTGGTGGGTCGGACTCCTGATCGGCCTAGCCACGGGTATCGCGATCGGTGCATGGCAGGGTTTCTGGTTGGCCGAAATGGGAATCCCTGGCTTCATCACCACGCTGGCGGGCTTGCTGATGTTCCGTGGTGTCATTATCTGGATCTCCGGCTCGATTTCCGTTCCCGTTCCCCGCGAGTTCGCTGTTCTCGGTGCGGGATACCTTCCCGAATGGGGCCCCGACACGGGCCTCAACAACTCGACGCTGCTTCTGGGGGTCATTGGAATCGCCCTATTCGTGTGGATGCAGTTCAGTAAGCGCGCCAAGATGGTGAAGCGTGGTGAAGCGGCTCCCATGTGGGTTCCCGTTACCCGTTCGATTCTGATCGCACTGATCATCGGCTATCTGACGTGGCTCTTCGGCTCCGGCCGTCCTGGAACCTCGTTCCCGATCCCAGGTCTGATTCTTCTGGCGCTCGTGATTATCTACCACATCGTTACTCAGCGGACCACGTTTGGTCGGCACATCTATGCAGTCGGTGGCAACCGTGCGGCCGCAGCGCTCTCCGGTGTCAACACCAAGCGCACCTACTTCTTGGTAATGATGAATATGTCGTTCCTCGCCGCGATTGCGGGCATCCTCTTCGTTGGACGCGCTACCTCCGCGGGGCCGAGCGACGGAAACATGTGGGAGCTTGACGCCATCGCCGCTGTGTTCATTGGTGGTGCCGCTGTCTCCGGTGGTATCGGCACTGTCATGGGGTCGATGGTCGGTGGCCTGGTCATGGCGACTCTGAACAACGGCCTGATGCTAATGGGCGTTGGACAAGATAAGACGGCCGTCATCAAGGGCCTCGTTCTACTCGCCGCTGTTGCTTTCGATGTCTATAACAAGCGGCAGGGCAAGCCTTCCATAATCGGAAAGCTGTCCTCTGGGATGAAGAGTAAGGACGAGAAGAATGTGGAGGAGGTAGCAGCCCCGCCAGCTGACGCTGGTCCCGAAACCGACGCGAGCACGGAGCCGAACGCTCCTATTCCCGTCGAGTAGTCCATTCAAATCCACTCAAAACGTACAGAGAAAGAGCCGGGATATTCCCGGAACCACGAAAGGAAAACAATGAAACGACGCATTGCAGGTTTCGTTGCAATAGCAGCGGCGGCATCGCTGTCCCTGGCGGGCTGTGGCTCGGGTCGCGACAGTAGCACCACTGACGAGAGCAACGCTCCCGAAAGCGGAGCAGCCGAGGAAGTAACTGACGAGGGTGCCACCGGAGACCAAGAGGGCTTCCCGGCAGACTCCACCGTTGGCGTTGCTCTGCCTTGGCTCGGCACCCAGAACTGGAAAGATGCTGAGACTGAGTTCAAGGCGCAGCTGGCAGACGCGGGCTTCAAGCCGGTTGTCCAGGCAGCTGACAACAAGGTTCCTCAGCAGCAACAGCAGATCGAGTCGATGATCGAGCAGGGCGCGAAGGTTATCGTTGCCGGTCCGATCGACGGCACCCAACTTGGCACCGCGCTTGAGAACGCTAAGGCCGAGGGTATCTTGGTCCTGGGCTTCGACCGCATGATCGAGAACACCGAGGCAGTAGACGGCGTTGTACAGTTCGGTTCGATCAAGACCGGTGAGCTTCAAGGACAGGCGCTTCTTGACGGCCTAGCCGCAGAAAAGGGCTCCGGTCCGTACAACATTGAGCTGTTTGCTGGCGGCCCGGCCGACCCGAACGCCCAACTGTTCTTCGACGGTGCCATGAGCGTTCTACAACCGAAGATCGATGACGGCACCCTGGTGGTCGTCTCCGGTCAGACGGACTTCACTCAAGCCGCGACCCAGGACTGGGACAACGGCAAGGCTCAGACCCGCATGGACTCCCTGCTCGCCGGTAACTACGCGGACAAGGAAATCCAGGGTGTTCTGTCCCCGAACGATGGCATCGCTCGCGCGATCATCACCTCGACGGAGCAGGCTGGTCAGCCTCTTCCTGTCGTGTCTGGTCTTGACGCTGAGAATGAGTCGCTGGCGTGGATCGCACAGGGCAAGCAGTACTCGACGGTTGCAAAGCCCTCGAAGGACCTGGTTGCTGAGACCATGCGCATCATCCAAGCGGTTCAGTCGGGTGCGGGACTTCCCGAGCCAACAGTTATGGCTGACAACGGTGTGAAGGAAGTTGGAGTTTACGAACTCGAGCCGGTTGTTGTGACCAAGGCTAACCTCAAAGAGGTCTTCGCGAACGATGAGAACGCGATGAAGATTATCGAAGAGAACTGGGTTGACTAAATTCGACTAACTGGTCGAACCAAGTAGTTTCTTTGCAGAGGGCGGGAATCTCGGAGACGGGGTTCCCGCCCTTGGTTATGTCCGCAACCAGTCCACTCGGCCTACGAACCCCGGTTACCAACATTTCGGGTGATTGACCTTGGGATGAGGTTCTCCTCGACTGACCTGGCGGCGCGTAGCTGATGCTGTCCCATCCAGTCTCTGAACTGGAGCTCGGGCCGAAGTGGTCACAGTGCATCGCACCCCGATCGACTACCTTCGGCGTGGCCCACGTCTCTGGGGTGGCCGCGCTCTACCCGATAGATTAGAGATATGACATCCGCTCCTGCCCCCGTCGCCGCCGAAAGCGAGACGACGGAGAACCGCATCCTTCTTGCCGCCCCGCGCGGTTACTGTGCCGGGGTGGACCGCGCGGTGGAAGTCGTGGAGCGGGCCCTCGAACTCGAGGGTGCCCCCGTGTACGTACGCAAGGAAATCGTTCACAACAAGTACGTTGTCGAAACGCTCACTAAGCGCGGGGCGGTGTTTGTAGACGAGGTCGATCAGATTCCCGAGGGAGAGACAGTTGTCTTCTCCGCCCACGGAATTTCTCCCCAGGTGCGCAGTGATGCGGATGCACGTTCCCTCAGGGCAATTGATGCCACCTGTCCGCTGGTAACTAAGGTCCATCGCGAGGCCGTCCGGTTTGCGAAGGATGACTACGACATCATTTTGGTCGGCCACACAGGACATGAGGAGGTCGAAGGTACCTTCGGGGAGGCGCCTGAACACATTCAGATCGTTGGCACTCCAGACGAGGTTGATAGCGTCGAGGTTCGCGATCCTTCCCGCGTCGTCTGGATTTCGCAGACCACTCTTTCCGTGGATGAGACCATGGAGACGGTCCGCAGACTGCGCGAGAAGTTTCCTCTGCTGGAGGACCCGCCCTCGGACGACATTTGTTACGCGACGCAGAATCGACAGGAGTCCGTCAAAGCGATGGCACCGCGCTGTGACGTGGTGATTGTGGTGGGTTCGGCGAACTCCTCGAACTCCGTCCGTTTGGTCGAGGTGGCCGAGGAGGCCGGGGCGAAAGCCGCCTACCGCGTTGATGGCGCTCACGAACTTGATCCAACCTGGTTCGAGGAAGCGCACACGGTAGGCATCACCTCGGGTGCGTCGGTTCCCGAGATCCTGGTTCGAGACGTTATTGAGTGGCTGCAAGAACGAGGAATGGGTGAGGTCGAGGAAGTTCGCACCCAAGTTGAGACCATCACTTTCGCTCTTCCGCGTAACCTGAAGAACGACCTGCAGAGTCGCGGCTTGTTGCCGTTACATGTGAAGGGCCGCCCGCGCCCCGCAGGCCACACCTCGTAGCAGGGATGATTGTGCCTGCTCGGGCTGGTCAGTCGAGCCTCGGAATGCTGCTCCGCAGGTGGTTCAACCGTGTGGATGGGATGTCCTCGTCCAACCTGTTCTGTCGGTGCAGGGACGATTGCGTCTGCTTGGGCTCGTTGAGTTCTTGAGTGGGACTCCGCATGTCACCTGCATTGCGTGTGCGGTCGTGTTCGTGCTCCCGGTTGCGCTTTCTGTGTGAGGGTGGCGGTTCTCTCCTCATCCCTACTATTTCGATAGTTATGCCCAACTAGACTTGACAACGTGTCTTTGACGATCGGTATTGCTGGACTGCCCAACGTGGGTAAGTCGACCCTGTTCAACGCGCTCACCCGCGCCACTGTGCTCGCAGCGAACTATCCGTTCGCGACGATTGAGCCCAACGTGGGGGTGGTGCCGCTGCCGGATCCGCGGCTCGATAAGTTGGCCGAACTGTTTTCTTCGGAGCGAACTGTTCCCGCCACGGTTTCTTTCGTAGATATTGCGGGTATCGTGCGTGGTGCGTCTGAAGGAGAGGGATTGGGCAACCAGTTCCTCGCCAATATCCGCGAGGCCGATGCTATCTGCCTGGTAACACGAGTGTTCGCGGACGAGGACGTTGTTCACGTTGACGGACGTGTCAGCCCGGCGGATGACATTGAGACCATTACGACTGAGCTGATGCTCGCGGACCTACAGACTATGGAACGTGCGATTCCTCGCCTGGATAAAGAGGTGAAGGGAAAGAAGACTCCGAAGGAAGTGCTGGATACGGCGCTCGCGGCGCAGAAGCTGTTGGAAGAGGGGAAGCTGCTGACCCCCGACAATGTGGCGAAGCTTGACCCCGCAGTCCTGAAGTCTTTCCAACTAATGAGCTCGAAGCCGTTTATCTACGTGTTTAACATGGACTCTGCGGGCATGGAAGACGCTGATCTGAAGGACAAGCTGAGTGAGATGGTTGCACCACAGCCGGCGATTTTTCTCGACGCGCAGTTTGAGGCGGAACTGGTAGAACTGGACGAGGAGGAGGCACGTGAACTTCTGTCCGAGACCGGGCAAGAGGAGTCCGGGTTGGACCAGTTGGCGCGGGTCGGATTCGACACACTCGGACTTCAGACCTATCTGACGGCGGGGCCGAAGGAGTCTCGTGCGTGGACGGTGAAGAAGGGCGCGACGGCGCCCGAGGCTGCGGGTGTGATTCACACGGATTTCCAGAAGGGCTTCATTAAGGCAGAGATCGTTTCGTATGACGACCTGATGGAGCATGGCTCGATGAACGAGGCGAAGGCAAAGGGTCGTGTCCGGATGGAGGGTAAGGACTACATAATGGCGGACGGCGACGTGGTTGAATTTAGATTCAATGTGTAGCGTTGACCCTTTTCCTTGGGTATATCAGGCGATATAGTCAGGTTTATGAAGACGGGCGTTCGGCAGTTGAGGGAACAGGCGGGGCTCAGCCAGTCTGAGCTAGCCGCGAGATCCGGTGTCGCTCAACCGAACATAGCCGCATATGAGTCGGGAAAGCGTCGAGCCTCTGCTGAGATGCTACAGCGCTTGCGTTTGGCCGCCCGTCCTCTTCCGCGCCAGGCGCTCACAGAAAACCGTGATGCGTTGGAGCAGCTCGCGCGGGATTTCGGTCTGAGCAATGTTCGAGTTTTCGGGTCGACTGTTCGTGGGGCAGATGGGCCAGGAAGCGATCTTGACCTTCTCGTAACCAGGGAGGCGGGCGTCGGACTCCTAACGATCGCCGCATTCTCTGAGGCAGCCAGTGATCTGCTAGGTGTTGAAGTGGACGTTGTCACAGATGGCGGGCTAGCTGAAAATCACGAGATCCTAATGACAGCGGTGGCAGTGTGAATAAGCGTGATTTAGCGGCGCTGCAAGAGATCGTGCGACTTTGCTTGGTTGGTGAGGAACTGGGAGCTAGAGGGCATGACTGGTATTCGGCGGATGCCTTCAATGTTCCCGGTTTGGCCGCGGAATCGGTGATTATCAAAATCGGCGAGAACGTTGCCAGGCTCAGCGTCGAGACAACAGAAGAGCATCGGGAAGTGCCGTGGTCGCTGATCAAACGAATGAGAGATCGGCTGGCGCACCACTATGAAGGCACGGATTACGATGCAGTGTGGGACACGCTGATCGTCGATTTGCCCGCTGTACGCGCTTACATCGAGTCGGTGCTCAATGACTGAGCGGCGTTTCGTGACCCACAAATGAGGCTGTTTCGTGGCTGCTCATGCTGCTTAGAATCTTGCTAGATCCCGTGGGTTCGGAAAAGGCTCGATGGCATAACCTCTGCTCTCCACAGTCTCAGAAGATGGAGTCGATCCACAGGGCGTTCTTCAGTTTCCCGGGTTGTCAGTCGTGTTTGACAGTATCGAAGCATGAAAAACACACTTGGAAGTGAAGGAGCATTGCTCGGCCCCCAAAGATTGCTATCATTGGTGATAGCACAATTAGTGGAGGTGGTTGACGTAGCTTCGATAGTCGTGAGAGGTCTCGATGAGTCAGTAAAATCAAGCCTCGCTGCCCAAGCAAAGGAACATGGCCGTTCAATGGAAGCGGAAGTTCGCGACATTCTGACGAAAGCAGCGCACAGGCCGAACATCGGCGTTGCCTTGATGCGGGCCGCTCAGAGCGTAGGCGGTTTTGAGGATCTTGTCATTCCTGAGCGCAACGATGCGGCCCGAGCGGTGGACTTCTCGTGATCATCCTGGACACGAATGTGGTCTCTGAAGTCATCCGCCCGAATCCAGATGCTCGGGTCGCCCAGTGGCTCGAATCGCTGGCCGGAGAAGTCGCAATAACCTCGGTCTCTCTCGGGGAGCTATTGGCTGGGGTCGAGCTGCTGCCGAATGGTCGGCGCAAGTATTCGCTCTCGGCGCTCATCAACTCGGTTGTAGAACCATATCGGACCGGTGACCACATCCTCCCTTTCGATGACATTGCTGCTAAGCAGTATGGTCTTGTACTTGCTGCACGGGAGCGCGCTGGGTCGCCGATCAGCACTGCCGACGCGCAAATCGCTGCGATCTGTCGTGTCTTCCACGCCACTTGCGCAACTCGAAACACAAAGGACTTCGAAGAAACGGGAGTTCAACTGATCAATCCATGGCAGTCGCAGTGAGGACTGCGCCTTCTTTGCGGATGACTGAGCCGAGCGGTACGAGAGTTCGATAACGGTGATCGGAAAAGGGAGTGTGGGATTTAGCGGTGCACTACCGGAGTACTGGGATCTTGTTGATGTCGATGGCCACAGAACTGGGGGAGTGCATGCTCGCGAGCAAGGATCGCTGCCCGAGGGGTTGTTTCATCTGGTTGCGACAGTCTGTGTTGCCAGACCTGATGGGACTGTACTGCTTCAACAGAGGGCGGTAGGTCGCGAGTTCGAATTGAAGTGGGAGTTTTCCGGCGGGAGCGCCATCACTGGCGAAACGAGCGCACAGGCGTGCTTGCGTGAACTCCGTGAGGAGGCCGGGATCTGCGTTCTTGAGGAAAAGTTGGCCCTAGTGGGACGTCACGCCGAGGGTTCCGCACCGGTTGACCTCTACCTCGCCCGGGTTCCTCAGGACGTCTCTATCGTGATCGATCCGGCGGAGGTCAACGACTTCGATTGGGGTCCCTTACATCGCGTGGAGGAACTACTTAGCGAAGGGTCGATGGCCGAACCGTGGGTCGACCGGTTGGGTGCATTGGGCCCGTCGTTGGCAAATACAATCGGCCCGGCCTGCCGATGATGCCCTTCCGCAACGCGATCCGGTGGAGTTTAGGTTTGAAGCGGTCCGGGTTTGGTTCCGTCCTTTTTGAGAGGATGGATTCATGGCAGTGAAGTATGAGCAGTCGTTCAAGGATCGCGCGGTGCGCATGGTTCTGGATCGATTGAACGATGATGATGCGGAAACCCGGTCGGCGGTGATCCGGGAGGTCGCTCCACGGTTGGGGGTGGCCAGGGAAACGCTGCGTAGGTGGGTGAACCAGGCACTGGTGGATGAGGGAAAACGCCCTGGTGTTTCCACTGAGGAGTCCGCTGAGATCCGCAGGTGAGCTTGTCAAATAGTTTGTGTTTGGGGGTTAGTAAATGTGGGGGTTGACGCGGTCGGGGTAGGCGACTGCGAGTTGGGCTAGGGCTTGTTTCCAGTTGGTGGTTACATGTCCTTGGATTAGTCTTCCTGATGCTTTTCGGTCTTTACCTCTCTTTCCTTTATCTCGTTGTCTTTCGGCCGCTCTTTTGTCTTCGATGTTGCAGATCCCAAGCCATAGCAGTTTCACTGCCGCTTCATCGTTTGGGAACTGGCCGCGGTTCTTACTGATTTTGCGTAGCTGGTAGTTCAGTGACTCGATCGCGTTGGTCGTGTAAATGACGCGGCGTAGCTCTGGGGGGAACTCCAGGAACGGGGTGAACCGGTCCCACGCTGACTGCCAAGTACTCACCGTCGCGGGGTTCTTTGCCCCCAGATCGCTCTTCGCGAAAGCGCTGAGTGCTTCGGCCGCGGCGTCGGCATCAACGGCCGTGTAAATGGGTCTAAGCGCTGCGGAGACCTTTTTACGGTCTTGGTAGTTCACGAACCGCATCGAGGCGCGAATCAGGTGCACCACGCAGGTCTGGACTATGGTTTCAGGCCAGGTAGCTTCCACGGCTTCGGGCAGGCCGGTGAGCCCATCACAACAAACAATGAGGACATCGGCTACGCCGCGGTTACGCAGATTAGAGCACACCGAGGCCCAGAAACTAGCGCCTTCGTTGTTTTGAACCCAGATCCCCAGGACGTGTTTGACACCGTCCATGTCAACGCCAATGGCGATATGAGCGGCTTTAGAACGCACATGAGATCCATCCCTGACTTTCACGCGGATCGCGTCTAGATACATGACGGGGTAGAACTCATCCAGGGGCCGTTTTTGCCATTCCAGGACGGCCTCTAACACGGCGTCAGTGATGTTCGAGATCGTCTCGTGGGATAAGTCAGTGCCAATGGTCTGGCTCAGGTGCCACTGGATTTCCCTTATCGTCATTCCCCCCGCATAAAGGCTGATGATCATGTCATCTAGGCCTCCCAGACGCCGCGATCCTTTCGGGACCAGGCGCGGGGTGAAAGAACCATCCCGGTCCCTTGGTATCGAGACCTCAATCGGGCCTACCTCGGTGGCAACTGACTTAGGGTATGAGCCATTCCTTGAGTTCGCAGCCCCTACGGCTTCCTTAGATTCCCGATCGCCCGCAGCGTAACCCAAATGCGAGGTCATCTCCGCTTCTAAACCGCGTTCCAAAGCAGTCTTGATCAGTGCGGGAATGAGACCGCCATCGCCTGTTAGTTCCACTTCACCGCTATCAATGCGGGCAAACAAATCAGCCAGAGCCCCAGAATCCTCAAGCTCTTTCGCTAAACGATTTGTTGCCTCACTGTTCTTATCAATCAAATCGATCTCGTCCAAATCAATCGTTCGTGTATCCAACGCCAGCACAGCCTTTCAGATCAAGCCATACACAAACAATCTGACAGGCTCCCGCAGGTTGAAGCGGGAAAACGCTGAACTGAGAAGAGCTAACGAAATCTTGAAGACAGCGTCAGCGTTTTTTGCAGCCGAGCTCGACCGCCCCGCGACGAGATGATCGCGTACATCGATATGTACAAGGATCGTTTCGGGGTCGAGCCGATCTGCCGCACCCTGTGTGCGACAGAGGGCGGGTTCATCACTTCTAGGGGTTACCGGGCCGCGAAAACGCGTCCTGTGTGTGACCGGGAAGTGCGCGACAGCGAGTTGATACCCGTGTTGCGTGAGGTTCATGCTCGCAACTATGGGGTGTACGGCAAACGCAAGATGTGGCATGCGATGCGCCGTGAGGGGTGGGGCATCGGCCGGGAACAAACCGGCAGGCTCATGCGGAAGGCTGGCCTTCAAGGTGTGCGTAGGGGACGCAAACCCATCACCACCTGCCGGTCTAAAGCAGTGGACACTCGCCCTGACCTGGTGGACCGGGACTTCACCGCTGTCGGCCCTAACCGACTGTGGGTAGCGGACATAACGTACGTGCGGACCACGTCCGGGTTTTGCTACACGGCCTTCGTTACTGACGTGTTCTCCCGCAAGATTGTCGGCTGGTCCACCCGCTCCACGATGCGAACCGAAGAACTCCCCTTGGAAGCGTTAGAACACGCGCTGAACAGCGCCAAAGACCACGCACTCCAAGGCTTAGTCCATCACAGCGACAGAGGCTCTCAATATGTCTCCATCCGCTACTCCGACCGCCTCCAGGAAGCCGGCATCACCGCCAGCGTCGGAAGCGTTGGAGACTCATACGATAACGCCCTCGCGGAGACCGTCAACGGTCTCTACAAGGCCGAACTGATCCACGCCAGACCGGCGTGGCCCTCAACCACTGAGGTCGAGTTCGAGACCCTGAAATGGGTTCACTGGTGGAACCACGAACGCCTCCACGAAGCCCTCAACTACCAGACCCCAACAGAATACGAAGCAGACCACTACAACACCAACACAAGGGAAAAAGCCCTAGCGTAAAAACGGAACAAAACCCGGACCGCTTCAGTTCAACGTCTGAAACTCCTTTTGGACAGGGACATCTATACTCGGAGGTCAGGTCGAATCGCACTTTTGAATTCCATGCATGTTGACGGTCTGCGGTGGTGAAACGATCGCACCTGGGTTTGGGGAGTGGTGCCGTAACGTAGGCTGGCTCCATGTCTGAGCAGACCACTTTCGAGGCGTACCGCCGAATCGCTATTGAACTCGCGGCCTTGTCTGAGTCTGGCCTGGCGTGCTGCACGGACCCCTTCGACATTGGGCGGTTTCATCGCGTCGGTGCACTCTCGCGCGAACTGATGCAACACCTCGCAGGGGAACCCCTGGACGAGTATGACGCCCAGATCGCTTCTGTTGCGGGCTATACGACGCCGAAGATCGACGTGCGCGGAGGTGTCTTCGACCAGGAGGGCCACGTTCTGCTCGTTCGCGAGATCGCAGACTGTGACAGGTGGACGCTGCCCGGGGGCTGGTGCGACGTGCTCGAGACACCAAGGCAAGCCATCGAACGCGAGGTTGAGGAAGAGGCTGGCTTTGCCGTGCACGCCGTTCCCCTGGCTGCGGTGATCGATCGCGAGCAGTGGCCTCACTCGCCCGCCTACGACCGCCATATCTACAATCTCTTGTTCGTATGCCAAGCCCAAGGCGTTATCGACTTGTCGTTCACTGGCGATGAGACCAGCCAGGTCGGCTGGTTCTCCATCGATGATCTTCCGCCGCTATCAATCGCACGAGTCCTCCCTGAGCAGATCGCCCTTCTCCATCAACACTGGCAGAAGCTCGGTCCCGCCTTCGTTGACTAGTGCAGCTTGGCCTTGACTGTTGGAGTAGGTCGCGTGGAGTTGGGCGGTATCTCGGTCGATAATGCCTAACGCTGACGGAAACCGGTCAAGTTATGGTTCGCACTCTAGTGTTTTGCCTGCTGGTTCCGTTGTCGCACTGCGATTTCCACATGAATCGGACGGGTGAGGATGGCTCCAAGAGGTAGCGTAGTCAGTGCGCGAACGGTAGTGCAATAACTGCGTAAATAGTAGTGTAATAGCCGCGCAAACGGTAGCGTATATCGCATGACGTACCAGCCTCGAAGCATAGACCGGGAACTCGACGATCTCCTCCCGTACGCGCCTGCGGTTGCGATTGACGGCCCCAAAGGTGTCGGGAAGACCGAAACGGCCTCACGCAGAGTCGCGTCGGTCTGGCGGATGGATGATCCGTTTCAACGTGAACAGATTCGCGCTGACTTCGCCCTCACCACGCTTCCCCAGGGCCCGGTTCTCCTTGACGAGTGGCAGAAGCTTCCCCAGGTTTGGGATTCGGTGCGTCGTCAGGTAGACGAAGGTGCGGCGCCCGGGCGGTTTCTGTTGACTGGTTCGGCAACGCCGGTCGATGCGTCTGGGACCCACAGCGGCGCGGCACGCATACTTTCACTGCGGATGCGCCCCATGGGCCTTCATGAGCGCGGAGTGGTGGAGCCATCGGTTTCGCTTGGGCGGATGCTTGCGGGAGACGTGCCGCCGATCTCAGGGACCTCCAACTTTGTGCTGAGCGACTATGCAGACGCCATCACGGCAAGCGGTTTTCCGGCTATCGTGGGTGCTCCGAAGCGACTGCAACGGGATTTCTTGGATTCCTATCTATTGCGAGTGATCGACCGAGATCTGCCCGAGCAAGGGTATGCAGTGCGCCGCCGTGAGACCCTGACGCGGTGGTTGCGTGCCTACGCGGCTTCCTCATCATCGACGACGGCCTATTCCAGGCTCCTCGATCTCACCAATGCGGGGGATGGCGCACAACCCGCGAAGACGACGACCATCGCATACCGCGACCATCTCAGCCAAATCTGGCTTCTTGACCCGGTTCCGGGCTGGCTCCCGATCCACAGTGCATTCACGCAGGCACGCCAAGCCCCTAAGCACCAGCTGGCGGATCCTGCCCTCGCGGCGCGCCTCCTGGGGCTGACGGGGGAGAGCCTGCTCCGGCCAGACGGCACCCACATGCTCGGCCCGCTCTTTGAGTCAATCGTGACACTTGGCGTCCGATCCATGGCGCAGGCGAATGAGGGAAAGGTTGCGCATCTACGAACTGACTCAGGTCGGCAGGAGGTCGACCTGATTGTTGAGGGCCACGAGGGACAAGTGGTGGGATTAGAAGTGGAGCTGAATCCGGCTGTGACCGACCGTGAGGTTCGACATCTGCTGTGGCTGCGGAACCAGATTCCAGATCGCGTCGTTGACCTAGCGGTGATCACAACGGGTCCCGCAGCCTATCGCAGACCTGACGGCGTGGCGGTAATTCCGCTGGCGCTGCTGGGTGCCTAGAACCGCGGGCTACAGTCCAGCGTCGGTCCCTCGGCCACGGGTGACAAAACGCAATTTTCCTGTGAGGCCCTTCTGTGACGCAACGTGGTGGAGTTCCGCTTCGACGTCCAGAAAACACCAAAGATAGCTGATGACGCGCTAAAGAAGTATGGCGGTCGTATATGACAGAACGCGCATGTGCCCGTCTGCGATCTGCTTTCGGCCCCGGTCTTGGGTCTGAGCGGAATTGGGTAGTGTGACCAGAATGGACGCAACTGCACTGCTAAGTACCTATGACGAGCAACTCCGTACTGATGCCGAGACTCCGAGCGCTATTTCGGTGACTTCTCTCGGAGTTCTGCGGCTCGTGGAGTTCGCAGGTGGCCGCGGATTCGTGACCTATCGAGACCTTGGTGGCTCTGATGCCGAGCGCATTTGGCAACTCGTGGATGCAGCGCGGGCGTTCTTTGAGGCGAGTCCGGCGATTACCAGCGTTGAGTGGAAAACACGCGGGCACGATCATGCGCCCGGTCTTCATGACGCGCTTGTTACACATGGTTTTGTGCCTGAAGAATCCGAGTCAATCATGCTTGGGGAGGCATCATCACTCGTAGCCGACGTGCCTTTGCCAGACGGCGTCACGTTGCGGAGGATACGTGACGAACCCGATGTACGCTCCATGTGTGTGATGCAGGATCGTGTGTTTGGGGAGGAGGCATCCTACAGTCACGCCGATGCGATCCTGTCTAGACTCGGGCGCAATGACGGTATGGAACTGTGGATCGCAGAAGCCGCGGGTCAAATTGTCAGTGCCGGGCGACTTGAGCCGGTTGTCGGTACGGACTTTGCGGGAATCTGGGGCGGAGCAACTGTGAAGGAGTGGCGGGGAAAAGGGATCTACCGCGCTCTGACGTCAGCCCGAGCGCGCTCGGCGCTGGCACTCGGGAAAACACTTATTCACAGTGACTCGACGGAGTTCTCGCGCCCGATTCTTGAGCGTTCGGGACTCATCAAGGTTTCGACGACGACACCATACATCTGGAGACGTTGACGATTGAGTGATGATCGGTTGACGCACTCCACGGGTACCGCGATAGTGCTTTCGTCCGCAAAGGCTGCTCTAGAGCGCCACCCGGCAGAGTTCTACTCCAGCGTGTACCGAGCAATAATCTATCTAGAGTTGATGGTTCGAACGGCGCGTAGTCGGTTAGTTTGCGGAGTGAAGATCTGTAACTCGGCATAGACGGTCAGGTGAGGAGAGACGATGCAGTCCAGGGTGTTCCACATGTGCGTTCCGCTTGCCGAGGGAACGGATCGGTTGTTTCCCTTGGAGGACCTCGCAACCCTGGCGCCAAACGTCTATGAGGCGGCCGCCGCGAAGTACAAGGATTACTCCAAACGCAAGGCACTGCGTGATACGGCGATGCCTGGACTCGACAAGAAGTGGTCCCAAGTTGTGTTCCTTACCCCAGTTGATCCTCGGGCAATCTGGAGGCGCTGGCTTGACCGAACCGGTGAGAAGTTGCCGCCTGTGAAGTTCTGGGCGATCGACCCCAAGGGCATTGACGAACGGAGCGTCCTCCTTGAACGGACAGTCTCGTGCAAGGGGGCCCCTATTGATCCCCGCGAAGTTACTCGATTCAACCGAGAGTCATTCGAGACCGTCGTTAAGCTACCCGCGGCTAGCGAAGAGTGGCTTGATGCGCTGGCGAACTCCGGTCGAAAGGGAGCATGGTTCAACGGTCAGCCACATGTGCTTGTGCCAGCTCCGGTTTCCCTTGAAGGAGCCGAAGTCATCGACTGGAGTGAATGACGAACGACGAGGTGGAAGCTCATCCGGTCGCGTCTACGGGTTCTAGTGTTGTCGATGAATTAAGGGCGTTCGCGCGTCCGATCCTTACCTCCCGAGTCTTGCTAGTGTGTCCCGACTCTCCCTTACGAGAGATTTTTCAGAGAGCAAAACTCACCTTTGCAATGAGCAGTCCGCAACCGCGTGATCATAAGTCCAGTTGCAGTCTTCCGCTCTACTTCCAACGGTCGTTCGGGATGAGTGCGCTCGCAGCCGGTGCGCTGTTGCTAGTTCCCATTCTTGTCAACGCTGCGACAGCGATCATGGGTGGGAAAGTCATGGATAGTAGGGGACCATGGCCGCTACTGGTTATTGGTTTCGCCGTCATTGTTGTTGGTCAAGTAGCAATCTATGCTGTTGCTCCTCAACTAAGT
Source organism: Actinomycetaceae bacterium MB13-C1-2 (assembly GCA_035621235.1). NCBI lineage: Bacteria > Bacillati > Actinomycetota > Actinomycetes > Actinomycetales > Actinomycetaceae > Actinomycetaceae bacterium MB13-C1-2. Next base: position 1,135,522 of record CP141731.1, read on the forward strand.
TGGCTGGGCGTGCTGGGCGCTGCGATTCTGTCCTTCGGTGGTCTTGGCTTGGTGCTGTCCCCGTCGCAGACAGCGGGACTATCGACGCTATCTAGACCAGATCACTCCCACGGTGTCGCGCTTCTCAACACGTTCATACAGGTCGCAGCAGCAATCGGACCATCGCTGCTAATCGGGATTCTCTCTTCTGTTGCTGGGACGCGCGAGAACGAGGGGGTGTCAGCCAACCAAGCAAATGCTGATGGCTTTGCGCAGGCGATTCTGGTTGCGGCAGCCATCGCGTTGGTGGGGACTGTGGTTGCCCTTTTCTACTCTCGCATGCTCGCTTCTTCACGTAAATCGGTTGGTGACGCGGAGGGGCCAACCGTCGCTTCCCTCATGCGGACCGAGGTGTTTTCGGTTGCTGAGACGGCAACTGTTGAAGAAGTCTTGGCACAGTTTGTTTCCAAACGAACGGGAGGGCTACCGGTTATCGATGAGCGCGGTGGTGTATGCGGCTACATAACCGATGGCGACGTCTTGCGTGCGGTTGCGGGACCATCAGAGTCCGCGATTGACCTTGCCTTTGGCTCGAACATATATCGGCAGGATCCGGTAATGCGTGACCGGGTCGCAGAGGTCATGCATTTGGGTGTCATGGAGCTTGCGTCCAAGACTGTGGTTACCGCAGAGATTGACGCGTCACTGGCGGACGTTGCGACAATGCTCGGCGCCAAACCCATCAACAAGGTGCCGGTAATTTCGGGGGGCTCAATGGTCGGTGTGCTTACGCGTGGTGACCTGGTCCGCAGTATCTTCGGATCATTTATTGTCGACCAACCGGAACGTGCCTGACATCAGACACCACGGTCAGTCCTCAAGGTTGTCCCGTCCCGGGAGCCAGCTTTGATCGGGAGTGTTCCAGCCTCGTTTCTTCATCGTCTTGAAGGCTTGCTTGTGTTGTTTCGCGTCTAAGCGGTCAACGTAGATTACGCCGCCTAGGTGGTCGTACTCGTGCTGGAAGATGCGGGCAAGCCACCCCTCGGCCTCGATTTCGAAGACTTCACCATTGATGTCTCGCGCTACCAGAAGAACTCTTTCGCTCCGGCGCAGCGCGAAGCGCTCACCCGGGACTGAAAGGCACCCCTCTTCCTCATCCTCCTCGGCCGGGAGCAGAGAGTCGGGAACGGTCGGCTCTATCCAAAGGACCGGATCGATGGCGACTCCACGGTGCTCATTTCCATCCTCGTCCGTCCAGGAGTAGGTGAAGAGGGCTTTCCCGACGCCCACCTGTGGGCCGGCTAGGCCGACGCCAGGGGCGGCATCCATGGTCTGATACATGTCGCCAACGAGGGTGCGGATCTCTTCAGAGATCTCTCCGACGGGCTCGACCGGGTTGTGAAGAACGGGATCGCCGTAGATACGAATGGGAAGAATAGTCATAGGAGCAGGTTAGTCTCCGTTTGCGCAGTGAGGGTGCGGAGGGGGTCCACTTGGTTTGGCTAGGGTGCGTCTCCTGAATATGTGCTCAGGCGAGGATGCCCGGGAAATTCGTGGTTGCAAGGCGGAAGAGGAGGCTTTGCTGGTGGCAAAGCCGACGATGACAACGTAGCAAGCGTGGATTTCCCGGTCACCACAGTGGGCAGAGATTCAGGAGCCACGCCCTAGCATGGGGATGTGCCTGCTTCGAGCCTTCTTTTGCGCCCGCCGTCCCGGTCTGATGAGCGTGAGGTTATGGCTGCTCAGAGTGAGTTGTCGGAAGAGGGCTTTGATTTCATGCTTGCCGAGGAAGACCAGACCTGGACGGAATACTTGAGTTACCTCGACCGATGTTCCCAAGGAGTGGGGCTAGCTCCCGGCCGAGTTCCCGCGACCATGCTCCTTGCAGTTGTCGATGGAGAGGTGGTCGGCCGAGTTCACATTCGTCACGAGCTCTCGCTGGGACTACGGGCGAGCGGCGGGCATATAGGGTACGGGGTTCGGCCACAGTTCCGTCGACGCGGGTACGCAACTAAAATGCTCGACCAAGGTCTTGAGTTCCTTGGCGACCTAGGCGTAGAGCGAGTACTGGTGACTTGTGACGATAACAATGTCGCCTCTATTCGCACCATCGAGCGCGGCGGTGGGATCCTTGAAGACAAAATCGAGTTCGCCGAGGGTGCTGTAACACGCCGTTACTGGATTGATGGCCGCCGGGGTCGCCTTTAGGGTCTCTCATATTGGCAATGTCTCTGGTGGCCCCGGTCGGGCTCTGTCGAATCCCGCGTGAGACGATCGCCATCCCAAGTCTCTCGCAGAGGCTGATGTTGTTTGTTTCGTTCACTGTAGGGGGTTGATTGGTGTTGTTCCATTGGTCAGCATTGAGGCATGAGCCAAAGGCTTAGGGAAGCGTTCAAGGCCGCGCCGCGTGAGAGGTTTCTGCCGGGTGACCAGAAATCGTCGGCGTCTCTCGACATTCCCCTGCCTATTGGATTCGGGGTGACGTGCTCTCAGCCAACGACGGTGGCGAACATGCTCTCTCTGCTGGAAGTTCAACCGGGACAAGATGTGCTGGATGTCGGTTCAGGTTCAGGATGGACGACGGCACTGCTCGCACATCTGGTCGGGGAAGAGGGAAGTGTCACCGGGGTTGAACGAATCTCCGAGCTTGTCGCTAGATCCTCGCGTGCGTTATCTGACGTTCCGAACGCGACGATTGAACAGGCTACAGACGGCATCTTTGGTTGGCCTCAAAATTCACCGTACGACCGGATCCTCGTGTCGGCAATGGCAGATGCGGTGCCGACGGATCTGGTGGACCAGCTGACTCTCGATGGGGTAATGGTTGTTCCCGTTTCCGGGCTGATGTGCAAGGTGGTGAAGTCAGTTGATGGAAGCTCAGAGGTTTCGACGCACGGCTGGTACTCGTTCGTGCCGTTGATTCCCTAGCAGGGCTCAATACGGCGGATCATTCGGTGCATTGTCACGTTTCCCCACGATTCGTTAGTCGGGAAAATTCTAGGTTCGTCGCCAAAACCGCGGCTTCTATAGAACTGCTGTGCCCGCGTGTTGCCATCGACGACCCACAGGTAGAGGTCGCGCCCATCATCCACTTCGGCGAGGAGCTTGGTCCCGAGACCTTGGCCTCTCACCTCAGGATGGAGGTAAAGACGATCAAGACATCTTGCTGTAGGAGCGGGGAAAAATCCTGCCCCAATCTCCCACTCGCACGGCGCGTCCTCGACTGCCGCGACTCCTACGACCTTTCCTTCCCGTCGAACGATCAGACGTCTGGCCGTGCCGGGTTCGGCAAAACTCTCAATGAGTTCGGCGACCCAGTCATCTCTATACTCACGCTGTACATCGGCGAAGTCTGAGCGAACAATACCCCGGTAGGTTTGGGCTTGCTGTGCAACGACAAAATCAAACCACTCTGGGGCATCTTCGGGAACTGGGACATCGATACTCAAAGCCATCACGTTGGCATTTTAGTCCGGGGAGGCGACGGCGAGGTGTCGGGCGAACGCAATCAAACACTCTGAGTTCTGGGTGTGTTTCCGATTTTTGCGCTCTTGCGGGTCCCACGTCTGCCGGGGGGTAGGAAACGGCCGGAGGAGGGGGAAACTGGGCTCTCCGCCTGTTCCGGTGGGTGTCTGCTGTTATGTCGCCGGTAAGCTTCGCGTTAGGGTTCCCAGTTCGCCGGGTCCCGAGTACGACGGGACGGTCCCACAGGAACGGTGTGAGATGACGGAAACGGCCAAGCCTCAATCGGTCTGGCAGAAGCTTGCCGCGATAGCCAAGACAAAGGCTTTTCAGTTCACCGTTGGTGGAGTTCTGGTCATCTTGGTGCTATTCCTGTTGTCTCGGGAGGTGCACCCCGAAGAAATACTGAAGGCACTACGCCAAGCAAACGTCTGGTGGGTGGTCGCCGCCTTTGCTATTGGCATCACATCATGGTTCGGTGCTGCGATGCCACTCAAGATGCTGCCCAGCATCAAGGTTCCCTATCGCGAAGCCCTATTGGTCCAAATATCGGCTTCGTTTGTGAACGTCGCGGTCCCCGGAGGTCTTGGCACGGCTTCGCTTGATCTCGACTACCTAAAACGAAGAGGGCTTCGAACCTCGCGTTCCGTCGCGGTTGTTGCGCTGGTGGAATTGGCGCAAGCTGCCGCGACGGTTCTGCTGTTTGGGATTGTTTTGCTCTTTGATCACGACTTTCCAAAGATGAATTTTCCTCTCAAAGAGGTTCTGATCGGCGTCGGTATTGTGGTGGTCGTTCTCTGCGCGACGCTAGCGATACCGCAGGTACGAAACCTCGTCATCACAAAGACGAAGGAGTTTTGGGACAAGGTAAAACCAGAGTTTCATCGCCTCAAAGAAGACCCGATGGCAGGTCTCTGGGCGATGCTTGGTCTGCTTCTTGAGACCGCTGCACATGGGGTTGCGCTGGTCTTCTGCGTTTTCGCCGTAGGTCACTCAATCTCGGTTGCCGAAGGAATTATGGTCTACCTGATCGGCACCATAATCGGCTCCGCAATTCCTGTTCCGGGTGGCATCGGATCAACCCTCGCTGCGATGGTCACGGCTCTTCACTTCATTGGACTCACTACGAGCATTGCCACCGTTGCGGTCGTCCTGTTCCGTTTCGCGACCTTCTATCTGCTGGTCCCGCTTGGGGGAATTGCATTTGCGTACATGCAACGAAAGAAGCTTCTCTAGGCGATTTCTCGTCCCCTATTTCCGTGGAAGCAAGGTGAGTGGGTTGATGATCTCGTCCCGCTTCAGACCATCCACCGTATTTCCGTGGAAGCAAGGTGAGTTGGCGGGGAACGACCAGAGGCTGGACAGGCATGGTGGTCGTATCTTCGGGTGTCGAAGCAACGTTGACTGTCCGCACGCGATTTCGTAGGTCGATTAGTGTTCCCCGTTGCGTCGGGTTAGTCTGCCGATCGATGTGCGCGTCGTTTCGTCGGCCGCTTTACGCCGTTGCATCGGGGTTGCTTCTGTCCCGTATTGCGGCAATAAGTAGCCCAAACGTGATCGCTATGGCACCGACGATGGAGAGGCCGTTCCACAGTTTGTCCAACCCGAATCCGATCGCGCCACCGCCTGCAAAACCGAGTATGACGAGGAAATAGATTCCCGCGTTGCGCAGATTTGATGCGCCATTTGCGTCTTTCTTTGAGAAGAACGACTGCATCAGATAGTTAAATGCCAACTGAAGTGCAAGGGTGACTGCAACGTTACCGTAGGACATGCCCTTTACTTTATGGAAACCATTTCCCTGCATACCCGCGGCAAACGAAATGATCCAGGCAATATGCTCGGGCCGAAGTGCTCCGGTCATGACCATGGTCAGGGCGAGGAACATTACTGCGATCAATGCGACCTGAAGAAACGGTGTGTACCTAACACTCTTACGCATTGCCACGGCGATGATCGCCCCTGCGAAGAATGATCCCAACCCGAAAGCGATGACAGCGCCGGTGGCGAACAAAAGCTTTGACCAGTCACCCGCAACCAGTTGGTATCCCATCTGAATAACGTTGCCCGATTGAACGGTAGCGAACGTCTGGGCATTGGCGAATGCCCATGCATTTAGTAGTCCGGCACCCACAGCGAGTACGGAGGCGATTCCCGGTTGTTCCATCAGGGGAAAGCTCGATGGGTGCATAGACGCAGCGGTCACCCTCGATAGGGAGGTGCTCTGCCCTAACCCAGGCCTAAGCTGTGCGGAATTGGTGTCATGAGACATGCAAGCTCCTAGGATCCTATTCGTCAAACCCTGTGTGTAGCGACCAGTCAGGGACAGGCTCAGGTCCATGGTAGTCATCAGGTGGCATTGGGGACTTCCGGGGTGAAGAACAGGGGTGAAGTCGTTGGAATTCGGCCCTTTGTGACGTCGAAACCAGCCATAATCACGCCATGTGTTTTAGTGCAACCGCAAGTTTCATCGGTGCCGGCGTGGTCGGCGCTGCAGGCATAGGAACCCTGGCGATGGTCAGGCGCCCTCGAGAGATTGCCTTCGCCTCTGTACCTCTGATTTTCGCCGTCCACCAGGCATTGGAAGGACTGACCTGGGTTGCGCTCAATAACAATCCGTCGGGCCAACTGACCGGGTGCGGGGTCCACGGTTGGGTGTTTATCGCGTGGGCATTCCTACCCGCGTTTATCCCCTGGGCCGTGTGGCTTATGGAACCTGACCCCGTTAGAAGGAAGTGGATGTGGATTCCGATGGTTGTTGGGTGGGCAACCGGAGCTTTCATGATGATCCAGGTGTTTCGTCCGGACATATACGTTCAGATAGTCGGAAACAATCTCGACTACCACATGGGACCCGGTGGTTCGGTATGGGTGCTACCGCCATATATCTTCGCGACGTGCGTGGCTCCCATGATGAGTTCGTATGTCTATACCATCGCTATGGGTGCGGCTAACGTTGTCGCTCTCACTGCTGCGGCGATCATGCGGGCTGCTGACTTCTCCTCGCTTTGGTGCACTTTTGCGGCGTTCATCAGCATCATCATCTTTATTCACTTCCTGGACGCACGGCTCACCGGTAAAGAGCGAAGAGTCAAACCCTGGAAAGAGCGCGAAAGATCAACCACTTAGCCCAAGTGGTTGGCGAAGGCGGCCGCGCCTAAAGGACTGGGAAATCGGTGTTGCCTCTGTTGTTAGGGTCTATGGAGGCAACCGGGCCATGGGTCAGATGTTGATCCATGATTTTCCTGGTTGAGAGTGTTACTTCACGCCAGTGAGGATCCGTCTCGCCCGCCATTACCTGATCGGCGAACTTCTCTAGTTCGAAGGTCATCGTTTCTTTCGGAGTAACCGGAGAAGATTCGTAGAGTACTTCCGGCTCCCCTCCCCGCAGGCGTCGGACTACCCGTGATGTCTCTGCGATGTCATTGATTTCGAGTGAGCCGTCCTCGCCAACAATCACGGAGGCCCCTGCCCCCTGCGCAATCTTTGAGTAGGCAATATCCGCGACCATTCCCGGATATGTGAGCTGAAGGGATCCGACTGCTTCAAATCCGTTGTTAAGCAGGACAGCCGAGCCATTGACGGATTCGGGCGTTCCGAGAAGATCCATGGCCGGTTCAAGACAATAGACGCCCAAGTCGATGAGCGACGAGTTTCCCATGGAAGGCTCGAACGCGTTGACATGCTCGCCGCTTAGGAACCTTTGATATCTGGACGAGTACTGTAGCTTCTCAAAGTGTGCATATCGCAGCTCACTGAGTGAGGGGATCGCGGCCTGGATCATCCGATACGCGGGCGTGTATAGACTTCGGGTCGCCTCCATAGCCACGACGCCATTTTCCTCTGCGGCCTGAAAGAGTGCCGCTGTCTGGTCCAGACTTGAGGTCATCGTCTTTTCGACTAAGACATGTCGACCTGCTTGAACGGCCGCTAGCGCCTGGCCGAAATGTGCAGTAGTTGGGCTCGCGACGTAAACCGCATCCACTTCGGAGACCATCGACTGGTAGTTGTCGAACGTGAGTGTGAGTCCGTTCCTGTCTCCAAACTCCTGTGCGCGTTCAATACTTCGTGAGTAGATCGCCAGGGGAGTCACTCGTCCGGAGGTTCGTCGCGCAGCGTCAACGAACCAGTCGCTAATGAAGTTGGTGCCAACAATCCCAACCCGCAGCGTTTGCTCTTTGTGTTTCATTGCGATGCCTACTTCTTCGTGGTTGCCAGCTACTTGACGATATTCTCTCGCACTACTGGGAGGAGGTAACCTCCTCATCCTCAAATAGGCACAGACATGATTCGTGCCTTGGGGAACCGAGGTGTTTCTTGGGTGTCATTCCCAGGCGAGGACGGGTATAGCCCCGGCCACGACCTGCTTGAGAAAGTCCTCGAAGTCATCCCCCCAAAGCGAGGACAGGTGTAGCGCTGTCGCAACCAGCCATCCGTTCGGCCCTGCGTTCATCCCCAAGCGAGGACAGGCATAGCCCGCGCCTTGCCACCAGTAAAGCTTCCTCTTCCGCCTTGCAACCACGAATTTCCCGGGTATCGATCGCCCGAGCGCAGATTTAGGAGACGCACCCTAGTCAGCTCCTTGCTTGTCTAGGCGAGCAAATGAATAAGGTCGGCTAGTCCAAGCTGAAGTTGTGAGAGTCCCAGTCGCGGTCTTCCTCCGATATCCGCCCGGCGAGCAGTCGAACAACCTCTCCCGCTATCGACCCTACCGGCGCCTTGTCCGCCCGGCGGTTTGCAAGGGGCGCAGGTTGTGTCTCAAGCCCTTCGATATACGCCGCTGCCATCTGTTGCGCCGCGAGTTCGGTGTAGAGGCCGCCCTGAGCCAGTAGCTCCTGGTGGGTTCCAGATTCTACGATCTTCCCTGCCTCAAGTACGTGAATGGTGTCTGCGCCAATCACGGTTGAGAGGCGATGAGCGATGGAGATAACGGTTCGCCCCTTGGATGCCTGATCTAGAGCCTGCTGGACCACGCGCTCGGAGACAGTGTCGAGTGCCGAGGTCGCCTCATCGAGTAGCAGGACTGGTGGGTCTTTGAGTAACACTCTAGCGATGGCAATCCGCTGTTTCTCTCCACCTGAAAGGCGGTATCCGCGCTCACCGACGATGGTGTCGTATCCGTCTTCGAATCCCTCGATAATGTGGTGAATGTTCGCGGCTATGCAGGCGGCGACTATTTCCTCGTCGGTTGCCTCTGGTTTCGCGTACAACAAGTTGTCGCGAATACTTGCGTGGAACAAATAGGTCTCTTGAGACACGATCCCGACACTGTCGATGATGGATTCGCCAGTTAGATTGCGAACGTCCTCCCCGGAGAAGAGGACACTGCCGGCGCTTGCCTCGTACAATCGCGGCGTCAAGTAAAGAACAGTTGTCTTCCCCGCGCCAGACGGACCCACGAACGCAACATGATTCCCAGGTTTTGCAACGAAGCTGACTCCCTTTAGCGTCGCCGGTGAATCTGTTGGTGCGTCGGGGTAACGGAACACAACGTTACTGAACTCGATCTGACCGCGCGGTCCGCTCGCCTCCGAAACAGGAATTGCTCCGGGGCCATCTTGGATTGCGGGAACCATATCGAGGTACTCGAAGATCCGTGCAAATAGTGCCTTGGAGGTTTGAAGGTCCAATGAGACCCGCATCAGGCCCATTAGTGGGTTGAGAAGACGTGCTTGGACCGTGGTGAAAGCGACGATGGTGCCCGCAGTTATCGCATCGACTCCGCCGGTGATCAGGTATCCCGAGACTATGTAGATGACCACCGGAACCGAGGACATCAGCACCTGGACGACGGCGAAGAAACCTTGACCGCTCATTGCTCGGCGCACCTGGAGCATGACTTGGTTGTCATTTTCTGCGCGGTAACGCTGAGATTCAGCACCCTGACGATTGAACGACTTGGAAAGGAGCATGCCCGAGACGCTCAGAGTTTCCTGGGTTATGGTCGTCAGTTCCGAGAGCGATTCCTGGGTTTGTCCGGCAATCCGTGCACGAAGCTGACCTACGCGCCGCTGAACGAAGATCAAGAAAGGCATTAAGACTATCGCCACCAGCGTCAGACGCCAGTCGATCAGGATCATGGCGACCAGGGAAGCGATTACGGTGACGACATTTCCAAGGATGCTGGTCAGAGTGTTGGTCAGCACTCCCGAAACACCTCCGACGTCGTTCTGTAACCGAGACTGGATCACTCCTGTCTTTGTTCTGGTGAAGAACGCCAGATCCATTCGCTGCAGGTGCTCAAAGAGTTTCGCCCTCAGGTCGCCGGTTACCGAGTTGCCCACGGTTGAGGTCAGCCATGTCTGGACCACGTTCAAGCCTGCCGAGAGAAGATAGAGGGCAACCATAGCCGTCGAAAGTTGCCAGAGTAACGAAATGTCGACGTGGCCCCCGTCAGAGGGGAACAGTGCTCGGTCAAAGATTCGTTGTACCAAGAGCGGAGGAACTACGGCTACCGCAGCGCTGACCATAACGAGGATGCCCGTTGCGACGAGCTTCCATCTGTACGGAGAAAATAAAGCAACCACGCGTCGGCCTAGATTAGGTATCAAAGGAGCTTCTGCGTTCGCTTTTCGTTGCGCCGCCTCGTCCACGCCCCTCAGACCGCTACGGCCGCCGCCCACACTCCCAAAACTCATGCCGTTAGGGTATAACGTTCGTCATAATCTGCATGCCAGGGGAGAGGCTGAGAGAGGCCATAGAGCAGAGAAAATGTGACGGAGCGCATGACTGGGACCGCTTCACCATGTGGGATTTGGCAGTTCGGTGGCGCGGAGCGGCTTCTGGAGCGGGAACTACACTCATTCAAGACTTCGTCTAGTAAATGCAAAGAAAACGTTGAGACCGTTTGAAAACGGCCTAGTTTCAACGAAATTGAGGAATTGCCCTGAATCTAAAGAGTAAGTAAAAAATCTGCAAGGAAACGGCATTGATTGTCTGCTGACTGGTATCTATTATGCAGAGAAAACTGCTGTCTCGACTCAGTGGATCATGATCCAGAGCAAGCTACTTGGGACCGCCATTCTCCCCTAGGCTTGCATTTGTCAGTGGTTTACCTCGACTTGACCTACAGGCTCAAGACCGTTGGAAACTCTGCGATAGCGAAAGGACCACCATGTTTGGCACCACGGAAGAGATTGTCGAGTTTATAGACAAAGAAGAGGTGGAGTTCGTTGACTTCCGCTTCTGTGATCTGTTCGGAGTGCAGCAGCACTTCAATGTCCCCGCTGACACATTTGCTGACGCGGTTAATGCGCTCGCATTCGACGGTTCATCGCTTCGGGGATTCAAGGCGATTCACGAGTCAGACATGAAGCTTGAGGCGGACCCAAGCACCGCCTACTTGGATCCCTTCCGAGAAGCTAAGACGCTGGTTGTCGTCTGCTCGATCGTTGATCCGACTACGGGTGAGGCGTACTCTCGCGATCCTCGCCAGGTGGCCGCAAAGGCTGTTCAGTACCTAAAGGACTCGGGCATCGCTGATACCTGTTATGTCGGAGCTGAAGCCGAATTCTTCGTTTTTGACTCCATCCGTTTTAACACCGAGCCGGATGAGACCTTCTACAAGATTCAGTCGGTCGAAGGTCCCTGGCAACAGGGGAAGGAAGAAGAGGGCGGAAACCTCGGCAACAAGCTAACAATCAAGGGCGGGTACTTCCCGGTGTCCCCCGCCGACCAGTTCGGCGACCTGCGTGATCGGATGTCCACTCTGCTACGCGAGGTGGGGCTAGAAGTCGAACGCGCTCACCACGAGGTAGCAGCGGCCGGGCAGCAGGAGATCAACTACAAGTACGCGGACCTTTCAACCGCGGCTGATAACCTGCTCAAGTTCAAGTACGTCATCAAGAACACTGCCCGTTCAGTCGGAAAGACTGCAACCTTCATGCCCAAGCCAATCTTTGGGGACAACGGCTCGGGGATGCACACAAATCTTTCGCTTTGGAAAGACGGCACCAACCTCTTCTACGATCCTGAGGGCTACGCCGACCTCTCCGATACCGCCCGTTGGTTCATCGGTGGTCTGTTGAAGCATGCTCCTTCGTTGGTTGTCTTCACGAACCCGACCGTCAACTCCTACCGTCGCCTGGTTCCGGGTTTTGAAGCACCTGTGACGCTTGTGTATTCAGAGCGCAACCGTTCCGCGGCGGTCCGCATCCCGCTGACTGGTGACAACCCTAAGGCCAAGCGTGTTGAGTTCAGGGTTCCTGATGCCTCGGCCAACCCCTACCTAGCTTTCGCTGCGTGCCTCATGGCAGGCATCGATGGAATCAAGAACAAAATTGAGCCGCATGAGCCGGTCGAAAAGGACATGTTTGACCTGTCAAAGGAAGAACTTGAGGGGATCAAGTTTGTCCCTGCCTCTTTGGCGAGGGCCTTGGATGCGCTGGTCCTTGATCATGACTTCCTAACTGCTGGCGGTGTTTTCCCAGAAGATTTGCTTGAGACTTGGGCAGAGATCAAATATGAGCAGGAGGTGCAAGAAGTGCGCGCCTTCCCCCACCCCCTTGAGTACCAGTTGTACTACGGAGTCTGATCCGTCTAAAAGGCAGACAAACCCGCGGGCGCGGCCGATCCTCGACTACCTTGATCGATGAAGGATCGAAGCGCCCGCGGGCGCGTTTAAGTTCTCTTGGAGGGCAGCCTGATGTCATCACTGGTTGGAATAATCGACTATCGAACCGGTAATTCCAGATCCTTCTCGTATGCCCTCGATCAGATCGAGGTCCCAAACCGCCTGGTTGCGGATCCGAGGGACTGCGAAGGTATTTCGCACCTTGTTCTGCCAGGGGTTGGTGCCGCAGACGTGACCATGGAATCGTTGCGAAGCTCAGGTTGGCTCCCGTACCTCGATGACCGGGTACGTGGGGAAGGCTTGCCCTTCCTGGGCGTTTGTGTTGGACTCCAAGTCCTTTTCGATTACAGCGAAGAGGCGGAGACTGAATGTCTCGGCTGGATTCCGGGTACTGTCAAGCGCTTCAATAGTGAGGAACTGCGAGTCCCGCACATGGGCTGGAACTCGGTTAAACCGACTGAGTTTTCGCGGGAAACAGGACAGTTTGAGCGTTTACTGGGCGACGGTGGCTACTTCTACTTCGTTAACTCTTACTATGCGAGTCCTGAGCATCCCGAGAACACTATCGGCGTCACTAGCTACGGCATCTCGTTCGCTTCGGTCGTCGGGTCGGGGAACGTCCTCGCCACCCAGTTCCACGCTGAGAAAAGTGGCCAGGTAGGTCTGGCGATTCTTCGCAGATTCACTGACATGGGCAGGGAGGATTTCTAATGCTCACCAACCGCCTAGTTGCCTGTTTCGACGTCAAAGACGGTCGAGTTACCAAGGCGCTTCAGTTTCAGGACAACATCGATGTTGGTGACCCTGCTGAGCTTTCGAAGAGACTTTACGAGGAACAGATAGACGAAATCGTCTTTTACGACATCATGGCCAGCGCCGAGAAGCGCCGGATTAACCTGGATACCGTCAAGGAGGTTGCCTCGAACATTTTCGTGCCTCTTACCGTCGGTGGTGGCATCAAGAACCTGGACGACATGCATGCCGTCCTTGAATCGGGCGCGGAGAAGATCAGCATCGACTCGATGGCCGTGAGGAATCCAGACATCATCACGCAGGGAGCAAACGAGTTCGGAGTGCAGTGCATGGTGGTCAGTCTTCAGGCACAGTGGGTCGGTGAGTCCGCACAAATCCCCAGCGGATACGAGATCGCAATTGACGGAGCTCGTACGTTCACAGGGATGGACGCTGTTGAATGGGCCAAGCGAGCAAATGACCTCGGCGCGGGCGAGATCGTTGTAAATAGCATTGACCGAGACGGTACTGGCGAAGGATATGAACTTCGCCTGACCGGGGCTGTCGCTGACGCCGTACGAGTTCCGGTAATTGCGTCGGGCGGTGCGGGAACCGCCCAGCACGTCGCAGATGGGTTCAACGCCGGCGCCACGGCAGCGATTATCAGTTCTATGCTCTATTCGCCGAGGACAAAGCGGAACTACTCGGTTCCCCAACTAAAGCAGGAACTGACGGCACTGGGCGCCAACATTCGCCCTTCTGTGGGTTTGCCAATCAGATAGGGGGGCTTCTCACGCCGTTTTTGCGGCGTGTCGCGCCCCTATCTGATTGGCAAACCAGGAAGCAGGGGAGGTCCCAGACCCCAGGCCCCAGAGGAGAGACAGCTACTCAACGGTCACCGACTTTGCCAGGTTCCGCGGCTGGTCCACGTCGAGTCCTTTGGCGGATGCGAGCGAGCAAGCAAACAGCTGAAGCGGGATCACCTGTAACAGCGGGAGGAAAAGCGTCGGAGCGGGTGGCACCCTGAAAACGGTGTCGGCAAACGCATCGACCGAGCTATCTCCCTCCTCAGCAACCACGATGGTTGTTGCACCCCTGGCTTTCACCTGTTCGATGTTCGACACGACCTTCGAGTGCAGTTCTGGCCGCCTGGGCGTCGGAACAATGATGATCACGGGCATTCCCGGCTCAACTAGGGCGATCGGCCCGTGCTTCAGCTCGCCCGCCGCGAATCCCTCGGCGTGAATGTAGGCGATCTCCTTGAGTTTCAAGGCACCCTCCATCGCCACTGGGTATCCGACGTGACGTCCCAGGAAAATAACCGAATCGGCGTCCGCCATTGAGGTCGCGACCTGGCGCACTGTTTCCGCAGAATCCAAAACCTTCTGCATCTTGTCTGGGATGCCTCCCAGTTCTTCCAGATACCCCAGAACCTCGTCAATGTACTTGTTTCCTCTAATTTGTGCCAGGTAAAGACCGAGGATATAGGTTGCCGTCACCTGTGCCGTGAATGCCTTGGTCGAGGCAACAGCGATCTCCGGTCCCGCGTGCGTAAGTAGCAGAGCATCTGACTCCCGAGCGATGGTTGAACCTGGAGTGTTCACTATGGCAATAACTCGGGCGCCTTGGTTCCGGGCATGTCGAATCGCCTGGATCGTGTCCATGGTTTCTCCGGACTGAGAGATGGCGACTACCAGGGTTTTCTCACTTACAACGGGGTCGCGGTAGCGGAACTCGTGTGCCAGTTCCACCTCGACCGGAATTCGACACCAGTGCTCGATGGCGTACCGGGCCACCTGTCCCGCGTACGCGGCGGTGCCACAGGCAATAATGATCATCTTGTCGGCCCGGCGCAGAACATCAGCGGAGATCCGGACCTCGTCCAGCGCCAGATTGCCGTCCGCATCGAGGCGATCAGCGAGGGTGTCGAAGGTGCTTCGTGGCTGCTCAAAGATCTCCTTCTCCATAAAGGTCTCCCAGCCGTCTTTGCTGGCTCGGTCACGTAGGAAGTCGACGTTCAGCTTCTTTGGGGCCACGGGGTTGCCCGAGCGGTCGACAACAGTAACAGCCGAGGGAGTCACTGCGACCACCTGGTCCTGATCGATTTCCAGGGCCGAGGTCGTATAGTCCGCGAATGCCAGGGCATCTGAGCCGAGGAAGTTCTCGCCGTCTCCGACACCGATAACTAGTGGAGAGGAGCGCCTCGCGGCGACCACTGTACGCGACGCCCCCGCGCAGGACGCAAGGAGCGTATAGCCGCCGACAAGCCTCTTGGTGACGGCCAGCATCGCAGAGAAGAGGCGGCGAGCCTGCTCCTCGTCTTCGGCCTCTGCTCCTTCAAGGACACCATTCCAGAGTGGCAGTAGGGGGTCCTTCATGGCGCGCGACAGCAGGTGTACCACCACCTCGGTGTCGGTATCCGAGGTGAACTCCTGTCCCTCGGCCCGCAACTCTTGCGCAAGAACACTGGCGTTCTCGATGATGCCGTTGTGAACCAGTGCGACCAGGCCATCGCTTGAGACCTGCGGGTGAGCGTTTGCCTCGGACGGCTCCCCGTGGGTTGCCCAGCGCGTGTGGCCAATGGCACTTGTAGCGGGTAGAGGTGGGTTCAACTCAAGGGCGTCCTTTAGAACCGAGAGCTTCCCCGTGCGTCGGATCACTGTTGGAACCAGTCGATCGGGGCTGTTCAAGGCTATTCCTGCCGAGTCATAGCCGCGATACTCAAGTCTTGAGAGACCGGAGAGGACCACCTCCTCCGCTCGCTGCGTCTGCTTACTTCCAACGTATCCGACGATTCCACACATAGGCCTACCTCTGGGCTTGGGTTTTCGATATTACGCTCCCCAGAGGGCTAGGGGCGGTATTGAAGGTCTGTCGGCGCGATCGGTGCGGGTAGTTCCGTTTGGCCGCGCAGGTACTCATCGACCGCCGCCGCCGCCGAACGTCCTTCTGCAATCGCCCAAACAATCAGGGACTGTCCGCGTCCCGCGTCTCCGGCAACAAAGACACCTGGACGAGGAGTTGCCCATTCGTCGTTTCGCACTATTCGCCCGCGCTCGTCAACTGGAAGCGCGAGTTGTTCGATCAATCCGGCGCGCTCAACGCCGACGAATCCCATGGCGAGGAAAACTAGCTGGGCGGGAATCAGCCTTTCGGTTCCCGGAACAACCTTCAGTGCGCCTCCCTCGAACGTCACGTCGTTTAGCTTGAGATGAGTGACCGAACCGGAGTCATCACTGTCCACAAACTCCGCGGTGGAAACCGAGTAGACACGCTCTCCGCCTTCCTCGTGCGCCGAAGCAACCCGGAAGGTCATCGGGTAGGTTGGCCACGGGTCGCGGGCCGTTCGCTCGGTTGCTGGCCTGGGCATGATCTCAAGAGAGGTAACGGACTTGGCGCCCTGACGGATCGCGGTACCGAGGCAGTCAGCACCCGTGTCGCCACCGCCGATGATGACGACATCTTTGCCCTTGGCGGAGATCCAGCCCTCGGATTCAGTTCCGAGGACGTGTTTGGTGGAGCGGGTCAGGTAGTCGACGGCCTGGTATATGCCATCTAACTCCCGTCCCTTGATTGGGAGGTCTCGCGGTGCGGTGGCGCCATTGGCGAGTACTAGAGCGTCGAAACGCTCGAGAAGGTCATCGCCGGTGACGTCCGTTCCGACGTTCACCCCGGTGTAGAAACGGGTTCCCTCTTCCCGCATCTGGTCGAGGCGTCGGTCGAGGATGTGCTTTTCCATCTTGAACTCGGGAATGCCGTAGCGCATTAGACCGCCGATGGCGTCTGCCCGCTCAAAGACGGCGACCGTGTGGCCGGAGCGCGTCAGTTGTTGTGCGGCTGCAAGGCCAGCAGGACCGGATCCAATTACTGCCACCGTGTATCCGGTGAGCTGGTTCGGAATCCGCGGAACTACCCAGCCCTCCTCGAACGCGTGCTCGGCAATCGTCTTCTCAACGTTCTTGATCGTTACGGCGGGCTGGTTGATCGACAGGACGCAACCGGCCTCACAGGGGGCGGGACAGAGACGTCCCGTGAACTCCGGAAAGTTGTTGGTGGCATGCAGTCGTTCACTTGCTGCGAGCCAATCACTCTTCCAGCTCAGCGTGTTCCACTCAGGGATCAGGTTTCCCAGCGGGCAGGCGAAGTGGCAGAAAGCGACGCCACAGTCCATGCAGCGACCGGCCTGACGTTCGACTGCCTGCAACTGCTGCTCCTGGTACACCTCTTTGTAGTCACGGATGCGAACCGGGACCGGACGAGAGGTGGGGAGCTCGCGCTCGCGGACCTTCAGGAAGCCTTTTGGATCAGCCATGGGACACCTCCAGGATTTGCTGCCATACTTCTGCGTCATCGATGTCGCGTCCATCAGCCTTTGCTTGGGCCAGGATTGCATGGACGGACGCATACTGCTTGGGTTCTAGTCGGGTAAACCGTGCGAGTGAAGAGGGAAGGTAGGCCAGGAGCTTTCTGGCTACGTCCGAATCAGTCAGTTCGACGTGCCGGTGAAGCAGTCGCACGACCTCTTCACCCTCGACATCTGACAGACCGCGGACATCGAGTTCCTCGGCCACCTGTTCGTTGAGCAGTTCCGGATCAAAATCCAGAAGGTAGGCGACACCACCCGACATACCCGCTGCAACGTTTCGACCTGTCGGACCCAGAATGAGGGCACGACCGCCAGTCATATATTCGAGCGCGTGATCACCACAGCCCTCGGCAACGATCGTGGCGCCGGAGCAACGAACGCCGAACCGTTCGCCAACTTTGCCTCGGATGTGGAGTTCGCCTGACGTTGCCCCATAGGCCACGACGTTGCCCGCAATCGTGTTTTTATTGGGGTCGAACAGCGCGGTTCGCGCGGGAGTTACTGCGATGGTTCCACCGCACAGGGACTTACCCACGTAGTCGTTGGCATCTCCAAAGACCGAGATCTCGACGCCCTGGGGGAGGAACGCTCCAAGCGACTGGCCCGCCGAACCGGTTAGCCGGATAGAGATGGTTCCTTTTTCCATGCCATCGTCCCCGTAGCGCTTGGCTATCTCGTGGCCCAGCATCGTTCCAGTGGAGCGGTCGGTATTACGAATCTCCGTGTCGATCTGGACTTTCTCACCGCGCTTGAGCGCGGGCGCCGAGAGCAGGATGAGCCGACGATCCAGGACCTCGTCAAGATCATGTTCCTGGTCCCGCACCTGATGCAGGGACGAACCTGGACGCGGTTCGATGCGTTGGAAGATTGGTGCTAGATCGAGTCCGTCTGCTTTCCAGTGGTCGATCGCTTCGGTGACATCAAGCAGATCAGTTCTGCCAACGGCTTCTTCGATTGAGCGAAGTCCCAGAGCCGCGAGTAGCTCTCTGACTTGCTCTGCAATATAGGTGAAGAAGTTTATGACGTACTCGGGTTTACCCGAAAAGCGGGCGCGAAGCTCTGGGTTCTGGGTCGCGACACCGACGGGGCAGGTGTCTTTTTGGCAGACGCGCATCATGATGCAACCCGAGACCACCAGCGGGGCAGTTGCGAAGCCAAATTCTTCAGCCCCAAGCAGTGCTGCGATGATGACATCTCGTCCGGTCTTGAGTTGACCGTCGGCCTGGACAACCACGCGATCGCGCAGGTCGTTGAGAACCAGGGTCTGTTGGGCTTCGGCCAGTCCAAGTTCCCAAGGTGCGCCCGCGTGCTTGAGTGAAGTCAGAGGCGCAGCCCCCGTGCCTCCATCAGCCCCAGAGATAAGCACAACGTCGGCATGCGCCTTAGCAACGCCTGCCGCGACGGTGCCAACGCCAATCTCCGAAACGAGCTTCACATGAATCCTGGCCTCCGGGTTTGAGTTCTTCAGGTCGTAGATGAGCTGCTTCAAGTCCTCAATCGAGTAAATATCGTGATGAGGCGGAGGCGAAATCAGTCCAACTCCGGGAGTTGAGTGTCGTTCCTTGGCGACCCACGGGTAGACCTTTGCGGCAGGAAGCTGTCCTCCCTCGCCCGGCTTTGCTCCCTGAGCCATCTTGATTTGGATGTCGCGAGCGTGTGTCAGGTAGTCGGCAGTTACGCCGAAACGTCCGGAAGCGACCTGCTTGATAGCTGAGTTGAGTAGCGGGTCCCGCAAACGTTCCGGGGATTCGCCTCCCTCTCCGGTGTTAGACCTGCCACCCAGGGTGTTCATGGCGATCGCCATAGTTTCGTGTGCTTCCTTAGAAATCGAGCCAAATGACATGGCGCCGGTCGCAAACCGTTTCACGATCTCGGAGACCGGCTCGACTTCCTCGAGGGGAACGGGCTCGACTTCCTCAAGTTTCATACGCATTAGGCCGCGTAGGGTCATGAGTCTCTTCGCCTGGTCGTCGACTC
This sequence comes from Actinomycetaceae bacterium MB13-C1-2, assembly GCA_035621235.1. Taxonomy (NCBI): domain Bacteria; kingdom Bacillati; phylum Actinomycetota; class Actinomycetes; order Actinomycetales; family Actinomycetaceae; species Actinomycetaceae bacterium MB13-C1-2. Next base: position 1,154,610 of record CP141731.1, read on the forward strand.
CGTCGGTGTAGGCGCGGAACACTTCCCTGGATTCGGTGCGAGTCGCGGTCTGCAGCCTGGCGATGGTCTGGGGGTTGAACAGGTGAGCCTCGCCCTCCCGGCGCCATTTGTATTCACCACCCACTCCCAGTGTCCGGTGTGCTGGAGAGATCCCGGAGGGCGGATATGCCACTTCATGCCTCGAAGCGACTTCAGCGGCAATCACATCGATTCCCACACCGCCAAGGGGCGAGATGGTTCCGGTGAAATAGCGGTCAACGAACTCTTGGCTGAGGCCGATTGCCTGGAATACTTGAGCGCCACAGTAGGAAGAAACCGTAGAGATCCCCATTTTGGACATCACCTTTAGCACTCCCTTGCCAAGGGCCTTGAGGACATTCTTCACCGCTACCTCGGCAGAGGTGTCGCCCAGCAGTCCCTCGCTGGCCATCGTCTCGACAGATTCAACGGCGAGATACGGATTAACTGCGATTGCACCGTAGCCGATGAGCAACGCCACGTGGTGCACTTCCCGCACGTCACCCGCTTCGACAATCAGACCAACCTGAGTGCGGGTTTTTCTCTTCAGTAGATGGTGGTGGAGGGCCGAGGTTGCTAGGAGCGAGGGGATCGGCGCCAGCTCAGCGTTTGACTCCCGGTCGGAGAGAATCAGGAAGGAGACGCCCTCTTCGATGGCTTCGTCCGCTTCGGCGAAGATCCGCTGGAGCGACTCTTCGAGGGTTTCACCTCCGCCAGAATTTCGATAGAGGCAGCGCAGGACCCGTGATTTGAGGCCTTTTCCGCCGCTTGCACTTCCAATATGGGTGATCTGTGCCAGTTCGTCCGAGCTGATAACGGGAAAGTCGAGTTCTAACTTCCGGGCGTGTGCACGACTATCAACCAAAAGATTGGGCTGAGCTCCCGAGACTGTGCGAAGCGAGGTCACTAGTTCTTCACGGATTGCGTCAAGTGGGGGGTTAGTGACCTGTGCAAACAACTCTGTGAAGTAGTCGAATAGCAAACGAGGTCGATCAGAGAGGACAGCAATCGGCGTATCGGATCCCATCGAGCCGATCGCTTCGGCCCCGGTCATGGCCATGGGCGCCAAGATGACGTCAAGGTCTTCCTGGGTATAGCCGAATTCCTGTTGCCTTCGTAGGACGGAAGACTGGGTGTGTCCGATGTGCTCGCGGGTCGGAAGATCGGAAAGAGAAACCATCTCCTCGTCGATCCACTGTTGCCAGGGTTGCATGGTCGCTAGTTCGCGTTTGATCTGTGCATCAGGGACAATCGCACCCTTTTCCAGATCGATCAGGAACATCATCCCAGGCTCAAGTCGCCCCTTTGCCTTTATGCGACTATCGGGGATATCTAGAACTCCGGTCTCGGAGGCAAAAACGACCAGATCATCGTCGGTGATCTGCCACCGCCCCGGGCGCAGGCCGTTTCGGTCCATGATGGCTCCGACAATTGACCCGTCGGTAAAGGTGACGGCGGCAGGGCCGTCCCAGGGCTCCATTAGGCACGAGGCGTATCTGTAGAAGCTACGGAGCTCCGGATCCATCTGCTCGTTATTCTCCCAGGCTTCCGGAATGAGCATCGCCACGGCATGCGGCAGTGAGCGTCCGGTCAGAGCGAGAAGTTCAAGCACTTCGTCAAGCGATGCGGAGTCGGAGTCCACCTCTGAAGTTATGGGGAGCAATGGCTTGATGCTTCCCAGAAGTTCGCTATGGAGCTTGCTCTCGCGGGCATGCATCCAGTTTCGGTTGCCTCGAACCGTGTTGATCTCTCCGTTGTGCGCAATCATGCGGAACGGCTGCGCCAGCTTCCAAGACGGGAAAGTATTGGTTGAGAACCTGGAGTGGACCAACGCCAGCCGGGAGGTAAGGGAGGGATGGGACAGGTCTAGGAAGAAGCTTGAGAGCTGCTCGGTCGTTAGCATTCCCTTATAGATAAGGGTGCGAGTACTGAGCCCGGTCATGTAGACCTCAGCTTCACGTTCGGCACGTCGTCTCACCCGGTACGCGGCTATATCGAGGGTGGATCCGCTCAGGTCGGAATCACGGGAGGTGACTAGAAGGTGGCGAAACACGGGCATTGAACCGCGGGCCGTCGGACCGATGCTGCTGTCGTCAATCGGCACGTCTCGCCAGGCAATCACGCGTAGCCCCTCCTCACGCACGATTCTTTCAACCGCTGCGACGGCGCGGGATAACTCGACGCGTCCCTCGTGCGAACCGGGAAGAAAGACCAACCCCGCTGCGTACGAGCCTGGCTTGGGAAGATCGGGGCGCACTGTTGATCGGAAGAACTCGTCGGGCATCTGGATAAGGAGGCCCGCACCGTCCCCGGTGTTGACTTCTGCTCCCACGGCCCCGCGGTGATCTAAACGCTCAAGGGCAGTGATGCCCTGACGGACGATGCTATGGGTTGGGGGTCCCGAGAGCGTCGCGACAAATGCGACGCCGCACGCGTCGTGTTCGTACGAGGGGTCGTAGAGTCCTGTGCGTGCCGGGACTCCGGTATGCACTCTGGACTGCGGTTGGGATCGGTTCACGAGATCTCCTTATGGCCGCCAGCTTATTTACGTAATTACTGCCTTTTGTGTATCTAAAGGTTTAGTAAATACATAGTTTGTCTGACCTAAGAGTCGGACTTGCAAGCTAATACTAGTCAGAATTCCAGGCCGTCAAATGACTATTAGTTACCAAATCGTTATTTATCGGCATTTCGAAACATTAGCGAAGTAAACACATGGGGAAAACATGACTAAAAACAGCCTAAAGATATGTATTTACTTTAATAAATGGGGTTGTACTGAGGCGGAGGCCACTTGATTTTGAGGAAAAGCGCCAGTTCGATAACAAATACATAACGGGCCGTTTTTTGGATACGGCTACGTGGCACGGCTGGTCAGTTCTTACTTTGAATCGTCAATGTTCCACACAACAGGAAGGCGGCACGATGCTAGAACTAGACACCGGCGCAACAGCCTGGATGCTCACATCTGCATCCCTAGTACTTCTGATGACCCCGGCCCTCGCTCTCTTCTATGGAGGCATGAGTCGGCAGAAGTCCGCTTTGAACATGATGATGATGGTTTTCGGCGTGATTGCGGTTGTAGCCGTCATCTACCCGCTATGGGGTTGGTCGATGACGTATGGTGGTGAGTCCATCGCTGGGATCTTTGCCAACCCGTTTACACAGTTCGGGCTTGACGGAACGTTCGATGGCAACGCTCTGGACGACTTTGGAGTTCCGGCATGGGTCGGGGTGGCCTTCCAATCAACGTTCGCCATCATCACGGTTGCCCTTATCGCTGGTTCTCTTGCAGAACGCGTGAAGTTTGGAACCTGGTTGGCTTTTGCGACACTCTGGGTGACTTTTGCATACTTTCCGATGGCACACATGGTTTGGGGCGGGGGTCTTCTTTCCGGCGACGGCCCGATCGCCGCTATGACCGGGGTCGCGCCTATCGACTTCGCGGGTGGCACGGTTGTCCACATCAATGCGGGTATGGCTGCACTGGTGATTGCCCTGTTGATCGGTAAACGTCGTAAGTTTGGCAAGGAAGATATGCGGCCACACAACCTTCCGCTGATCATGCTTGGCTCTGGACTGCTGTTTTTCGGTTGGTTTGGATTCAACGGGGGCTCCGCGTTCACGGCTGATGGGCTGGCTGGTATGGCGTGGGTCAACACCACTACGGCAGCGGGTGCGGCGATGCTCGGTTGGATGCTTTACGAAACTATTACCCGAAAGCATGCAACCTCTCTTGGTGCTGCATCGGGAATCGTTGCGGGCCTGGTAGCGATCACTCCCGCTGCGGGAGCTCTGAGTCCTGTTGGCTCGATCGTTCTTGGGCTCATCTCCGGTGCTACCTGTGCGGCAGCCGTCGGCCTTAAATACAGATTCGGTTTTGATGACTCTCTTGACGTGGTGGGGGTACACCTGGTTGGTGGACTAGTAGGCACTGTTCTGATCGGCTTCCTGGCGACTGAGGGTGGACTGTTCTATGGCGGAGGACTCGGTCTTCTGATCACCCAGTTCCTAATTGCCGTGGCTGCACTGTTGGTCTCAGGTGTTGTCACCTTCTTGATTGCCAAGTTGCTACAGGTGACACTCGGATGGCGAATCACCGATGAGGAAGAGGTAGTCGGAATCGACCTCACACAGCATGCCGAAACCGCCTATGATTCGCCGACACTGGTCGGTCGAATCTGAGATAAGGAACTGAAATGAAACTGATTACCGCGGTTATTCAACCAACACAGGTGGCCTCAGTTCGACAGGCGCTTGCGTTCGTGGGCCTCAATGGAGCAACCATCACGGGAGTCTCTGGTATTGGCCAGCAGAAAGGGCACAGCGAATACTACCGAGGTGCAAATTACAATCCGGCCATGATCCCGAAGATCAAGGTCGAGACGCTGGTGGCTGACGAGTTGCTTGAGGAGGCGCTCAGTGCAATCGTCACGGCTGCGCATACCGGAAATATAGGAGATGGGAAGGTCTGGGTGACCAATGTTGAAGAGGTAATCCGGGTCCGGACCGGTGAAAGAGGCCCGGAGGCTCTATAGCTCCGCGCTCCCTCGCCTGGCCCCGCCTCGCCTCGCCCGCGCGCCTTCACTCCCACTCGCTCACCCTCGTGCGAATCTCCAATCAGATCGGGAGACGACACGCCGCAAAATCGCGGCGAAGTTGCCCCTATCTGATTGGAGATTCATCTGAGGGGGAGTTGAGGGCGTAGGGTCGCCGAAATCCGCGGGCGGGTTCCGGCAGTACCGCACCAAAACGGCAGATCTTGCTTGCCGGTGAGGCAAATAGCCAGATTCGGGCGACCGTTACCTACCCTTGTTTGCCTCTTCCGCACGTTCGTAGTCGAGCTGTTCCAGGTCCATGGCGCGTACCAGGATCTCCTCGGGTGAGGCCCCCTTGATCAGAAGGCTGGAAACCCTCTCCCCAAGGTGGTCAAGTGCCAACCGTCCGACCATCTGCTGGTTCGTAGTGGTCCGCTCAGACCTGGCGTTGGACGCAAAGCTCACCGCCCAGTGGAACAGGGTTGAAACCCGAGACTTGAAGCCAGTGATATATAGGACGTGCAGGAATGACCAGGCGAGCCAGGCCGGAAACCCATGAAGGTTGACCGGACCGATACTGGCGACAGCCTTGGACCGGGCGATGGTAGCCATTGATCCTTTGTCGTTGTAGCTGAACGTCACGTCGCTCGGATCTCTGCCCGCTAGCAGGTCTTTGAGTCGCCTGGTCACAAAGCGGGCACCCTGAATGGCACCCTGGGCAACTCCCGGGACACCTTCTAGACTCATCATGTCTCCGACCACATAGACGTTCGGGTAGCCCTCCACGGAGAGATCCGGCTCTACGAGGACCCGTCCGGCGCGATCGAGCTGAACCCCGGTGCGCTCAGAGAGCACCTTGGCGATCGGCGGTCCCTGAACTCCGGCAGCCCAGACTTTGCAGACTGAAGGGATCAACTGTTCGTTACCATCCTTATCCCGAACCGTGACGGTGTCGGGGCCAATGTCGGTGACAAGGGTATTCCCGAGGAACTCAACGCCCAGTTCCCTTAGGTCTTGGAGCGTCACTTCCCCAAGCTTGCTGCCAAACGACGGCAGCGGCTGGCTCCCACCCTCGACCAAGATGACTCGCGCCTTAGTGGTATCAATGTTTCGGAACTCTTTCGGCAAAGTATTTGAGGAAAGCTCCCTGATCTGACCTGCCATCTCGACTCCGGTTGGACCGGCACCTACTACGACAAAAGTCAGAAGTTTCTGAATCTCCTCGGGATCGTCGCTGACTTCAGCTTGCTCGAAAGCCCGGAATATGCGGGCGCGAAGCTCAAGCGCGTCATCGATGCTCTTCATTCCTGGAGCAAACGTGGCGAACTGATCGTTGCCGAAGTAGGACTGGCCAACTCCGGCCGCGAGGATCAGAGTGTCGTATCTGGTGGCGCGCTTTTGGCCGTAATGACGCCAAATCACCTGCTGCGACTCGGGGTCGATATCCTCAACAGTGCCCAGCAAGACCTTGACGTTCTTCTGACGCTTCAGAATCTCGCGAGTTGACGGTGCGATCTCGCCCTCGGAGAGAATCCCGGTGGCGACTTGATAGAGAAGAGGTTGGAAGAGGTGATGAGTTGTGTCCGAGAGGAGAATTATCTCGACGTCTTCGCTCGCGAGGTTTCTTGCGGCGAAAAGACCGCCAAATCCCGAGCCAACAATTACTACCCGGTGCTTACCCATTCTTCCTCCACTCGTTCGATAGTTCGAGGCTACTGTGCACCGCGTTGCGGGGGAAGGTGGAGTATTACCGCTTGACAGGTTAGTTGGTGTTGGCAGAGCGACTATCTACGAGAGTGTCTGGCCCACTCCTCGCCACGTAGTTCCTCCAATTGACGGCGTTCCTTCTTTGTTGGCCGCCCGGCCCCAGGATCGCGGGTCGGGATTCCGCCATAGAACTTTGGACGAGGCAGGGAGTGGTCCAGGTAAGCCTCTTTCGCCAAAGGGGCACCAAGACGTTTTGGTGGGAGAGAGACGACCTCGAGAATGCGGTCAAACCCCTGAACGCGTATTCGTACCTCGTCCCCCGCCACAAGTTTGTACGAGGGTTTGATGACAGAACCGTTCACCCGGACGTGCCCGGCCCGGACCGCGGCGGTAGCGAGCGAGCGGGACTTAAATGCTCGGGTGGTCCAGAGCCAAACGTCGATACGCACCCTCGCCTCCCTACGTAGCTCGTCTCTCGGTCGATACCAGCGTATCCCGCCTCGAACACTGGGATTAAGCGCTCCGCTAACGTGCCGCTTTTCGCGATGGGGTAGAGCGCTGGGCCACGTAGGCTTCCCTTGGAGGTCAACATGTTGCAGCTGAAGGATATCCGCAAATCATATACTGTTGCGGACTTTACTCAAGTCGCGCTCGACGACGTCTCGGTGTCGTTTCGCGATAATGAGTTCGTTGCAATCCTGGGGCCCTCGGGTAGCGGCAAGACGACACTTCTAAACATTGTCGGTGGCCTTGATCGTTATGATTCCGGCGCACTGATCATTGACGGCATTGACACCTCGAAATATACCGACCGCGACTGGGACACCTACCGCAACAACCGGGTCGGGTTCGTGTTTCAGAGCTATAACCTGATCCCGCACCAAACCGTACTGGCAAATGTTGAACTTGCGTTGACTCTCTCCGGTGTTTCGAAGTCACAACGACGTGAGCGGGCGATCGCCGCGTTGGGCGAGGTTGGGCTGGCCGATCATATTCATAAGAAACCGAGTCAGCTCTCGGGCGGCCAGATGCAGCGAGTTGCAATTGCTAGGGCACTGATCAACGACCCCGAGATACTTCTGGCCGATGAGCCGACCGGAGCGCTTGATTCCACTACCAGCGTTCAGATCATGAATCTGCTGAAGCAGATCGCGGACGACCGTTTGGTTCTCATGGTTACGCACAATCCCGAGCTAGCGGACGAGTACGCGACCAGAGTTGTTGACCTGCGAGACGGTCGAGTAGTAAACGACTCCGACCCCTTCGACCCAGACGCGCAGCCGCTCAGTGCGAAGCCGAGTCGTCGCACGTCAATGTCTTTCCTCACGGCAATCTCGCTGTCGTTCAATAACCTAATGACGAAGAAGGGCCGCACGCTGATGACAGCCTTTGCGGGTTCTATCGGAATCATTGGGATCGCCTTGATCCTTTCCCTAGCGAATGGTGTCAACAACTACATCAGGGGGATTGAGGAAGACACGCTCTCTGTCTACCCTTTGACGATTCAAAGTCAAGGCATGGACATGAGCGCCATGTTTGGCGTCGCCACAGAAAATGCCACCGGAACGGGGGGACCTGAGGCCGAGGATGGGCAGGTCCGAGAGATCGAGATGATGAACATGATGCTCAGCTCGGTCGGATCAAATGACTTGCAAGCCCTAAAGCGGTACTTGGAGAATAACGCTTCTGAGGTAGACGAGTATGCCAACCTGGTCCAGTACACGTACAACGTGGTTCCTCAGATCTATACCCTGGGCGATCAGGGTGAGGCCAGACAGGTCAATCCGGACGCGACATTTTCCGCGATGGGAATGGGAAGCACTAACCCGTTCGCCTCGTCAATGTCGATGAACATGTTCCACCAGCTAATGGATGACACCAGTCTGGTTCAGGCGCAGTACGAGATGAAGGCCGGACACTGGCCCACCGAGCCAAACGAAGTCTTGTTGGTGCTTACCCCCGACGGCACCGTTCCCGACCGAGTGCTCTACAGCATGGGGCTGCGCGATGGAGCGCAGCTTGACACAATGCTTGAGCAGTTAATGAATGAGGAACCGGTTACGCCTCCAGATGACGGTCCTCTGGAGTTCACATACGACGAGCTGATGGACGTGACATTCAGGCTGGTTCCGTCCTCCAGCTTCTACCGGTACGACGAGACGTACGAGGTATGGACAAATCGGTCAGGGGACAAAGAAGTCGTCAATCAGCTGGCTTCGACGGGCCAAGAGTTGGTCATAAGTGGGATCGCTCAACAGAGTCCAGACGTGCAGGCCGCAGCGCTGACAGTGGGCTTCTACTACACCTCGGACCTGACGAACGAGCTAATCGACATCGCTTCGAACAGTGGAGTGGTCAAGGCTCAGAAGCAGAGCCCGAAAACCAATGTTCTCACCGGGCGCACCTTTGTGGAAGAGGAAAAGGACCCCGGCGGCGGCTTTGACATGGACAAGCTGATGACCATTGATGAGGAGGCTATTGCTGCGGCCTTTAAGTTCGATGAATCGGCACTGTCAATTGACCCTTCCATGCTGGACTTCACCGGAATGGGTTTGCCTCAGATGACTATCGACCCCTCGACTCTGCCCCAGTTGGATATCGGGCAAGTCATGGGAGATCTGAGTCTCGACATGAGCGACATTGATATCGAGCAGGTTCTTGCCGGAATCGACTTGAGCGGTATCGACCTGGGGGTCACGTCCGAGCAGGTGACTGAACTGGGGCAGGCGTTTGCCGAAGGGTATATTGCTTTCTGCACCGACCCGGCAAACGACTGCGTCTCGGACGCACAAGGAAGCTTCGATGCCTTCTTGACTTCACCCGAAGGTGAGCAGATCCGAGACGACTTCTTAGGACTGCAAGAGGATCTTGAGGGAGGATTGACCGCCGCTCAAAAGGAGATCACGAAGCAGATAACCGACGCGATGGGTAAGGCGGTTCAGGCTCAGATCGCTGCGAACGCCGGCACGATTCAGGCTCAGATGCAGTCTGTTATGGCAGGGTACATGTCTCAGGCTATGGGAGCGATCGGGGGTCAGATCGAAGCTCAACTGCTTCCAGCCCTCCAAGCACAGATCGCCGGGTCACTTCAGCAGGCGATGGGGTCGTTCGCAGACAACATGGCCGGCGCCATGAGTATCGATCAAGAAGCGTTCAAGAATGCCTTCAAGTTCAATCTGAGCGAGGAAGAGCTAGCTCAGGTAATGATGACCATGATGACCACTGAGCGCACGTCCTTCGACGCAAACATGGCGAAGTTTGGTTGGGCAGATCTACAGAAGCCGTTCCAAATCGATATCTACCCGAAGAGCTTTGAAGACAAGGAACAGGTTCTTTCTATCCTCGACGACTACAACCAGACCATGAAGGACCAAGGAGACGAGGACCGGGTCATCACCTACACGGATATGGTAGGAACCCTGATGTCCTCGGTGACGACTATCGTCAACGTGGTCTCGTACGTCCTGGTGGCATTCGTGGCCATCTCCCTCGTGGTCTCGTCGATCATGATCGGGGTTATTACCTACATCTCGGTGCTTGAACGGCGCAAGGAGATCGGAATTCTCAGATCGATCGGTGCCTCGAAGAAGAACATTCGAACGGTGTTTAACGCCGAGACTCTGATCGTTGGATTTGTCGCGGGCGTTATCGGTATTGGAGCAACGCTGTTGCTGACGATTCCGGCAAACGCATTCGTTGCCGGGAGATGGGGAATCCACGGCGTCGCGGTGTTGCCATGGCAGGCCGGTGTCATCCTGGTACTAATCAGCATGGGGCTGACGTATCTGGCCGGGCTGATTCCCTCGTCCGCTGCGTCAAGAAAAGATCCGGTGGAGGCCCTGCGATCGGAGTAGTAATTTCACTTTCTTTTGGCCTCTTGAAGACACCTTAATGCGGCCATTTCTGTACGTGAGATCTGAACACATTTCTTGGGACGCAACCTCAGGAAGTCTTGCCTGACTAGCTACTTGGCCTAGCTCGATTGGGGAAGAGTCGGGTTTTGCGACGCACTTTCCCACAGGTTCATCTTTGGGGCCTCTTCACAGGTCATCGCAGAGAGACACAGACTGAAGTGAAGGTGTGGCTAGATTCTTTTTGAGTGCGGAAAGGGGAGTAGGCGTGAAAGAGAAGGGAGTCGCTATACCGCTGTTCTACCCCACGGCAGAATCAAGCGGCGGCAGCTATGAACATCAAGGATCCACGTGTGCATGAACTGGCAAAGGAACTCGCCCAGGTGCGGGGAACGACCGTGACCGCGGCGGGGCGTGAGGTATTGGAAGAGACTCTAGGACGTGAAAAACGGACCCCGGAGAAGCTTGCGGAGCTATTCTCCCAACTCCAGAGCATGGTTGTCGGATCTGAAGATCAGTGGCTCAGCGACGACAATCTCTATAAGGGGCTTCCACGTTGATTATCGACACGGCGGCTGTGGTGGCGATCCTTCGTGGCGACGAAGAAGCAGCTCGGTTGTGATTCGAGATGGCTACCGCACCAGTTCTGCGAATGTCAGCGGCATCGGTTCTTGAGCTCTCGATCGTGGTTGGACGTCAGAACCGGACCGTTGTCGACGCTTTTTAGAGGGTGCCCGAGTTCAGATTCTTGATGTTGACGCGGAGCAACTTGTCTGGGCTCGTGACGCCTTTGAACGATATGGGAGAGGCTCAGGATCCCTTGCCCGCCTCAACTTTGGCGACTGTCTTACCCATGGGGCCGCGCGCTCAACAGACGAACCGCTTCTGTTTGTGGGCGAGGACTTCACCCACACTGACTTGGAGCTTGCGGGGGTCTAGCTGGCATCGCGTTCGGTTCACTGGCACCTCCAGACCGTGGACATCGTCCGTGTCTAGATCCGAGAAGAGGTTACGGGCTAGGTTTTTTCGGTCGAGGTAGTCACCAGCGTTGCTTCCACCACTGAGCCCCCGCCTTTGGTTGGCTTCGGTTCCGAGACTTCGAGTCCCACTACTCCTAGACCCCGGGACGCCAGTGCCATATGTTTGAGGGAGCCCAGTATCTCTCCAGCGGTACTTGAGTCTGTCAGGGAGTTGTCCTGAACTAGGTGTCTCGCTGCGAGGCCACGCCACTTCTTCGCCATGTGTGTAATGACTTTGCGCCCGGCCGCCCGCTCTTCGACAACCGAAAGTTCCACGACGTTTGCGCCGCAGACGCTAAATGCCGCTTTGTAGCCTCCAGACCGAGCATCAAAGACGGCTCTGTCCTGCAAATCCAACTCAGTGGACGAAGCCTGCTCGATTTGCCTACGCCACCACGGCCCAACTGCTCCGATTTCCGGAAGCCGTACTCCGATTGCGAGTCGGTGGTTTGGGATCAGGTCATCCGGTCTGATGAGGCCAAACAGAGCGGAACTAATCAGAGCCTGTCGGCTGAGCCTACCTCGGGATTCCTTGTCCAAAGTCGCTGTGTTGAGGTGGTCATACAGGACTCCGGTATACAGATTGATCGCTTGGGAGCAATGGGAGTCGAACAATGAGAGGTTGAGCGAGGCCTCCTCGGCCGATTTCTTTCCCAGTCCAAGGGTCTTTACGGCCTCGGCATCGTTACCCAGTTCTTGCAGAGTCTGGATGACCCTAGATCGCGCACCGGTGAGTTCCGGAAAGGAAATCGACTCCAGACTGAACCTTGGACCAGCGGTCGGTGAGGTCTTTCCTTCAGAGGGCGGCAACAGGATCAGCACCTCGCCACCGTACCCGTAGCGGCCAAGAACTGTGAAATGCTGAGCGCATGAAGCAAGCCAGTGAGCACCCCTTTCCTGAAACCTTCGAGACAGAACGGCTGATCCTACGCAAGTGGGAGGCAACCGACGCCGAAGACCTCTACCGGTACGCCTCGGACGAACTCGTCGGCCCGGCTGCGGGTTGGCCTGCGCACAAGTCAGTGTCCGAGAGCGCTCAAACAATCAGGGGCGTGCTATCGAACGCGGGAACGTACGCGGTGACACTGAAAGAGACGGGCGAGCCAATCGGAAGTGTGGGTCTAACAACGGCTCCGTTCGGCGAAGTCGGGGATCTGGAACTGGGCTACTGGATTGCCGCTCCCCACTGGGGAAACGGATACGTGGGCGAAGCCAGCAGTGTACTGATTCGGTACGCGTTCGAGCAACTGAGATGTCCTGTGGTCTGGTGTGGCGCGTACGAGGAGAACACCAAGTCTCGTCGCGCCCAGGAGAAACTCGGCTTCAAGTTTGACCGAGTGGTCTCGGGCCACCCGGTCCCACTACTAGACACAACCAAGACGCTGATCGTTACCAGGATGACCCGTGAGGACTGGGAAGCTGAGAATGGCAGCTAGGGTGTGTCTCCTAGGTTCCTGCTTGCTGTGGTGACCGGGAAATCCGTGCTTGCTACGTTGTCATCTTCGGCTTTGCTACCAGCAAAGCTTCCTTTTCCGCCTTGCAACCACGAATTTCCCGGGCATCCTCGCCTGAGCACAGACCTAGGAGACGCCCCTAGTTGCTAAACTCCCTATTCGCCGCGTGAGCAATGCCTAGCCAGGTGTGGCGATTGTTCCACCAGCACCATCCAAGCTTTGGCGCGTTCTTCCGCCCAATACCGTCGCGACCGGTACCGTTGCTGATCCATAGCGCGGGGGTGCGCGCGTCAAACCCACCTTTGGATTTCCTTTTTCGCGACGCGATGGTCATGTAGCAGAAGTTCCGTTCAAGCACTTCAGGAGCCTGGATGGCGAGGAGTGTTCCCTCGACCATGGATAGCGCAACGCGTTTCTGCGCTGTTATGGCAGCGAGGGCTTCGGCAGGCGAGGCGTTGCCAAACTCGTCGCCGCGCTGTGGACCATGTGCCAGATACCAGGATGACTCAGGGAGATTGAGTAGTTTCTGGTCAGTGCCCTCGAAGAGCGCAAACTGGTCCGCGTCGGTGAAGTCCTCAACAACGAACCCAGGCTTGTCCTGGTAACGAAGCAATCCCACAAGCTCGGTGTAACTCGCTGGCGATCCTGTCGGCACCAGGAGCGCGCCCTCCGCTTTGTGGAAGTGATTCGCTGCGGCCCTCGCTGACTGGTCTGACAGGCCGAACTGCGCCGGAACTCCGAGAGCGATGAGATGCTCTGCCTGTTCCTGGGGGCAGGGAAGGTTTGCGGGTTCGAAGGACAAGTTCTCTCCTCAGGTAGTTGTGGTTTGATCGTAGTGGGAGGTCGAATGGACAGGTACTTGCTTCGGCATAAGCCGTCGTTCACAAAGTGGGCATCCGGTGATCATTTGGGACGGCCCTTGTATGAGGCCGCTGGATTGAGCTGGTTGCGAGATGGCGGAGCCGTAACTCCCGCAGTTCTTGAGGTTTCGGAAAGTCGGCTTGTCACCGAGTACGTGGACGAGTGGCGGCCAACCGCCGAATCGGCAAGACGCCTCGGCAGAATGATTGCCAGGATGCATGCTTCAGGGGCTCCCTGGTATGGGGCACCTCCCTCCAGATACTCGGGGCCGGCCTGGATTGGTGATGCTGCCCTAAAAGTTCAGCAGACCCTGCCGCAAGAGAGTAAACGCTCGTGGGGCAACTTTTATTCCCGACTGAGGATTCGCCCATACCTGAGCGATGTCTTTGATAAGCGTGAGCAGGACGTGATCGAGCAACTGTGTCAGGCACTCGAGTCCGGCGTGCTGGACCATGACGAGCCCGAGATGGTGAGGCGGAAAGGTGATTGTGTCTCTCGAATTCACGGCGACCTCTGGAGCGGCAATGTGCTGTGGGGGAAGAGGGGCCCGGTCCTAATTGATCCCGCAGCTCAGGGAGGTCACGCAGAAGAGGATTTATCGGCGCTCAGAACGTTCGGGTGTCCATACTTGGAACAGATCATCGCAGCGTACCAGGAAGTTTCACCGCTCGCGGATGGTTGGGAGGACAGGGTGTACTTGCACCAGATGCACATCCTGATGGTGCACTGTTACCTCTTCGGTCGGAGCTACGTTCCCAGAACAGTTGAAGTCGCCAGAAACGCTCTTTCTCTGGTTTAGGCGCTTTTCGACTTGGGCTGCAGCGCCCCATAGGGGCGGTTCCGGCGATTCCTAGGTGGGTCTATCGCACCCGGAAAGCGAGGCGGGGCATCGCGATCCGGGTGCTCCACTCCTAGTGGTGTAGCCCTACTTTCTTGTACAGCTTCGCGAGTGGCTTTGGCGCCCACCAGTTCCACTTTCCGAGCACGGTCATCGTCGCTGGAACTAGAAGCATACGGGTCATGGTTGCGTCGACGGCGACCATCACGGCAAGGCCAACACCGATCTGCTTGATCGCCAGCATGTCTCCCATTGCGAAGCCTATGAACACCGCGATGACAATGGCTGCCGCCGAGGTGATGATTCGTCCTGAGCGTTGGAGACCTAGAGCGACGGCGTGATCATTGCTCTCGCCCTCATCCCAGAACTCTTTGATTCTGGCTAATAGGAAGACTTCGTAGTCCATCGACAACCCGAAACCAAATGCAATCATGCAGACGACGATGAAGGTTTGTAGGCCCGGCGTTGCCGGAACCCCCAACCAGCCGTTCTCGAAAATCGCGACCGTAATGCCGAGTGACGCGATGATCGAGAGACTGTTGATGAGGATGGCCTTGAGCGGAACTATGACTGATCCCGTCATTAAGAACAGCAGAATCATTACCGCGATCGCTACAAACAACAGGGCCCAGGGAGCATCGCTGAAGACCGCGTCACTGAAGTCAAGTTGGTTTGCCGCCGAACCACCGACCCAGATCTGGGCATCGTCGGTCACAAGAGCGCGAATTTCCTTCACCAGGTTCGTGACTTCGACCCCCGATTGATCTTCGGCCGCAATCTGAACGTTGATCAGAGTCATCCCGTCGTGATCGGGAAGACCCTCGACCGTAACTCCTTCAACGTCGCCCAGAGACTCAATCTTGGCGACGAACGAATCGACCGTCTCCGAGTCTTGCGGGGCGTCGGCGACTGCCTGGATAGCGGGTGTCGCCAAGTCTGGATAGTCATCCTGAATGGTCTCGTAAACGATCCCAGCATCGGACGTGGCGGGAATGTTATCCGTCAGGTTGTTTCGCATCTGAAGGTCACGGATCGGGGAAGCCATGGCAACCAGGATTATTAGCACTGCGATCATTACTGACCAGGGACGTTTCTGTACCCATCGAGCGATCTTTGAGAAGATCCCGTGATCACTCGATGAGTCACCGACAGCACGCATCAACTGACCAAGTCCTGGGACCTTGGTGAGTGGGGACGGCTTGAGGAGCTTGTCACCAAAGAGCGTCAGTAACGCGGGAATAAGCGTCATGGCTGCCAGCACCGCGAGAAGTGCAATCAGAATGCCACCCCATGCGATTGTCCGAAGCATGTGGATATTGATGAGGAAAATCCCGCCCAGTGCCACGGCAATGGTTATCGCTGAGAAGAATACTGTTCGTCCAGCACTTGCAACAGTTTTCCGCACTGCTGGGACAACGATCTTCTTGCGGTATGACTTCCGGTCCGAAGGAATCAGTTCTGCCGGAGTCGCCTCAAGTAGGGAGTATCCCTCCTCCCTAAATCGGGAAACCACAAGCAGACCGTAGTCAATCGAAAGGGACAGCCCGATGATCGAAACAACGTTCAAGATGAAGGCATCGATGGTAGTAACCCAGGTAGAAACCCAAAGAACGCCCATTCCAACCGCGATGGCGCTTACCGCTCCGATCAGTGGTAATCCGGCAGCAATCGCGCCACCAAAGACGATGAGCATAAGCAGAGCAGCTACCGGAAGACCTAAGGACTCACCCTTAAACAGGTCCGACTGGACTTGATCGTTGACCGCGGCCCCAATAGCTTCAGTGGACATTTCGCGAACCTCAGCACCGGGGAACTCCTGGTGCAGAGCCGTGCGGTACTCGTCGAGCGCATCAAGGAAGGCGGTCCGAGCCTCTTTTGATGCCGCTCCTTCTTCAACCTCGTCGTGGGTCACAATGACAGCGAAACCGTCCTTGTTTTTGGAAATGAGCGCGGCCTCTTGCTTGTCGGCTTCTTTCTTTTGCTCGAGGGCTTCAGGGGTGTTCGCGGCCTCCTCAGCCGCCGCCTCAACCGCGTCGGTGACCTGCGTGGTCACCTCGGCCTTCGCCTGTTCAAGAGCGGCCTGGGTTTCCGTGTCTACCTGCGCCAGAGCTTGGTCTGCCTGCGCCTGAGCCATCGCCTGCGCCTCGGGACCCATTGCGGCGGCTGCGTCCACCTGCGCCTGAATCTGGGCTTTGGCCTGGTCAGCGCCAGCCTTGATCTGAGCTTCGACATCGACCAGCGCCGACGCGATCTGGTTCTCGATCTCTTCCTCGATCTGGACTCTGGCCTCTTCTTCGGCCTCCACTCTCAGTTGAGCGATCGAAAAGGCGTCGACAACGGAATCGACGTCCTCGGTCTCCAGAAGCTTTCGGTTGTTGTTGGCAAACTCCTTGGTCACCGCAGCTTCTGTGTCGACTCCTGAGACGATGAGCATGCTCGTTGGGCCGGAACTAGAGCTCTCACTCGTGTACTCCGTCACCTGGTCCGATTCGCTACCAGGAATGCTGTACTCGCTGGTTTCCATTCGCTGGAACAGACCACCGTGGCCGAAACCCAACAGCGCGGCCGAGGCTGCGACCGCGATTATTACCAACCAGGAAATGATGACGCCCCAGGCGCCTCGAGTGGTTACCTTACCCAAAAAACGGAACATTAGTTCTACTGATTCCTATATCTGGCGGCGAGTTCCTGGTAGCGGAAGGCGTTCTCATGAACGCGCTGTGCTACCTCAGGGGTTAGTTCACCGCGGTCCTTTGCCGGTACTCCGGCGACGATATGTCCCGGTTCTACTGAGCGCCCTTCGAGAACCAAAGCTCCGGCCGCGACCATCGCACCGCTCCCAATACGGGAACCGTTTAGCAGTCGTGCCCCCATGCCAATTAGGCATCCGTCTTCAACGGTTGCGCCGTGGATGAGGGCAAGATGCCCGACTCCGACGTTCTTACCGATGACGGTTGGAATACCCGTGTCAGTGTGGACAACTACGTTGTCCTGAAGGTTACTTCCTGCTCCCAACTCAATGCGATCCATATCGCCGCGAAGTACCGCGCCGAACCAGATCGACGCGCCCGGACCGACTCGAACGTCGCCGATCAGAGTCGCATTGGGGGCAAGCCAAGCAGTGGGATCAACCTGCGGAGTTTTGCCCTCGAACGGGATCAGTAGTGCCATTACTTAAACCTATACGACCGGTAGATTTCGGGCACCGATAGGATTGTGAAATGGCCGAACCAAAGATACTTCTCTACTACGTCTTAGCACCTGTGGCGGACCCGGACGCAGTGATGCTCTGGCAGCGTGAACTATGCGAAAAACTAGGTCTGCGGGGACGAATCATCATCTCACCACACGGCATAAATGGCACGGTTGGTGGAGAACTGGATGCCTGTAAGCAGTACATCAAGCGAACCAAAGAGTATGCGCCGTTTCGCGGGATCACGGATACGGTGAAGTGGTCCGAGGGCACGGGTTTTGACGCAGATCAACCCGAGTGGAATCGTGGTCGTGATCGGCGTGCTCCGTGGAAGAGGATTAGCGATTTTCCTCGTCTGTCAGTGAAAGTCCGCCCCGAACTGGTCGCGTTTGGAACGCCGGACGAGGTGAAGGTTGGCCCGGGCGGAGTCATTGGTGGTGGTGAGCATCTAACGCCTGCCCAGGTAAACGAACTGGTCGAACAGAGAGGGGACGAGGTCGTCTTCTTCGATGGGAGAAATGAATGGGAAGCTCGCATCGGCAGGTTCAATGACGCCGTCGTTCCCGACGTTGAGACCACCCACGGGTTTATCGAACAGATCGAAAGCGGGGCCTTTGACGACCTGAAGGACAAACCAATCGTCACCTACTGCACCGGTGGAATCAGATGCGAGATTCTTTCAGCCCTTATGAAGAATCGTGGATTTTCCGAGGTTTACCAGATCGACGGCGGTATCGTCCGATACGGAGAAACCTTTGGAGACCAGGGGCTATGGCAGGGATCGCTCGCTGTCTTTGATGGGCGCGAAACAATCGATTTCTCGCCCGAGACCAAAGTGATCGGCGAGTGCGACGTTTGTGGTGCACCAGCAAGAGATCTGGGGAACTGCGCAGATCCCTTGTGCAAAGCCCGTATGGTCGTTTGCGAGGATCACGCTGCAGTAGAGAACCTGTGCGTGGAGCACATGTTGGCCTGAGTTCTCGTCTCTTGTACTCCAGGCTTCCTCCCTCAGGGTTTGCCAATCAGATAGGGGGCCAACACGCCGAAAAGACGGCGCGAAAAGGCCCCTATCTGATTGGCAAATGAACTGGTCCCCGGAAGTTGGACTGAGAAATCAGATACCGACTTTCGGGGAGCTTTTCTATGCGAACACGTTCACTTCTTTCACCCAACCAACGAGAACTCGCGGTTGACTATTTCGAGCAGGGGTACGGCGCGGGCGCGACCGCAAACCGTCTGCGAGTGCCCATGGATCGGGTGCGCATGTTGTATGAGCGTTGGCGAATCCATGGCAGATTGTGTCTTGTGGAGAAACCAACAAAAACTGCGTACTCGTATGACCGTAAGAAGGAGATCGTTGATCGGTTTCTGGCTGGAGAGTCTAAGCGTGCCCTGGCCGAGGAATTTCAGCTCAGTTCGCCGAACTTAGTCAAGAACTGGGTGCACAAGTATCGAGTTGAGGGGGAAGACGGACTGCGGCCTAAGCCCAAGGGCAGGCCGAAGGGAGATCCTGATGTTCCCCAGCGGCCAGTTTCTGAGCTGGAACGCGTGCAACGGGAGAACGTGCGGTTGCGGGCGGAGAACGCGTACCTGAAAAAATTGCGGGACTTGAGGGATCAGGGGCTGCACTAAAAACACGTGCTGTAGCCACTCTCAAGGACGACTACGATCTGTTGGTACTGCTCGATGTCGCAGGGCTTGCCAGGTCAACGTTCTATTACCACCTGGCCAGACTCGACGGCGCAGACCCGCACGCGGAATTGAAAGCAGCGGTCGAAGAGATCTTCGAGCACAACAAGTCCCGGTACGGTCACCGCCGCATCCACATCGAGCTGCGTAAGCAAGGGTGGCAGGTCGCGAAGAAAACCGTGTTGAAAACGATGCAGGTCCTGGGGTTGAAACCCAAAACGCGTAGCCGTAAACGCTTCTCCAGCTACAAGGGCAACGTCGGCAAGATCGCCCCGAACCTACTTAACCGCCAGTTCTTTGCGGATCGCCCGAATGAAAAATGGGTGACGGACGTGACTGAGTTCAAAGTAAGGGAAGCCAAGCTGTATCTGTCACCGGTCCTGGATCTGTGCGACCGCTCTATCGTTGCGTTCGCCACGAGCCAGCACCCAACAGTGGAGTTCGCGGTGTCCTCACTGAGGGACGCGCTCGAACAGCTCCCAGAGCACGCATCGCTCCTGGTCCACAGTGACCAAGGATTCCATTACCAGCACGCGCACTGGCAACAATGCCTAGCAATGGCAGGCGCTGCGCAGTCGATGTCCAGGAAGGGCAACTGCCTGGACAACGCAGTAATGGAGAACTTCTTCGGCCACCTGAAGGAAGAGATGTTCCACCATGACTCCTTCGACAGCATCGAAGACCTCGAAGCCGAGATCCACGCATACATCGCCTGGTACAACACCGAGCGCGTCTCACTCACACTTGAGGGCATGAGCCCGATGGAATACCGTGCTCATGCCCTCGCCGCATGATGCTTTAATTAAGCCGTCCAACTTCCGGGGACCAGTTCAAAACCCTGAGGGAGGGGAGTCTTAGACGGGTTTTGGTTGGTTCCCATTCTTAGGGCCCCCAGCGAGCGCCGCTGCGATCGCGGTAGTAAGAGGGATCGTCAGGACCAATCCGATCGAGGCCACCCCGATGGACACCAGTTCGCTTGCCACATCGCTGAACGACACCCACTCAAGTGCCCCGTAGTCCATAGAACCAACCAGGAGAAGGAGCGCGAGTGCGCCACCGACGTACGCAAATGCGATGGTGTAGACCGTTGAGGCGATGTGGTCCCGGCCGATTCGCATCGCTCTGGTGAAGATGCTCATCCGCGAATCACTCGGGGCCGCTTCACGTAGTTCCCAGACTGCAGAGGCCTGTGTGATCGTCACGTCGTTAAGTACGCCGACGCCGCTGAGGACCATGCCGCAGAGCAGAACTCCACGCAGATCAATCCCGGGAGTCGTCGCGGCGAGTACTCCCATTTCCTCATCGAACTCGGGTGTCAAAATGGCCGAGGGAATAGCCCATGAGGCAAGCACAATCACCACTGCTACGCCCGCAAATGTTCCAAGTAGGGCGGTCGTCGACTTAACAGATATTCCGTGAGCCATGTACACGACCACGAATAGAATGAGGCTGGCCGTCACCAGTGCAACCGCTAGAGCAGGGCGTCCCGCCAACAGTGCGGGCAAAGTGAAGAACCAGACCACCGCGAGGCCGGCGATCAGACCGACCAGGGCTGCCACGCCTTTGAACCCCGCCACCGCCACGACGCAGACCGCAAAGATGGCACCAAGGATCAACAGGGTGTTGGTCCGGTGGAAGTCCATGAAGATGTAGGCCGGTTGGCCGAGGTTGATTGCCTCCTGCGTCTGCGACATCAGGGTGACGCGGTGGCCGACTATCTCCGGCCGCGCAATTGAGGGGTTCAATTGAACGTCAGCAACCTCCCCGGTCCCGTCAATCTTTACCGTCGCCGTGGCGGCAATGCTTACGTCGTCGGGGTCTCCGGACTCATAGCTAAGGATCACTGCGTTGACGGTTTCCGTCCCCGGATGAGTGACGGGACGTTTCTCGGGCAGATCAGAGGCGCTGGGCCACAGCACGACAGTTGCGACGACGGTCGCCACAAACAACAAGGTCAGCGTGATCGCGAGTCCGACCACAACCCAGTGAGAGGCGGGAGCTTTCCCGCCATGACCGTGGCTATGTGAGTGAGACACAAGGGGAGTCTATCGTCACCGTCAACTCGTGACTTGCCAATCAGATCGGGATGCGACACGCCGCCAAAACCTGCGAAATAGGCCCCGATCTGATTGGGGTACCGAGGAGCCAAGCAGGGTCCAGATTCTAGCCCCGCCAGTTGGTTCGTGACTTGCCAATCAGATAGGGGTGTTGCTCGGCCGAGTTTGCCGCGTGTCGCCTTCCCGATGTGATTGGCAAATGGGAGAGGTTAGGAAGGTGCTAGGCGATTGGCTCCGGTTCCAACTTCCAGACCTGTTCAGCGTAGTCGCGGATGGTTCGATCAGACGAGAAGCGCCCAGACTCACAGATGTTCACCCAGCACATGCGAGCCCAACCTAGCTGATCGTCGTGGTAGTCCGCTGCCATCTGGTCGCGCATCTCGCGGTATGAGGCGAAGTCGCCCAATAGGTAGTAGGTATCCGCAGTCTCCCAGGATGAACCATCGAGTAACGAGACATAGAGATCATGGAAGTCCCCGTTGCCTCCGTCCCGCAGAGTTCCGTCGACAAAGGAATCGAGCACTCTACGTAGTCCCGGTACGGTCTCATACTTCTCTCGCGGGTTGTACGTCTTGCGCAGTTCCGGTAATTCCTCTTCTTTCGCTCCGAAGATATACGCGTTGTCCTCCCCGACCGCCTCAAGGATCTCAACGTTTGCGCCGTCCAGCGTTCCCAGGGTCAGCGCCCCATTCATCATGAACTTCATGTTCGAGGTGCCCGAGGCCTCTTTACCGGCCGTAGAAATCTGTTCTGAAACGTCCGCGGCGGGAATAATGTACTCAGCGGGGGTCACGTTGTAGTTTTCTACGAACACGACCGCCAAGCGTCCCTTCATGTCCGGATCGCCGTTGACGATGCGGCCGACCTCATTGATCAACTTGATGATCGCTTTGGCTCGCCTGTATCCGGGAGCCGACTTGGCCCCGAAGATGAAGACGCGGGGTTCGACATCCAGTTTCGGATTGTCCTTCAGGCGATAGTACAGATCGAGGATGTACATGGCGTTCAGGAGTTGGCGTTTGTATTCATGCAGGCGCTTAATCTGCACGTCATAGATGGCATCCGTCGGGATCACGTCGCCCTGACGGTGCTCTAGCCAAGTCGCGAACCGCTCCTTGTTGTCAGCTTTGATCTCAAGCAACTCACGCATCAGATCATCGTTGGCACCCAGCGGCAACAAGGTCTTCAGCTGGTCGAGGTCAGTGACCCAGGCATCCGATCCCAGTTCACGCGTCAAAAGCTCCGCAAGCTTCGGGTTGCAGTTGTTCAGCCACCTTCGCTGGGTTACCCCGTTGGTCTTGTTGTTGAAGCGCTCCGGCCATAACGCATACCAATCCTTTAGCGTGTCGCGCTTGAGGATTTCCGTGTGTAGCGCCGCCACACCGTTGATAGAGAACGAGGCGTAGCAGGCGATCCATGCCATGTGCACACGACCGCCAGACACGGGGGCCATGTATTCAATGACGCCGGGGTCGACATTGAGCTTGCCGAGTTCCTCGCGGAACCGACGGTCGATCTCCAAGACGATCTCAAGGATACGAGGGAACAGTTGCTGGAAAATCGAAATCTCCCAGGTTTCAAGCGCCTCGGCAAGGACAGTGTGGTTGGTGTAAGCAAACGTACTCTGAACAATTCGCCAAGCTTCGTCCCACCCAAGTCCTTCCTCGTCCATCAGCAGTCGCATCAGTTCGGGGATGGCAAGTACCGGGTGGGTGTCATTGAGTTGCACCGAGTTGAGCTCTCCGAACTTCGAGAAGTCATCGCCGTGCGATCTCATATAGACCTCGATAATGGTCTGAAGGGACGCCGAAACAAAGAAGTACTGCTGGCGAACGCGAAGCACTTTACCCTCGTACGTCGTGTCGTTCGGATAGAGAACGCGACAGAGGTCTGCGACACGCTCACGTTCGACGATGGCGTCGGTGAAGCGCTGGGAGTTGAACGCGTCGTAGTCGAACTCTTCAATTGGCTCCGATTTCCACAAACGCAGGGTGTTTACGTTCCTGGTTCCGTATCCAACGATTGGCATGTCGTAGGGAATCGCCCGAACTTTCATGTCCGCAAAGTTGATGTACTTCGCCTGTTCTTCGCGGCGGATAACGAAGGGGTAACCATCTTCCATCCACGGGTCCGGGTGCTCGTTCTGAAATCCATCGTCGATGGTCTGACGGAACAATCCATATCGGTAGAGGATGCCATAACCGGTAACCGGCAGGTTTAGAGTTGCGCAGGAGTCTAGGAAGCAGGCTGCTAGTCGCCCGAGACCCCCGTTGCCGAGTGCGGCATCATGTTCGGCTTCTAGAACATCAGATAGGTCTTGGCCGCAGTCCTTGACGGCTGCGGCAACTTCGTCCAGCATTCCCAGGTTCACTAGGTTGTTGAGTAGGGCGCGTCCTTCCAGGAACTCGGCAGAGAAGTAGTGCTCCTGCCGTCCCTGTCGGTATCGACGCGTGGTCGAATCCCAGTCATCTGCGATCCTATTAACGACGAAGGCCGACAAGCCCTCCCAGAACTCTGCGGGGGTGGAGTTCGGTGAACTCTTACCTGAGGCTGCACGAATGAACCCACACAGATTTGTCGTGAGGTCGGTTGTCATGGAACGTCTCCTAGCAACTTCTTTCCTATAGCACTTGCGCCGGGCAATGCGCCGTCGCAATTTCAACCCACAATGAGCGTGATAGCAAATCCACTCTAGCGTCTTCGGAAACGGTTCCGGAAACGGATCAACTGGCGGTACGTCCGGACATCTAAGCCAATTAGCTGGCGTGGTTTCGATTGTCTGTGGCTGCGGGGTATCTGACTGGTCTCGCGGGCGGAGGATTGTGGGTTGCCTCATCGGCCATCGGGCGCATTGCGGGAATTGCAGTCGGGTGGCGGCGCCGCGTCGGAACACACCAGTTTCTGCAGCCAAGCCCGCACGCAGTGCCACAGAGCCATTTCTAGTTGGCACTAGAATCGACGTATACATCGTCGAGTTGATCGTTTGTCAAGGGAGATCTAAATGGGGGAGCAGTCGTCCAAGAATGTTGCTGTCGGTTGTGACAGGGATTGTAAGAACCCGTTTGAGGATCGGGGCCACCTCGCTTGGCTCGATGCCGAGCGGGAGGCACTCCTTGATTTCTATCAGCCGAACGTTCGTCTGAAGTCTGGCGGGTATGCGTACTTAGACAACGTGGGCAAACCGATGGAAGAAGAAGGGGCACAGCTCTGGCTCGGAGCGAGGATGCTGCACTGCTTCTCTCTCGCGCACCTGCTCGGGCGTCCAGGTGCGTCCGAGATCGTTGAGCACGGTCTCGATTTCTATGTCGACGGAGACGGGTGGGACTCTGAATACGGCGGTTTCTATGCGACAGTAGGCGGCGCAAATCCTTCAGATCGCAAGGAACTCTATGGGCAGGCACAGATGCTGCTAGCGGCATCTTCCGCTTTTGTCGCTGGATTCGACCGCGCACCGGAGCTGTTCGACAGGGCAGTGGAAACTGTTGAGCGCTATTGGCGTGAGGAGGAGGGACGCTGCGTTGAGGGCTACGATCGTTCCTTCACTGAGCTCGATACCTATCGGGGCCAAAACGCAAACATGCACCTGACAGAGGCATACTTGGCCGCGTATGAGGCTTCCGGAAATGCAGTGTTCCTGGAACGTGCCAAGAGGATCGCAACATTCATCGCTGGGCGCGCCGCTTCGCCTGAGGAGGGAGCTTGGCGCCTTCCTGAGCACTTCGACGACCAGTGGGAACCAGCGTTAGAGTTCAACCGAGACGAGCCTCGTCACCCCTTCCGGCCATACGGTTCGCAGCCGGGACACTGGCTGGAGTGGTCCAAGCTGATCCTCCAACTACGTGGGCTTGGCGTGGACGAACCATGGATGGTCGCGGCGGCAACCAACCTATTCAACGGTGCCTTTCAGGATGGCTGGATGCCCGCTGGTGGTTTCTGCTACACCGTGGATTGGGACGGGACACCGGTAGTTCGCGAAAAGTACTTCTGGGAAACGGCCGAAGCAATTGGTGCTGCGCGTTATTTGGCCGAAGAGATCAATGACCCTAGTTATGGCCAAACATACGTGGATCTCTGGGAGTGGACCGACCAGAACCTGGTTGATCACGTTAACGGAGGATGGTTTCCCGAACTGGGAGAACACAACGAGCCCGTGGTGTTTACGTGGCCTGGGAAAGCCGACCTCTACCACGCGTTTCAGGCGACGTTGTACGCGAGACTCCCGGAGGACAAGGGACTCGCAGCTTGGGCTGCCGAGCAGGGTTAGTTCCCGGCGTATCTGCGGTTAGGAGGGTCTTGGACGGACGGGACCCGTCTTGGATTCTTAGGCGCCGTGAAGATCGCTTGTGCCGACGGTGATTTAGGCTCTCTTTCGCCGCGTCCCGAAGGGAGGACTGCTGAGCGTTTGGGCGGGAGGGGTCTAGTCCTCAGTGTCGTGCAATGGTGTGCCTCGTGCCGGTTTTCTGATCGTTGCGGCGTAGTCGGGGACATAGTTCGATACAGACACGGACGGCCTGCGGTAGCCGAACCCTTCGGGGCGTTCAGGCATGATGATCGGCTCTGGCGAGGGAAGCTCCTCGTACGGCAACGAGTCCAACAGATGGTGAATCATATTGAGGCGCGCGGCCTTCTTCGAGTCCGAGTGCACGTGGAACCAGGGCGAGGTTGGGGTGTCGGTATGGACCATCATCTCGTCCTTAGCACGCGAGTATTCTTCCCATCTGGTGATCGACTCAAGGTCCATGGGAGAGAGCTTCCACTGTCGAAGCGGGTCATCCAATCGCTTCCTAAATCGTTTGTACTGCATCTTGTCTGAGACAGAAAACCAGTACTTGCGAAGATGGATTCCATCCTCAATCAACATCTGTTCGAAGATGGGGCACTGGCGCATAAACAGCATGCTTTCCCTCGGGGTGCAAAAGCCCATAACCTTCTCAACTCCCGCCCGGTTGTACCAGGAGCGATCAAACAAAACAATCTCTCCCGCTGCCGGCAAGTGGGCAATGTAGCGTTGGAAGTACCACTGAGTCTGCTCGCGTTCGGTTGGTGCGGGTAGAGCTGCGACCCGGGCGACGCGGGGTGAAAGATACTCGGTGATGCGCTTGATGGTTCCGCCTTTGCCAGCGGCATCGCGCCCCTCGAATATGATGACTATTCGCTCACCGTTCTCTTTGACCCAACGTTGCAACTTCACCAGTTCGCCCTGTAGGTGAAGTAGCTCAGCCTCGTAGGCTCGATTTGACAGCTTTGTCGTCGCCGGAATGTTTGTGTCGCTCATGTCACAAAGGTTAAGGGAATGGGCTTCCGTGCGCGACAGCAATTACGCATGAGTCAATTCTTATGGGTTTCTTGACGTAGCGGTCCAGTCCCGATTCACTGGAATACATGGACGATGACTGTAGTGACGCCCTGTTCCTCCTGGCTACATGTCGAGCAGCCTGATGGACCAAGATACTTGGCTCAATATTCTGCTGGTCGTCGTCTTTGTGCTCATTGGCGGTGTTTTTGCCGCGACTGAACTGGCGCTTGTGTCACTACGCCAAGGTCAGATCGACCGCATGGAGAACGAGGGGGGACGCGCCGCTCGAACAGCGTCCCTTGCACGGGACCCCAATCGATTCCTCGCCGCAGTTCAGATCGGCGTCACAGTTATGGGATTTCTTTCCGCAGCGTTCGGTGCGGCAACTCTGGCCCCGGACTTCGCGCCGCTACTGGTGCAAATTGGAATGTCCGAGTCGGTTGCCGCCACAGTTTCCCTTGTTCTGCTGACGCTGTTCATCGCCTACCTTTCATTGGTTTTTGGCGAACTGGTTCCAAAACGAATCGCGCTCCAGTACACGGAGAAGGTCGCCAAGTTACTCGGGCCACCCCTTGACTACTTTGCGCGGCTAATGCGGCCGGTCGTCTGGTTGCTCTCCGTTTCGACGAATGGAGTGGTACGGCTACTGGGCGGGGACCCGGACGCTCGCGGCGAGGAGATGACTGAGGAAGAACTCAGGACTATCGTTGCGGGTCATCAATCGCTGAGTCCCGATGAACGGAAGATCCTCACAGACGTGATGGACACCGGGGACCGGACACTGGAAGAAGTCATGACGCCTCGTCCAAGTGTGACCTTTATGCCGGCGGATCTGACTGTTGGGGAAGCGCGTGAGGTGATCCTAAATGCACCGTACTCGCGCTACCCGGTTGTGGGAGAGAACTTCGACGATGTGCTCGGATTTCTGCACGTGCGTGATCTTCTGGGAGCTTCCGAGGAACAGCGCGTTAGAAGCCTGATGCGAGAGGTCCTGCTACTTCCCGCCACCAATCGCGTGCTACCGGTGCTGACACAGATGCGTGCCGAAGGAATGCATATCGCCGTGGTGGTGGATGAGTATGGCGGCACGGACGGCATCATTACTCTCGAAGATTTGGTCGAGGAGCTAGTTGGGGAAATTCGCGACGAGTACGATCCGAACGTGCCGCTCTTTATGAGGACGAGCGAAGGCATTCTCAGGGTTAATGCTGGACTCACGATTGAGGAGTTTCAGGAAGTTACCGGGGTTGAACTAGAAGATGGAGAGTACGAGACCGCTGCCGGCTACGTCTTAGAGAGGCTCGGGCGCCTCGCAAAGGTGGGGGATGAGGTGGACGTGGCGGGAACTCGGATTGAGGTTGCGGCGGTGCAGGGCCATCGGATTCTCGTGCTGGATGTTGCGAAACGGTCGGGACCCAACACGAAAACGGGGGGCATGGCGCCCGGTCCTGTCCCTCGGTGAGGCTCGCAGTGGCGCTTTGGAGATATTCGGTTCGGGGAATGCTCGATGTTAGTTCTCGGGATCAGTGCCGTTCTGGGGGAAATCTTCGGGAGGGAATCCACCCGGTCCAGTCCCTCGGTGAGGACCGTGATTTCGATCGTCGCGTCGGCCTCGCCCTCGATCGTCTCCGCGAGGACCGCGGCGTCTGCCTTCGCCATGAGGGCCACGTCCGCCCCTACCTCCATGTTCTCCATCTTGGTGACGACGGTCATGATCAGAGCCGGGTCCGTGGTCTCCTCGACCATGTCCGTGTCGGCGCAGGGCAGAGGGGTCGAAGTCCTCGTCGACGCCAAGTTGATTCTTCAGAGCGGCATTTACTCGGTCGAGGTAGCCTGCCATGTTTGCTTGCTCTGACTGATCGAGGCAATCGAACACATTGCCAAGAGGCGAAGGGTGTCCTTGCTGCTGCAGGGCACGTCCTTTGTCGGTCAGCTTGACTAGCATGACGCGGCCATCTTCTGGAGACTGCTCGCGGGTTATGTACCCTTCTTTGGTCAGCTTTGCCAATGTCTCATTTAGCGACGCGGGGTGCAGTCCCAGCACATAGGCAAGATCTTTGGTAGCGATCTTGTCTTGAAGTTTCAGGGCTGCGAGCACTCGGCCTTGCCCCTGCGACGGGTCGGACCTTACATCACTTGCTCTGCGTGCCTGCCTGCGTTGGTATCGCAGTAGTCCAATAGTTTGCATCATTTTTTCGTTTAGTTCCTGATTCACAGTGGAATCCTTTCTGGTAAGAGTCTTGATTTATTCAAGTCCGAATGGGGCCCGTTCGACGGGTACCCTGTGAACAGAATACAAAGGGTACCCTACAATTTGTCAAGAGTGATCTGGCCCACTGGTGGCGAGGATAGGCGTTGCGCGATTATCCGCCAGTGGGGCCGGTTTGTCCTTCGGAAACGGCATGGTCTCGGACGAGGAGCGGCCACGCCGGCAGATATTGTGGGCTTTCAGCCCACTGCACCCCACCCTCACGGCAGAGTATCTGCTATAGCGGCCCGCTATTCCTCGTACACCGCATCGTTTCGGATGAAGAATGGCCACCATGGCAGATATTGGGCCCCAGCTCCTTTCGGGTCTGCGTCTCTCGGCGACTTACCCTTGGGTCATGGTCGACAAACAAGACAAAATAGAGCGTGTGGAGTTTCCCTATCAACTCCTTCGGCGTTGGCCCGATGCTGAGGCTGAGAACCTGTGTGCCTCTGACGCGACTGACCGCTTGCTTATCGACCTGGCTGCGCCGACTATCCGCAGTGCGGCACCCGGTTCTGTGGTAATCATTGGTGATCGATACGGAGCCCTAACCCTTGCTACGCTCTCTCTCGGCGCGACCGGAGTGCGGGTTCACCAGGACTCCTTCGCCGGACAACTAGCTCTGGCGGCGAACGAGGAGGCTCTGCGTGGTTCTGGAACGCATGCGCGTATCGGCTCCGATCGCTCAACTCTGGACGAGATGCCTCCTCCTGCAGAGGGCGGCCCTGTGGGTGAGGCCGTAGGAAACGGAGTCCAAATAAAGAGATGGCTCGGGAACGAAGCCGCGACGGAAGGAGCGCAAGCAGAGGGCAGGCCTATGGGTCGCCCGGTGGACGGTGAGCCTCGGGTCAGCGAGGGGTCCGCCGGTTCGCCTGCGGTGGAGGCGGTTCTTGCTGACCGTGAGTTCACGGGCTACCCACTTGACTCATCTTTGCTCACGGATGCTCGGGTAGTGCTGATTCAGCTTCCCAAGGATCTGGATCAGTTTGAGCACTGGATTCGGCTGGTTGCGGCCTACGCTGCTAAAGATGTTCGGGTCTATGCGGGTGGGCGTACTAAACATATGACCAAGGCGATGAACCAGGTCTTAGAAAGGTTCTTCTCCAATGTCTCTGCGTCGCGTGCGCGCCAGAAGTCTAGGGTGTTGTTTGCATCAAACCTGCGACTACCTCGACCGGATGCTACAGACGCTTTCGCCGAGACCTACGACCGCGACCTGGACCTCTGGGTCTGCTCTGTCCCGGGATCGTTTGCTTCGGGGAAGGTAGATCATGGCTCCCGGTTCCTGATTGATTTCATCAGGACGCTTCCCGAACCAAGACCGGAGAGCCAATTAGTCGCTGCAGATCTGGGTTGTGGGACTGGTGTGCTTGCGACTGTCCTTGTCCGGTCCCGTCCCCTCGGCTTAAGCACGGGCTGCCACGTGATTGCGACAGATCGCTCAGCCGCGGCGGTGAAATCCGCGCAAGCCACTCTGAGAAAGAATGTGCCCGACGGCGATTGGGAGGTGCGCCAGGACAACGCGCTGTCTCAACAGGCCGATCACAGTCTTGATCTGATTGTTTGCAATCCTCCGTTTCACTCGGACGCGGCCGTCTCGACTGAACTTTCGGAACTACTATTCGCGGATGCAGCGAGAGTCCTGAAGCCCGGAGGAATCATGTTGACAGTCTTCAACTCGCACCTTCCGCATCGAAGAAGCCTTGAGCGCATGGTTGGTCCGACTAAACAGTTGGGACGCAACTCAAAGTTTACGGTCACACAGTCCATCAAGAGGTAGAGGAGGGCTCGAGGTCCTCACCTCCGGTTGGAATGTCGGTGATCACTAGGCCCGGGGTTCTACGTTCGCGAATGCGAGGTCGGCCAGGTGATTCGATTCGTCGGTGCGGATGGTGTCTGTCACGTTGAGCAGATGCCGGCCGTCCTGAAGCTCTGTGGAACCGCATCTATATAGTGTCATGACGGCAATCTATTACCTGATAGATTTAATATCTATTGGGTGATGGACAACGAGAGGCCGGTCAATCCTTTGGCCGCTAAGCCGCCTTAGCTGCTAGTTATGCCCGGTACTGTTCGAACCCAGCGAAGACGGTGTCACGCACCTGCTTCCAGTCTGATGCGTAGTCCGAGATTTCGGTCGAGCGTATCCAGCTAAAGCGGAGGCCGTCAACAACCGTTCCGAGCACAGTGAGCACTGCCTCGGGGTCACGAGGATAGTCTTTCTTGGCTAGCTCAATCGTCTCGTCAAGATGTCGGGACTTTCGTGCATACCATCCGTAAGCAGGGTGTTCCGGAGAGCCCAAGGCCTGTGCTTCCATGATGTCGAAGCTGCGGTTCTCCTTTGCCCTGGACATTGAAACCTTTACAACCGTGTCCGCCCATTCCAGCAGTGTGGGATTATCGGGAATCGCCGCGAGGAAGGCCGCGCGCTCTTCTTCTTCGCGCTGGTCCAGAACGGCTTCGAGTAGGGGGGTTAGGCCGTCAAAATAGTGCAATACGCCGGGGGCGCTCATCCCGCAATAGCGTGCAACTGCCCGGAAACTGAGTCCTCCAGTCCCCTCTTCGGTAATCATTTGCCGCGTTTGGCGCAGTATGAGGTCGCGTCTTTCATCGGGTGCCAGTCGGCGTGCCATAACCCTCCTCTTCGGGAAACTAGTGCGAATCTAGGTCTTGTGCCTGATCAATGCAACTTCGGGCCGATGGTTACGGGGCGAACGGGCACATTCCTACAGCCCGCAACCTGCACTAAATATCATATGTTAGATAGCTGGAACGGTGAGTGGGCGGTGACGGCGTGGATACGACCCACCTAGACTTGATTTCCCTCCAGACCGAGAACTTCTGGGAGTGGGAGCTGTTGCCTACAACGTTGCGAGACTTTGGCAGCTTGTGAGCTGGAGGGAATCTGCTCGATATCCCGATGCGGCTAGTGAGAGATCCTGATGGAGACAGTGAGAGCTTATCGGCGCGTGCTGGCGCGCGGGCGCTACGCGGCGTGAAAATGTTTCGCATGGCTAGACGATTGGCTAGAATCAGCCTGTGCGGGACTACTGGAACCTTGGAGCCGCTTATCGGACTCGAACCGATGACCTGCTGGTACCAAACCGGACGCCACACACTTCCCTGTTGTGTTTCACCCTGTCTCGCTGCGCAGATGGCCGCCGGTTCCGTGTCTTGGTCGTGTCTCATCGGGTCGCAGTCGTTGCGTTTGAATGTGGGGAAAGTAGGGGGAAGTAGGCTCATTTATCCACAGGTTGCCCCTCGACCCTCCCGCGACCGTGTCGCTTGCGGCATGCTGGGGCATGGATAGGGACCAAGTGATCGTGGACGTGTTGTTTGCGGACCTCGTGCTCGCGCAGGACGAGGCCGCGATCGGCATGGAGTCGCTGCGGAAGAAAGCTCTAGAGGTTCTCAAATTGAAATCCGCATAGCGCCGCCACATACTGAGATATGTCAAAGGGGGCGCAATGAAGCGTAAACTCATTCTTTCTGTAATTCCTCTATTCCTGATCTCGTCGTTGGTCGCGGGGTGCACGGACGAAGACGAGTTGGTTGAGCCAGCCACGCAGCAGAGCAGTACGATCCACCGGTTCGCTGATAGTGACGTCGCGGAAGAAGAGGCTCAGTCCGCTGCGGAGGCTGCTAAACGAGAAGCAGAAGCGGAAGCTCAGAAGAAGGCTGAGGAAGAAGCCGCCAGAGCTTCAGCGGAAGCAGAAGCAGCGCGTGTGGCTGCGGAAGAAGAGGCAGCTCGCGTAGCTGCTGAGCAGGAGGCAGCAAGGGTTGCAGCGGAAGCAGAAGCAGTCAGAGTTGCAGAGCAGCAGGCGACCGAAAACGTCTACTACAAGAACTGCAGTGCTGCTCGAGCCGCTGGTGCCGCTCCCGTTTATGCGGGCAGCCCGGGCTACGGAACGCACCTGGACCGGGACGGCGACGGCATCGGGTGTGAGTAACCCTCCCACAGATGACCGACAGTCACAAGAGCAGCCTTGGGTGCCCTGTGGACAGAGGTGTCGAAATGAAAGTGGGGGCTATTTTGGGCACAAAAAGGCTCTGACCCAGAACCGGAGTCCCAGGTCAGAGCCTGTTTGCGGAGCCGCTTATCGGACTCGAACCGATGACCTGCTGTTTACAAGACAGCTGCTCTACCAACTGAGCTAAAGCGGCGCGGGAACAATCATCCCTAATAAGGCACGGTCCCGTCAAAACGACCCGTTGGACTGCGGCGGGGTGGACCTTCCCTGACTGTCACCGTCCGAACCGGGTGTATCTGCCAGAGTGGCGTCGGCGCGACGGAAAAGCCCTGATGAGCTTCGGACGTACGGGCCACTCTGGCAGATGTTCCTAAGCCAAGGCCTAGCAGAGGCTAGCTCTCCGAAATCTCCTTGATCTGACTCAGGATCGACTGGTAAATATCCGCCCCAGTCTCGCCCGCAGGAGTCAGACGGACCTTGTTGTAAACCATCTCAGGCGAGGTAAGGCTTGTTCGCCCCTCCGCCGTGCTGGCCCTCCACGCAGTCGAACTTGCATCGAGGTACGCCTGTGCAGCGTCCGTGTCGAAACTATCGATGACTGCTTGTGGAACCCCGACCTGCGCGGCGATCTCCGCCACCTTCGTCTTTGAGTTCTCAAGGTTGTTCAGAACGGTTGTGTCCTGGTCAACCATCGACTTATACGAGAAGTCGACCAGCGCCTGGTGCAATGCCTCGAAGTTCGTCGGGTCGTTGGCTGCAACCTGGACCGCGGCCGCGGTCGCCGCCAGGTTGAAGGGTGCATTGTGCGTCATTACGGTCCGCAGGGACAGCGTCAGATCACCAGCACTCGTTGCTGCGAACAGGTCAGGACCAACGGCGGAATCAAGCGCAACGCAGCCACCGCAGGTGTAGTCAAAATAGAACTCAAGTTGGCCGTCAACTTGCTCAGTCGTTCCAGCGCGAACGCCCTCGGCACTCACGACGATTGGTTCACCGTTTCGGAACTGTTCTGGCAAGCCTTCGGCGTTGTCCCCCGCGCCGGGTCGATTCACGATAATCATGACGATCGCTACAACGATCGCGACTACGAGCAGGGAAACAACCCCGATGATTATGTTGCGTGTACGGATCTCCGACTTGCGCTGTGCCTCGCGCATTTCCTGCGCTTTCTTGCGGACGTCGGTGGACTGGGCCTGAGTCTTCTTCTTAGCCATTAGCTTCCTATCAGTCGCTGCTTATCAGCAAAGGGCGCCTGTACTCGCTCCACTTTACCGTCGAGGTGCCAGTTCTTGAACGGGGCAATCATCACGCTTTCGCGGCTACCTTGGGCCACCGACGACCGCGACGCTCATCAACACTAGGACGAGGGCAAGCATCCCCAATCCCCAGATTCCCCTTGCGATGCGACCCGGCGCAGCGAATGTGAACCAGCGAGAAAGACCCATCCTTGCCCACTGCGACCAGGGCACTGCCCACGCTACGATCACGCCGAGCCAGGTTGCCACGCCAAGCACAAGCAGATCCGGTCTTTGCGATTCGAGGGCGCCGGAGGCCCATCGCCAGAAGCTGAGTCCGTCTACCGGCGTTCTGGCCGCAGCCTGAACAATCACCTCTCCAACCGATCCGCTCAGCAGGAAAGCGAGGACTCCGGCGGCTACTCCCGGAACCAACGTTGCGACGGACAGTAGTAAGTACCAGGGGGAGGCGGCTGCCGCGACTGTCGGGTCCGAGGGGCGCGGTCCTCCATGCGTTTCCCGTCGCTGCGCAATCCCCTCCTCGACCCGTCCTGCCATCGCACCGACGAGAAGCAGCACGAGGGGAAGCGCCAGCCATCCAGACCCTGCTAACGCGCCCACCCAGGCAAACAGGCCCAGTAACAAAGCAGAGAGCAGAGGTGCAGACTTTGGGCGTGGATGGCGGTACTGCATGTTCTGAAGCCACGAGAACTCGGCCCCTGAGAGTCCTGGATCTGCGGCGCCCTCGTACGAGGACTGCGGGATCGAGTCCTGGAAGGAGGGCTGACCCCGGTACGAAGGCTGTGTCTGGGGCCCTGAGGTCGGGAATTGGTCCGCTTGAGCCGGTCGGGTCCCAGGAGTTTGCCAGGGGAGGGAAGCGCGGTCGGGAGATGTTGGGCTGACCTGGGCCACCGGCGTGCTGGTAGTTCGCCAGTGTGCTGGGATGGAGACCGGGAGTGTCAGGTCTGGAACTTGAGTGGGCTGCGAACCGAGCACTTGAGTTTCGCCGAAAGGCTCGCCTCCGCCGGTGAGGAGCGTAGTCTGGCTTCCCTCATCCCAAGGGTTGCTATCCAGTTCGGCAATGAGCTCCTCCGGGGTAGGCCGGTTCCCACTGTCGGGTCCCAAAGCGCGCGCGAATATGGCGCCGAGGCGCAGGGGGAGCCCTTCGACGTCAACCTCGCCCGTAAAGACGCGGTGCAGAACCGCTTCGGTGTTTCCTGAGCCAAATGGATGTCGTCCCGTCGCAGCAAAACAGAGCACGGCGGCCCAGCCAAACCAATCCCCGCGTTTCCAGTTCTCGGCGTCAGGGTCCGACGCGCGTAGCAGCTCCGGTGAGACGTAGCCCGGCGTTCCCTGTAGTCCGCCAGTGGTGGTTAGTCGGGCGTCTCCCTCGCCCTGCGCGATCCCGAAGTCAATGAGCACCGGACCGTCGTCGCTGAGGATAATGTTCGAGGGCTTTAGGTCGCGATGAGCGATTCCCGCCGAGTGAATGCGGTCGATAATTCCCGCCAGATTGGCGGCCAGGGCCGCGAGTTCTTCGGCGTCGAATGGGTCGCCCTTACCCTGGTTCTCAGTGCCCTCACCCTTCACCGACGCTTCAAGGGTCGGCCCTTCGATCAGTTCCGTGACAACGAAAGGGCTGAAGGCATCGATCTCAATGTCGAGCACGCGAGCGACTCCGTCCCCTTTGACGCTGTTCACTAGGCGGGTTTCGCGCAGTAGCCTTCGCCTGGCTGCATCTGTGTGGGCGAGGGAGGGGTGAAGTAGTTTCAGTGCCACCGTGGCACCCCCCTCATCCGTTGCCCGCCACACGGTTCCAGACCCTCCTGAGCCAATTGGTTCAATCAGGTGATAACCGCCAACCCATCCACCCGATGAACTCGGGGGCGGTGGAGTGGAGGTTTCAGGTCTCATTCCATAAGTCTAGGGTTCCATTGACTCTGAGCCGTGTTAGGCTTCCCAAGGGTTCAGAGAAGAACAGGCTGGGCCTGGGCGGCAGCGGTGTCGTTCAAAATCAATCTCTACAACGGATCGTCCGGCACGTACCTGCCGGTGGAGGAAAATAAAATGGCAAGTGTAACTTTTGACAACGCTACCCGAATCTACCCGGGTTCGGATCACCCGGCTGTTGACAAGCTAAACCTGGAAGTTGGGGACGGAGAGTTCCTGGTTCTGGTTGGTCCTTCCGGTTGTGGTAAATCCACCTCGCTTCGTATGCTTGCAGGCCTTGAAGATGTTAACTCGGGTCGCATTCTTATCGGTGACCGCGACGTCACCAACGTTCAGCCAAAGAACCGCGATATTGCGATGGTTTTCCAGAACTACGCGCTGTACCCGCACATGACCGTGCGTGACAACATGGGCTTCGCCCTGAAGATTGCTGGTCGTCCGAAGGCGGAGATCAACGAGCGCGTCCTTGAGGCGGCCAAGATTCTTGACCTTGAGCCCTACCTTGATCGCAAGCCTAAGGCTCTGTCTGGTGGGCAGAGGCAGCGTGTCGCGATGGGTCGAGCCATCGTTCGTAAGCCACAGGTATTCCTCATGGATGAGCCGCTGTCGAACCTGGACGCGAAGCTCCGCGTTCAGACCCGTACGCAAATTGCCTCGCTACAGCGTTCACTCGGTGTAACCACCGTCTACGTCACTCACGACCAGACTGAGGCTCTGACCATGGGTGATCGTATTGCTGTCATGAAAGACGGTATTCTGCAGCAGGTCGGTACCCCGCGTGATATGTACGAAGAGCCAGCTAACAAGTTTGTCGCGGGCTTCATCGGATCGCCGGCCATGAACCTGGCGACCTTCACCGTTGACGGAGACGCTGCGGTTCTTGCGGGCGCTAAGGTTCCGCTGAGCCGCGCCACTCTTGATGCGCTCACCCCTGAGGATGACGGCAAGATTGTAATCGGCTTCCGTCCAGAGGGTCTGAAGCGTGCTGCTGAGGATGCCAAGTACACCATCCCGATTGGGGTAGACCTGGTTGAGGAACTCGGCTCTGACGCCTACGTCTACGGACACCTGCTAGGTGTCGACGACAAGGATGCTGTTGCTGGTGTGCCTTCGCAGCAGTTTGTCGTGCGTGTCGCTCCGAACAGCGCCCCGTCGGCCGGCTCCGTTATGCATGTTGAGATTATCGAGGGCCAGGAGCACGTCTTCTCCGAGGCAACCGGTGAGCGTCTTCCCTCCTAAGTTCTCGGGAGTTATCAGGCCTGGCCTGTGATGTGGTTGGGTGGTACCTACGGGTGCCACCCAACACTCGTATTTGAGCTCTTTTGAGGAGAAACTGTGTCGCAGTCGCTACAAATTACTGCCGTTGGCGTTGATCCAGCGCTCCTCGACCTGCCATGGGAAGTACCGCTGGAAGAGTGGCCGGAGGACATCCTGGCCGCGTTGCCCCGAGGCATCTCAAGGCATGTGGTGCGCTTCGTCAATTTGGCGGGTCGAGTTATCGCCGTAAAAGAGATCGGTGAGACTGTGGCTTACCGGGAATATGAACTGCTCCGGGACCTTGCAAGGATTGATGCACCGTCGGTCCATCCCACCGCTGTGATCACGGGACGCCACGATGCTCATGGCGAGGAGTTGAATGCGGTCCTTGTCACCGAACATCTTCAGTTCTCGCTACCTTATCGCGCGCTGTTTAGTCGTCATGTGACCCCCGAAACTGTCAATCGGCTACTTGATGCTCTCGCAGTTCTTTTGGTTCGATTGCACCTGTTGGGCTTCTACTGGGGTGACGTGTCGCTCTCGAACACCCTGTTCCGCCGTGACGCGGGAGCGTTCTCCGCCTACTTGGTTGATGCGGAGACAGGAGACATGCAGACGAAGCTCACCGATGGGCAGCGAGAATATGATCTAGATTTGGCGCGAACCAACATCATCGGCGAGCTCATGGACTTGCAGGCGGGCGAGTTTCTGGATGAGGACGAGGATGTCATTCATATCGGTGATCGACTGGTTCGCCGATATAACGAGTTGTGGAACGAACTGACGGGTCCGGAGCGCATTGGCGCAGACGAACGCTGGAAAGTTCAAGAGAGAATTGATCGGCTCGCCGAACTCGGTTTTAGCGTTGGTGAACTCAGCATCACCTCCGAACCTGAGGGCGATCGGATGGTTATTCAACCCAAGGTCGTCGATGCTGGACACTATCATCGCCAGCTGATGCGGCTAACTGGCATAGATGCGCAAGAGTTACAGGCCCGCAGAATGCTTGAGGATCTAGAGACATATCGGGCGGTAAACGACCTCGGTCACCTCAGCCGTGAGCAGGTGGCGCACCGCTGGATGAACGATGTGTTTGAACCGGTGATGCAGTCCATTCCACCAGAACTGAGTTCCAAGCTTGAGGCGGCGCAGGTATTCCACGAACTTTTGGAGCATCGTTGGTATCTTTCGCAGAACCAAAACCGGGATGTGCCGATGCCCGAGGTTATCCAGTCCTACTTGAAGAGCGTTCTTCCCGCGAAGAGGGACGAGGCAGTGCTGATCTCTGGACCCGGTGATGAGGTCCTGTCTGGGTACGCCGATTTGATCGACGAGTCAGACGAACCGGGTGAATTCGATGAGTTGGATGAGTTCAGCGAACCGAATGGCCAGGAACTCGATCACTCGATCTGAGTCAAAGTCGCGAACATTGGCCTGCCAGATAGGTGCCATGTTGTGCGGGTTGGGTCGGGTGACTCCGAGATTGCCGCAGCCGCAGTCCAGACCCTTCAGTCACGCTGTGCGAGTTGGGTTGCGTGACTCTGACGTCACAGGCACCAGTTGACTGGCGCGCTTCCCTGCGCTTCCAGAAGTTGGTTTGCTCTTGAGAATGGACGCGACCCAAAGAAGCCCCGATAGGCCGACAACGGCGACGGGTGAGGAGACTCAATGACCGGGGTCGAACCGAGCAGAGGTTTTAGCCCCGCTGCGTCACGGCCCCAAAGAATCGCGACAAGGGGCTCGTCCCTGGCGACAAGGGCATCAATCGCCTGCTGGGTCACTTGTTCCCAACCGCGTCCGCGGTGCGAAGCCGGAGCGCCGGGTGAGACGGTGAGAACCCTGTTTAGTAGGCAGACTCCCTGCTCGGCCCAGCCGGTGAGATCACCGTTGGGCGGAGGCGGACAGCCGAGGTCTTCCCCCAGCTCCTGATAGATGTTGCGCAGCGACGCCGGAAGATCGACGCCGGGGGCAACCGAGAATGATAGGCCGACGGCATGACCTGGAGTTGGGTACGGATCCTGCCCGACAATCAGTACCTTGACCTGGTCAAACGGGTAACTGAAGGCTCTTAGGATATTTCGGGCCGCAGGAAGGAATCTTTTTCCTGCGGCGTTTTCCTCGCGGAGCATCTGTCCCATCTTTCGGATCTGAGGTTCGACGGGTTCCAGGGCACGCGCCCAGCCTGGATCGATGACTTCTGAAAGTGGGGGCAACGTTGCAGTAGGCATGCTCTAAGCGTACTAACCGCCGTGGGATAATCGGTCCTTTGGTCTCTACGCGGTAGGCTGTCCACGTGAGTGCTCAATACCCTTACGACGAGTTCGACGATTTGCCCGACGATGCCCCGGTTGGGGTCCACCGCAAGCAGCAGTCGCCGTGGCAGACTGTCTTGCCGTTCTTGCTGGTCCTCATTATCGTTCCCCTACTGGCATGGGGGGCGACCGAACTGATCAAGGGACGCGGAACCGATATTGAGGTTCCACCCGTCGCCGGGCAGTCCGAGCAAGAACAATCGAGTCAATCCACAAATCCGATTGCGC
This sequence comes from Actinomycetaceae bacterium MB13-C1-2, assembly GCA_035621235.1. NCBI lineage: Bacteria > Bacillati > Actinomycetota > Actinomycetes > Actinomycetales > Actinomycetaceae > Actinomycetaceae bacterium MB13-C1-2. The sequence goes on from CP141731.1 coordinate 1,194,335, forward strand.
CGCTACCGGAGGATGGCCCAACAGGCGCCCCGGATAATCCAGCCGAGGCCGAAGAGGCGGAGGAAGAAAAGCCTGCTGAGGAGAAACCGGCCGAAGTCGCGGCCAATATGGAAGCCTCCATCGCAGTTCTCAACGCTTCGGGTGTAGAGGGGTTCGCCGCTCAAAATCAGGTGCGGCTGGCTGAGGCCGGGTTTACCAATGCTTGGGCTGACAACGCCGCTGACGCTGGCTGGACTCAGAGCGCCGTCTACTTCAGGGATGCGAGTTTGCAACCAACCGCTGCCAAAGTCGCAGAGGTCCTAGGAATTCCGACGGTCCTGGAGGATGCCGCGGTAACAGGAGAGCTCGATATTGTCGTTATTCTCGCGACAGCCGGTTAGCCTGGTCGCTTCTGGGCGGAGTGTGGCGCGGGTGTGATCTTTCCTCGTCTTGCACTCGAACATCGAGAGTGCCAAACTTGGTGTTAGCACTCGACCCGGTCGAGTGAAAGAAACCCGGTTCATTGGTGAGAGTCGGAGCGCTGGAAAGCCCTGCGCGTAAGATTCGTCCGTCGCGGGCACCGTGAGCCCTGACCGCAAGAAGCGGAAGGAATAGATCAAATGGCAAAGATCATTGCATATGACGAGGAAGCTCGTCGTGGCATGGAGCGCGGCCTGAACCAGTTGGCTGACACGGTGAAGGTCACCCTGGGTCCGCGCGGTCGTAACGTAGTTATCGACAAGAAGTGGGGCGCACCCACAATCACGAAGGATGGCGTCTCCGTCGCTAAGGAGATTGACCTAGAGGATCCTTACGAGCGCATCGGTGCAGAACTGGTCAAGGAAGTTGCCAAGAAGACTGATGACGTTGCTGGCGACGGCACCACTACGGCAACCGTTCTGGCGCAGGCGCTGGTTAACGAGGGTCTTCGTAACGTTGCCGCGGGCGCAAACCCGCTGGCGATCAAGCGAGGCATCGAGGCTGCGGTTGACGCGATTGTTGCCGAGCTTCACGCATCTTCGACCCCCATCGAGACCGCTGACCAGATCGCTGCGACAGCTTCGATTTCCGCGAATGATGAGGAAATCGGAAAGCTTATCTCAGAGGCATTTGAGAAGGTTGGCGCCGAGGGCGTTGTGACCGTCGAGGAGACTAACTCCTTCGACACCACACTCGAGACCACCGAGGGTATGCGCTTTGACAAGGGTTACCTGTCCGCATACTTCGTGACTGACACCGAGCGTCAGGAAGCGGTTCTTGAGGACCCCTACATCCTGCTGGTTGAGGGTAAGATCTCCTCGATCAAGGATCTGCTGCCGCTGCTTGAGAAGGTTATGAACACAAGCAAGCCGCTGCTGATCATCGCTGAGGATGTCGAGGGTGAGGCCCTGGCAACCCTGGTCGTCAACAAGATTCGTGGCATCTTCAAGTCCGTCGCTGTCAAGGCTCCTGGCTTTGGTGACCGTCGCAAGGCGATGCTGCAGGATATCGCGATCCTGACCGGTGCTCAGGTTATTTCTGAGACCGTTGGCCTTTCTCTTGAGACCGCTGATCTCGACTCCCTTGGCAGCGCCCGTAAGGTCGTTGTTACCAAGGATGAGACCACCATCGTTGACGGTGCTGGCGACAAGGAATCCCTTGACGCACGCATCAAGCAGATCCGTGCTGAGATCGAGAACTCGGATTCTGACTACGACAAAGAGAAGCTGAACGAGCGCCTGGCGAAACTGGCCGGTGGCGTCGCGATCATCAAGTCCGGTGCTGCAACTGAGGTTGAACTGAAGGAGCGCAAGCACCGTATTGAGGACGCGATTCGTAACGCTCGCGCCGCGTCTGAAGAGGGCATCGTCGCCGGTGGTGGCGTTGCTCTTATTGAGGCTGCTGCCCGCGCACTGCCCAAGGTAAAGCTTGAGGGTGACGAGGCAACCGGCGTTGCGATCGTCAAGGTGGCCGTTGCTGAGCCGCTTCGTCAGATTGCGCGGAACGCTGGTCTTGAGGGTGGCGTGGTTGTCGAGCGCGTCTCGAACCTGCCTGACGGTGAGGGCCTCAACGTCGCAACCGGCGAGTACGGCAAGCTGCTTGAGCAGGGCGTTGCCGACCCGGTCAAGGTAACCCGTTCCGCGCTGCAGAACGCTGCCTCGATTGCGTCGATGTTCCTGACTACCGAAGCCGTTATCGCTGATAAGCCTGAGCCTCCGGCTCCGGCAATGCCAGGTGGCGACGACATGGGTGGCATGTACTAGGCCGATACCTAGCCCAAGAGACAAAAGGGACAATTGGTCCCAAGCAAAGGGTGGGTGCCCGACCGGTTTATCCGGGGGTCCCCACCCTTTGTCTTGCTCGCTAACCCCTGCATGTTGTCACAATGCAGGAGTTAGCGTTCGGTTGCTGTTGCCCAGGCTGGCTGCGATCGTGCGGGTTTCACTTGCAATGCAGTAGTTAGCGTTCGGTTGTCATGGCCCAGGCTGGCTGCGATCGTGTGGGTCTCGCTGAAATGCAGGAGTTTAGGGCTTGGTTGCCACAATCCGGGGTCTCGACGCCCAAACCGTCGTTGAGACCCCGGATTCTGGCCGCCCGTCCGACGCCACTCAAGAAATTTGGGTCTGATAAACAGTTTTCGGCTGGATTCTCCGTCGGGCAGATTCTTGTCTGGCTACAAACCGTATGAGGAGGGGTCCGGTGGGCTATTCCGTGAGTATTGATTCGCTCTGCATTCCGAGGGTCGTTGTCACGTTCCGGGCGACTATCCCGTGAACATTGCCGTATTTGCTCCCTCGGCCTCCGCGTACGAGGAGGACGCCTGCGTTAGTGCGCTCGATATCGCGGTAAGGGAGTCCTCCACCTGTAGCTGCGTTGTGTGCCACCTGGAGATTAGCTCCTGAAAGGAGTTTGAAGCCGTCCCAACCCAGCTTCCTTCGAGAGCTTGAAGCTGTGTCATCATCCCCGCCACTGATCCTCGAATAGCCTCCGCGCTCTGCACTACGTTCCCTGAAGCTATGGCCAGTTGTTCCGAATCCACCTGGTATACGGTCATTGTCTTTCCTCCAATTTGGTTCTGTTCCGGCGTTTACGTATTGCAACTATGAAGCTTTTCCAGAGGGGAACGGTGCCTGTGGGACACCGTCTGTGGATCGAATCCAACGCGAGATAGTGTCAGCTTTTGACTGTCGGGATCGGGAGTCAGACGTGCTCTGGCGGATCAACGTTGTCCTTCCGTGTCGAACGACGGACTAAGTAGCTCCGTTAATGTGGCCGCGCCAACGCGGCGCTCAACGCTGGTGGTCGTGGATCGAAGAGTGGTCTGGTTCCGATGGGTGGTAGATCGAGCGGAGGGTGTCGGGTAAGCGGTAGTTACTGCGGCGCCTAGTCCTTGTGGTGGCGGATCGAGTCGAAGATGTCGGGGAGAAGCTCCAGCGTCGAGGTGCTCGCCAGATCGTCTTCGCGATCTGGCTGGTTCTGCTGGTCATCCTCTTCCTCGTAGTTCACCGCGTCTTGGCGACCTGGCCTGTCCGGTCGGTCGCCCTCCTCCTCGCGGTCCACTCCGTCTTTTCCCGGGTCTGCGGATTCCAGACTGCTCTCGCTTGCGCCCGCTAGCTCTTCTTCTGTCGGCACGACCCTGGCCGGTGACCGAAGGGAATGGCGGATTACGACGGTGTCCGACTGTTCCTCGTCCGCGGGTAGCGGTTCGCTGTCGTCATCGTCGCTGGAAAGTCGCGCCTCGATTGAGTTGAGCTCCGCCTCAAGGTTCTCCCTGGCGACTGTGTCCCACCGTCTTCCGACCGGAGAGAAGAACACATGCTGACGTGCGAGAAGGCGCTTTATAGCGCGGCGACGTCGCCGAAGGAAGTCCTCTGAGTCCATAAACGGCACCTCGCCGCGCAGACCCTCCAGAAGCTTGCGGTACAGCTGCGGCGGTGAGGCCAAAATCGCCAAGTCCGCATCAATGATGATCTTTGCATCTAGGTCGTCCGGCTTTGGCGAGTGACGACCGAGCTGTTTCGCTAGGTCCTTGACCCGCTCAACGGTTTGTCGTGGTACGCCCAGTCCTAGTAGGTCGTCGGCTTTACATATCTGAGGAATCGAACTAGGTGAGTCATCCATGCCGGCATCTTCCCAGCCGACCTCATGCTCCGCTCCGCGATATGCGAACGCAACTCGCAGAATCTCAGGATCGGTTGCGGCAGCATCAAGGCTATCCAACTGCTCTAGTACAGAGCTTAGGTATCGAGCGTTATGGAAAGAGCGGCCGGACATGTTCCACGCGCTTATGAGGCGGTCAATCGCCGCCCGACGTGACTTGACATCGGCGGTCGCTCCGATCGCCACCAACGCCGAGTCGAGTGCGCTATAGATCCACTCTGGGACCACCGCCACGCCTGACATATTCATGATCAATCATCGCCTTTTTAGCCCGCACGATGGGAAGCGCAGGCCGCAACGCTCTATCGTATTCTGGTTCGTCTCATTGGTCATCCCTGGATGGTTGGTATCCGGGTGATTTCTTACGCTAAATCTCGGGTTTCGTCTGTTCGGGACTAAAATCGGTTGGCGCGCCCCGGCGATTGGGGTCAGGCCGTATGGGTCAGTATTCAGCTGAGCGCCTACGCTAAATCCCAGGTTCTGCCTGTTCGGGGCCGGAAATTGGTAGCACCACCCGGACTGTCAGGCCGTGTGGGTCAGTTTCCCACAGCGACACTTCACCCCCGTGCGCCTCAACGATCGAGTCCACGATAGATAGGCCAAGGCCGGAACCACCGAGCTCTCTTGATCGTGATTTACCCGTGCGATAGAAGCGCTCGAAGACTCTGCCTCTGTCCTCTTGCGGGATTCCGGGCCCGTGGTCGCGGAACTCGACCAGTGCGCGACCTGGGGTAGTTCCAAGTGCGATTTCGACGGGTGAACCGGGGGGAGTATAACGATTGATGTTCCCTGCGAGATTTAGGAATACCTGGGTTATCTGACCCGAATCGGCTTGAACAACCAGGGAAGAGGGGATGCGTTGTCCGTGCGATGCCACCAGGCGGATAGTGCGTTTTGGGTCCATGGCGTGAAGGTCTGACTTGACCTGCTTCGTCATCTCAACCAGATCGAGGGCTTCTAGCCGTAGCGCAGGCTTCTCATCCAGTCGCGCCAGTGTCAACAGGTCCTCGACCAGGGTTCCCATTCGGGTGCTCTCGGCTTGGATTCGTGTCATGACGTCGGCAATCTCGTCGTCACTAACCCCGCCCATTTGGTAGAGCTCTGCGTATCCGCGAATCGCAGCGAGTGGGGTACGAAGTTCGTGGGAGGCGTCCGAAACGAATCGCCGAGTCTTTTGTTCCGAGACCTCACTTGCAGCGAATGAACGTTCGATCTGCACCAGCATCGAGTTGAGGGAAGCGGAGAGTGATCCGACCTCCGTTGAAAGCGGTGCGTTTGGTATACGTTTCGAGAGATCACCGGCAGCAATGGCCCCGGCCACGGTCTCGATATCGCTTAGTGGTTGTAGCGATCTGCGGACCAGATAGTGCCCGACTATCCAGGCCGTTCCGACCAGCACGGCGCTGGCAAGTAAGAACGAAAACGCTGTCGTCGCCAGAGTCTCGGTTACACCGACCAGGGGAAGGGCGAGGGTAATCACTCCCGCGATGTTTCCACTCATATCGAAGGGGATACTGATCGCACGCCAGGTCGCTCCTGGAACCGACGAACTCACGGTTACCGGATGTGTCGCCGCTCCCAGCAGATGAACCTGCTCCAGGTATTCCGTTGACACGTCTATGGTGGGTCGGCCGGCTCTCGCCTCGGTGATCTGGCTCAGAACCTCCCCTCCGCCGCCAAGATACCCAATCGAGTCGATCCGAATGTAGTAGTCGGTTGGGAAAACACTCTGTCCGGAAGGGCGTTCATAGTCGCTCAACTGATTTGCTAGCTGCTCGGCGCTGCTCTCCAACTGCCGATCAATCTGGTCAACTAGGTGTCGTTGCAGAATCCCAATCATTAGGGTTCCAGCGATTAGCAGCGCCGCGGACAGGATTATGACCAGAATCAGGACCATCCGCTTTGAAAGCGGTAATCGACCAAACTGTTCCCGAAGGCTGCTAAGGATGTGCATACCACTACGAGTTCTCGCGCATGATGTATCCGACGCCCCTGCGGGTGTGGATCAACTCTGGAAGGTCCGGTTTCACGGCGAGCTTCTTGCGAACGTAAGAGATGTATGACTCGACAATGGCAGCGTCCCCGCCCCAGTCGTATTGCCAGACGTAGTCAAGAATCTGCATCTTTGAGACAACGCGACCGTAGTTGATTGCCAGGTACCGAAGCAGGCGGAACTCTGTGGGTGATAGATCGACCGGAATGCCGGCGCGGTGAACCTCGTGCGCATTCTCATCGATCTCCACGTCGGCCACACGAAGAATTCCCGCCTCTTCGGGTTCGCCAATGGTCCGTCGAAGAATCGCGTGAATACGGGCCACGACCTCTTCCAGACCGAACGGCTTTGTCACGTAGTCGTCCCCGCCGGCATTTAGTCCCTCGACCTTGTCGCGTGTGTCATCGCGCGCGGTGAGGAACAGTACGGGGGTCTGGACCCCTGAGGCGCGTAGCTTTTCGGTGATCTCAAAACCCGAGATGTCCGGGAGCATCACATCGAGCACAATGAGGTCTGGGGCGTCCCGTTGAACCAAATCCAAAGCTGTTGCTCCGTCTCCAGCGGTGGTTACGGAGAATCCGGCAAACCGGAGTGAGGACGCCAGGAGATCGCGGATGTTTGGTTCGTCGTCCACCACAAGCAGCTTCCAGGGAAGCTCATGATCGTTCTTCATAGATTGATTATCCGCCAATTTCCTATGAGCGACCTAGGAGGCGCCGTCCACCAAGAAGTTCTGGCGCCGTGTTTGTGCGACGATTGCATGGTGCGGTTCACGTCATGAACCAACTAACGGAGGGTATTGTGACCGATTCGATGTCAGCGGCAGGTACTGCGATTGATCCTCTGGCGCCCGAGGGCGTGCAGTTCAAACCAGTCTCACCAAATCTGGCAAAAGTCCGGCTTGTTGGTGCCGCGATATCGCTGCTGGTTCCAGCGGTGGTCGTCGCGGTTCTGGCAATCATCCTCACGGCCTATCTTTGGATCGCAGTCGCCCTACTTCTTGGCGTTTTTCTTTGGCTTCTTTGGCTTATTCCGCGGCAGGTGCGGGCAATAGGATATGCGACGACCCAATCTGACCTGCTAGTTCGTCGCGGCATAATGTTCCGGCGTCTAGACGTCGTTCCCTTCGGCCGGATTCAGTTCGTTGATGTGCACGAGGGGCCGGTAGCGCGGGCTCTTGGTATCGCCTCCTGTACGCTTCACACGGCCTCCGCTTCGACAGACGCCTCAATCGACGGTCTTCCTGCCGCCGAAGCCAATCGACTTCGCGAGCAACTTGTCACCGCCGGCACCGCCAGTCTTTCAGGTCTCTAGACATCATGAGTGAGCAGACTGATCCGACGCTGACAGGTGCGTCGAAGACCGCCAAGGTCCGTGCGGTAGATGAAGGCGTCGACCCATCACAGTGGCGCCGGGTTCACAAGATAACGCCCGTCCTCAATACCTGGCAGGCATTCGTTGTCATCCTGGCGATTTTGGTGTTCCAGAACGTCGATCTGTTCCGTGATCTCGCGACGGGCGAGTACGGTTTCTCTGTCAGTCCCGGCATGATCCTTTTGGCGGTTCTTGGCGGCATCGTGGTTATCCTGCTACTGATCATCGGCTACTCGTTCTTTGCTTGGCGAGCCATGTCGTACGCTGTGACCGATCAGGCAGTGTGGATGAGGACGGGTATCCTCTTCCGCCAACAAAAGCATGTGCGTCTGGAACGGATCCAGGCGGTTGACCTGGTCTATCCGCTGTTGGGACGCATTTTCGGCCTCGGGAAACTGACAGTGGAATCCGCTGGCGGCGCCGGGGGCAAGCTTGAGATAGGTTTTCTCGCCACCGCACAGCTTGATGAACTGCGTGCCGAGATCATGGCTAGAGCCGCCGGTGTCTATACAGACAGTCGGGACCCGGTCATAGAGACCGCGTCGGACGCGCTCGCGGAGGCTCCTTCTCAGGTTCGCCCGAGCGGACCGGTCGAGGCGCCGGAGTCTCAGCTCTACGCGATTCCCACCGGGCGGCTCTTCGGATCGATTTTGGTATCCGGTGCGTTCGTCACGTCCATCGTGATCCTAGTTCTGGTCGTCGCCGCGCTCGTGATTGGCGCAATCTTTGGTGGGAGCGCGGCACTTTTTGCTGCGCTACCAACTGTGCTTCCGGTTCTCTTCATCGCGGTAGCGATTATCTGGGGAAGATTCGCGGGTGAGTTCAATTTCCGTGCCGCTGTTTCCCCAGACGGAATCCGTATCCGCCGAGGGCTATTGGAAACCCGTTCCGAGACGATACCACCGCGCAGGGTCCACGCTGTGCGGATCTCGCAGCCCTTCCTATGGCGTAAGTTCGGCTGGTATCGCGTCAACATCTCTCAAGCTTCAAGCCAGACAAGCAATGACGGGACCAACCAGAACGCATCGTCGGTTCTGCTCCCAGTGGGAGATAAGCGGGAGGCGCTGTTGGCTCTCTGGCTGGTGATTCCAGATTTGGGAGTCGAGGACGCAGAAGCGTTTTTCGACGAGGCAATGCATGCGAATGGTCCTAGCCCACACTTCGTGGGTGTTCCGCGCTCAGCCAGACTATTTGACCCGCTCACCTACAAACGTAAGGGAGTTGCCCTCACCCCTACGACAATGGTGGTCCGCGGCAGGCGGATTCAGCATGTCGCCTCGTTCGTCACGTACGAGAGAATCCAGTCCCAGGTCGCATCTCAGGGTCCCTGGGAACGAGCAAGGGGGCTTGCTAACGTGCAGGCTGCCACCGTTCCCGGCGACGTTCGCGTATTCATTGACCACTTGGCGAGTCAGGACGCCGCTTCAGTTCGTCAGATAATCACCCAGCGAAGTGAGATCAGTCGTGGGGCAGAGCCACCGGAACGTTGGTTCTCCCGGGTCTCATCCGTCGATCTATCGGCGGGGGATGCGGGGGATGATCCGCGGCGCGATGGGTCGCAGACGCACTCACAAGCATCGCCGGAACCGGACGACGAACGGTATAAGCCGGAGCCGCGCAACACTGAATCATCGCCTGGCCAGGCATAGTATCGCGCGTCGCAAATTCGTTTCCGAGATCGTGTGCAAAGTCGGGGCACCGCAACGAAGGCGAGGGAAGGCTTGCCTGGGACAAGTCCAGCGAGTGCGCTGCCGTCAGACGTCGACGCAGTGACCGAGATTTTGCAGTGCGACTCTCTGGGGTGTGTCTCCTAAATCTCTGCTAGCTGTGGTGACCGGGAAATCCGCGCTTGCTACGTTGTCATCGTCGTTTTTGCCACCAGTAGAGCCTCCTCTTCCGCCTTGCAACCACGAATTTCCGGGCATCCTCGCCCGAGCACATATTTAGGAGACACACCCTAAATGCGGACTTGGGTAGGATTGCCTGCGTGAGTAGATCAGAGACAACCCCGTCAGCTACGGAGGCTACCGCTTCCGCCTCGTCCGAACTTCCCGAGCAGGTCCGGGTTCGCAGCGAGAAGCGCAACCGCCTACTTGAGTCGGGACGGGACCCCTATCCGGCTGAACTTCCCGTAACTAGCACCATCGCTGCTGTCCGTGAGGCGCACGATGGACTGGAGCCGGGAGAAGAAACCGACGACGTTGTGGGTTTGGTCGGCCGCGTTATGCTTTCGCGCAACACTGGAAAACTCTGCTTTGTCACCCTTCAGGATGGTGAGGGACTCACGCTACAGGCAATGCTGTCGGCAGCAGAGGTTGGGGCGGACTCACTTGCCGACTACAAGACAGACGTCGACCTTGGTGACATTCTCTTTGTTCATGGACGGGTGATTTCCTCCCGCCGCGGGGAGCTATCGATTATGGCGACACCCGGAGAAGACACACCGTCCTGGGCCATGGCTGCTAAGGCTATCCGCCCTCTTCCGAAGGTCTTTCAGACGGAGGAGGGCGAGGGGGTCGAGCTGGCGGAGGATACCAGAGTCCGTCGGCGCTACCTGGACCTGATAATCCGTCCTGCCGCGCGCGACATGGTCCGCAAGCGTGCTGCCGTGGTTCGCTCGATTCGTGAGTACATGTATCAACGGGGCTTTATCGAGATTGAGACTCCGATGTTGCAGACCATTGCGGGCGGTGCCGCAGCGCGCCCCTTCAGGACTCATATGAACGCATTCGACACTGACCTCTTCCTACGGATCGCGCCCGAGCTCTACCTAAAACGTGCACTGGTTGGTGGCGTCGAAAAGGTCTTTGAGCTCAACCGCAACTTCCGAAATGAAGGGTCAGACTCCTCGCATAACCCCGAGTTCACGATGCTTGAGGCGTACGAGGCGATGGGCACGTATGACACCATGGCTGTCCTCACCAGAGAACTGGTCCAGGGCGCTGCCCGTAGCGCCTTTGGCAGTGAGATAGTGACACTGGCCGACGGGAGCGAATATGACTTCTCAGGGGAATGGGACCAGATCCAGTTGTACCCCGCCGCGTCGGAGGCGATCGGTCGGACCATAAGCCCGGAGACATCACGTGAGGATCTGGTCCGAATCGCCGAGGAAATGGGTGAAGATATTCCGGATCACTACGGCAAAGGAAAAATCGCCGAGGTCATCTTTGAGGAGGCGGTTGGTCAGCACCTTTACCGGCCGACGTTTGTGCGTGATTTTCCGCAGGATTCGTCACCGCTGACCAGGTCGCACCGGACCGAACCGGGACTCGTCGAGAAATGGGATCTGTATGTTAGGGGCTTTGAGCTCGCGACGGCGTACTCGGAATTGACTGACCCGGTGGTCCAGCGTCAACGCTTCGAAGAGCAGGCGTTGGCTGCGGCAAAGGGTGACCCTGAAGCGATGACACTCGACGAGGATTTCCTAGAAGCGATGGACTATGGGATGCCTCCTGCCGGAGGAATGGGCATGGGGGTCGATCGCCTGCTAATGGCGCTCACGGGTGAGGGGATCAGAGAGACGGTTTTGTTCCCGCTGGTGAAGCGCCTTTAGGAGTCCGAGCGGCCGACAAGACGCAGACGGTGACGCAAGAGGTTGATGCTGTCTTCCGCGTCATCGAGGGAACTCACGGGACGACAGCCCTTAGTTTTCCATTCGAGGATCTTCTTCGGCTCATTCCTGGCAAGCAGTGCCCCACGATATAGCAGAACCGGTACGGGTTTTCGCGCTTCGGCAAGATCACGGAGCAGACGATACCAGGCGTTCTTATACGGGGACCGAGCGATACACAGGGCATCTGCTAACAGACCCTCTTCGAGCAGCGGAGCAACTAGCTCCGACGCGAAAATGCCCTCCGCAATAAAGAGTTGACTCGCGCCAAGGGATACGGCTCGGGTGCCAGTTCGGCGGTTCGTGGGGATGTCGTAGATGGGGATATCCGCCTGTCCCGCGGTGCATAGCTGGTACATGGCTGCCATCGCTTCGTTTGCGTTCCACGATCTGGGGTCGTCCCAATCAATCACCCCCTGCCTGAGCATGGGCATATCCGGGTCGTCCTCGTCCCGATAGAAGTGATCGAGGGAGATCGATAGCAATCCGACGCGTGAGGCAAGAGACGTTTTGCCGGAACCAGAGGGACCCGTAAGGATAATGACCTGTGCCATCGGTTTGCGTAGACCCTCGGGAAGGTTGAAGAGGCCGGGCTGAGTCTCACTCACAAAAACCGTTCCTCCAGGTTCATCCGTAGGTCCACTTGCCTATTAGAGGAAAGTGTATCGACTGAACGGTTCGATGGTTCCCGCGTTTGAGAAAAAGGTCGACGGAAGAGCTATCGAGACGTTTTATCTGAGGTTTGCGAGTGCACTCCTATAACTGACCGATCGGTCTACTTAAGGGTCAAAAGGCCCATGGAATGTGATATTGCTGGGTGAAAAGCCGGGACCAACGCCCCATCGTTGCCCTGTAGCGATCATCCTTTTAGAAGAACAATCGGATGGTAAAACAAAACATTGGAACCGCTCTGGCCGTGACAGCCAGTTCCTGACTGCTGAAGGCTTCCATTCCAAAGACTTTGGTCCGCTACTCTGTCGGCGTTCGTTGTACCTGGCCCCACTCGCTTCCAGGGCGCGGGTCCCTTGGTACATCGGTCGTCACGTTATTCGTGTGGCGGGTTCTACGATTGGGGGAGATGCAGGTGGCGCAGCAGGATACCTGGAGAGCGATCACCAGACATGTGTTTCAATCTGGCGAGGTGCCGTTTCCTTCACTCGTTGTCATCTCCGGCACGCGACGGTGGGGCAAAACAACCTGGATGCGACAGTACAGTGAGTACCTTGAATCCGAAAAGAGGGTGCCCACGAGGTGGGTGCGTTACCGGTCTGAACTAGCCGAAGCTCTCAATCTGGCTGCGCTGAATGGTGAAGCTGTTTTTGCGGACGACCTCTTACTCAACTTCAATGACCCGTTGTGGGAGGTTGTGTACCGCTTTCTAGAGGAGCATCCAGAAAGCGTGTTTGTCTCCTCCGGCTTGGATCGGATCCCGCAAGACACAGCCGACAGATTCGAGGCATGGCAGGTTGACGAACGCCAACTGGCCTTCAGCCCGAAGGAACTCGATGAAGTGGGGCAGGCGAATAACTCGATACCGTCCCCACAGGAAGCCTCAGCGCTCCTTGAGCGTTTGCACGGACATCCGTACCTTGCTCGGCGCCTACTGCAACGCAAACGTGAGGCACCCTCACCGGAACTGTTGCCGAATCCAGACGAACCGACTGAAAGACTGGTCATCCAGTCGTTTGAAGCGTTTGGCCCCAAGAAGCAGGCCGAGAGTCTCTATTTGCGCCTTCTGCTAGAGGGTGCGGCCTTCAGGCGGTTTGATCTGACGATGTTAGAAGACCAGCGCTGGGCCTCCACCGCAGTGTTGGCAGAGCAGTTCGAAAGGCTGCAACAGTCCCCGGTGGGAAAGTACGAGCTTGACCCCGTTACGGGACGCGATACCTTCGAGTGGTCTGCGAAGGCTTGGTCATCGTTGCAAGAGGACTTTTCACATCGTGCCACGGCATCTGCCCGGATGGAGGCGTTTCGACGGACGGTACAGTCCGGGGCGACGACACTGGCCCTCTACTATCTATTGGAACTGGAGGCTTACGAGGAGGCCGACCACTACGTCGATGAAAGACTCCGACGTTTCTTGCTCCACACGCCCGATGTCGTGGTCGGTCAGTTGATTGCTCTCCCTCCCGCAGTGTTACAGGAGCATCCCAACTTGGCGCTGATCACCGGAGAGTGGTTGACTCGGCTGGGAGGTAGACCGGTCCGCGCGCGCCGAGCGTATCAGTTTGCTTTGAATAAGCTCAAGAGTCAGTCTGATCGGAACGTGCTGAAACGTTTTCGGATGCTCGGACGAAAGGCATTCTGTCGTGTGTCCCTCGGAGACCGGGAAGGCGCGAGCCGTCGACTTGATGATCTTCTCAGTCTGATTGGAACGGAAGACGACCCAGGTCCGTTGGTCACAGCAGCCCTGCGGCGGAAAGCGGTGGCCTCATGCTTAGCGGACGAACTCTATCTTCCCTTCTGGACAGCCACTCAGCTCGACCGGCACCGCGACGCCTTGCGATTATCCGAATTGATGGGGGCATGGCAGCAACCAGATTCGCCGACGTCGACGGCAACGGCCCTAACGGTTGTTACAGAACGGGTGTTCGCCGGAGTCGACTCCGGACACCTCAGTGGTGAACTGGCATATGCGGCCGACTCGGACCCGCTAACGCTGTTAGGCGAGGGACGAGGAGAAGAGGCACTGGCGGCGGTTCGCGGCCTCGAAGCTCCGAGGAAGAACTCTCCGTCCAGGTCGGCCGCCGAGGCGCTCGCTCTTACGGTCAGAGTGCTCCAGGATCCGACGGCGCTGAGTCTCAATCAGATCGACCGGATCGTCGAACGTAGCAGAGACTTCTGGTCGGATGGTCGCCCAAGTTCGTTTATTGCCCAGGCGGCGTCGCTCGGATATCTGGCGCTGCAGCGCCCGGATCTGTCGCAGACTCTGTTGGCTGAGCTTGACGACAGTGACGAGTTCGTGCGAATGGCGCTAGGAATTGAACGTTTGGTGTCGGGTCAGCCGTGCCAGACATTGGAACTGCTGGGTGCTGTTGGCAAAGAAGGGGAACTTCCTCGGGCGCGAGCAGTACTGGATGTTCTCATTGCCGCTGCGTATTTTGCTTCGGGCCAAGAGGAAGTCGCCTGCGGTCGCTTCAAATCAATCTGGATGGACACCGACGCAGAGCTAATAAGGTATGCGATGAGGTTTGTTCCCAGAGAACTATTCGCGCAATTCGTGACTTGCGAGGCCAGGTTTCAAAGTCAGTTTGGTGAACTACTACGACAGTGCGCTCAGGATCCGCATGTGCTGACTGGGTTACGGGCGCCGTGCCTCTCGAAAAGTGAAAGGGAGACGCTAGAGCTGCTGAGGCTCGGACGGACCTATGCGGAAGTGGCCGAGGCTCGTTTTGTGTCACTGAACACCGTTCGAACGCAGGTCAAGGCGATCTATCGAAAGCTCGGGGTTAGAGGTCGAGCAGAGGCCGTTGAGAGGGGCGAAATACTTGGATTACTGGGGTAGCTCGTTCCCGACAAAACGAATACCGACGCGCGTGTTCGTTGTAGGACCGGCACGCAACGAAATCAGCCCACGTTTCGGCGAGTATGGAACACGACTCGGCTCGGCTGATTCGGCCGCTCAGCAGGGTTTAGGATATTCTTTTAAGCGAATGGAGCACTATACAACACTTTGGCTAGGAATGTTGCTGGTTGCGTCCCTTGATTTTAGCGCTAACAGAGTCTCTGTGTTGAACGCGGATACGTCTAGCTCGTTGGCGCGCATTCCATCAACCGTACGTTTCACCTAACCACTACTGTCAGGCGATTGGAGGGACAGACCGCATGGAAAAGTCCGACGAGGGACCTTGGACCACCATTCAGCGTCACATGCTTGTGAGCGGGCAGGCTCCGTTAGCGCCGCTGGTTGTGGTGTCGGGAACTCACGGCTGGGGCAAGACAACCTGGATGAGACAGTACGAAGAATACGTCCGCGAGCACACGGGGTTGAAACCGCAGTGGGCGCTTAGCCGCGTGGAGTTGGAATCCGCCCTGTCGGTCCCGCCGGGCGGAAAACCTAGGGCAATCTTTGCGGACCTCCTCACCCCGACCGCGAACGATCCCCTTTGGGAACTCGTCTTCGAATTCGTCGAGAACAATCCACAGAGCATTGTTGTGACCTCTGGTGTCGATCGAATCTCGCCGGAGATGGTCGCCAGGTGTCGCGCGCGTGAGGTCTATGAGAAGACTTTGGCGTACTCCTTCGAAGAACTGAAGGAAGTGGTGGCGAAGAATGTGCCGGACCTGGACTCGCGAGAGTTTGTCGTCCTGCGAGAACGGTTGCGAGGTAATCCCTATCTGGTGCGCCGTCATCTGGAGCGGCTGCGTCAAGGCTCGTCCACGGAGCGGCGGATCGTTCCGGATTCACCGACGGAACGCCTGCTAATTAGACAGTACGAGGCTTGGGGTCCGCTGTATCAGCAAGAGAGCTGCTACCTTCGTTTGCTCATGAATGGTGCAGGATATCGGCGCTTTGACCTCTCGATGTTGCCTCCAGATGAGACCGTTTCGGAGGACATGTTGTCCGCGCAGTTCGAACGACTCGAGCTCTCCCCTCTGGGAACGTATGAGGTTGACCCGGAATCGGGGCGCGATACGTTCGAATGGTCGGTCCAGTCATGGCTCTCGTTTCAAACGGAGTTTCCCAAACGGGCAACTGAGTCGGCTCGCCTAGAGGCGTTCCGTCGCACGATGGACTCTGGGGCGTCCACGCTGGCCCTGTGGTACCTGTTGGACCTCGGCAAGTACGCAGAGGCGGAGGAATATGTTGATGCCAATCTTCGGTTGTTCCTGCTGGACACTCCCAAGGTTGTTGAAAACCAGTTGTTCGCTCTGCCGCACACGGTTCTAGAACATCACCCAAATCTGGCCATTTTGACGGGCGAGTTGCTCATGCGGGCGGGTCGAAGCAACGCGCTGGTGCGCCGGGCATTTAAAGCTGCTCTGGCGAGCCTGAAGCGTCGCGTTGATGCAGATGTAATAGAGCGATACCGCACTCTGGTTCGCAAGACTTTCTGCCGTGTCTCTCTGGGCGACAGGGAGGGAACAAATGAGCGGTTGGATGACCTTCTGGACCTGCTCGGCACCGAGGAGGATCCGGGCCCCGTTCTAGTTGCTGTACTTGACGACAACCCCTTGGCCAACTCGATTGCGGATGAACTGTACCTGCCGTTCTGGGCGTCGCTCCAATTGGACAGACACCGCGATGCCCTGCGAATTGTGGGCCTTATGCGAACCTGGACTAGACCGGACTCGCCCACGGCGGTTGCAAATGCGCTGACAGCTGTTTCCGAGGAGGTGTTTGCCGGGTATCCGGCCGCCTATCCCGATTCCGCGCCCCGTGGCATGGGGCACACCGATGCGCTGCAACTATTGGAAGAGGGACGCGGTGAAGAAGCGCTGGCTCTGGTTCGGGACATGGATGCTCAGCGCGGAAGCTCTCCGACACGATCCGGCACTGAGGCGTTGGTGCTGACTGTGAGGGCGCTCGAAGAGCCAGCGACTCTGACCTTGCAACAGATTGATGATGCAGTCCAAAGAAGCAGCGACTTTTGGACGGATGGACGACCAAGCACGTTCGTTGCGCAGGCAGCCTCACTTGCCTATCTGGCTCTGCATCGACCAGACCGGGCGCGGGCTGTTCTAGCGAGGTTCAAGGATGAGAAAGATTGGTTCCTTGCGACTGCCAGCGCGATCGAAGGATTGGTTTCGGGCGATCCCTCAGCTGACGTGATTACAAATCTAGACAACAGACCCAATGTTCCACGAGCAGAGGCCGTTGCCGAGGTACTTATAGCGGCGGCCTATGCTGCACAGGGCCAGGAACGGGCTTCTCGCCTCCGACTAAACGCTCTGTGGATGCGGCATCGAGAGTCCCTAATCCGCTACGCCCTACGGTTCGTGCCTGAAGAGGTCTTCGCCGTGATGTACGACTATCGCGATCAGCTCCCTGAGGGCTTGGCGCAGCTGCTGGAGCAAGCTTCGTACGATCCTCATGTTCTGGTGACTGCGCGGGTGCCTTCGCTATCCAAGAGCGAAATGGAGACGTTGGAACTACTTCGTGGGGCCTCGACATACGCGGAGGTAGCCGCAGCACGCTACGTCTCGATAAATACGGTTCGTGCTCAGGTAAAGGCCCTTTATCGAAAGCTCGAGGTGTCGAGCCGCGACGAAGCCATTATGAAGGCCGAGAGGCTGGGTCTGCTGAAGTAACCTGCAGGCCGGTCGAGTCAGGAACGTATGTGCACGGCCGACATATTGTCTAGAGCTGCCAACGCCCGGCCTGTTCTTTCTGGGGAGAAGCTGGTGTCGTAGCCTACCGGCCCGATTGGGCTGTCCGGATGTCGTGCCTGAACTGGTCGGAGGCATCGGATGATGCAGGTCAACGACGGGTTCCCTTTTGTATTGTGACTTGCGATACTTGGTGGTGAAGCGTGACGTTCTAAGCGAATAGGAGATGTGAACCGGCTCGGACTTAGCGCGACTGTTGATACCTATCGGAAGAGTTAGGAAATCACTGTGGCTGACCCTGTTTTGTCAAAGAAAACCAGGCAACAAGCAATCGACCTGATGGCCGATGGCGAGGAGTTGGATGTCCTTGTCGTGGGCGGCGGAGTAACTGGGGCGGGCATCGCGCTTGATGCAGCGACTCGTGGACTCAAGGTCGGAATCATTGAGGCGCAGGACTGGGCGTCGGGAACCTCGTCCAGATCGTCCAAACTGGTTCATGGCGGACTGCGATATCTATACCAACTTGATTTTCCGTTGGTTAACGAGGCGTTACGTGAGCGTGGATTACTGCTAGAACAGAATGCGCCTCACTTGGTGAAAGCTCAGCCCCTCTTGTGGCCGTTGAAAATTCCGGTGATAGAACGCACCTACTCAGCGGTCGGGGTGGGAATGTATGACGCGTTGGCGCAATGGGCTCATCGAGGGTCGGTTCCAATACAGAAGCACCACAGTAAGAAGGGGTCGCTGAAGCTCTGTCCGGCCCTCGATCCCGATGCTCTCACCGGTTCCATCGTCTACTACGACTGCAGAGTGGACGACGCTAGGCTCGTTGTCACGCTGGTTCGAACGGCGGTCCGATACGGAGCGCTTGCGGCAAGTCGAGTGCAGATGGTCGGTGTCGATAAGAACTCTAGAGGTGCAGTAACCGGGGCGAGATTGCTGGACCTTGAAGCTGATCGTGAGTTCACGGTAAAGACCAAGCGGATCATCAACGCGACGGGCGTGTGGACCGAGAAGAGTCAGTCGCTGGCTGAAACCGGAAACGGACTTAAGGTGCTGGCTTCGAAGGGAATCCACATCGTAGTTCCGAAGGACCGAATTAAGTCGGAGCTGGGACTTTTCCTACGCACCGAGAAGTCCGTATTGTTCATGATCCCTTGGAAGTACTACTGGATTATCGGTACAACGGATACCTCGTATCACGATGACTTGCGAGACCCGGTCGCCGATGAGGCGGACGTTGAGTATTTGCTTGAGCAAGCAAACTCAGTTTTGCAGGACAAACTAACACGCGAGGATGTTGTCGGGACCTACGCGGGTCTGCGCCCCCTGCTGCAACCGGGGAATCTGGGTGAGAATCAGTCAACGAAAGTATCCCGGGAACATACGGTCACCGAGATTGCGCCGGGGATGACGGCGATTGCTGGCGGCAAGCTAACCACCTATCGCCAAATGGCGGAAGATGCGGTGGATTTTGCGCTGGGGAAGGAAGAGTCAAGACGTCGTCCCTGCGTGACGGCAAAGACTCCACTGGAGGGAGCAGCAGGGTACCGCGCTCTGTGGAGTAGCCGGGGTCGACTCGCTAAAGAGAATAATCTGACGGTCAACCAGGTCGAAGACTTGCTGGACCGATACGGTTCGGACATTGACCTTGTATTCGATTCAATCAAGGACCGTCCAGATTTGGCTCGGCCGCTGAACGGCGCCCCCGAGTTTTTGAGAGCTGACGTGGCATTTTCCGTAACTCATGAAGGCGCGCTGCATATTGAGGATATTCTTGAAAGGCGGGTGCGTTTGTCCTACACAAAGAAGGATTCGGGGCTGGCGGCGCTCGACGAAGTAGCCGACCTGGCGGGGGATCTGCTCGGCTGGGACGATCGGACCAAAGAGCGAGAGAAGGACCTTTATAGACTGACCTGTGAAGCCGTTTGGGAGGCAGAAAAGATAGAATCGGAGTCCGAGGCACAGAAGCTTCGGGCAAAGGTAGAACCAATCAGGCCGTTTATCCAGGTCTGAAAGGAAGTCCCGCGAAGAGGCGGGGAAAACCTAAGCGCATTTGCGCGGAAGGAGTTCAAAGCACAGTGAGTCTATGGAGCATGTTTGCTTCCGAGTTCGTCGGCACGGCGTTGCTGTTGGTACTCGGTGCAGGTGTTGTAGCAAACAACCTGCTTAATAAATCAAAAGGGCGCGGAACCGGTTGGCTGATGGTCAACTTTGGCTGGGGTCTTGGCGTCTTCGTTGGTGTCTATGCCGCGTGGAAGACCGGTGGACATCTGAACCCGGCGGTGACCGTCGCAAAGATCGTCCAGCATATGTACGATCCAGAGGTAACTCTGAATGGCATTGCTCCGGACGCTGCGGGAGCAATCCCGGTCGCGGCTGGCCCAGTCTTCATGTATCTGCTGGCCCAACTGCTGGGCGCATTCGTTGGCGCAGTACTCGCATGGCTGGCGTACAAGAAGCAGTTTGATCAGCCTGCCGATCCTGGCATCAAGCTTGGTGTCTTCGCCACCGGACCTGAGATCCGTTCGAACGTTTGGAACCTCATGACTGAGGCCATTGGCACCTTCGTTCTGATCGCTTTCGTCGTTGTCTCCGGTGGTACTCCGACGGCCGTTGGACCGCTTGCGGTGGCCTTGGTCATCGTTGGTATCGGCGCTTCTCTCGGTGGCCCGACCGGCTACGCCATCAACCCGGCCCGTGATCTCGGTCCTCGTATTGCTCACGCGGTTCTTCCGATTCCCGACAAGGGAAGCTCGGATTGGGGCTATGCCTGGATCCCGATTGTTGGTCCGCTCATCGGCGCAATTGTCGCAGTCGTGGTTGTCTATGCCTTTGGCCTGGGCACCCTTGACTTCGGCGTGTTCGCATAAGAAGAAGTTAATCCGGTTGGGGGGCTCGGCCGAGCCCCCCAACTTTTCAACTAACACACAAAGAAGTGAGAGGTTCAGATATATATGTCCGATGAGAAATTCGTTCTTGCGATTGACCAGGGCACCACGTCCTCGCGTGCGATCGTCTTCAACCACTCCGGCGAGATCGTCGGTGTAGGCCAGGAGGAGTTCGAACAGATTTTCCCCCATGCTGGCTGGGTTGAGCATGATCCACTAGAGATCTGGCAGACGGTCCGTGAAGTAGTGGCAGACGCATTGGTGGCCGCAAACATCAACAAGGACAATCTCGCTGCTGTCGGTATCACCAACCAGCGTGAGACCGCAGTTGTTTGGGACAAGACAACCGGTAAGCCGGTATACAACGCCATCGTTTGGCAGGACGTGCGCACCTCGAAGATCATTCGTGAACTCGCGGGCGGCGACAGTGCTGAGGCGATGGACAAGTACAAGAAGCGCGTCGGACTTCCGCTCGCGACCTACTTCTCTGGTCCCAAGATCAAGTGGATTCTTGACAACGTTGACGGAGCCCGTGAGAAGGCAGAGAAGGGCGACCTACTGTTCGGAAACACTGACTCTTGGGTGCTGTGGAACCTAACGGGTGGTGTGAACGGCGGGGTTCACAAGACTGACGTCACGAACGCCTCTCGCACCATGCTGATGGATATCAAGACCCTCCAGTGGGATCCAGAAATCTGCAAGGACATGGGTATTCCCATGTCGATGCTTCCCGAGATTTGCTCCTCGTCCGAAATCTATGGCGAGGGACGTCCTCAGGGGTTGCTTGCGGGTATTCCAATCTCTGGCATCCTGGGCGACCAGCAGGCGGCAACCTTCGGTCAGGCATGCTTCGAGAAGGGAATGGCGAAGAACACCTATGGCACGGGCTGCTTCCTGATTATGAACACCGGTGAGCTGGTGTTCTCAGAGAACGGTCTGCTTTCGACGGTCTGCTACAAGATTGGTGACCAGCCAGCGGTCTACGCCCTTGAGGGTTCGATCGCGGTTGCCGGCTCACTGGTTCAGTGGCTCCGCGACAACCTGGGCATGATTGAGGAGTCGAAGGACATCCAGGAACTTGCCGGGTCGGTCGAGGACAACGGCGGAGTTTACTTCGTTCCCGCGTTCTCGGGTCTGTTCGCTCCGTATTGGCGTGACGATGCACGTGGTGCCATTGTTGGTTTGACCAGGTACAACACTAAGGGTCACTTGGCTCGCGCGGTTGTTGAGTCGACGGCATTCCAGACGAAGGATGTCGTGGATGCTATGGACGCCGATTCAGGTGAGAAGCTGACACAGCTTCGAGCCGACGGAGGCATGGTCAGGGACAACGCGCTAATGCAGTTCCAGGCCGACATCCTTGGCGTTGATGTCGTTGTTCCGAAGGTGGCCGAGACAACCGCTCTTGGTGCGGCATACGCGGCAGGTATCGCGGTTGGGTTCTGGGACGGCGAGGCCGACGTGATTGCCAACTGGCAGGAGGCGAAGCGCTGGAAGCCGAACATGGATCAAGCTGAGGTCGACCGTCAGTACCGTCTGTGGAAGAAGGCAATCACGAAGTCGCTCGACTGGGTTGACGACGACGTGAAGTAGCCATCAGGCATTCCTCGTGATGCCGAAAGCGTCATAGCAAGGGGGCTCAGAGATCTCAAGATCTCTGAGCCCCTCTGCTGACGTTTGTGTTTGTGCCTAGGAACTGTTCCTGGGGCTATTGCTTATTCTTCAGAGCTGCCAAACGCTGCTCAATCTCGATCTGGGAGGCATCGGCTTCAAGCTCTTCGAACTGGGAATCGATGGATGATGCAGCAACCTCCGCCTGGCCCTGAGCAAGCGCCTCATTGCGACGCACCTTGTCTTCGAAGCGCGCTAGCTCTGAAGTGGGGTCGAGGACATTGATGGATCCCATTGCCTCATTGACCTTGGTCTGTGCTTTAGCTGACTTGTCACGGGCGACCAGTTGGTCACGGCGGATCTTTAGGTCAGAAAGACGAGACTTCATTTCTGCCAGCCCGGCTTTTAGCTTCTCGACCGTCTCGGTTTGTGCCTTGATCATCGGCTCTGATTCGGCGATCTGCTGCTCAAACTGGATCTGCTTTGCAAGCGCGTGCTTCGCCAGGCCATCCCAACGATCACCTTCGGCGTCGTCGCCCGCAGCGCGGCTCTGATCAGCCTTAGCAGAGGCAGCGGCCGCCTTCGAGCCCCAGTCCTTAGCCGCAGAGACATCCGAGTTGTAGTCCTGCTCTGCAAGACGCAGGTTGCCGATGGTCTGAGCCACAGCCTGTTCTGCATCCGCAATTTCGTTAGTGTAATCGCGAATCAGCTGGTCGATCATTTTCTGTGGATCTTCCGCTGAGTCGATCAGGGAATTGATGTTTGCCTTGAGCAACTGCTGGATGCGACCAAAGATTGACTGTTTCTGTGCCATTTGTCTTCCTTCTCTTCTGGTTGGTCGCCCACCGGATGGTGGCCTGACCGATCGAGTTTCCTATTGTGTCTGCCTGCTAATCGTGACTGTGATTGTCCTCTAGAACTTGCCGGAGCGACCGCCACCGCCACCACGGAATCCACCGCCGCCTCCGCCACCGCGGAATCCGCCGGAGCTACCTCCCGAACCTCGGAACCCGCCGGAACCACCGAATCCGCCGGAACTACGGTATCCTCCTCCACCGAATCCGCCTGTGCGGTATCCGCCGCTGTGCCCCCGTCCGCTACCGCCCATCATCTGGCCAAGCAGCATTCCCCAGAGCATCGAGTTGGAACCCCCGCTTTGATAGTTAGGCTGGTATGTCGGTGTGGCCTGCATTTCTGCCAGGGCGTTTCGCGCCCACTGTTCGGCCTGGGTCGAGCTGTTGATCGATTGCTGCGGACTAGAGTCCAGGGTTATGCGCGCCTGCTCAAGCTGGGCCATCGCGTTTGACACCGCAGAACGCGCGTTCAGCGACATGTTTCCGCGGGAGGTCTGAGACATGGACTGTGCTTGTCGGACCAGCGCTTCGGCCGCGGCGTACCTCTCTTTGGCCTGCGATGCGAGCCTCGAGTTTTGGTCCGCTGCCGAACGTAGCGGTGCAAGCGCCTGATCGAGCGCATCCTCTGCTTGGCGTAGATGATCGAGAGCTCCTAGCGGATCAGCGTTGCCCTGACGGGCGGCCTGGCCTTCGGCTACTGCGGCGTTTGCGTCGCTCACCAGAGGAGCGAACGCTACCTGATTGCTGGCCAGTCGCGTCACGTCGCTAAGGTCCTGGGTGATAGAGGCGATGGCCGCACCGAGGACTCTGTCAGACTCGCCAATTGTCCGCTCGGCAGTCTTGATGTTTTCGAGTGCGCTGAGAGCCAGCGACAGTTGGTTCGCCGCGCTGTCCAGACTCTGCACTGCCGAAGCGCGGTTGGTCAAGAGTTGCGACTGGGCGTCGCTCAGATATCGTTCTGCAGTGTCGAGGAAGGCTGCTGCTTGCTGAGGCTTGTTTTGTAAAGACTGTAGTTGGATCGGTGTGAAGCGCACCGCGAGGTCCTGAAGTCGTTGCTGTTCCCTTGGAACATCCGCCCGGGCTTCAGCGACCCTTGCTCGAAGATCAGGTAGACGGCTCTCCGCCTGCACCTCTTTATCTCGATCCGCCTGAAGCTGATCCTGGGCCGCCTTGACCGGGGGCATGACAGCCCCAACTATCTGCATGATCTGTGCGGCAATGGAACCCTTCTCTGCGTCAGATGTCGTGTCATCAAGACGCGGAAGGAGCGTGAATGCGTCAGTGATTCCCTTGCGGGCAACCTGAACCGCATTGGCGAACTGATCTGTGCGTGCCCCGCCGAACTGAGCTTTCGCGAACTGGACGTCGTCTTCTGCATCGCGAAGCGCCTCGTCCGAGTACAACAGTTGTTGCTTGGCCGTGGCTACCTGCTCATCCAGGCTCATCGCTTGGGTTGCTGACGTACTTGTGGCGGCCTTCTTCTTGCTCCGTCGGGTAAACGCCCATATCACGAGAGCAATCACTACGAAAAAGACGAGCAGAACCCAAATCGAGACTCCTCCGCTACTGGAGGAGGTGGTGGGAGTGATGGAACCCGAACTGCTGCCGCCCCCGGCGGCCGCACTCTCAAGTTCATTTGCGAAATACACCGCTGCGTCTGTCGCTGCCTGCCCCTCAAGCGGGTCCGAATCTCGAATCACGTCAAGGGAGCTATACCAGATGTCATCGATTTGAGCGTCGGTAATGATGCCATTGTTTTCGGGCAGTGAGGTACACCAACCCGTATCTCGTTCTTGATAGGCGAGGGCGAACACCACCGCTTCAGACGACATCGAGGAACGGTTGGCGGAGGCAATGCACCAGTCGGTTGGGTCGTTGCCAGAGAAGTCGGGCACGATTACAAAGTAAGGGGAGAGGCCGCTTGAGCGCGCGGCCATTGCTGCGTCGCGAATTTCTCCCACTTGCTCCGAGTCCAGGAAGCCGTCGGGATCAGTAACGTAGTCATTGATAGTCACCGGCCCGGTTTGGGGAAGTGGCGATGCAACGGCAACTGTCGAAACCGGTACCGAAGCGATCAGAGTAAGCGCACACGCGGCCGCAAATCTGCCGATGGACGTTCGTTTGCTTGAACTGTTCAAACCTGTCATTCCCTCACTATTTGAGCCGACGCTCGGCAGACCTGTATGCGTCGTCACACTATCCGTTATTAAGTAACGCACGTAACCTGCAGTTGCGCCATATCTTTCGCTCTAGGGATACCAGAGTGTGATCCGTGGCGTTGGGAAAGTATCATTGTGGGACTCAAGTATTTTGTGACCACTGAAAAGGGTGAGAGACGTGCCTATCGGGCGAATCAAGTTCTTTGATCCCGAAAAAGAGTTCGGGTTCATTAACGGTGAAGATGGAACGCGGGTATACCTACACGCGTCCCTGTTACCGGCTGACGTGCCGAGCCCTCGTCCGGGAACCCGCGTTGAATACGGCGTGGCTGAGGGACGCAGAGGTCCCCAGGCGATCTCCGTGCGTTTCCTCGACGATTCGGCGTCGGCCCAAAAGGCGCATCGCCGTAAACCACAGGACATGGTCATGGTGGTCGAGGATCTGATTAAACTCCTCGATGCATCATCGGACTCTCTGCGACGCGGACGATATCCGGAAAACTCGAAACAGATTGCGAAGGTGCTACGCGCCGTGGCGGATGATTTTGGTGCCTAAGGTCGGAATAGACGACAGGACTGGGGCGGGTGAGGGTCATAGCGCCCAACGTGCCTGGCGGCGGGACGAGGTGTTGCTGTCGGCGGTAGATCTGGCCCTGCAGGCGGCGGAGGAAACCGCTCGTGCTCGCATGGTTGGTGAACATCTGGGCGCCATCATGATTGGTGAGCGTCTGGCGGTGCACCGTTTTGCCACGCTAAATCCCGGATATCCAGGGTGGGTCTGGGAGGTCTCGCTTGCCAGGGCGCCCAGGTCCAAGAAGGCGACGGTCTGCGAGGTCGAGTTAATGCCCGGCCCCGGCGCGCTACTGGCACCCAAGTGGGTTCCATGGAGTGACCGACTTGAGCCTTCCGATGTCTCCCGAACTGACATTTTGCCTTACGAGGCCAATGACCCTCGTCTTCGGGCTGGTTTCGAGCAGACCGAAGAGGAGGGAGCGGACTTACGAGCCATCGACCAGATTGGTTACGGCAGGAAGCGGGTTCTCTCGCAGGAGGGCCTGGATCAGGCGGCCGAACGGTGGTACAACTCTCCGAGCGGGCCGGTTCCTGGCACCAAGGCGAAGGCAATGTGCGCCAACTGCGGTTTCTTGCTGAAGCTATCCGGTTCGATGGGCACGCTATTTGGGGCCTGCGCCAACGGCTGGTCTCCTGATGACGGCTCCGTTGTTAGTCTTGATCACACCTGCGGCGCACATAGTGAAACAGATCAACCGAGGTATCGTCCGCAGTGGCCGGTTGTTCCCTCGCGTATCAACGACTCATCAGTTGAGTACATCGAAATCGAGGACTAGGGCCGCCTGTGAGGGAAACGTTCTAATTACGGGAACAACCGCAGATTTACCGCCCCGAGATAGTAGCTTCGTAACCCGTCCTCGTCACTGATTAGTGGCGGGTGTTGGGAACTTATTTTACCAGAGCCCAAGTGAGCTGCCCGCTTGGTGGGAGCTTCGACTAATCCTCGAACGATTTGGCGAAACTGTGCTTGTGAGCACCTCAACGCAATCACGAGAATCGAAATCCCCTGAGCGAAGTGGTCTGGACAGCTTCTTCAAGCTGACCGAGCGCCACACTACCGTAGGCCAAGAACTTCGAGGTGGACTGGTTACGTTCATCACGATGGCCTACATCCTTATCCTTAATCCCGTCATTCTCTCCGCGATTCCCGATAGTGGAGTCACCCCGCAGGCGATCGCCGCTGGAACGGCCCTGGTCGCGGGACTTCTTACAATCGCGATGGGAGTTTTCGCGAACTTCCCGATCGCGATGGCCTCCGGCATGGGACTCAACGCCATCGTGGCGTTCAGCCTTGGCCTGGGACTCGGACTGACCTACCAGGAGGCAATGGGCCTCGTGTTCTGGGAGGGCATCCTAATTCTGATCCTGGTTCTTACCGGGTTCCGTCAAGCCGTGTTCCGCGCCGTCCCGCAGCAGCTTCGTTCCGCAATCTCGGTTGGCATCGGACTGTTCATCGCATTTGTTGGTTTGATCAATGCAGGCATCGTCCGACCCGGCGGGACGCCCGTACAGATCGGCGTCGATGGCTCGCTCGTTGGCTGGCCGGCTCTAATCTTTGTCCTCGGCCTGGTCTTGATCGTTATTCTTTACACTCGCAAGGTAAAGGGCGCGATTCTGATTGGTATCGCCTCGGCGACCGTTCTTGCCTTCATCGTTCAGATGATCGCTAGGATCCCGGCTGTAAGCGATGAAGTCCCCGGTGGTTGGGCCTCATCGGTGCCTGAGATCTCGGGTTCGCTGATTCAAACTCCCGACTTCTCAACCCTGGGCGCAATCGACTTCTTCGGGGCTTTCCAGAAGCTCGGCTGGTTGCCAGCACTCCTACTGATCTTCTCGCTGATGCTCGCGGACTTCTTCGACACCATGGGTACCATGGTCGCCGTCGGTTCCGAGGGGGACCTGCTTGACGAAGAGGGAACTCCCTACGGTGCGGACAAGATCCTCATCGTCGACTCCCTCGGTGCAATCGCTGGTGGTCTTGGCGGTGTCTCCTCGAACACGGCCTACGTTGAATCTTCGGCGGGCGTCGGTGAGGGGGCACGATCCGGTCTGGCCTCAGTGTTCACCGGAGCGTTCTTCCTGCTGTCTATTTTCCTCGCTCCACTGGTGACTCTGGTGCCCTCTGAAGCGGCCTCAACCGCTCTGGTTTTTGTGGGCTTCCTGATGATGACTCAGGTCACAGAAATCGATTGGACCAACGCAGAGATCGCGATTCCTGCGTTCCTCACTATCGCTCTGATGCCGTTTGGCTACTCGATCACTGCCGGGATCGGCGCTGGCTTCGTGTTCTACACTGTTATTCAAGCGGCCCGTGGCAAAGCTAGTAAGGTCCACCCGCTCATGTGGGTCGTGTCCGCGCTGTTTGTCGTTTACTTTGCCCTGGGTCCGATCCAGTCAGCGATTGGTGGTTAGTATCCACTTGGAGGCCTAGTAGTCAGTGTCAAAAACTTTTCAGTCTTTTCAGTATTACAACTACAGACTCTGGTTCGTGGGGAACCTACTCGCCGCGTCCGGAACCTGGATGCAACGCATTGCTCAAGACTGGCTGGTTCTGACTCATTTGTCCGGAGGGAGCGGACTGCAACTCGGTATTATCACCGCGCTGCAGTTCGCTCCCATTCTTTTTCTTTCTCCGACCGCCGGCGTTTTCGCGGATAGGTTCGACAAACGGCTGATCATCCAGGTCACCCAAATTCTCACGGCCCTGTTGGGTCTGGGAATGGGCATCTTGGTGTTGACCGATACCGTCCAGCTTTGGATGGTCTACATCTTTGCAACGGCTGGCGGCATCATCTCAGCGATGGAGAACCCTGTCCGCCAGGCGTTCGTTTCTGAGCTTGTCCCCACGCGGATACTGCCAAACGCAGTTGCGTTGAACTCAACCTCGTTCAACCTGGCCCGGCTGCTCGGACCGGCGATCTCCGGTTTCGTGATTGACTGGGTCGGCATCGGCTGGGTCTTCATCGTCAACGCCGCGCTCTTCCTCGGCCCCGTCTTCACCGTGTTGTTCATGAGGGAGAAAGAACTCATAAAGTCCAAGCCTGTTCCTCGACAAAAGGGGCAGGTTCGTCAAGCCGTCCACTACGTTCGCGGAAGACGCGACATCATCCTCATCCTGGTTATCGTCGGTGTGGTGTCCCTTCTCGGTCTTAACTTCCAGGTCACCTCGGCAATGATGGCGACGGAAGTATACGGTCTGCCTGCCGGCGGCTTCGGGCTAATGAGTACAACGCTGGCCGTGGGTGCCGTGGCGGGGTCTTTGGGCGTTGCCAGGCTTAACAAGCCGAGGTTGCGAATGATTGTGGCTGCCGCCCTGTTCTTCGGTATGCTCCTGACGCTACTCGCTCTGGCTCCGACTTACATCTGGTTCCTGATCATTTCTGTGCCGGTAGGAATGTCGCAACAGATCCTGATTGCCAGCGCCAATGCGGCAGTCCAAATCACAACTGCCCCCAGCTTCCGTGGACGGGTCATGGCCTTGTACTCAATGATCTTCATGGGCGTCACTCCCATCGGCTCACCGCTGATTGGCTGGGTTGCCGAGCAGTTCGGTGCGCGCTGGTCAATGGCTGTTGGTGGACTTGCCTCAATGGCAGTCGCGATCGGCGTGGCCCTGTTTGGCTACTTCCACTGGAAGATTCGTCTGCAGATCGACGATGTTACCCACAAGATCCGACTCAACGTTCCGATCTCTCCGGTGCGTGCGGGGTACGAGGAACTGATGGACGACTCGCAGATCGAGGCACAGGCTTCGCTCGACCTGGAGGAACAGATTACGGACGAGGAAGCAGAACTCAAGTAGTTCAGTCACCCACCATCTGGCCCGCAACCCAGTCGATGCACTCAAGCAGCGCCCCGATGTCTGCTGTTTCCACGGATGGGAACGAGGCAATGCGAAGCTGGTTTCTTCCCAGTCCGCGGTAGCCTTCGATATCCAGAATTCCTACTTCACGAAGCACAGATGCCACCTCTGCGGCCGGGACCTCCGGCGCGAGATCAACCGTCGAGGTAACGATTGAGCGTTCCTCGGGGTCCTTGACAAACATCTGTGCCCATGGGCGCTTTTCCGCCCAGTCCGCGATCAGCTTGGCGCCCGCGGCAGCTTTGTCTTGTGCAGCGGCGAGGCCACCCTGGTCGAGCAGCCACTTGATTTGTTCGTCGAGGAGAATCAGGGTGGCGATAGCGGGGGTGTTGAGTGTCTGATCTAGCCGCGACTGCTTCAGTGCGCTCGCTAGGTTGAGGAACGAGGGCATGAAACGCCCAGCCTTGTTTGCGCTGAGCTCCTCAGCACGCTGGGCGGCGGCCGGAGAGAGGATCGAGAGCCACAGCCCTCCCTCGGACCCCAGGCACTTTTGGGGAGAGAAATAATAGGTATCGACCAGATCCCAGTCGACGGTGGAGGCACCGGCGATTGAAGTGGCGTCAACGACGGTCAGCGCGTCGCCCGGAGCGCCCCGGTACAGCCCGGAAGCAACCCCGGTCGAGGTCTCATTTTGTGGGTAGGCATAGACATCTGCCTGGGCAATGTCATCACGCACCGCGGATAGCTCTCCGGGTGGGGCCTCGTTCACCACCACCTGAAGCCAGGGTGCGGCGGCCCAGTCGGAGGCGCATTTTTTCCCAAACTCCCCAAAGACGGCACACTTGGCGCGCTCGCGGACCAGGGAAGCGGCGGCCACTGACCAGAATGCAGTGGCACCGCCGTTCCCAATCGCGATTTCGTAACCGGAAGGTAGCGTAAACAGCTCGGAAAGACCTTCCCGAATACTGTGCACTCGGGACTTCACTGCGGGTTTTCGATGGGATGTCCCAAGCTCCGTCGCCGCGTAGAGGGCGTCGACCTGCTCCTGGCGAATTCGCGATGGACCCGCGCCAAAACGGCCGTCCGATGGAAGCATCTGGGGACTGGGAGGATAGATTTTGTTCACGCGATAACCGTAGATTGTTGTGGGACTTCCTGCAGGGACACCCACTGCCTGGAACGCGCCGGTATCGTAAATGTGAGCGCCCCAAATGGGGCGGCCTGTGGGCAGAACGAGGGAGGACGGTCCAGTGGGTCCTGTTGATCTGATTGACACCACCGAGATATACCTCAAAACCATCTATGAGATGGAAGAGGACGGGGTAGTTCCGATGCGCGCCCGCATCGTCGAGAGGCTCGGTCACTCAGGGCCAACAGTTTCCCAAACCGTAGCCCGCATGGAGCGTGACGGCCTTGTTACTGTGCGTGATGATCGTCGTCTGGAGCTGACAGAGCAGGGGTTTTTGCTTGCCAGCGAGGTTATGAGGAAGCACCGGTTGGCCGAGTGCCTTTTGATTTCGGTTATCGGAATGGACTGGTCAGCCGCGCACGAGGAGGCATGCCGCTGGGAACACGTCATGTCCTATGACGTCGAACAGAGACTTAACACGCTTCTCGACAATCCTGACAAGGATCCGTATGGGAATCCGATTCCCTCCGCCAAGCTCGATGAGGGCACCCGGTCGGTTCGTAGCGCGAACGTCGGAGAGATCAGTGCCGAGCAAGCATTGGCGCACGGATCGAAGAGTTCCGGTCGTATTACGCGCATTGGTGAGCCGATCCAGGCAGATCGCGTGCTGCTGGCACTTATGGCCGAGGCGGGCATCGGCGCGGGCACTCCGGTTGAGCTACGCCAGGACGGCGAAAGACTGGAACTACGGGTCATTGACGCCGATGAGTCGGGTTCGGGCGAGGGAGCCGGAGTGGTCCTGTCTGTCCATCTTGCCCCCCACCTTTTTATCGAAAGCCTTTAGCGCGTCTTTTCGTTGGATGTGCGTGACTTATTTGGAGCGCGTGTTGCCCGAATGCTCGGCGTCGTTCTAAAAGGAGTCCCGCCCCGTCTGGTTTGTCTCGGCCCGGGGTTTGGTTCAGTTCGGCCCGGTCATGTTGTGTGGGTTCCAGCGCTTCTTTTCGTTGGAATCTGGGGTTTTGTTAGGGTATGTCGCGCCTGTTTTGAGTTTTGGAACTTGGGACTAAAGACTCCCTAACGGGTACTCGCACCCCCGAGTCCGGACACGCGTGAGGGATTTATCGTTATCGTGTCGTGACAATCCGGTGGTTCCCCGGTAGTGTTTCATTTGGTTTGAGGAATCAAGTCCTCAGATCCGCTCCTCGGGAATGCCGAATCTGCACATCTCAGGGTGGCGAATAATCTAGTGCAGAGCGGGGGAACCATCTCTGGTCCCGGGTCTTCGGATCGGGTGATCTAGGGGTTAAGTCCATTTGGACGGGGCGCTCCGGCCCTAACCCGACAGCTAACTTCGTAGGCAGATAGCAGGAGAAATATTTAGTGACAGCAAAACTTGCTCCGCGTCACCGTGGTAGCGAAAAAGCAATCACCCCTATTACGGGCACCTTCGGTAGCCTCGGCAAACGTAGCGTCGCTGTTGCTTCTGCTACCGGTGTCGCACTCACCGCAGTCGTTGCTTCCACCGCAGCCGCCACCGCGCCAACGGTTCTTCCGCAGGCTCCGAGTGGCGATTTTGTTTCTAACCTTGAGTCAACCGACACCGCGACACTTGTCTCCCTGGATATGGATTGGGATTCCGGTGACACCGTAAGTGTTAAGGCAGAAGAGCCTGCCCCGGTTGTCGAACCAGAAGCCCCACAGGTCGAGGAAACCACTCAGGTCGCGAACCGTAGTGATAACAGGTCTTCTGAGACAGCCACTGTCGTTGAACAAACCCCTTCCGTCGATATTCCGGCTGGCGCCGGTGGTGCGGGCATCGCCGCAGCTGCCCTGGCACAGGTCGGCGAGTTCCAGGACTGCACTGCAGTGGTCGAACGTGCGCTGCGAGCCATTGGTGTTCCTGCGGGCGATCAGGGAACTAGCGTCTGGGAGTATGTAGCACTTGGCGGTACTCAGGTCTACGGCGAGATGGCCGTTGGCGACATCCTGATTTGGCCGGGCCAGCACGTTGCCGTTTACATCGGTGGCGGCCAGGCGGTTCACGGCGGATGGAATGGATCTAACACCGTCGTCTGGAGCGCCTATTACCAGGGTGGCCCCGGAGCCGTCGTTAGGTTCTAAGTAGCTTAAAAATACATCGCAAGAAAAGCCCTGCAGCGCCATGAGTGGCGTTACAGGGCTTTTCTGTAACTACTCCCTTCTCTTCTCTCTGGTTTTCCAATCACATAGGGGTACGACACGCCGTCAATTCGGGCTGAAAACTCCCCGATCTGATTGGTAACCCGGAAATGAGGATGGGTTGACGGCATAAAGTGGCGTTATGAGCGAAGATCGTGATTCTCTGCAAGAGACCTACCCGGGAGGCGTAATCCTCCTTGCCGCTACCCCGATTGGGAACCCCGGCGACGCGAGTGAACGCTTACGTCTCGCGATTCTTGACGCGGACATTGTTGCTGCTGAAGATACGAGACGCTTCCGAGGACTCTGCTCACGGTTGGGACTGTCACCGACGGCTCGTGTCCTAGCCCTTCATGACCACAACGAGGGAGACAAGGCGGCCTGGTTGGTCGAACGGGCCGCGGCTGGAGCGACCGTTCTAGTGGTCTCCGATGCAGGCACCCCCACAGTTTCTGACCCCGGATTCCATCTGGTCCAGGCGGCCGCCAGGGCCGGAGTACGTGCCGTTCCACTGCCCGGTCCAAGCGCCGCACTTGCTGCGCTCAGCGTTTCAGGGTTGCCGACAGACAGGTTCGTGTTCGAGGGTTTTCTTCCGCGCAAGAAGTCTGAGCAGAACCGTCGGATCGCGCAGTTGGCTACTGAGCCTCGTACCATCGTCCTCTTTGAGTCGCCGCGACGCACCGGTGTCACTCTGGGAGCGCTTGCCGAGCGGTTTGGAGGAGACCGTCCTGCGGCGCTGTGCCGCGAACTGACAAAGACGTACGAGGAGGTTCGGCGGGGGAGTCTTTCCGAATTGGCCTCGTACTGCGTTGAGAATGAGGTATTAGGGGAGGTCACTCTAGTCGTTGGAGGTATGCCCGAGGGGGAGCTACGCGCGGCGAAGGAAGCGGAGAGTGAAGACCTGGCCCAGGTGGTGCTTGATCTGGCTGAGGCTGAGGGAATGCGACTTAAGGATGCCGCCGCTCAAGTTGCCGAACAGTACGGCGCTAGGAAGAACCAGCTGATGAAGGCGGCTCTCGAACTCCAGACGGGTGGACCAGCCGGCTCGCTGGCCGCCTTCGAATCTCCAATCACATCGGGGCTAGACACTCCGTAAACTGGGCCTGAAAATGCCCCTACGTGATTGGAAACCCATCTTAGGAGTGGACCAGTTGGATCCTGGTCTTTCCCATTTGCTCCAGCGCTGCCTCGCCCTGGTCGGCGGATACCGGAACGGTCAGATCGGTGAGTACCCGAATCTGGTGGAGTCCCCGAATCTTGGCGGCGTCGAGGGCTGTCTGCTTGACACAGTGCGATAGGGCGATGCCGACAATATCGACCTCATCAACGCCCTCGTCTGAAAGAATGTCCGCCAGGGTTGTACCATCTGGGCAAACGCCTTCGAACCCAGAGTAGGCTGCCTCGTACTCGCCCTTCTTGACGCAGTAGTCAACCCGGATCGGACCGAGGGCCGGGTGAAGTTCGGCCTCCTCTGTGCCAGCGATTCCGTGGGGTGGCCAGGTATCAACATAGTCGGGGTTGTCTGAGAAGTGCTCCCCAGGGTCAACGTGCCAGTCCTGGGTTGTAACGATCAGGTCATACTTTTCGTCATTACGAATCGCGTAGTCGGCGATTCGGCGGGCCAGAGTGTTTCCTCCCTCGACTCCCAGGGCTCCGCCCTCGGTGAATGTGGGTTGTACGTCAACGATTATTAGAGCCCGAGCCATCGGCGCCTCCTCGTGCTCTTCAGCACACTAACGGTCGTGATTCCCCGCCTAGCCTAGTGGCTAACGAGCCACAATGGGTACCTAACGCCCGAGATGTCGGAGCGGGCCAGTAGGCTAGAAGCCATGAGTCATATCCTTGCTGCAGTTGCTTGGCCGTACGCAAACGGCCCCCGGCACATCGGTCACGTCGCCGGTTTTGGCGTCCCCTCTGATGTCTTCGCTAGGCATATGAGAATGGCGGGGCACGACGTCCTGATGGTTTCTGGAACTGATGAGCACGGTACGCCGATCCTGGTTGAGGCGGACAGGCAGGGAATCACTCCGGCCGAGCTTGCGGACCGTAACAATCTGTTGATTGCTGAGGACCTGGTCAACCTGGGCCTGTCGTATGACTTGTTCACCCGCACGACAACTGCGAACCACCACCGGGTCACCCGAGCAATGTTTGAGGTGGTACGTGATAACGGGTACATGTTGCAGCAGACGGCGCTTGCTGCCATCTCCCCGTCGACTGGACGTACCCTGCCAGACCGCTACATCGAGGGAACTTGCCCTATCTGTAATACTCCTGGTGCCAGGGGAGACCAGTGTGACGCCTGTGGTAACCAACTTGACCCTACCGATCTGATTGATCCGCGCTCGACCATTAACGGTGAGACTCCTAAGTTTGTGGAAACCACTCACTACTACCTGGATCTTCCCGCTCTGGCGGGAGCCCTAACCGAATGGCTTCAGGGTCGAGAAGCCGCCGGTTGGCGTCCGAACGTCATAAAGTTCGCAATGAACTTTATGGAGGATGTGCGACCGCGAGCTATGACGCGTGATATCGACTGGGGGATTCCGGTTCCGGGTTGGGAAGACCAGCCATCGAAGCGACTCTACGTGTGGTTTGATGCCGTGGTGGGTTATCTTTCAGCATCGATCGAGTGGGCCATCCGTTCCGGAGATCCCGAAGCCTGGAGGAAGTGGTGGAATGATGAGGCTGCAGAGTCTCACTACTTCATGGGCAAGGACAACATTGTTTTCCACTCCCAGATCTGGCCGGCAGAACTGTTGGCGTACAACGGTGAGGGTGACCGGGGGGGACAGCCCGGCAGTATGGGCCGGCTGAATTTGCCTACCGAGGTTGTTTCATCTGAGTTTCTGACCATGGAGGGCAAAAAGTTTGCCACCTCCCGTGGCATCGTCATTTATGTGCGGGACATGCTTGAACGCTACCAACCTGATGCGCTTCGCTATTTCATCAGCGCTGCGGGGCCCGAGACGTCGGACGCTGACTTTACGTGGGAGGAATTCCTCCGTCGAACCAACAATGAACTGGTTGCTGGGTGGGGCAATCTGGTCAACCGTACGGCCAACATGATTCACAAGCGTTTTGGTGAAATTCCTGAGCCTGCGGAACTTGCTGAGATTGACAGGCAGATATTGGATGAGGTCAAGGGTGGATTTGGTGTCACCGGTGATCTGATTCGCGCTCATCAGCAAAAGGCGGCTCTCGGAGCGATCATGCGAATAGTCGCGTCGGTCAACCGATATGTCACCGAGACGGAGCCCTTCAAGCTCAAGAGTGAAGACGAGGAGCCTCGTCTGCGAACTGTCCTCTGGGTCTTGGCGCAGTGTGTCTGCGACCTAAATCTGATGCTGTCGCCGTTCCTTCCGCACTCCGCCAACGCAGTTCATGCGGTTATGGGAGGTAAAGGTCAGGTGGCGCCAATGCCGCACTTGGAATGGGTTGAAGAGACGATTGACAGCGCGGAGATCGGCGCTGAAGAAGGCGACGAGGTGAACGTGGCACCGGAGCAACAGACCGCCCCGATCACTAAGGGGTATCCGGTGATCACAGGCGATTACAGTGATGTTCCGAGCTGGGAGCGTCACGACGTAGTTATCGGCACTCGTATTGCCAAGCCCGTACCGGTATTTCAGAAGCTCGATCCCTCGATTGTTGAGGAAGAGTTGGCTCGCTACGGCAGGAAGATCTAGTGTCTTACGCCCGG
Organism: Actinomycetaceae bacterium MB13-C1-2; assembly: GCA_035621235.1. Classification (NCBI taxonomy): domain Bacteria; kingdom Bacillati; phylum Actinomycetota; class Actinomycetes; order Actinomycetales; family Actinomycetaceae; species Actinomycetaceae bacterium MB13-C1-2. The sequence continues at coordinate 1,230,601 of CP141731.1, forward strand.
AATTTATTTCCTAGATCGAGCGGTGAGTCGGTGCGCCGCGAGGCAAGCGAACGAAGAATTGCCGGGTAGGTTGAGCGAGTGCGCCGCCGTGAGATGTTGACACGGTGCGCAAAATAGGGAACGAGTTTGGGGCGAGAGACACCAGGAAGTATTGCAGTCGGTGCTGCCGGTAAGTCAGCGAGACTGGGTAAACAGGCGACTTAGGACGGGCGACTTATAGCGTGACAAATGTTGACAGCCGTGGGCAGTCCCTTTTGGGGGACTTTGACTTTGGGATACCCTCACCGGTTTCTGGCTCCTTTGGCACCCAGAAAATCACCGAAGGATTGAACCCACAGCAGAAGGAAGCCGTTATTCATCAGGGCGCTCCGCTGCTCATAATGGCCGGTGCTGGATCCGGTAAGACCAGGGTTTTGACTCATCGAATCGCTTATCTACTTGAGACTGGGCGGGCGAACCCGGGAGAGATTCTGGCCATCACTTTCACGAACAAGGCCGCTGCCGAGATGCGAGAGAGGGTCCAGAAACTGATTGGCCCGGACGCACGACGTATCTGGGTTTCGACCTTTCACTCAGCCTGCGTTCGGATGTTGCGCGAGCACCATGACGCAGCGGGTCTCAAGTCCACTTTTAGCATCTATGACCAGCAGGATTCGTTGCGTCTGATCCAGATGGTGTTGCGTGACCTGGATGTGGATGTCAAGCGGTTCACGCCGCGTTTCGTGGGGGGACGAATCTCTGACCTTAAGAATGAGCTAGTTGGTCCTGCAGACTATGCAAAGACCGCGCCGAGCGACCCTGTCTCCGAACTGGTCTCTAAGGCCTACATCGAATATCAGAAGCGATTGCGAAACGCCAACGCCGTTGATTTTGACGATCTCATTATGAAGACGGTCAGGGTGCTACAGACGCATCCGGCGATTGCTGAGGGCTTCCATCGCCGATTTCGTCATATTCTGGTTGATGAGTACCAGGACACAAACCATGCCCAGTATGTTCTGGTGCGTGAGTTGGTTGGGGATGGCTCAGACGGGGTTGCCCCGGGTGAACTGACCGTCGTTGGCGACTCTGACCAGTCGATCTACGCCTTCCGTGGTGCTTCAATTCGCAACATTGAAGAGTTCGAACAGGACTACAAGAACGCCAAGACTGTTTTTCTTGAGCAAAACTACCGCTCAACGCAGTCGATCCTAGACGCAGCAAACTCCGTGATCTCTAAGAACCGCGGGCGTCGACCAAAGAATCTTTGGACCGCGGAGGGAAGCGGTGACAAGATCGTCCTTGAGGTCGGGGACAGCGAGCACGATGAGGCGCGGCTGATTGTTGCTGAACTCGACAATCTCTCGATGTCCGGTGTCGACTGGGGTGAGATAGCGATCTTCTACCGCACCAATGCACAGTCCAGAGCCATTGAGGATCGCCTAATCCGCGCCGGTATCCCATACCGAATTGTCGGGGGGACCCGCTTTTACGAGCGCGCAGAAGTCAAGGATGCTCTTGCCTACCTTCAAGCAGTGGTCAATCCCGATGACGTTGTGGCGATTCGTAGAGTGCTCAATACTCCTCGTAGAGGCATCGGAGACAAAGCGCAGGCGACGATCGCGGCTCATGCGGAGCGATATGGTCTTTCCTTTGGGGCGGCTCTGGCTGACACTCTCGATAGTTCTGAGCGCCCGATCGATGGACTGGCTGTGAAGGCTCGCGCGGAAGCAGCGAAGTTCTGGACTCTGTTGGCCGAGGCGCGAACTCGCGACCTAGAGGGAGAGAGTCCGGCGAAGGTGTTGGACGACCTTCTTACCAAGACCGGATACGTTGATCAGCTGAAGGCTTCGCTAGACCCGCAGGACGCCTCCCGCGTTGACAACCTGGCAGAGTTGGTTTCGGTCGCGGAGGACTTCCAAAAGGAATGGGATACCGCAGCGCTGAGCGCGACGGCAGAGACTGGTACCACGGCGAGTTCCTCTCCGGCTGCAGGTCCATCGGAGCCGATCAGTGGTGGAATCACCGGAGTTCCCTCAGTCTCAGATCCTGGTTCACCACAGACACCACTCATGGGATTCCTCGAACGCATCTCACTGGTCGCAGACGCTGACCAGATCCCGGATGAGTCTGATCGGGGCGGTCAGGTCACCTTGATGACAGTTCACACCGCGAAGGGACTTGAGTTTCCGTACGTGTTCGTCACTGGAATGGAAGATGGCACCTTTCCTCACAAACGGTCGATGGAGTCTGAATCTGAGCTAGCTGAAGAGCGACGCTTGGCATATGTGGCGCTGACCAGAGCTCGTAAGCGCCTATATCTCACTCGGGCTGCCTCACGTAGCGCCTGGGGTGCGCCCGAGGACTTCCCTCCATCTCGATTCCTGGACGACCTGCCCGCAGAAATCGTTGAGGTGCGAGGACAGAGCACCCGCGAGAAGCTGTGGTCGGGACGCGAGACAAGCCGTTCCCTGTTTGCGGATTCCGAGTGGACTGGCTACGGGAGTGATGACGGGGCTCCGGCGTTCGGGTCGGGGTCCAACGGTCGGTCAGGTACCCGCCCGCTGATTCGTCGAGATATTCAGCGCCCGACTCGTCGATCAACTCAGTCGGGTGGAGGACCCCGCTCGCTTGCTGCGGGCGGTGAGTCTGCGGACGATCCACGTCTCAGTTTAGGAGTCGGGGATCGCGTGAATCACGCCACCCTCGGCGAGGGCGTTGTTGTCGGAACTGAAGGAAGTGGCCGCTCAAAGGTTGCAAATATCGAGTTCACCGGCGTGACAAAGCGTCTTCTGCTACGAATGGCACCGGTGACGAAGATATAGCGGCTGCCCGGAATCGCCGACCGAGTCTCTTTTCTCGGCGATTCGCGGCATAATCGAAAAGTCGAACCTGGACAGAAGGGAACAACGGAGTGGACCTATACGAATACCAGGCTAAAGACCTATTTGATGCCGGCGGGGTGCCGATCATCCAGGGCATAGTCGCAACTACACCTGAAGAAGCGCGAGCGGCCGCAGAAGAGCTGGGCGAATATCCCGTGGTCGTAAAGGCGCAGGTCAAGATTGGCGGCCGCGGTAAGGCTGGCGGGGTAAAACTAGCCTGGAATGCCGACCAAACTGAGGAGTACGCGAAGAACATCCTCGGAATGGATATTAGGGGACATAAGACCTACTCGGTTCTTGTGGTCCCCGGAGCTGATATCGCGGAGGAGTATTACTTCTCGATCCTTCTGGATCGCGCAAACCGACAGAACATCGCGCTCTGCTCAAAAGAGGGCGGCATGGACATCGAAACCCTTGCAAAGGAGCGGCCAGACGCGCTCGCCAGGGTTGCCTTGGATCCAGAGGTCGGTATCGATGACTCGGTCGCTCGTGAGATCCTGAAGAAGGCGGGTTTTAGCGACGACGAAGCAGCGCCGATCGTGCCAGTCCTTGTGTCCCTTTGGGGGGTCTACAAGTTGCAGGATGCTACCCTCGTCGAGGTAAATCCGCTGGTCCGAACTGAAGACGGGCGAATTATCGCCCTGGACGGCAAGATCACTCTCGATGACAATGCCGCCTTCCGTCATCCTGATCACGCCGGACTTGCTGACCATAGAAGTGGTGATGAGCGTGAGGTGAAGGCGCAGCAGGCGGGGCTGAACTACGTTCGTCTAGAGGGCGAGGTTGGAATCATTGGAAATGGTGCCGGGCTGGTGATGTCAACGCTTGATGTCGTCGCGCGGGCAGGTGGTCCACTTGGCGTGAAGCCTGCGAACTTCTTGGACATAGGCGGAGGTGCCTCAGCAGAGATTATGGCAAAGGGGTTGGATGTCATTCTTGGCGACGACCAGGTCAAGTCATGCTTTGTTAATGTCTTCGGAGGAATAACCGCGTGCGATCAGGTGGCACAGGGCGTGGTTGATGCGCTGAGAATTCTTGGCGACAGTGCGAATAAGCCGATAGTGGTTCGTTTGGACGGTAACCGGGTGCAAGAGGGGCGAAAGATTCTGCAGGATGCAGCAAACCCGCTGATCACTATGGTCGAGACGATGGATGAAGCCGCCGCGGTCGCCGCGGAACTGGCCGCTGCGAAGTGAGGAACAAGTAAATGGCTATTTTCCTAACCGAGTCTGATCGCGTCATCGTTCAAGGTATGACCGGATCTGAGGGTATGAAGCATACCGGCCGCATGCTGGCTGCTGGAACCAACATTGTTGGCGGAGTCAACCCGCGAAAAGCCGGGACCTCCGCCCAGTTCGACGTGGAACCATACGGCCCGAGGGGAGATGCCGGGTTGGTGGTCGCTGGACCTGTCAACGTCCCGGTGTTCGGCACAGTGGCTGAGGCCAAGGAACAGACCGGAGCAACGGTTTCTGTGGTGTTTGTTCCCCCGGCGTTCGCGAAGGGCGCGGTCATCGAGGCGATTGACGCAGACCTCGAACTAGTTGTCGTTATCACCGAGGGGATTCCGGTGGCGGACTCCGTCGCCTTTGTGCATCATGCTAGGAAGAAGGGGGTTCGACTGATTGGGCCAAACTGCCCGGGAATCATCAGCCCCGGCAAATCAAATGTCGGGATCACCCCGGCGGACATAACCGGTCCCGGGCGCATCGGCCTTGTATCGAAGTCGGGAACCCTGACCTATCAGATGATGTATGAACTAAATGATGTCGGCTTTTCGACCTGTGTTGGCATCGGGGGAGACCCGGTCGTTGGTACCACACACATTGATGCGCTTGAGGCGTTCGAGGCCGATCCACAGACCGATGTGATTGTGATGATCGGCGAGATCGGTGGTGACGCTGAAGAGCGCGCGGCCGAGTACATCGCCGTGAACGTCTCTAAGCCAGTCATTGGGTATGTTGCAGGTTTCACCGCGCCAGAGGGAAAGACAATGGGCCACGCGGGCGCCATTGTCTCCGGTTCGGTTGGGACCGCTCAAGCTAAGAAAGAGGCACTTGAGGCCGTAGGGGTGTCAGTCGGTGAAACTCCCAGCCAAACCGCTGAACTGGCGCGTCAGGCATATGCGAGGTTGAAGGCTACCGAGTGAGTGAGGGATCGGGCGGGCCCGATCTAGATCAACCGGGCCTAGAAGCAGCCGAGCCGGAACAAGAGTATCGCCTTCGGCAACCAATCGGTGACGGTCGCAGGACTGTCACCGTGCGGATGCCGAAGGGATGGATTCGCGCGGCTCTTTCAGGAGTGGAGGGCGCACTGCTCTCATGGGCTGTCCCGGCGCTTTTTGGCATATTTGGATTGCTGACCGAGGGGTCCAACCCCTGGTTCCAAGAGGTTGATGTCTCAGCGGCGGCTTCGATTGGAACCAACTACTGGGCGCTCTCGCTGGGTGCGCCAATGTCTATTGGCGGACTACCGATTAGCCTGATCCCTCTTCTGTGGACCGTTGCCGAAATTCTGATTCTGCGAGGTTTGATGATCTCGGGGAGGGACAATCAGGCGTCAGCCCAATGGTTCGCTGTGCCGTTCTACGCACTCACATCGCTTGTCATCCTCCTATCGTCACCCGGCACGGCTGAGGTGGGCGCAGTCCTGATCGGATCGACCTTCGTGGCACTTATTGCTGCTACGTGGGCCGTTGTTTCTCAGACTGATAGATGGCCGGAGTGGACCGCCAAGGTCTCCTGGCTTTGGAAGGGGGTGCGGTTGGCTCTTATCTGGTTCGGAGTCACCGCACTCGTCGGGGTCCTTGCATTCGTCGTTAGCATCTTCTCTTCTTGGAGCGATGTTAACCACGTGTCGCAAGCCGTTGGAGCTTCAGGATTCTCCGCATTCCTGCTTTGGATTACTCAGGCCTCGTATCTTTTGGTGTTTGCTGGCTGGGGTCTTGCCTGGCTCGCTGGCCCAGGTTTCACCCTCTCGGGCGGTGAGGTATCCAGTCCAACGTCGGTCGCTTCGGGTTCACTTCCCGCGTTCCCCATCACCCAGGCTGTGCCCGGTACGGCACCGGGAAACTGGGTTGTACTCGTACTGGTCGTCCTGGCCATTGGAGTTGGGGTCCTCTGCGGTAGATGGCTCAAACAGTCGGATATTCGATATGTCGCGCTGGAGGCGATTTCGGCCCTTCTGGTATTTTCTGCCCTAATCGGCGGCTGGTTTACGCTGTCAACCGGCGCGTTAGGCACTGAGCTTATGGCTCGTCTCGGGCCGACACCGACTGCTTGGCCAATGGTGTCTTTAGTCTTTGGTCTGGTTGTGGCGGTGAGCTATATGGGCGCACAGAGCGAAACCATTCGCTTGGCCAAACAGGTCATCCGAAGGTGGAGAATGGAGTCATGAGCGAGACCCGACCCTTCCCCCCGAACTCAAGCAGGATGCAACGGGGAAGCAAGAGGGCGCCCTCGGTACGTAGCGCTCGCGTCTTCGGGATCGTGACAGCACTTGGTTGCGCCCTGGTTATTTTCTTGGTTCTGATCTTTGCTCTGACCGGGAGTCCCTACCGGGCTTCTATCGCAATGGGTTGCGGAATCGCCACGTTGGGAGCGGCACGAGGGATTTGGCCAGGTCAGCCGTGGTTCGCCAGCCGCTCCAAGTGGTCTGACGTGATGGTTTATCTCGGTGTAGGGCTGGCGATAATCCTACTGGCGCCACTGGTGGCACTCGGCGCGGTATAGCCCAGTTGGCACAGGGACACCTCCGCTGCCCCTGTGCCGTGCCGATGAGGATGGTCGTGGGTTGGGGCGAGGGCTTTCGGTCATTTTGAACAACCCTTGGTGGCACTCGGCGCAGTATGTCGCTAGTCCGCTTCCACGAACCCGTCCCTAATGACGTGAGCACTGCGCCGGGCGACCGAGTCCCGATCACCCTTTGTTTTGGCCTTGACCGTTTCCGAACTCACCAGTTGCATCGAGCGCATACTTTACGATTGCCTGGATGGCTTCCGGCGCAGTAAGTAGCCGGTTGTGGCCGACCACCGGAACAGTTACCACCCGCGCTCCAGGGAGCTCCAGCCGCGAGGGGACATTCTGATCCCACGCAGCCCGAATCGCAACAATCTTAGAGTTCACCGCAGAGTTCTTCGCAAGATCTTGAATTTCCTTATTCCACGGAACAAGAGAACGCATGTTGAGCCGGGCAGGTGAAAGATGAGCTATCGGAGCCCCTTCGTAAGGAGTCCCGCAAGAGATGATTCGACGGACTCGCCGCCCCTGATTTCCGACTAGGACGGTTTTTGCAACCAGACCGCCCTTTGAGTGAGCAACGATCAGGACATCCTGTAGATCGTTTGAATCAAGATAGCTTGAAAGCCTATCTCCCAGTTCCTGTAGGGTTCCGACTTGCATATCGAACTCTGGGAGCAATCGCGTATCGAAGCCGACCTCAATCAGCGCCGTAGCCCATGTTTTCAAGACTTCCCAACGCTCCCAGGCACCAGGAAGAAGGATCACAACCGGACTGCCCTGGTTTGAGTGAGAACCCAGGAAACCCGCGACCGACGATCGCTCAAAAAATCTGTCTAGACTGATTCTCGCCTGAGTGTGCCAACCCAGTTGCCAGTCCTGAAGTGCCAGGCAGAGGTGACGGGGGCGCTCGAAGACGGAATCTGCTTCCTGACCGATCAGGCGCCGAAAACTCGGTGGTTGCGGAACTACTTTGTCAGCCATTCGTCGACCTGTCGGTTCCACTGGAGTTTCTGGGTGGGGGAGGCGAGGGATGCCGTGATGCTGGAGCGTGCTAGTCCGGCGAGTTCCTCATCCGAGAAACCGTGAATGGTGCGAGCCAGTTCGTACTGGTCCAGTAGTCGGGATCTGAACAACAGTGGGTCATCGGCCGAGAGGGCGACGGTTGCTCCGGCGTCCACCATCTGCCGCAATGGGAACTGGGAGGCGTCCGAAAAGACGCCAAGTTGCACGTTGGATGTAGGACAGATTTCGAAACTGATCCCGTCGTCGACCAAGCGATGAAGCAGTTCGGGATCCTCGACCGCACGAACCCCGTGACCTAGACGAGTTGGGGCTAGGTGACTGACGACATCACGAACGGAGGTCGGCCCCAGAAGCTCTCCCCCGTGGGGAAGCGAGGCAAGCCCAGCCCTCCGTGCGATTTGGAAAGCATTTGAGAACTCGGAGGTGACTCCGACGCGTTCGTCATTCGACAATCCGAAGCCGACCACCTCGCCTGGGCCATCGCCAGCGTAGTGGGTGGCGAGGCGCGCCAGAGCTCGCGCATCTAGCGGATGTCGAATCCGGGAGGCGGCGACGACAACTCCGACGTCCACTTGGTTCAGGGCAGAAGCCGTTCTTGTCTCGTCCAGAATGATCTCGAGTGCGGGGGTGAGACCTCCAACCCACGGAGCGTAGCTGGTTGGGTCGACCTGAATCTCCAGTCTGACCGAGCCTTCGGCTGCCTCATCCTCGATCGCTTCGCGAACCACGCGGCGCATGGTCTGCTCGGATCGAACTAGGTGACGCGCGGAGTCATAGGAGCGTTGGAAGCGGAACCAGCCTCGCGCATCGGCGGGCACAGAAAGCGGATCCTGTTCGTGGAGATGAGGAGGTAGACGAACACCCTGTTCGTGCGCCAGTTCGAACATCGTCGAAGGGCGCATCGAGCCCGTGAAGTGAAGGTGCAGGTGTGCTTTGGGAAGCGTGGTTAGGTCACGCGGAGTATTGGGCTCACGTGGGTTGGCTGAGTCCTGCGGCGAGACCGCAGATCGGCCCCCGGTCACGGGAGGTGCATTGCGTTTCTTCGAGTTCACGTTGGGTATTGAGGTCACCTAGCTTGCCTGCATCTAGTGCTGGTTGTACCAATCAATGACGGTGGATTCGTGATCGGCGTGTTCGGGTTCGTTTAGGAGTTCGTGGAATGCCCCTTCGACCACTTCCACCGTGACCAAACCTTCTGGCGCGGCCTCGGCGAATTCCGCTGAGCCTTCCACGTCGGCCAGACCGTCCTGGGAGCCGTGCATGATCAGAGTTGGGACGCCTAGCATCCCGGCATTGCGTATCACCTGGTCGCCCTGGACAACCATCGAGGAACCGGTCAGCAGGGGAACTTTGCCGTGATACACCAGCGGGTCACTCCGATATGCCTCGACTACCTGGGGATCGCGAGAAATGACAGTGTCGTCAAGCGTGACGGACTTTATGGCCGGGATAATGCGCGCAAGAGTCTGCCCGGCGCGAGCGGCCCTGACGCCCACGTGGGGCAGAGGACGCAGAGCGGGTCCGGTTACCGCCACAGCTTCGATGTGGTGCGGGTCGAGGAGGATGGAAGCCAGAGTAATTAGCCCGCCCATCGAGTGCCCAAACAGGTAGTTTTTTCCGGTGCGAGTGACGCGGTTTAGCTCTTTGCGGGCTTCTAGATGCTCTCCGATCAGCGCCCCGACATCGACCGTGGCCCTTGCTCCCGGCGAACTACCATGTCCCGTGAAGTCGCGGAACCAGACGTCGTATCCGGCCTCGTTAAGCGCCCGTTTGAGCGAGGCGTAACGACCGTGGTGCTCTGCGAACCCGTGCGCAATCAGGACACTACCGCGGGGCTCATCGGATGCAACAAGAGAAGACTGAAGTTCCATGTGCCCTATTGTCGCATCTAGTCAAGGCCCGGGTGGTCCGTTAACCGACTCGGTCTACGAACCAGATCGGGGGGCGATAGGTCGCAAGTTCGCACCGTAAGTACTTCATATCGGCCTGGATCTGGAGGAGGCACAAGAAAGGACGAAACCCGGGGTGTCAACGAGCAAATCGTCATCGACACCCCGAGTTTCGGCACCCGCTCTAAGAACCCGCAGCTAACCATGCCTGGCTGGCGACAGTCTTGCAGAACCTTGTAGCGGATAGCTGGATGCTACTCCGCCGTCGACATCAGTTTTTCGATGCGGCCGATGCCCTCGGCGATATCCTCGTCCGAGACTGCATATGAAAGACGAAGGTATCCCGGGGTTCCAAAAGCCTCACCTGGAACAACGGCGACCTGGGCCTGATCCAGAATCACCTCGGCCAAGTCTGACGAGGACTCAACTTTCACCCCACCGATGGTCTTCCCCAAAACGCGGCCCACATAGGGATAGACGTAGAACGCACCGGTTGGGGTCGGAACATCGAAACCACCAATCTCTTTCAGTAATTCGACAATCAACTTGCGGCGTCGATCGAATGCCTCACGCATCTGCTCGACCGGCTCCTGTGGGCCGGTCAGCGCGGCGATTGCAGCCTTCTGAGCGATGTTGTTGACGTTTGAGGAGAGATGTGACTGGAAAGCATTCGCAACCTTAATGACATCGGAGGGGCCGAACATCCAGCCAACCCTCCACCCGGTCATTGAGTAGGACTTTGCGACACCATTGACAACGATGGTCTGGTTTGCGACCTCGGGGACCGCCCGCCAGACAGGTTCGGCAACCGTGCCGTCGTAGGTGAGCTGATCATAGATCTCATCCGAGATGATCCAGACACCATTTTCGAGGGCCCACTCGCCGATCGCGCGGATCTCCTCGGGTGTGTAGACACCGCCCGTTGGGTTCGAAGGTGAGCAGAGAATCATCGCGATTGTCTTGTCGGTCCTGGCGGCTTCAAGCTGGTCTACGGTGACCTTATAGTCGGTTTGATATGTGGTCTCAACCGGAACGGTGACACCGCCTGCAAGCTGGATCGTCTCAGGGTACGTGGTCCAGTATGGAGCGGGGAGCAGTACCTCGTCCCCATCGTCGATTATTGCCGCACACGCTTGGAAGACCGCCTGCTTACCTCCGTTAGTGACGATGACATCAGCGGGAGAAAGCGGGGCATCACCGAACACGCCAACTCGGTCTGCGATTGCTTGACGGAGAGCTGGGAGTCCGGAAGCCGGGGTGTATTTGTGGCTGGCAGGATCCGTGACGGCCTGGAGCGCTGCCTGAACAATGTGCTCGGGAGTGGGGAAATCCGGCTCACCTGGTGCGAAGTTGATTACAGGTTCGCCGGCTGCCTTCATAGCTTTGCTCTTGGCGTCGACGGCTAGGGTTGCGGACGGAGCGATAGCGCTCAGACGCGCTGATGCGCGATGGTTCAAGGATTTACTCACAGCTAAAGACTGCCAGAGTTCGTTACCGCTTTGTAGGGTTGGCTCAGAAAAATGGGATGGTGAGATCAGACGGCTCCGTTGGACACGGACGGAGTACCCAAACTACAATCGGCAAAGCGTTCCTGTGCCTTTCGGACTTGTTCCTGGGTGCGGACGTGGATAGGGCAGTGGCGCAATTGGTAGCGCACCGGTCTCCAAAACCGGCGGTTGCGAGTTCGAGTCTCGCCTGCCCTGCCAGTCTGATTACATTTCGGCCGGGTTTCTCCGGCTAGAGGTAGTCTGGACTCAGGAGTATTGCAGTAATCGAACGGAGCCAGTGTGAGCCAAACGACCAGCCTTCCAGGCGGGGATGACGCCCTACCCGAGCTGCCCTCGAACGCGCAGGTAGGTCGCAAAGACCGTACGAAGAGTGAGGCAACACGTCGCCGCGACGACGTGGAGGATGAGAAGCGGCCAAATATCTTCCAGCGGATTGTAATTTTCCTCAAAGAGGTGATCGGGGAGCTAAAGAAGGTTCACTATCCCTCAAAAGAAGAACTTTGGACCTACTTCTTGGTCGTGATCGTATTCGTTGCCGCGATGATGGTTTTCACAGGCGTCATTGATCTGGCATTTGGACAGGTTTCTAAGTTAGTATTTGGTTGATCCGATAACCCGCCAGCAGGAAACTGCTAGGCGGGTTTCTTTTCAGCGGTGTACCAGGACTGTTCGGAGGGAAAATGGCCGACAAGAAGAAGCCCGAAAGCGAAGTGTCAAGCGAAAACGTCAATCCGACTGAGTGGATGGACATGGACGATGACGTTGAGGCGATAGGCGGAATCGACGCGTACCTCTCCGAGGGTGTGGAGGAGAAAGATCCTCCATCCGACCGGGCCCCATACTGACCAATAACTAGAAACGATCTCGGAAGAACTTATGAAAGACGAACTTGAAGTAGAAGGCGTGGCCGAAGCTGTCGTTGAAGAGCTTGAGGAACTTCGGGAAGAGGTTGATGGCGCGCAGCTTGAGGCCTCTGCGATGGAGATCGCAGACGAGGTCCTCGAAGAGGCCGAGGAGGAAATCGAATCCGAGGCGGCCGAGGAGTACGCGGAGGAAGCCGACGGAGTGGACGCTGTCGAGGCGCTGCGCCAAGAGCTAATCGAGGATGGTGGCGAGTGGTACGTCATCCACACGTACTCCGGCCACGAACGTAAGGTTCGCTCTAACCTCCTGCAGCGCATTGACAATCTGGGCATGAGCCGGATGATTCCGCGCGTCGAGGTTCCTCTTGAAGAGGTCACTGAGATCCGTAATACCGTGCGTAAGAAGGTCATGCGCGTACGTTTCCCCGGATACTGCCTGGTTCAGATGCGTGGAACCGGTTTTGACGAGGAGATGGATGGCGAGCTTTGGCGCGTCGTCAAAGAAACTCCAGCGGTCACAGGCTTCGTCGGTGACCAGTACAACCCGGTGCCGTTGAAGGTGGACGAGGTTGTGGACATGCTCGCTCCCGGCCTTTTGGTTGGCCAGGAGGTCAAGGTCACAAAGACAAAGAAGGCTCAGGCAGTCGTGGACTTCGAGGTGGGCGAGGTTGTAATCGTCACCGATGGTCCGTTCGAGGAAATGACCGCCGAGATCTCCGAAATCATGCCCGAAACCCAGAAGCTCAAGGTTCTGGTCACCATCTTTGAGCGCGAGACTCCGATGGAACTCGGCTTCGAGCAGGTAAGGAAGATGACCTCGTAGTAGGTGAGGTTAGGCACGACGGTCATTACCCCCCTCGTTGGGGCGGTAAGATTGCTCGTTGCGTGCGCTTTGCGTTCCCGTTTGCCCGGGTGACTTGCTTCGAACGAGGCAAGAGCAAAGTCGCGACAAACCAGTGGCCCCAGTTCTGGGATCACTAATCGAAACACTAAGAAGGACCCGTATACATGGCACCGAAGAAAAAGGTAACTGGACTTATCAAGCTCCAGATTGCCGCCGGTCAGGCCAACCCCGCGCCGCCAGTCGGCCCGGCACTTGGCCAGCATGGCGTCAACATCATGGAGTTCTGCAAGGCGTACAACGCGGCTACCGAGTCGCAGCGTGGCAACATCGTCCCCGTTGAGATCACGGTTTATGAGGATCGTTCTTTCGACTTCATCACCAAGACCCCTCCGGCATCAGAGATGATCAAGAAGGCCGCTGGCGTTGCAAAGGGCTCGTCTGTTCCTCACACTGACAAGGTCGGATCGCTGACCGATGCTCAGGTTCGTGAGATCGCGGAAACCAAGATGGCCGACCTGAACGCAAACGATATCGACGCTGCGGCGAAGATCATCGCAGGCACTGCCCGCTCAATGGGAATCAAGGTCGAGGGCTAGTCCCCGACCCGCATCACTTTTATTAGTGGCAGGGCTGCGCAGCCCGTAGACCACAACTGCAAGGAGAAGCAGATGGCAAAGCGCTCAAAGAAGTACCAGGCAGCGGCCGAGAAAATCGTGCCCGGTGTCCTGTACACCCCCGCCGAGGCTATGAAGCTCGCTAAGGAGACTTCCGTAACCTCGTTCCCTTCTACTGTTGAAGGTGCGTTCCGTCTTGGAGTTGACCCTCGTAAGGCCGACCAGATGGTTCGTGGCACCGTTTCCCTCCCCAACGGCACAGGCAAGACTGCACGGGTCCTAGTCTTCGCCGTGGGCGACAAAGCGCAGCAGGCTGAAGAAGCAGGCGCCGACATTGTCGGTGGCGATGAACTAATCGAAGAGGTCTCGAAGGGCTTCACCGATTTTGACGTCGCGGTAGCAACCCCGGACATGATGGGTAAGGTCGGTCGTCTCGGACGCGTCCTCGGCCCTCGTGGACTAATGCCCAACCCGAAGACCGGCACCGTCACCATGGATGTGGCGAAGGCTGTCACTGACATCAAGGGCGGCCGTATCGAGTTCCGCGTTGACAAGCACAGCAACGTTCACGTTGTTTTGGGTAACACGGACTTCAGCGCGAAGGCTCTGACCGAGAACTATGCGGCGTTGATTGAGGAAATCCTCCGCTTGCGTCCTTCGAGCTCCAAGGGTCGTTACATCCTGAAGGCTAATGTCTCCACCACGATGGGTCCCGGTATCCCGGTTGACCCAGCGAAGGTTCGTGACCTGGTGGCTGAGGAAGAAGCCTAGTTCGACTGGCCGTCTTGGCTGATTTAAGCAAAACGGCTCGCCCCCGGTGCTGCGCTTAGTGCGCGGTGCCGGGGGCGACTTTTATGACCAAAGGAAGCCATAGCAGTCGGACCACGATAGGCCGAATTTGATCGCTAGTTGTTAGGTGGCTTTTCCGGAGGGTAGACCGCGGTGATAACGGCGGTGAATGCTGCAAACAGGACTGCCGCGATTGGCCAAATGATCCAGGTGAGATGCCAGTCGCCCGTCGGGAAACTCCAAGCCAAATAGGCGGACGTGATCACCAGCCAGAACGCGGAGAAGACGGCTCGAACCCACGTCGGATATCTGTCGGTGAGAAACTCGGTGTATTCATCCTGTACCGATTCGGGCGAGGTAACTAGCAACTTCGTTGCCGCAGAATCCGCCCAGTTGCTCGGTAGGAAAACCAAGAGTCCGATGGCTACTAGCAACTCGGTCACCACCAAACCGATTGCGATCAGGGGATCCGCCCGCTCTTGTTCCCACCCGCTCGTGAAGATACCCGCTGAGAGTATTGGGAACGCCGCAAGAATCCAGACCGCAATTGCGATGATAAGTCCGCGAGTCCTCGCCCCAGAATGCTCCTGCCGCAAGCTTGTGGCGAACTGTTCGACCTCTGGAGTGCAGTAATCAAGGGAAGCAGTGATTCGGTGGAAAGGTGCGAGCTGTTGCCCACGCCAAACAAGCAGTCCGACTCCAACCCCGACCAGCGGCAACAGAACCATGAAACCAACGATTAGCCCAAGGGCGTATCGTGGGCTTTGGTCGTCTGGGAACGCGACTGCAAATCCGATTAGGGCAGCTGGGGAAACAACTAATAGGGCCACTGCAATCCCAGACATCCATCGGGTTCGTCTCATAACCTCGGCATAGTTTTTTGCTTGCGCGAGCGTGATGGCACGGCGGCCGGACTCTCGCAGGGTGGCCTGTGTTTTCGCTGGGTCGAACTCTGTTCTCGCGCCCTGAGTTCCCGCGGTGTCCCGCTGTCCGGCGATGCCGGACTCTCTTAGGGTGTCCTGTGTTTTCGTTGGGTCGAACTCTGTCCTCGTGCCCCAAGTTCCCGCGGTGCCCCACTGTCCGGCGACGCCCGGTTCTCTTAGGGTGGCCTGTGTTTTCGCTGGGTCGAACTCTGTCCTCGTGCCCCAAGTTCCCGCGGTGCCCCACTGTCCGGCGACGCCCGGTTCTCCAGCCTCGCTGGATACGGAGGGAGCCGCCCACGGCGAGGACTGCCAGGTTTCGTATTGGGCGGGCGTGCCGGTCATCCCTGAAGTCTTGGGGCTGAGACCCAAGAGTGGTGCCACCTCTTCAATGTTGCCGAACTCGGAGATAGCTTGGCCTAATGCCTCGTTCGGGGAGTGCCCCGCCGCGAGTGCGCCGTTGTATGAGTCCTCCATCATGGCGCGAAGCTCGCGCTTCGCCTCTTCCGTCTTGTCAGTAAGCGGATACCGAGAGAACATTGTGTCCAGGTAATTGTCGAGGATTTCCATTAGAGGACTCCTTTCACGAAGCGGTCGACGAGGGTCTTGGTTTGTTCCCATTCCTCGCACTTTGCGACGAAGAGTTCACGCCCCTCGTCGGTAAGTTGGTAGTACGTGCGTGGCTTTCCGGACTCAGACTTGCCGGGGAATGACTCCACATGGGCGGTACTCTCTAGTCGCTTTAGCGCCGAGTAGAGCGTCGTCTGTTTGATCGAATATGATCCCTCGGCCTCGCGCGAGATCTGTCTCGCCATCTCGTAGGCGTATGAGGGGCCTTCTCTTAGCATCGAGAGAATCATGATGTCGATATAGCCGCGGATTGCATCGCCGCTGATCATGCCCTCGCCTCCCATGTTGTCCACTGGACTCGTCCCCAAATGTCACCCAGTACTAATACGTCAAACATACTATGTCTGACGTATTATGTGCAACGAGATGATGCCTGACGTAAATCTGCGGGGAAGTGAAGTCTGGTCAAGTGGCGAACGCCGGGCGTCAATCAGCATTCTGCAGGGAATCCTCCAAGCAGGTAGGAAACGGACACGTTGGGTGAGCATGAGGGCGGTCGTCGATAGGACCCCTTTGAGCAGGTGGGGACCGTGTATGTACAGCGCTGCTGCCGACAATAGCCCTACGACCTTTCTGAGCAGGTAGGAAACGGCGCGTTGGGTGAGCATGAGGGCGGTCGCTGCTAGGACCTTTCTGAGCAGGTAGGAACTGACGCGCAGGATCTCCGGACCAAGAGGCCGTCCACCAGGCTGGAAGTCATCGGCGGAATGGTGCCGAGGCCAGAACCTGGAGCGTCAACAACCCCGAAGTGCTGAAGGTAAGCAAGCCCGGATGGTGCCGAGGCCAGAACCCGGGGTGTCAGCAACAGGATCGTCATTGACACCCCGGATTTCGACCGTCGGGGGGCGTACTCCAGTCACATGAATCTGCGCACGGCAGATTACGAAGCAAAAGCTCCCGGCGGATTCGGACCAAAAGCTCCCATGTGATTGGGAAACCCAACGAGGGGAGAAGCGCGGTTGGTTAAGGGCACTACTGTCTCAGCGGGTGATCAGATGGTCCAGCGCTATCGGAAGCCAGTGGCTCCAGAACTCGAAGTTATGGTCGCCCGCACCCTCTTGGTACTCAAGCTCGACCCCGGCTGCCCCAGCGGCCTCCGCAAATAGTCGACTCTGGTCAAGTAGTGCATCCTCGGTGCCACACGAAGCGAAGAGCTTCATTCGGGATTGTCCTTGCGTCGCCGAGGCTGGGGTGCTTTCGTCCGCTCCATCCGAAGACACACTTGGGGGGATCGGCTCGGTGCCAGTTTGTGCAGTCCCGCCATTGTCTGGATGTTGCCTCTGGTTGTTGTTGGTTTGCTCCACTCTCGTGCTACGCGGTTGCCCAGCATCGCGCACCACCGACATTTCCTGAAGCCTGGCGATCAGATCGTCCTCTGGTCGAGGGTACTCGGGACTGCCGAAACCGGCCAGGTAGAGCTCTTGGTGACGTTCGCGCCACTCCTCGTCCGCGACGTCAAGGCACCCTGATAGCGAGAACGCCGCGCTATACACATCTGGATGATCGAAAGCTGCCCGGAATGCGCCATATCCTCCCATCGACAGTCCACCCACCAGAGTGTCATCCCGAGATGCTGAGATTCGTAGGGTTCGCCGGATCAGATCGGGGAGTTCAACTCCCACCCAATCCCCGTACCTCAGCCCATATTCTTGATTGATCCAGAACGAGCGCTGGCCCTCAGGCGTCGCTATCACCAGGTTGAATCGGTCCGCGACCGGCTGCAAGTCTGCTCTAACAGGCCATTGGGCACTGTTACCGGTGAGGCCGTGAAGCAGCACCAGCAGGCCCGGTTCCACTTCAGGCCAAGCAACTGGATTACTTGTGTCTCCCTCCGGCGTCACCACCGTAAGGGTTGTCTGCATTTCCAGTGATTCTGAGCGAACGTTAGTCCAGATCTGCGTTGTCATACCAACACGGTAGTCGTATTTGCCTTTCGCAGACTAGGCTCAGAGCTAGCGCCCGGCCCAGCGATCAGGTTAGGAGTCAGCCATGACTGAAGTTCGAGTGACCGCAGGAAAGGTTCCCCCGGTCGAGCAGTTGTTAGACCTATATGATGCGGTCGGATGGAGTTCATACACCCAGAATCCCGAGCGTCTTGTTGACGGAGTCAAGGGTTCTCTGCGGGTCGTGACGGCGCACTCGAAAGAGGATCAGCTTGTCGGCCTCGCTCGAATTGTCGGCGACGGACACACTATCGCCTATCTGCAGGACGTCCTTGTCCACCCAGACTGGCAGCGAAGCGGCATCGGTGCATGGCTGATTCGGGAAGCTTTTCTTCCCTACGAACACGTCCATCAGCAGGTTCTTCTTACCGACAATGAACCGGCCCAGCGAGCGTTCTACGAATCACTCGGTTTCGCGGAGATCAGGGACGTCCCGAATGAGGAACTACGCGCTTTCGTTCGCTTCAATAGGTCCTAGCCAGAGGGGTCAGTGCCGAGACCCCGGATTCTGGTTCTTTTCCGTCCGCAACTCGGACTATTTTCCTGTTCCTGGGCGCCTCCCGTGCGCAAACGGCCGAATGGTCCGGTTCGCGGCAACACCGCGCATAAGTCGCCAGTCTGTGACCGCCCCACTCAGTAGAGGATTTCCCATCGCTCGACTTCCCCTTGAAAATGGACAGTCTGCAGGCAACATCCGTGGAGGACTTCTCATCGCTCGACTGCCCCTGTTTGATTGACCAACCAGGATATGCGCGTCCGCGCAGGCTAGAGTTCGGCCTTCAATGCCGCTCGCATCTGCTCCAGATTTTGCTTCACATCGTCCGAGACTTCCGGGTACTGCGGGTCGATCTCGCGCATCGCCTCCAAGATAACTGCGATAGTCGAAAGCCGGAGGAACCACTTATGGTCCGCTGGTAGCACGTGCCACGGGGCGTACTCGGTCGAGGTGTTGTTCAACATGTCCGTGAACGCCTGCAGGTAGTCGTCCCAGTACGCACGCTCAGCCATGTCAGAGGGGGAGACTTTCCAGTTCTTGTCCTCCTCGTCCACCCGCGAGAGGAATCGCCTTGCCTGCTCATCCTTGGACAGGTTCAAGAACAGCTTGACGATGACGGTTCCCTGGTTGGTTAGGCGCTTCTCCCAGTCATTTATCTCCTGGTAGCGCTGCGCCCAGATGTCATCCGGTGTTGGCGCCGACGTCTTCGGCCAAAGATACTCAGGATGGACCTTGGTGACCAACACATTCTCGTACTGCGAACGGTTGAAAATCGCGATTTTCCCCAGAACCGGAGTCGCAATCTCGTGCCGCCACAGATAGTCGTGAGATCGTTCCAAGGACGAGGGAGATTTGAACGAATACACGTCGATCCCCTGCGGATTCACTCCTTGCAAGACATGCTTGATCGTGCCGTCTTTTCCCGCCGCGTCCATGCCCTGGAGGATTACGAGGAGCGAGCGGTCACCGTCCGCATAAAACTTGTCCTGTAGCTCGGCCAGTTCAGCCTTCGCAACCTTGAGTGCGCCCTTTCCTTTCGCCTTGTCGAGTTTCTTCGGCAGCCGAGCCGGGTCGTACTGTTTCTGCAGATCAGTTATGTGAAACCCTGGCGGAACTAGGGTTGGTGCGGCTATCGCTTCGTAGTCAACCTCGACGACCTCGTCCTTTTTCTTTCCCACGGTTCCTCCTTGAGCTGGGGTGCCACCTCGTACAACTGGAACCAAACTACAGGGCAAAACGCGGCTGTGGGCAGGTTCACCGGCAATTAGGTCGGTTGAGGTGAGGTTCGACTGTTAAGCTAAACGCAGCCAAAGACCATCGGTACCTGGCGGTGAGCAATCACCACTGGTCGAAGTCACCGATGCAGGTGTGTATAGAGAATATGGGTTCTCCCAGTTTCCCGGTATGCGTCTGCGTGCCGGGTTTTTTGTTTAGAGGTTCCGTTTCGATGGGGCTTCGTTGTCCGAAGTAGTTATCGAAATCGTCAGGAGGTGGAAGATGGCGAAGATGGACAAAGCAGTAGTTATTGAAGAACTGAGCGACAAGTTCCGTGATTCAGGTGCGGTGGTTCTGACCGAATACCGCGGACTGACCGTAGGTCAGCTGAAGGAGCTGCGTCGCGGACTTGGCGGAGACGTCGAGTACAAGGTCGTCAAGAACACTCTTGCGTCAATCGCGGCGAAGAACGTCGGTCTTGATTTCCTTGAGGAAGACCTTTCGGGTCCGACCGCTGTTGCTTTTATTAGCGGCGAGCCGGTTGAGGCTGCCAAGGTTCTCCGCGACTACGCGAAGGCTAACCCCGCTCTGGTACTGAAGTCTGGTGCCATGGACGGAGTTGCCCTATCAAATGAGGCAGTAAAGAAGCTTGCTGATCTCGAGTCCCGTGATGTTCTGTTGGCGAAGGCCGCAGGCGCTATGAAGGCTAAGATCTCGCAGGCGGCGTACGCGTTCAACGCGCTGCCCTCGAAGCTGGTACGCACGGTTGATGCCCTGCGTGAAAAGCAGGAAGCCGCCTAGGTCGGGCGAGCTCTCAACAAAGTTCAAAATAGTTTTCGTTTCTGGGAGGAATAATCATGGCGAAGCTGACCAATGAGGAACTGATTGCACAGTTCAAGGAAATGACTCTGATCGAGCTCTCCGACTTCGTGAAGTTGTTCGAGGATGAGTTCGACGTTACCGCTGCTGCTCCTGCAGCCGCTGTTGTTGCTGCTCCTGCAGCCGGTGGCGCCGCTGAAGAAGTGGAAGAGAAGAGCGAGTTCGACGTTGTTCTGGACTCCTTCGGCTCTGAGAAGATCGCCGTTATCAAGGCGGTTCGCGCCCTGACCGGTCTGGGCCTGAAGGAAGCCAAGGAGAAGGTTGACGGAGCTCCGTCCACCATTATTGAGGGTGCCAAGAAGGAAGATGCTGAGAAGGCTAAGGCCGATATCGAGGCTGCTGGCGGTACCGTCACCCTGAAGTAGTTTCCTGCTGACCTGGTCAGTAGAACTCAAGGCAAAAGAGGTCGTCCTTCTGGACGGCCTCTTTTCGCGTCCCGTTTGTTTTTGCGTTTCAGAGTTTGCAGGATCCTAAGCACTGGCATATTGACACTAATCAGTGGTGGACGAGAACGATACGCCGAGGATAGAGTCTTGCGAGTGATGCATGGGCGACCTGATTGATGATTTTGGACACGCAATCGACTACTTTATTGAGACAATCACCGTGTCTGTCTGAGGCGTTCACAAAAGGCCCGATATTCGAAAAGGTGCAGAACGACACACACGTGTCAAATCGTTTCTTCTACACTGTGGCTGAATTCACAGTGCTGTGCGGGGGTGACGCGTGAACGCCCAAAGATAGCAAGTAGCCCCGCCATTGCAATATTTGGACAGATCAATGCGGTCACTACGTGTTGCGATGTGAAAGCGCTCTGCGGGTATCACATTCGGTTTTCACATCCGTGCAGCATTGCATTGCCCGACGCGGCCAAATTAACTTGCTTTTGAAGCACAATGCCAGCTTTCACGGGCGGGCGTGCGGAAGATGGAAGTTCGGACTACGTGATATCTCCAGAAACACCATCACATGGGGCCTACTACTAGAACCTTCGTACGACCTATTTTGGCAGGACAAACGAACAGAGCGAGGATACCAAGTGTCTACAGACATTGGATACGAAAAGAACAGGCGGCTCAAAAGGCTCGCCGCCGCCGGTGGTGCGGCAGCTCTTGTTGCGACTTCTATCGCTGCAGGAATTGGGCTAGCGCCATCGGCTATCGCCGAAGAGAACCCTTACGCAAGATCAGCCGTGTTTTCCTACACGGGGAGTATGCAGTCGTGGACTGTCCCCGCTGGTGTAACGGAAGTTACGGCCAGGGTATGGGGTGCCGGTGGTGGCGGTATACATGACGATGGATCGGTGAGTCTAGATGCCGCTGGCGGCGGTGGTGGGGCTTACCTTGAAGCAAAGGTGCCGGTAGAGCCGGGAGACGAACTGTCGTTGGTTGTTGGCCAGGGTGGTGTTACCGGTGAAGCCGTTTTTGACTCCGCTGTGTATGAGGGTAAGTCTTATGGCTTTGGCAACGGAGCGATGGGTGGTCCTCTGGATGCTACCCCTAGAGAAAATATGCAGCCAGGCGAGTGGGGGCAGAACGGTTCGCAGGGCGGAGGCTTATCAGCGGTCCTGACTTCGCCAAGTATTGAGCAACAGAACGCCTTGGTGGTCGCGGGCGGTGGCGGTGGTGCCGGGACTTGGGTTCCTGAGGGAGCTGCCGGGCGCTCTGCGGCAGGCGGAGGTGGTGTCGCAACTGGTGCAAATGCTACCTCTGCGCCTTTTGCTGGGAAAGGTGGGACTAGTGCTCAAGGCGGGGCAGCAGGATACGCTCCGTGCGCATATCCGGCTCAACCTGGAACCCCGATGCGGGGTGGAACCGGAGGCGAGGCCGAGACTGGGTTACCCACCGAATTGGTGACCGCCTATGGCGGTGGGGGTGGCGGTGCTGGCTGGTACGGTGGCGGTGGCGGCAGTTGCATAGATGCCATTCAGATGCCGGCCATCCCGTCGGTCCCGTATCCGGGAGCCGGTGGCGGAGGTTCCAGCCATGTGGTTGATGACGGACAACTTGTCAATAGTATGGACGGCGGCAATGGTATCGCCGGTTCCCGTTCGACCTGGACCGAGCCAGCAGGGGGTATCTCGTATGCGGTTCCTACCGAATACTCGGCTCAGGTTACGTACGAGCCCGGTGTAGGCGGTGGACTCGCGACCGGCCCGGACAGCTATGGTCACCATGGCCTGATCATCCTAGAGTGGGAGCAAGTTCCGTCTGCCGACGATTCGGAGTTCAATGTTTCAACGGGGAACAAGCCCGTCGGAGAGAACCACACCGTCACCGTGCAGATGAATGATGCAGAAGGTAACCCTATCGATCTGACGGATACAGACTTGGCGAAATTGATGCTCGTCCTTCCGAACGATCCCGATGGAGTCCTGAGCACTTCAAGCTTTCAGAAGGGCGTGGGTGTAGGTGTCTACACGGCGACCGTCACGTCAACGAAGCCTGGTGGTTACCCGCTGGAGGTCACTTACGACGGTGACGAAGTTCCGGTGCTAGATAACGACACTGCGGCGTTTGTGGTTGGAGAGCCTAACTTCGACTGCGCTATTTCGGAGCATTGCTCCTACCTGACAGCGACCGAGGATCCAATCCTGGCCGATGGCACCGCCGAAGGCACGGTAACTGCCACGGTCGTCGATAAGTACGGCAATGTCATCAGTGGTCAGAACGTGACGTTCACTTTCCCGTCGGAGTTGTCGCTGGCTAGCGGAACGGCGACCGTGTCCACGGGAACGAATGGCCAGGCCTCTGTTAAGTTCACATCGGGCGACGTAGGGCTCCATGAGGTTACTGCTGCCGTTGGTACAAGTGGGATCACGAAGGGGAGTCCGGCGGAACTAGAGTTTGTTGCTGGAGATGGCGAGCAGACCTACGACGTCGACACCAATATTGCCGTAGCAGACGGCTCCGAAACAGTCACCATCACCGTTATTTCACGTGACGAGCAAGGACATCCAGTAGCTATCGACGCTGGGGACCTTGATGCTTCTTTGGGAGACCCGGACGTCGATGGGGATCGCTTCACGTTCTCGGACTTTGAGGACAAAGGAAACGGTGTGTATGAGGCAACTGTGTCATCGACCCTAGCTGGCGTCTTCCCAATTTCGGTGGCCTACAAGGGCACTGGAGTCGTGGTTGCGAACAATACGGATGCAACATTCAAGGCTGGCCCGGTTGACTTCTCGAACCCGAACACGCGTATTGAGGGTCAGACTGGCACAGCTGTTGCAGACGGCACCGAGATTCGCACGGTGACCGCTTACCTGTTCGACCAGTATGACAACCCGGTCGGTGACACACAGGTCAGCTTCGAGAGTGATGACTTGGGAACGCAGGTCGCGTCGACGGACGACACTGGGATGGCAACGGTCTCATACTCCTCAACGACGGCCGACAGCTACCTGGTTGCGGGATCCGTTGCGGGTCAATACATTCGGCACGGGGATGTGGTTGAAGCCAATACCGGCTACGGTCAGATTCAGTTCCGAGCTGGAGCTCCTGACCCATCCACATCGACATATATTGTCTCCGAAAACGCCGATATCTACGCGAACGGTGCGGATGAACAAACCGTAACGGTGACGCTTCGCGATGCCCACGGCAACCTTGCTCTCTTGGGTGACGCCACCCTTGTCGGTGATGCAGATGCTGCGGATGTCGCCGCTTTCACGGGTTCGGGTTCAGAGTACGTGGCTGCTATCACGTCTACAGTGCCAGGAACTTTCCCAGTTACAGTCCAGCTGAACGGGGTCCCAGTATCGCCTGAAGATCAGGCAAACACTGACGCCGCGTTCGTTCCTGAGGTGTCGGTGCCTCCGGTGGTTGATGAGGTTACTACTGATGGTGCTTCGGGTACTGGTGTTCCGGGTGCGGAGATTGAGATTACTGATCCGGGTAGTGGTGAGACGGTTTGTACTGCGACTGTGGGTCCTGATGGGTCTTGGTCTTGTACGTTTGTTGAGCCGCAGGATCCTGAGACTGAGTTGACGGGTACGCAGACGGAGCCGGGTAAGTCTCCTTCGGGTCCGGTTGATGTTGTGGTTCCGCCGGTGGTGGTTCCTGAGGTGTCGGTGCCTCCGGTGGTTGATGAGGTTACTACTGATGGTGCTTCGGGTACTGGTGTTCCGGGTGCGGAGATTGAGATTACTGATCCGGGTAGTGGTGAGACGGTTTGTACTGCGACTGTGGGTCCTGATGGGTCTTGGTCTTGTACGTTTGTTGAGCCGCAGGATCCTGAGACTGAGTTGACGGGTACGCAGACGGAGCCGGGTAAGTCTCCTTCGGGTCCGGTTGATGTTGTGGTTCCGCCGGTGGTGGTTCCTGAGGTGTCGGTGCCTCCGGTGGTTGATGAGGTTACTACTGATGGTGCTTCGGGTACTGGTGTTCCGGGTGCGGAGATTGAGATTACTGATCCGGGTAGTGGTGAGACGGTTTGTACTGCGACTGTGGGTCCTGATGGGTCTTGGTCTTGTACGTTTGTTGAGCCGCAGGATCCTGAGACTGAGTTGACGGGTACGCAGACGGAGCCGGGTAAGTCTCCTTCGGGTCCGGTTGATGTTGTGGTTCCGCCGGTGGTGGTTCCTGAGGTGTCGGTGCCTCCGGTGGTTGATGAGGTTACTACTGATGGTGCTTCGGGTACTGGTGTTCCGGGTGCGGAGATTGAGATTACTGATCCGGGTAGTGGTGAGACGGTTTGTACTGCGACTGTGGGTCCTGATGGGTCTTGGTCTTGTACGTTTGTTGAGCCGCAGGATCCTGAGACTGAGTTGACGGGTACGCAGACGGAGCCGGGTAAGTCTCCTTCGGGTCCGGTTGATGTTGTGGTTCCGCCGGTGGTGGTTCCTGAGGTGTCGGTGCCTCCGGTGGTTGATGAGGTTACTACTGATGGTGCTTCGGGTACTGGTGTTCCGGGTGCGGAGATTGAGATTACTGATCCGGGTAGTGGTGAGACGGTTTGTACTGCGACTGTGGGTCCTGATGGGTCTTGGTCTTGTACGTTTGTTGAGCCGCAGGATCCTGAGACTGAGTTGACGGGTACGCAGACGGAGCCGGGTAAGTCTCCTTCGGGTCCGGTTGATGTTGTGGTTCCGCCGGTGGTGGTTCCTGAGGTGTCGGTGCCTCCGGTGGTTGATGAGGTTACTACTGATGGTGCTTCGGGTACTGGTGTTCCGGGTGCGGAGATTGAGATTACTGATCCGGGTAGTGGTGAGACGGTTTGTACTGCGACTGTGGGTCCTGATGGGTCTTGGTCTTGTACGTTTGTTGAGCCGCAGGATCCTGAGACTGAGTTGACGGGTACGCAGACGGAGCCGGGTAAGTCTCCTTCGGGTCCGGTTGATGTTGTGGTTCCGCCGGTGGTGGTTCCTGAGGTGTCGGTGCCTCCGGTGGTTGATGAGGTTACTACTGATGGTGCTTCGGGTACTGGTGTTCCGGGTGCGGAGATTGAGATTACTGATCCGGGTAGTGGTGAGACGGTTTGTACTGCGACTGTGGGTCCTGATGGGTCTTGGTCTTGTACGTTTGTTGAGCCGCAGGATCCTGAGACTGAGTTGACGGGTACGCAGACGGAGCCGGGTAAGTCTCCTTCGGGTCCGGTTGATGTTGTGGTTCCGCCGGTGGTGGTTCCTGAGGTGTCGGTGCCTCCGGTGGTTGATGAGGTTACTACTGATGGTGCTTCGGGTACTGGTGTTCCGGGTGCGGAGATTGAGATTACTGATCCGGGTAGTGGTGAGACGGTTTGTACTGCGACTGTGGGTCCTGATGGGTCTTGGTCTTGTACGTTTGTTGAGCCGCAGGATCCTGAGACTGAGTTGACGGGTACGCAGACGGAGCCGGGTAAGTCTCCTTCGGGTCCGGTTGATGTTGTGGTTCCGCCGGTGGTGGTTCCTGAGGTGTCGGTGCCTCCGGTGGTTGATGAGGTTACTACTGATGGTGCTTCGGGTACTGGTGTTCCGGGTGCGGAGATTGAGATTACTGATCCGGGTAGTGGTGAGACGGTTTGTACTGCGACTGTGGGTCCTGATGGGTCTTGGTCTTGTACGTTTGTTGAGCCGCAGGATCCTGAGACTGAGTTGACGGGTACGCAGACGGAGCCGGGTAAGTCTCCTTCGGGTCCGGTTGATGTTGTGGTTCCGCCGGTGGTGGTTCCTGAGGTGTCGGTGCCTCCGGTGGTTGATGAGGTTACTACTGATGGTGCTTCGGGTACTGGTGTTCCGGGTGCGGAGATTGAGATTACTGATCCGGGTAGTGGTGAGACGGTTTGTACTGCGACTGTGGGTCCTGATGGGTCTTGGTCTTGTACGTTTGTTGAGCCGCAGGATCCTGAGACTGAGTTGACGGGTACGCAGACGGAGCCGGGTAAGTCTCCTTCGGGTCCGGTTGATGTTGTGGTTCCGCCGGTGGTGGTTCCTGAGGTGTCGGTGCCTCCGGTGGTTGATGAGGTTACTACTGATGGTGCTTCGGGTACTGGTGTTCCGGGTGCGGAGATTGAGATTACTGATCCGGGTAGTGGTGAGACGGTTTGTACTGCGACTGTGGGTCCTGATGGGTCTTGGTCTTGTACGTTTGTTGAGCCGCAGGATCCTGAGACTGAGTTGACGGGTACGCAGACGGAGCCGGGTAAGTCTCCTTCGGGTCCGGTTGATGTTGTGGTTCCGCCGGTGGTGGTTCCTGAGGTGTCGGTGCCTCCGGTGGTTGATGAGGTTACTACTGATGGTGCTTCGGGTACTGGTGTTCCGGGTGCGGAGATTGAGATTACTGATCCGGGTAGTGGTGAGACGGTTTGTACTGCGACTGTGGGTCCTGATGGGTCTTGGTCTTGTACGTTTGTTGAGCCGCAGGATCCTGGCACGAGCCTAGAGGTTACTCAGACCGAAAACGGGAAGGATCCTTCAACCCCTGTGGTTGTCGAAATCCCTGAGGCAGAAGGGCCAGGTACGGAGAAGCCCGGTGCCGAGAAACCAGGTACGGAGAAGCCGAGCGGTGGGAATTACGGAGAGCAGTTGCCGGAGACTGGTAGCAATGCCATAGCGATTGGTGGATTGGCCGCAGGTCTCCTGATAGTAGGCCTGCTGGCTCTAAGCGTTAGCAAACGTAAGCGGATCCAGGCTGAAGATTAGGCACTAGGTCGCCGATCCAGTCGAAGTAACGGGGGCGGGATTCCTTTTGGGAACCTCGCCCCCGTTACTTGTGCCTCGTGTTGATTTGGTCCCGTTGTTAGTTGACCGGGATGCTTGTGTGCTGTGGTTCCTTGCCTGTCTGGAACAGTGAGATTGTGCGGTCTTCAACCGGAACCCACTCGTGGTCACTGAAGTCCAACTCAAGCGGTTCGGAGCAGACGAGTTGAGTGTCCTCGGGCAGACACTCTTCCGTCCCATCAGCCATTCGTACCTTTGCGGCTCCGTGGGCGTGATAAAGCGAGGGGGACTCCGGCACCGGACCTGATCCCAAGTTCTCACGGCTTGAAACACGCATCGTGACGAGGACATCACCGTTCGAAGCCGCCATGCAGGCGGTAAAAGGATCGGTCACTTTGTTGTCGACGCGAGCCTTTTCGATTCGGTCATTGAGCTTTAGCATTGCGCCGACCGGATCTGTAGCAAGACCATAGGTGAGGGCGAGGTAGAAGCAGGTTTCGGTGTCCGAATTCCCCATGATGAACGGGTAGAGTTCTGGGTCCACGTCCATGCGCAAATCGCGGGCCATCTTCTCAAAGCCCCCAACACCGCCGTTGTGTTGAAACATCCATCCGTCATGGACGAAGGGATGGCAATTGTCCTCGGCGATTGATCCTCCCGGCGCAGCGCGGACGTGCGCCAGAAGTGTGCCCGTCTCGATCTGCTCGGCGAGGCTGTGTAGGTTATGACTATCCCAAGCAGGTGTGATCTCGCGGAACTGTCCGATCTTGCCTTCGCGACCAACGAACGCGATGCCGAAGCCATCGCCGTTGGTTGGGAAGTCGTGGTTCCTGAACTGCTCTGCGAGAGGAAAACCGGGCAGGGCAAGGTGGCGAGCGTTGATGCTCTGGTCGACAAGCGAGTGATTTGGCTTGGTAAGAAGCTTGTCAATGGTGATTGGTGAGCCGTGATAGGCGAGCCAGCGGCACATGGGGACTCCTTTGTTGTCATCGTCGTTGTGGCAGTCCGTCCGGGTAGATGTTGTTTTGGAATGCCACCCTCACAGCATCAAGGGAACCGGAATTCTGCTCCCATGCACCGAAGGCTGGTCAGCACTCTCGACGTCTGAAGAATCGATACTGCTCAACGACCTTGCGCCCAGGATGCAGGAATCCGAACGTAAAGTGCAACACCGGAAGCCGGGGTAAGAAATATATGTCCCCCGGTCAAACCTCGGTTCTTTGGGAATTCGGAACTCAACATGTAGCACACTGGTAAGGATCGCAGAAAGGTGGTTGTGATGAGCGCTCCAAGTCAGGGAACAAAAGGTAGTACAAATGTAGGGGCGAGCGTAGCGAAGCTCTCCTTTATTTCTATCTTCTTACTGGGAATAAACGGCATCATTGGCTCCGGAACTTTCCTCCTTCCCCAAGAAATCTACGAGGACGCAGGATTCCTTCTTGGCATGGGGGTGATCCTGTTCGCAGGTATCGCCACGACGTTGATCGCGTTCTGCTACGCGGACCTTTCCGGGAAGTTCAGCGGGGGAGGTGGAGCCTGGCTCTACTCGTACACGGCCTTTGGCAAGTTCACTGGATTCCAAGTTGGCTTTTTCATGTGGTTCTCCGGCATCGTTTCAATCGCCGCTGAGGTTGCAGCACTAATTCGAATTTTCAGGAACGTAATCCCGGCGCTTAAGAGCGATGTCCTCTCAATCATTTGTGGCACCGTTCTGATCGTGCTATTGGGGCTCATCAACTGGTTCGGAATGAAGAGCGTCAAGTGGGTAAGCAACCTGTCCTCCGCCACAAAGATCGGCGCGGCACTCTTCTTTGTTGTAGTTGGCGTCTTCTTTATGAAATGGGCGAACCTCGGACCCGTCTCTGCGGCTCACGGCGGGAGCGTGGTGGAGCAGTTCAGCACAACATACGCGATTGTCTTCTACATGTTCACCGGGTTCTCGTTCCTGCCAATAGCGGCACGAAAGATGAAGAATCCGCAGAAGAACCTTCCGCGTGCGCTGATCTCAATCATGCTCTCGGTCACCGCCATCTACTTGCTGGTTCAGTTCGTTGTGGTTGGCAACCTTGGAACAGAGACAGCGAAGTCGACCATCCCGGTGGCCGAGGCGATGCTAAAGAGCGTCGGAGAGTGGGGCTACTACATAATCATCGTTGGCAGTGCCGTGTCAGTGTTCGGCGTTGCCTTTACCTCCGCGTTTGAGGTGCCGGTTATTGCCTCAACCCTCGCCGATGAGCACAACCTGCTTCCCCCGATCTTTGCTAAGAACAACAAGTTTGGGGCGCCCTTCGTCTCGATCATCCTCACGGTCGTTGTCAGTGCGGCACTTCTTTGGACCGGCTCATACGTGTTCCTGGCGACCTGTATGGTTTGCGCGAACTTTATCCAGTACGTGCCGACAATTCTCGCGGTCGTGAAGCTGCGGAAGATGCCTAGTGCTCCTGGTGCGATGTCTTTGAAGGGCGCTCGCGCGTGGGTGGTAGCGGGACTTGCATTGGTTAGTTCGCTGTACGTTCTCACTGGTTTCAACTGGAAGGTGATCGCGGTCGCCGCCGCAGTGTTTGTGATTGCGACCGTCGTTTACTTCTGGGATGAGGCATCCAGGAAGAAGCGTGGGCTGACTCTGGGGAGCTCGACGGGAGAGGCCACGAAGGTTGCTGTTGCCTCGGCCATCGCTGGGACTGTGCCCGCGGTGGCGCCCGCGTCTGGATCTGCCACGGCCACAAGTGCCGCTACGTCCGCTCCTGGTACTACTGGGGCTGCTACTACGGCGACGACCGCGTCTGTACCTGGACCCACGATGCCGGTGGTTGACGGTGCGGCAATGCACGCCGTTAGCGCTGGCGCGTCCCACGTTTCACAGACTTTGGCAACTAGCGCAACAAAGTCGTAACGCCAAGGACTGCACCTAGATTTTGGTATTTGTATCGGGTTTTCGAGTGCCGAGTTCTACCAAACAAGTAGGCGCAGGTGTCTACGATTTCGAGGGGACATCTGCGCGCGGAAGACAGCCGCTCTTATGAGGCGCTTGCAATTGGGCGAATTGCCTTTAGTTCGGTGTCAATCTCGGCGCCAATTAGGTCTTCGAGTACATCGCCGAGTGTTGTAGTACTTCCCGCTGATCCTGGGGATCACGTTCGGGGCGGATTAGCTTCTCGGCCCGAAGAGTGCGCTCCCCACTCTCACTATCGTGGCTCCCTCTTCGACCGCGATTGGGTAGTCCCCGGACATCCCCATGGAGAGCTCGGCGAGTTCTACCCCATCCCCCTCGTACTGCGGGGCGAGGCGGTCACGAAGTTCGCGCAGGTCGGCGAAGGTGCGGCGAATCACCGCCTCGTCATCAGTAAGTGGAGCCATGGTCATGAAACCGCGCACGATGAGTCCCGGCAGCCCCGCAACAACATCAAGAATCTCGGGGACCTGTGCCGGTGACAGACCATATTTGGCTTCTTCACCCGAGGTGTTGACCTGTAGAAGCACATCGAGAACTCGTCCGGTGGACTTGGGGAAACTTGCCCGGGAGAGAGCTTCGGCAATCCTTAGCGAATCGACCGACTGCACCTCCTTGGCAAGGCGTGCTACCTGGTTCGCCTTGTTTGTCTGGAGGTGCCCGATCAAGTGCCAGGTGGGGCCGAGGTCTGCAAGCGCGTCGGCTTTTCGCTTCATCTCCTGGACCCGATTCTCTGCGAAATCGTGGTAGCCAAGGGCGTAGGTTGCTCGTAACACCTCGGTTGGCACAGTCTTGGTGACCGGAAGCAACACGATCTCGGACGAATCTCGCCCTGCACGCTCCGCCGAGTCTTCGATGGTGGATAGCACCCGCTCGAACCGTTCACTTAGAACAGGGAGGAGATTGCTACCAGTTTCATCTGCCATAAGACCTAGCTTAACCATCTCAATGTCACCGACCCGTAACCCGGACTACTCCCGTCTGTGGCGGGACTGCCGACCAATATGGGCTAACGGCCCGACAGACTCGCAGGTCCCGATGAACCCGAACGGCGGCCGGAGGTGCGCGAGATCACCCGGCGAACCATTGCTATACACCAAGCACCCCAATAAACTCAATATCTGCGCCCAAAGTGTCCGAGGTGACCTGTATCCACACGCCGAAGAGCGCCAAGCGTGCAGGAACTGCGTCAGTTAGGGACCGGTGTGCATTCGCGCGCAACCGCATGATGATATCCCCTCAAGGATATCGCGACCTGCCGGGAAGGATCCCCTTTGGCTTCCAGTGCTTCCGCGGAAACAACCGCATTCGAGCCTAAGAAACGTATTTCGTTCGCGAAGCTGCACCAGATTATGCAGCCGCCGAGCCTGCTAGAAATCCAACGTCAAAGCTTTGACTGGCTTCGTGGTGCCCCAGAATGGGAGCGTCGCGTGGCCGTTGCTCAGGAAGTCGGCCGCACTGACTTCCCAGACAAGTCCGGCCTAGCCGAACTGTTCGAGGAAATCTCCCCGATCACCGACCTCGCCGAGACCATGGAGCTCGAGTTCCATGATCCCACCCTCGAGGATCCGATTCACGATCCCGACGAGTGCCGCGAGCGCGACCTGACCTACTCCGCCAAGATGTACGTCAAGGTCGACTTCACCTACCGTGAGACCGGTGAAATCAAGTCCCAGACTGTCTTCATGGGTGACTTCCCCCTGATGACTCCCGAGGGCACCTTCATCATCAACGGCACCGAGCGCGTTGTCGTTTCTCAGCTGGTCCGTTCCCCTGGCGTTTACTTCGAGCGCCAGGCCGACAAGACCTCTGACCGCGACATCTTCTCGGCCCGTATTATCCCGAGCCGCGGAGCCTGGCTTGAGTTCGAGATCGACCGCCGCGACGCTGTCGCTGTTCGTATCGACCGCAAGCGCAAGCTTCCCGTTACCCTGCTTCTCAAGGCCATCGGCCTAACCGGCGAGGAAATCCGTCAAGAGTTCGAGGACTACCCGCTGCTTCTCGAGACCCTCGACAAGGATGGCGTCGAGACACAGGACGAGGCGTTGCTGACCATCTACCGCAAGGTTCGCCCAGGCGAGCAAGCGAGCGTCGAGGCGGGCGAGAACCTGCTGCGCAACTTCTACTTCGCCCCTCGTCGCTATGACCTGGCCAAGGTTGGTCGCTACAAGATCAACAAGAAGCTTGGTTTGGATGTCGCGCTCACCCAAGGCACCCTCACCGAGACCGACATTGTCGCCACGGTGAAGTACATGCTTGCTCTGCAGCGCGGCGAGGAGACCCTTCCCGGCATTCGCGCCGGCAAGCCCGCCGAGATCCGCGTTGAGTCCGACGATATCGACAACTTCGGTAACCGTCGTGTCCGCGCCGTCGGTGAATTGATCCAGGGACAGATGCGCACGGGTCTAGCCCGCATGGAGCGTACCGTCCGCGAGAAGATGTCGACGCACGAGGTTGAGTCAATCACCCCGAACACCCTTATCAACATCCGTCCTCTGACGGCCGCGATCAAGGAGTTCTTCGGGACCTCTCAGCTGTCGCAGTTTATGGACCAGAACAACCCGCTCGCGGGTCTGGGACACAAGCGTCGTCTCTCTGCCCTCGGCCCCGGTGGTTTGTCCCGTGACCGCGCGGGTATGGAGGTCCGTGACGTTCACCCCTCGCACTACGGCCGCATGTGCCCGATCGAGACCCCTGAAGGTCCGAACATTGGCCTTATCGGCAACCTGGCAACGTTCGCCCGCATCAACGAGTTCGGTTTTATCGAGACGCCGTACCGCGTGGTGAAGAAGGGTAAGGTCACGGACGAGGTTCACTACCTCACCGCGGACGACGAGATCGGCCAGTTCATCGCCCAGGCATCGGCCCCGGTCGACTCCAAGGGCAAGTTCATCGAGGAGCAGGTTCTCTGCCGCGTTGCGGGCGAGGATCCGACCCTGATTGACGCCGACAAGGTTACCTTCATGGACGTTTCGGCCGGTCAGATGGTTTCGGTCGCAACCTCCCTCATCCCATTCCTGGAGCACGACGACGCGAACCGCGCCCTCATGGGTGCAAACATGCAGCGTCAATCCGTTCCGCTACTCACCACGGAGGCCCCGCTGGTTGGTACTGGCATGGAGCGACGCGCGGCCGCTGACTCTGGCGATATGGCGATCGTTGAGAAGCCCGGTGTTGTTACCGAGGTCTCGGCAGACATGGTCACCGTGGCCAACGACGACGGGACTCGCAAGGTCTACACGCTCGATAAGTTCAAGCGTTCAAACCCGGGTAACTGCATCAACCAGCGCGTCCTGGTGAACGAGGGTGACGTAGTCAAGCCTGGCGACGTTATTGCCGATGGCCCCTCGACCGACGGGGGAGAGCTTGCTCTTGGTAAGAACCTCCTGGTTGCTTACATGTCCTGGGAGGGCCTCAACTACGAGGACGCGATCATCTTGTCGCGCCGCGTCGTGGAGGAAGATGTTCTCACCTCGATCCACATCGAGGAGTACGAGGTTGACGCTCGTGAAACTAAGCTTGGCGTTGAAGAGATCACCCGCGACATCCCGAATATCTCGGAAGAGGCCCTGGCGGACCTCGACGAGCGCGGCATCGTCCGTATCGGTGCTGAGGTGACGGCCGGAGATATCCTCGTCGGAAAGGTCACCCCGAAGGGCGAGACGGAACTGACTTCGGAGGAGCGTCTGCTCCGCGCGATCTTCGGTGAGAAGGCCCGCGAGTTGCGTGACACTTCGATGCGCGTTCCCCACGGTCAGGAGGGCATCGTTATCGATGTTCGCGAGATGACCGAGGAAGACGGAGAACTTGGCCCTGGCGTTCGCCAGTCGGTTCGCGTCTACGTCGCCCAGCGCCGCAAGATCACCATTGGTGACAAGATGGCTGGTCGCCACGGTAATAAGGGTGTCGTCTCTAAGATTCTGCCTGCTGAGGACATGCCGTTCCTTGCCGACGGAACCCCGGTTGACATCATCCTCAACCCGATGGGTGTTCCCGGTCGTATGAACGTCGGACAGGTTCTCGAAACCCACTTGGGGTGGATTGCCAAGCAGGGTTGGGACGCTGAGGAAGCACGCGAGAAGGGCGAGGAGTGGACCGAAAGGCTGCACGCCGATGCTATCTCGGTGGAGCCGAACTCTAAGATCGCAACCCCGGTATTCGATGGTCTTGAAGCAGATGAGCTCCTCGGACTGATGAACGTGACCCGTCCAAACCGCGACGGCAAGCGCATGGTCAACGACCTGGGTAAGGCCCAGTTGTTCGACGGCCGCTCTGGTGAGCCATTCCCGCACCCCATCTCGGTCGGCTACAAGTACATGCTGAAGCTGCACCACTTGGTTGACGACAAGATCCACGCCCGCTCCACCGGCCCGTACTCGATGATTACCCAGCAACCTCTGGGTGGTAAGGCGCAGTTCGGTGGCCAGCGTTTCGGTGAGATGGAAGTTTGGGCTCTTGAGGCTTACGGCGCTGCCTACGCCCTGCAAGAGCTACTGACGATCAAGTCCGATGACACCACCGGCCGCGTGAAGGTATACGAGGCCATCGTCAAGGGCGAGGATATTCCGGAGCCGGGTATTCCCGAGTCCTTCCGAGTCCTCATCCAGGAAATGCGTTCGCTGTGCTTGGCTGTTGAAGCCCTGGACGCCGAAGGCAACACCCTTGAGCTTGAAGAGTCCGAAGAAGATATGCGCGCAGGCGAAGAGCTGGGGATCACCCTTGATGCTCGTCCACTGAGCGGCGCCGCTTCGATCGACCTCGTCTAACCCCGCCGGACCTGAAATAGGAGAGCTAGTGCTCGACACTAAAACATTTGACAGTTTGAAAATCTCCTTGGCTACGACCGAGGACATTGATCGCTGGTCCCACGGCGAGGTCAGGAAGCCTGAGACCATTAACTACCGCACCCTGAAGCCGGAGCGCGACGGTCTGTTCTGTGAGCAGATCTTTGGGCCTACCCGTGACTGGGAGTGTGCGTGCGGTAAGTACAAGCGCGTCCGTTACAAGGGCATCACCTGTGAGCGCTGTGGCGTTGAGGTGACCCGGAGTAAGGTTCGTCGTGAGCGTATGGGCCACATTTCGCTCGCCGCGCCGGTTACCCACATCTGGTACTTCAAGGGCGTTCCGTCGCGTCTTGGATACCTGTTGAACCTGGCCCCCAAGGACCTTGAAAAGGTCATCTACTTCGCCGCCTACATGATTACCGAGGTGGATGAAGAGGGTCGTCGTGAGGACATGGACATGCTCCGCGACGAGATGAACGTTCAGAAGGCTCGTCTGGAGTCGAAGCGTGATAACGAGATCAACGAGATCATGCAGGCTTCCGAGGCCCGCCTTGCTCACCTTGAGGAAGAGGGCGCCAAGTCCGATGTCCGCACCCGTGAGCGTCGTGGCTTCGAACGCGAACAGGCCCAGGTTCGTCGCATGTACGACGCGCAAATCAAGCGTCTTGAGGACGTTTGGGAGCGTTTCCGTGATCTGAAGGTCGGTGACCTTGAGGGTGACAAGCGTCTGTATGAAGAGATGGACGCCCGCTACGGCACCTACTTCAAGGGTTCAATGGGCGCCGAGGCAATCCAAAAGCGCCTGCAGGACTTCGACCTTGAGGGTGAAGTAGAAATCCTCAAGGAGACGATCATCAACGGCTCGTCGCAGCGCAAGGCACGTGCCCTGAAGCGGCTTAAGGTCGTCAACGCGTTCCTATCGACCGGCAACAAGCCCGAGTCGATGGTTCTAACCAAGATCCCGGTTATTCCACCGGATATCCGCCCGATGGTTCAACTGGACGGCGGTCGTTT
Source organism: Actinomycetaceae bacterium MB13-C1-2 (assembly GCA_035621235.1). NCBI lineage: Bacteria > Bacillati > Actinomycetota > Actinomycetes > Actinomycetales > Actinomycetaceae > Actinomycetaceae bacterium MB13-C1-2. Next base: position 1,266,704 of record CP141731.1, read on the forward strand.
CGCGACCTCTGACCTGAACGACCTGTACCGCCGCGTTATCAACCGCAACAACCGTCTAAAGCGCATGCTTGACCTGGGCGCTGCCGAGGTCATGATCAACAACGAGAAGCGCATGCTTCAGGAAGCTGTTGACGCACTGTTTGACAACGGTCGTCGTGGCCGTCCTGTTGCCGGTGCCTCGAACCGTCCTCTGAAGTCCATCAGCGACATGCTGAAGGGCAAGCAGGGTCGTTTCCGTCAGAACCTTCTGGGTAAGCGCGTTGACTACTCTGGCCGTTCGGTCATTGTTGTTGGCCCGCAGCTGAAGTTGTCCCAGTGCGGTCTGCCAAAGCAGATGGCTCTTGAGCTGTTCAAGCCGTTCGTTATGAAGCGCTTGGTTGACAAGAACTACGCGCAGAACGTGAAGGCAGCAAAGCGCAAGGTTGAGCGTCAGCGCCCCGAGGTTTGGGACGTCCTTGACGAGGTCATCCGTGAGCACCCGGTTCTGCTGAACCGTGCGCCCACGTTGCACCGTCTTGGTATTCAGGCGTTTGAGCCGCAGCTGATTGAGGGTAAGGCCATTCAGCTTCACCCGCTTGCCTGTGGTGCTTTCAACGCTGACTTCGACGGCGACCAGATGGCAGTTCACTTGCCGCTTGGCGCTGAAGCGCAGGCCGAGGCCCGCATCCTCATGCTCTCCACAAACAACATTCTGAAGCCGTCTGATGGACGCCCGGTTGCTATGCCTTCGCAGGACATGGTTTACGGTCTGTTCTACCTGACAGTTGACGACCTTGAAAGCCACGACTCGGTTCCGGCCTACTCGTCGATTGCCGAGGCAATCATGGCGTTCGATGCGGGCATTATCGGTCTGCAGCAGCCGATCAAGCTGCGCTTTACCGACATTGTTCCGCCGCTCGGTTGGGAGGCTCCAGAGGACTGGTCTGAGGGCGAGGCAATCGAACTGACCACCTCTTTGGGTCGTGCGCTGTTCAATGAGGCGCTTCCACTCGACTACCCGTATGTGAACGAGGTTGTCGAAAAGAAGCTCCTGTCGAAGATCGTCAATGATCTGGCTGAGCACTATCCGAACGTTCTGGTTGCTGACTCTCTGGATGCCCTGAAGGCCGCGGGCTTCTACTGGGCAACCTGGTCGGGTGTAACTATTGCGTTCACGGATATTCAGCCAGCACCTCATAAGGAAGAGATTCTGGCGAGGTACGAGACCAAGGCAGCGGAGATCCAGAAGGAATTCGACCGCGGTCTGATTGACGCTGATGATCGCTACCGCGAACTGGTTGACGTTTGGCAGGACTGCACCGCCGAGGTCGCTAAGGACGCTCGCGAGAACTTCACCCCTGCGAACACCGTTTATCGCATGGTCAACTCGGGTGCTCGTGGTAACTGGTCTCAGATCCAGCAGATCACGGGTATGCGAGGCCTGGTGTCTGACCCGAAGCAGAAGCTGATCGAGCGCCCGATCAAGGCGAACTACCGCGAGGGCCTGACAGTTCTCGAGTACTTCATCGCCACCCACGGCGCCCGTAAGGGTACGGCTGACACCGCGCTTCGTACCGCGGAGTCGGGTTACCTGACCCGTCGTCTGGTTGACGTTTCGCAGGACGTTATCGTTCGTTCCGAAGACTGCGGCACCCGTATGGGTATCGAGATCGCTATCGCGTCCCGCGATGAGGACGGCAAGTTGGTCAAGTCTGACGTTTTGGACACGACCGCCTTGGCCCGTACCCTTGCAACCGACGCGAAGGACGAGGACGGTAACGTTGTCCTCGCCGCGGGTGAAGACGTGACCACTGAGTCTGCCCAAATAATGGTTGACGCAGGTATCGAGAAGATCCGTGTTCGTTCGGTTCTGGCTTGTGAGGCTGCTGTCGGCACCTGTGCCGCCTGCTACGGTCGTTCGCTTGCCACCGGAAAGCGCGTTGACATCGGTGAGGCCGTTGGCATTATTGCTGCTCAGTCCATTGGTGAGCCGGGAACGCAGCTAACGATGCGTACCTTCCACACCGGTGGTGCCGCGTCGGGCGGCTCGGACATCACGCAGGGTCTACCTCGTGTTCAGGAGCTGTTCGAGGCACGTACGCCGAAGGGCGTTGCGGTCATGGCTGAAGCGGCGGGCGTCGTTGAGATTGATGACGAGAACCCGAACCACCGCACCATCATCATCAAGCGTGATGATGACAAGGAAGACCTGCACATCGAGATCACTCGTCGCCAGAAACTTCTGGTCGATACGGGTGATGTGGTGAAGGCCGGTCAGCAACTTACCGAGGGTCGCCTTGATCCGAAGGAGGTGCTGCGTCTTCGCGGTGCGGCTCGCGCCCAGCGTCAGTTGGTGGACGAGGTTCAGGAGATCTACCGTTCTCAGGGTGTTGATATCCACGCGAAGCACATCGAGGTTATCGTCCGTCAGATGATGCGTCGCATTACCGTCCTTGAGCCGGGTGACACGAGGTTCATGCCAGGCGAGTTGGTTGACTCGGTTGCCTTCAAGGAAGAGAACCGTCGCGTGGCCGCTGAGGGTGGCCAGTTCGCGAAGGGCCGTCAGATGCTCATGGGTATCACCAAGGCATCATTGGCAACGGACTCATGGCTGTCGGCTGCATCCTTCCAAGAGACCACAAAGGTCTTGACCGAGGCCGCGATGAACGCCAAGACCGATCCGTTGCTGGGCCTGAAGGAGAACGTCATCCTGGGTAAGTTGATTCCTGCCGGAACCGGCCTTGCCAGGTACAACAACGTGACCGTTGAGCCGACCGCCGAGGCGATGGCAGAGATGAACTACAGTCCGCTGGACTTTGCCCTCCCCGAGGACAATACCGGTCTGGAGGACTTCGTGAACTCCCTGGAGAACATCGACTTCGGACTGGGCTTCTCAAGCCAGCAGTAAGTAGTAGGACCAAGTATTCGCACAACTGGGGGAACCGTCGCGAAAGATCTCGTGGCGTGACCCAGTTGTGCGAATGGTCCGCACTCGCGGCATATCGGAACCTTCCCACAAATCGTTCGAAGGTGACTTTTTGGTCCTTGAGATGTGCGGGCTAGTTCGCGACGAGCGCCGTTAGCCCTCCCGCATTCTCGAACGCATACATCCCGGCGCCGATGAGTTTTCCTTCGTCTCCGAGCTCCGCAGTACGGAGTTCGGGCATATTGATAACGTTTCCTTCAAGCCTTTGTCTGATCATTGGGATAAGTAGACCCGACCAACGTTCAAATAGCCCGCCAAAGACAACAATATCTGGTGCAATCATTGCGCAGACATTTACCAAGTGGAATGCGTATTCATCTGCTACAGATTCCACCATCTCAAGTGCTTCCAAGTCCCCGTCCTGGGCGGCTGCGAAAACTACATCTGCGCTCTCAACCTCCGGCGACACCACCCGGGCGTCTATTGCCCGCTGCAAGATTCCTCCAGAACCCAACTCTGTTTCTAGGTGTCCAAAGCCGTATCGCTTGTGGTGCAGGCCCGAAGGGTCACGGAGCATCCGTCCGAATTGTCCCGCAGCGCCCTGATTGCCTCGCCAGAGCCTTCCATCCTCGACGATTCCGGCGCCGACACCTTGAAAGACGGCCATGGCCACCAGTGTCTTGTGGTCTGGAGAGAGCAGATGCCGGTATTCGGCGTACGCGATTAGGTTCACGTCGTTCTCAAGAGTTATCGGTACGTCTGTCGCGTACTGAAGCTCTTGCAGGACATCCAAGTCGTACCACTCAAGTGCGGGAGCCAACAGAACCTGCCCCTGAGAGCTGACTGGTCCGGGGACCGACACTCCGACGGCGACTAGTGTGTGCTCCTCACAGGCATCCCACTCAGCGATTACCTCCTTTACCAACTCAAGTTTCTGTCGCGCTGAGGTGTGCTGCCAGTCGAGTGAAGATCGGTTAATGATTCGGCCCGTGAGGTCAAGTAAAGCAATCTCGATTGCGTTCTCCCATAGGTCAATCGCCAGGATCGTCCTTGCTCGAGGCTGGAACTTGACCAACATTGACGGTCGTCCGCCGGTTGTTTCGTCGTTTCCTGCCTGATCGACCAAGCCCCTGCGCATCAATGCTGCGGTGAGTCGATTGACCGTAGCGGGATTCATCCCTGTAGCCCTCGCAATGGCAACACGTGAAGAAGGGCCTTCCTTGATCAGAGACTCAAGTACTCGGACTCTGTTGCGAGCCGATACGTCGTAAGAGGAAGCTACCGTTGTTGCCTGGACGTCTCTAGTGTGCATATGTTCCTTGGCTAGGGGGCGGCCTTATCTGCGTTCGCTTGCAGCGTGGGAACTCTAGCAGCACCTCCATGAGCCACCTACGTTGCATAGGATTCATAGTTATTGTTCTTTATTGAAATGTTACCCTCCTGTTACCGCCGTCTCCCCCAAGGGATGTAGCATAAACATGACCGTTATTTGCGGGGTGCAAATAAGCAGAAAATCACCGCAGATGCGCTCATGGTCCAAAATCGGACGCAGATCAGAGTCCAAAGGGGGACGTGAAATGAAGTTATCAACTAAGCTCGTAGGCCTATTAGCGGTCGCGGGCCTCTCTCTGGCGGCTTGCTCATCGCCAGCGCCAACACCCAGCGAGGAGCCAGCTGAGAGCGGAGGCGCATCGACGGAGGAAGACACTACCGATGCGAATGCCGGTCCCTTCACCATTGGTGTTAGCAATGCCTTCGTTGGCTCTGAGTATCGCACTCAGATGATCGATGCCATTCAAGAAGTTGCTGACGAATACAAGGGGCAGGGCCTAATCGATGAAGTGGTCATGGAGAACGCTGATGCGGACGTGAATGGCCAGATTCAACAAGTTCGTAACCTGATCAATCGTGGTGTGGACGTGATCATTATCGATCCCAACTCTGCGACCGCTCTTGATGCTGTTTTCAAGGAAGCTGAAGCTCAGGGAATCAAGGTCTATGCCATCGATCAGGCTGTCGAGACCGAGTCGGTGCTTAATATAGGCATCTCCCAACAAGATCTGGGCGAAGCGTCGGCAAAATGGTTTGCTGAGAAGGTAGGCAAGGGCGCCAAGATTGTAACTGTTGAAGGCTCTGCAGGAAACCCAGCAACCGAGGCTCGCTGGGCCGGTGCTGAGCCGGTGTTTGAGGAGTACGGAATCGAAGTACTGACCCGCGGTGATGGTGGTTGGGACCAGACCACCGGACAAACCGTTGCTACTGACCTGCTTGCTACGTACCCGGACATTCAGGGCATCTGGACCTACGACGGAATGGCACAGGGAACCCTGAAAGCGCTTGAGGCTGCGGGCAAGACCGATTCGGTCGTGACCATGGGTGAGGCTCGTGGCGGATTCATGCGCATGTGGAACGATTTGCTATCAACAGGTTTCGAGACCGCCGGCGTAGTAAATCCTCCGGGGACCGGAGCTACTGCACTGCATTTCGCTGTGAATGAACTTCAGGGTAAGACCCTCGACTCCTCGAAGGTTACGGACGGTCACAACATTGTCCTCCCCCTCGCCCCGCTGGTAACCAATGAGAACTTCGTTGAGATTTGGGAGCCGATTTCGGATGTCGAAGATGGATACGTTGTTGACTCGATCATGACCGCTGACGAAGTGGCGGCGTACTTCAAGTAATCGGTAAAAAGAAGGTACTCCCAATATCCGATAGGGGCCAGGTTCTGCAGGGCGGTGGACGTCGCTGAATGCGCGTCCACCGCGGCCCCTCCGTCAGGTGAAAGAGGAAGAAGGCGACCAGATGCCTTTCCTACAAATGGAAAATGTGCATAAGCGTTTTGGTGGCGTGCGTGCGCTCCAGGGAGCCAATTTGAGTGTTGAAGCAGGCGAAGTTCACGGACTGCTCGGTCCGAACGGATCCGGCAAATCGACCCTCAACAAGGTTCTTAGCGGCACAGTAAACCCTGATCGGTCTCAGATAACCATTGATGGAGTGCGGGTGCAGATAAGTCGGCCCCTAGATGCTCACCGTCATGGAGTCGCTTCGGTCTATCAACAGCTTTCTTTGGTGCCGGACCTCAGTATCATGGACAACCTACTGCTTGGCACTGAGATCACCAGGAAAGGGTTCATCGACCGAAAGCGCTCTCGGGAGTATGCAAAAGCTGCCTTAGAACACTTCATGCCTGGTATGGATCGGGGCATATCACTCAATACTGAGATCAGCGAACTATCTTCGGGCTCTCAGCAACTGGTGGAAATAGCGAAAGCAGTCGCCCGTAAGCCTCGGATTCTAGTGCTTGACGAAGCTACGGCTTCGTTGCGCCGGGACCAGGTGGATCTAGTCTTCGAGATGGTTCAGAATCTTGCGAGCCAGGACGTCGCGGTAGTGTTCGTTTCTCACCGCTTGGATGAAGTCCGTGAAATCTGTGGGCGAGCTACAGTCCTTAGGAACGGACGCACCGTTGCAGCGGTCGATATGGCGGAGACGAGCGAGCCTCAATTGGTAAGGCTCATGGTCGGTGAGTTAGCTGAGGACGAGACGGTCGCCAGAGAAAGGGACCATGCAAAGGCTAGCTATGATGAGATCAGACTCAAGACAATTGACCTTTCCTCAAGCGTTCTAAATGGCGTGAGCATCGATGCTCGCAAGGGGGAGGTCATTGGACTCGGAGGACTACAGGGACAGGGACAATCAGAGCTTCTCCACGTTCTTTTTGGTGACAAGCCCAAGACGAGCGGCGAAGTTCTAGTCGGGGACCAAGCCCAGAACTATCGCTCGCCGCGCGGAAGTATCTCGGCAGGGTTCGCTCTGGTTCCGGGCGATCGAAACAGTCAGGGCTTGTTCATGGTCCGCCCCATCCTGGAGAACCTGGATATTGTCAGCCTGAAGAAGTCTACGGCCGCAGGCTGGTTTGTGAATATGGGGAAGGCCAATAGACGCGCTCAAGGCGAGGTTGAGCGACTTAACATCAAAATCGGGTCCCTGACGGACGCCGTATCAACTCTTTCCGGCGGCAACCAACAGAAGATTGTCCTCGGTAAGTGGTTGATGAACAGGCCACGGATTGTTCTGCTTGATGATCCGACCAAAGGCGTGGATGTCGGGGCGAAAGCGGAGATCTACGACATTATTCGGGGGCTGACTATCGACGGAATCACCGTCGTCATTAACTCGAGTGATGACCAGGAACTCGTTGCACTGTGTGACCGGGTGTTCGTGTTGTACGAAGGCAGGGTGGTTCGAGTTCTTGAGGGCTCTGAGATAACCCAGGACAATCTGGTTGCTTCTGCACTACTGATCGGAGATCAAGAACCGGATCTCGTATCGGAGGAGAGCTGGAATGAATGAATCGATGCCCAAGTCTCTCTCTGATGGCAGTTGGCAGAAACGTCTTACTTTTAGTCTCAACACTGCGGTTACTCTGGGGTTGCTGATAGTCGCTGTTGCGATCAATGCATATCTACAGCCCACTTTTTTCACTCAGTACTCTTTGACCAGTAACTTCGCAACGTTCACCCCGCTCGTGTTCGCAGCAATCGCTCAGGCGATCGTGATTATTGGCGGCGGTCTCGATCTGTCGCTTGGAGCCCAGATCGCTTTTATTTCGGTAGTAGCTCTCAAGGTTATGGATGGACAGGATTCCCGAATATTCCTTGGACTTATCGCCGCGCTCACGACAGGAGCGCTCTGCGGGCTCCTCAACGGTTTCATTGTCGCAGTGGTGCGCCTCCAACCGCTTATAACAACCTTTGCTACCTCCTCGGTCTTCAGTGGTCTCGCACTGGTTGTGTTGCCAACTCCGGGCGGAGCGGTTCCACCTGCCTTGGTCTCTGGTTACCGCATGGCCGTTGCCGCGGTGCCGGTTCCGATCCTTCTTGTATTGCTTGGCATATTGCTCTGGTGGCTTCTGTCGCGAACAAGGTTCGGGAAGCAACTCTATGCTGTTGGTAGCAACCGCGAATCCGCGTATGCTTCGCTGGTCCCCGTCACTTCAGTGACGATTAGAACGTTCATGTTCTCTTCCATGTTTGCTTCTCTTGCTGCGTTGGCGGTGTTGGCCAACACCGGCTCAGGGGACCCTTTCGTTGGTGCAGAGATGGCACTTAACTCGATTGCTGCAGGTGTCTTGGGTGGTATTGCGCTCAGCGGTGGACGAGGCTCACCTCTTGGGGCGGTTGTTGGCGCCATCATCCTTTCGGTGTCTTCAAACATCCTCTTCTTCCTGAATGTGCCGACCACCTACCGCGCTCTCGCTTCGGGAATCATCATCATCGTTGCGTTGGCGCTATCAGTTCTCACGACTAGGAGGACGAAGGCATGAGTACTGCGATTGACACTCCTGTCGAGACTTTGTCGGCCCAAAGTCGCTTCCAGTGGCTTAAGAACCCGGTCCTTATTGCCCTAATAGTGACCATTTTGCTGATCGCACTGGGGCAACTGTTTTCGCCCGGATTCGGGTCTTATAACCAGATAGTCTCGATGTTGCGTGTTGCCTCGTTCCTAGGCTTCCTCGCGATCGGTCAGACTATCGTGATCCTGTCCGGCGGTGATGGCATCGACCTGTCCGTGGGCAAAACTGCGACGTTTGGTGCAATTATCGCTGCCAAGGTGATGGACGGATCGAATGAGAATCTTCTTCTGGGCGTCCTCATCCCGATTCTGGTCGGAGCCCTGATTGGATTGGCCAACGGTTTAGGAATTCTGTTGCTGAAGATTCCGCCGTTCGTCATGACTCTAGGAATGATGGGCGTCGTGACAGGTATGATCCTTGCGTATACCGGAGGCGTGGCCGGTGGGCGTAGCGCCCCGGCGCTCACCGATCTAGTGAACGGACGGTGGCTGTTCAATGTTCCAGGCGTGCTCTTTATCTGGGCAATTGCAATAGTCCTGGTGACGCTTTTCCTGCGCCGTACGACTACCGGCTGGCATATCTTTGCGGTAGGAGCTAATCGAAAGGCTGCGCGTCTTTCGGGCATTCCGGTGGCGCGTACTGTTCTGCTTTCTTATGTGTTGTCGGGTGTATTTGCGGTCATTGGCGGAATGATGATGCTCGGATACACGGAGACGGTGTTTCTCAATTTGGCCGACAACCTCACGCTCACTTCGGTGGCAGCCGTAGTTATCGGTGGGACGCTGGTGGCTGGTGGCGTCGGCGGCTATATCGGTTCGGCCATCGGCGCGGTTTTGCTAACTGTACTCAGTTCGTTCCTGACCACGATCAATATGCCCGAGTCAGGACGGATCATCATCAATGGCGTTGTTCTTATTGTCCTGCTCGCCTTCTACGGCAGACAAAAGAAACTGCGAAGCTAAAAAGATTTACAGGCAAATAGGTCATCGTTAGAGAGGACAAAGGCAATGGCAGCTCGGGAGACGCTCGGCGTCGGTATCCTAGGCGCGGGGTTCATAGGGAACTTCCACGTTGATTCATTTGGCGGGGTGCGAGACGGAGACATTGTTGCCGTCTGTTCCCGCACCAAGAAAAATGCAGAGGCGTTGGCTAGGAAGGCCGAGGACACAGGTGTGGGTAGTGAGGTATCCGCATACGACGATGTGGTGGAGTTAGTTCGCGACCCACGGGTCGACGCGATCTGGGTACTTACGCCGAACTTCACACGTCTGGAGGTCATCAAGGCGATCACGGATGAGCTGAAGGCGGGCCGTGCCGAGCTTAAGGGTATTGCCATTGAAAAACCACTGGGGCGAACCATTGCGGAGGCGCGCGAGGTTCTAGAAATGGTTGAGAGTGTCGGCTTGCTCCACGGATATCTCGAAAACCAGGTCTATTCTCCAGGTTTGGTTCGTTCCCGTGACATCGTCTGGGCTCGTGGGGCTAGCGCCGCGGGCACACCATATCTCGCCCGTGCGGCGGAGGAACATTCGGGGCCGCATAACACCTGGTTCTGGAACGGTGCGACCGAGGGCGGGGGTGTCCTTAATGACATGATGTGCCACTCGGTTGAGGCGGGCCGCTTCCTTCTGTCCCCACCGGGAACCCGTCACTCACAGTGGCTGAAGCCGGTCGCTGTCACTGCAACTATCGCTTCCCTCAAGTGGGGCCGTCCAGCGTATGCAAAGCAGTTGCAGGATGCGTACGAGGGAGTAGTCGACTACACGGAGACACCTTCCGAAGACTATGCACACGCTGTCTTCGAGTTTGTGAACGGTGATGGAGAACCGGTCATCGTTGAGGCCACCACCTCATGGAGCTATGTTGGGGCTGGCCTTCGTCTCTCATTTGAGTTGCTTGGGCCCGAATATTCGATGGAGTCTGACACCCTTTCAACCGAGTCCAAGCTGTTTATGTCGCGAAGCCTTGAACAGTCTGAGGGCGAGGACATGATTGAGAAACAGAATGCCGAGCAGGGCCTGATGCCACTCCTCTCTGATGAGTCGATGTCCTATGGATACACGGGTGAGAACTCATATCTCACCTCTGCTTTCCTTAAGGGAGAGCAGCCGCTGGAGGGTCTTGAGGCAGGACTGGAAGTAATCGAGTTATTGATGGCCGCATACAAGTCTGCGGAAGACGGAAGACGCCTGACGTGGCCGTTGGACCTCGACGATTTTGTTCCGGCGGTGGCCAGGGGTGAGTGGAACCCTAGGAGAGCTTAGGGGCGAGTCGGTGCAAGCAAAAGTCTCCCGTCAGACGAGCAGATTTACTCAGTTCGTCTGACGGGAGGCTTTTGCGTTGATACGGCGCGGGTTCTATTCGAACTCCGCCAGCCGCGGTTAGTTCCTGCCGGCCAGTGCTCCGTAGATTGCCAGGACAATCACGGATCCCCCGACTGCCAGAACCCAGGTGGACAGTGAAAAGAAGCTGTTCAGTGAGGTGTGGAAGATGATGCTTCCCAGCCAGCCGCCAACCAAAGCTCCAACGACTCCGACAATCAGGGTCGTGAACCAGCCAGCTTTCACTCTGTCAGGCAGGATTGCCTTTGCTATGGCACCGGCGATCAGACCCAGAAGTATGAATGCAAAGAAACCCATTACTTGAGCGCGTCCTTGGCCTTGTCTGCAGCGGTCTTGCCCTGTTCCTTCAGCTTGTTCGCTGCTATCTTCGCGTCGTCGGCATCAATATCGCCGTCCTTGTCGGCATCTAGGGCGCTCTTCGCCTTGTTCGCCGCGATTTTCGCGTCGTTCGCGTCCAGCTTGCCGTCCTTGTCGCCATCTAGGGCTTTCTTGACCTTGTCGACACCCTCATCAAAAGTTCCACCGATCTTCTTGCCGGTGTCCTTAGCAAAGTCCTCCGCCTTGTCGGCACCGTCCTTTGCTGCGTCAACGATCTTGTCACCGAGATTCTTGGCCTTATCCTTCAGCTCGTCGAAATCCATTTCTGCACTTCTTTCTTTCCGATAGCAAAAGTGCGGACCGCGTTAATCGGTCCGAGGTCACCAAGTTGGTGATCTGAGACGACTATATCCGACGGCTCAAGTCGTGCGCCGTTACCGACCTTGGCACGAACCCGTGCGTTTACCCCTTCGGTTGCACTAGGCTTGTAACGGTAAGGGGCCTGTTTCCTACTGGTGGTAGGTCGGGTCATACCTAGAACGAAAGGAGGCCAGAATGAAGAAGTTCTTCAAGGCCGTCTTTTTCCTCGGCCTGGCTGTCGTGGCGGGAATTCTCGCTCTGGAGACCGAACCGGTTCAGAAGCAGCTATCGAAGTTCGGCGTCACGATCTAGTCGAAACCAATCGAAATGGCGGGCCGGTCACCGAAGAGGGTGGCCGGCTTCGCTGTGTGCTCAGCCATTACGTTTAGGTGTCCATAAGGCAGATTCCCGGGACAGACGTCCTAGAAGCTGGAAGGACTGGTAACGCGGGGATGAATCAGAGTCGAATCCTCCAAAACCAATGTGATCTACGTCAGAGCCAAGATCAGGCGGTTAACGCCAGATCGGAGTGCATAAGCGCACTTCATTGACGATTTTATCCCCTCCTTTTAACCCCCGTGTAAAGGGTCAATGCCGGGTGGCCTGACGCTGTCCTCTCAGCCACAAAACGCCATTATTACGCGGTCCTGTAGTAGATTCATTAGGTCAGCTAGTTGCGATCCAGAAGCCTGGCTGGAACACTTTTCGGCCATAGTTTGACGGGCAAACTAAATCCGCAGGGGGCGCGCATTGACTTCGGAATCCGGACTGCCAAAACGCTCCGATTTGCACGCTGGAAAACAGGGTTCCCCCGCAACACAGTTTCCGCAACAACCCCGAGAACCCAAGAAGAAGCGCAGTGTCGGTAAAACCGCGCTGTGGGCGATTCTCGGGCTGCTGGCGCTTATCCTCATCCCTGTTGGGATACTTGCAGGTTTCCTGTGGAACGTCTCCTCCACCTTCAATCACGAGTCCGAGACGATCGCCGAGGTTTTCCCAGATGAACAGTCGAGGCCCGCGCAACGTGAGGACGAGGCGCAGACGATCCTCTTACTCGGTTCCGACACCAGGGGAGAGATAAACGCCGACGGTCTAGAGGAATCTCAGGATGGCCGCTCCGACACGATGATGGTGGTTCGTATTCCGGCAGATCGCTCCGCCATTTACATAACCTCGATCATGCGCGACTCATGGGTCGACATTCCCGGATACGGCATGAACAAGATAAATGCGGCTTTCGCATTTGGGGGCATCCCTTTGACCGTTGCAACTGTTGAGCAACTCCTTGACACCCGTATCGATCACGTCGCCGTGATTGACTTCGACGGTTTCAGAGGGCTCACTAATGCGCTCGGAGGAGTCACCGTCAATAACCAGATTGCCTTCGACACTTTCGGAGTGGGCCCCAATAAAGAGATCAACACCTACCACTTCAACGAAGGCAAAATCACGCTAATGGGGGACGAGGCACTAGCGTACGTTCGCGCCCGCAAACCCTTCCCCGATGGCGACTACCAGCGCGTTCGTAATCAGCAGGCGTACATGAAGGGCCTGATCTCCCAGATCCTCAGCCGGGACACGCTAACCAGCCCCGGCACCATAAGCAACGTTGTCTCAGAGATAGCTCCGTTTTTGGCGGTGGACGAGGGATTAACCGGCGGCTACATCATCGGCCTCGGTCCCGAACTGCGAAGCATCCGTAGCGGCGATATTTACTTCCTTGCCCTTCCCACAGAGGGCGTCGGCTGGTCCCCGGATGGTAAGCAGTCAATCATCGTTCTGGATGAGGCTGGGATGGAACAAGTGCGACAGGCTTTCCACGACGACACGGTGGGGGAGCTGGTAGATAACGGCTAACTGAGCCGACGAACCACGGGAACACTCAGACTATTTCTGTCTCGCTGAGTCCCATATATGTGGCCTCGTACAAGAGGCCCTGACAACGAATGCAGCATCGACAAGCAAGGCGCAATCCAGATGAAGAAGACAAAGGTACTGGTGGTGTTCGGTACCAGACCAGAGGCGATAAAGGTGTGTCCTTTGGTCAAAGAGCTCCAGAGTAGGCCAGAGGAGTTCGAAACCGTCGTGTGTGTTACCGGGCAGCACCGGGAGATGCTGGAACAGGTCCTGCGAGTCTTCGACATCAAGCCTGACTATGACTTGGCGATCATGAAGAGTGATCAGACACTCGGTGATGTAACCGGAAGGATTCTCGAGGTTCTTCCCGACATCTTCATCCGCGAACATCCCGACGCCGTGTTTGTTCACGGAGACACCACAACAGCTTTTGCTGCTGGCCTTGCCGCGTTCTATTTCCGTATCCCAGTCGGTCATGTTGAGGCGGGGCTACGCACGGGCGACATGGCTTCCCCTTTTCCTGAGGAGTTCAACCGTCAAGCGATTGATCTTCTCGCCGACCTCTATTTCGCGCCGACTGAAACCTCCAAGGCGAACCTTGCCGAGGAAGGGAAGCCTCTCGATCGCATCTTTGTTACCGGCAACACCGGTATTGACGCCTTGCGCACTACCGTGTCTAACGACTTTCAAAGCGAGTGGCTTGACTGGGTTGCGGACTCGCGACTGATTCTGGTAACTGCTCATCGACGCGAGAACATCGGTCAACCAATGCGTAACGTTTTCCGCGCCCTTCGACGTGTGGTGGAGGACAACCCGGATGTTAAGGCGCTCTATCCGATCCACATGAATCCGGCAGTGCGTGAGATCGCGGGTCAGGAGTTGGCGGGCAACGACAGAATCGAGCTGACGCAGCCTATGGACCCTGTGGAGTTCCACAACATTATGGCTCGTAGCCATCTTGTTCTCAGCGACAGTGGAGGTATTCAAGAGGAGGCTCCCTCGCTTGGCAAGCCGGTACTTGTTGCTAGAAAGACGACGGAACGCCCTGAGGGAGTAGAAGCGGGGACATTGCGCTTGGTCGGCACCAATGAAGAGACAATTCACGCTGCTCTTACAGCGCTGCTGACCAATCCAACCGAATACGCTGCCATGTCCAGGGCCACTAATCCCTACGGTGATGGTTTTGCTAGTAGGAGAGTCGCAGATGTCATTTCTCTGGTGCTAGGAGGCCAGTGAAATGTCGAGTATCGAGAACGGCGTCCAAGTCGCCGACGGTGGTCGCATAACGGTTGTCGGCCTCGGCTACATTGGTCTACCTACTGCGGTTGTGTTTGCAAACAATGGCTGGCTAGTCACAGGAGTAGACGTTTCCGATCGAACCGTTGAGATGGTGAATACTGGAGAGCTTCCATTCGTTGAGGAAGGGCTAGAAGAGGTCCTGCGGACTGTTACCTCGTCTGGCCATCTCGTTGCCCAGACAGCAACTCCGCCATCCGATATCTTTATCGTTTCTGTTCCCACGCCATTCAAAGACGATCACGAGGCGGATCTGTCTTATATAGAAGCTGCGGCAGACGAGATTGCGGGAGTGCTTAGGGGTGGTGAACTGGTTGTTCTTGAATCCACGTCTCCTCCCGGAACCACCGAACGCATGGCTCAACGAATTCTGGACGCTCGGACAGATCTTTCTATGGACGGCTCGGAGGATCGTCCCGTTGTTTATTTCGCGCACGCACCAGAGCGAGTTCTCCCTGGACGCATAATGGTCGAGATGACTGCTAATGATCGCATCATTGGTGGTACTACTCCAGAAGCAGCAGAATTTGCGCGCCAGGTGTACTCTACATTTTGCGAGGGCGAGTTAAGCATTACCGATGCCCGCACGGCCGAAATGTCAAAGCTCGCTGAGAATGCTTTTCGCGACGTGAACATTGCTTTCGCCAATGAACTTTCCCTGATTGCTGATGACCTCGACATAAATGTGTGGGAACTGATCGAACTCGCCAACAAGCATCCTCGCGTCAATATTCTTCAGCCCGGACCGGGAGTCGGCGGACACTGCATTGCGGTGGATCCGTGGTTTATCGTCTCTTCGGACCCTGAGAACTCAAATCTGATTCGCACGGCCCGCGAAGTGAATGACTCAAAACCTGACTGGGTAATTGATTCGGTAGAGAAGGCAATGAAAGATGCAGGTCCCGATGCGAAGGTGGCGCTACTCGGCCTGGCGTTCAAGCCGAATATCGATGACCTTCGCCAGTCACCTGCTTTGGAGATAGCAGAACGACTAATAGGGAACAACCCCGATACAGAGTTTCTGATTTGCGAGCCCAATATTGCGCGGTTGCCGGATGCACTGCGAGGAAGTAGGAACGCTTCGCTCGTGCAACCTGATCAAGCTATGGACCAAGGGGATGTCGTGGTCTTGTTGGTTGCCCATGACGCATTCGTTGGTGCTACGAACGACAGCAAAGGTTCTCAGATAGTGATTGATACTGCAGGGTTCTGGGAGTTGTCAGAATCGGTAGGTAGGGAGTCGCAGGCTAATGAATGATCGAAGGCTTGCGCTGATTACAGGAGGCACCAAAGGGCTTGGTCTTGCTGTTGCCAGGGTACTTCTGGCAGCGGACTTCAACGTGGTCTTGACCTATGGTGCTGACTCGGAACGTGCCGCTCAAGTGAAAAGAAGCCTCGGGGTCGAGTTCCCGCTCGCCTCCGTCAAAGCAATCTGTGCGGATGTAGCTGACATTGCTTCCATCGACAAGATCGTAAATCACTTCAACGATGAGAACGCCAGCCTCGACGCGGTAGTTCTTAATGCTGGCCTCACATCTCGGGGAAGCTTCGAGGACCTCAAACTTGATGACTGGGAACGAGTACTAAGGGCGAATCTGACATACCCCACGTTCTTGCTGCAGCGTCTCCTGCCGAGAATCAATCGTGGAGGTGCAGTGGTTTTTACCGGCTCGATGCTAGGGATGGACCCCCATTCGATGTCACTCTCCTACGGAGTTACAAAGGCCGCAACGCACGCGCTAGTAAAGAATCTCGTCAAGTTCCTAAGTCCGCGCTTGATCCGCGTCAATGCTGTTGCCCCGGGTTTCGTGGATACCGAGTGGCAGAAGTCCAAACCAACTGAGATTCGCGATAGCATCAACTCCAAGATTGCTCTGGGTCGTTTCGCGGAGCCCGAAGAAATTGCCCAGATTTACCTGACACTAATCGATAATACCTACCTCAATGGAGAGGTAGTTCGAATCGACGGAGGCTACTCGTACCGATGACACGCACCGTTATTACTTACGGCACATACGATCTGTTTCACGAGGGGCACCGTCGTCTTCTTGAGCGAGCTCGCGAACTAGGGAATCGACTCATCGTTGGGGTTACCAGTGATGAGTATGATCGTTCACGTGGCAAACTGAACGTTTCCCAGGAGTTACCGGAACGTATAGCCAACGTGCAACGCACAGGACTTGTCGACCAGATCATTGTTGAGGAGTATGACGGTCAAAAGATTCATGATATTGAGAAGTGGGGTGTTGACGTCTTTGCGATTGGCTCCGACTGGCTGGGGAAGTTCGAGTACCTTCGTGACTACTGCGACGTTGTCTATCTGGAGCGAACTCGCGGCATCTCTAGTACGCAACTCAGAAATGACTCCTCAGGTATCCTCCAGATCGGGCTGGCCGGTGCGGGGCGAAATGCCAAGACCCTCATTGAAGAAGCTCGATACGTATCTGGTGTCTCCGTTGAGTCGGTCTGGTCACCAAAGCTAAAGAGGGCCGAAAGACTAGCCTTAACCAAGGAGCTAGAGCACGTCTCGACGAGCTACGAGAGCTTGTTAGAAAACGTCGGCGCCGTGTACGTTTCCACGCCCCTTGTCGAGCGAGCCTCACTCATTCGTCAAGCTTTGGAATCAGGCCGACACGTTCTGGCGGAGCCGCCGCTAGCTCTCACTGCTAAAGAGACCAAAATGCTTTTGGGCCTTGCGGAAAAAAACGGGGTCTCGCTTGTGGAGGCTGTCCGAACCGCATATAGCCCGGGGTTCCTCCGTATGGTGGCTTATGCTAGGAGTGGATCAATCGGGAAGATCCGTTCTGTCCAGGCTGTTTCGACCCGGCTAATGCGCGGCGGACGCGCACAGAGATCTCCGTATGGTGGAGCCATCAACGAACTTGCGACGTACCCGCTTCTGGCAGTGATAAAGCTGCTGGGTACGAGCTACGTAGATGTTGAGTGCCATATCCTGAAGCCGGAAGGGGCGGAGGTTGAGCAGTTCGCCCGCATCGACCTCACCTATAGGGACGCACTCGCTTCCGTGAGTGTTGGCATCGGCGTGACGGCAGAGGACGATCTTCGAGTGTCCGCGACCGACGGCCACATGTACGTGCCTGCTCCCTGGTGGACAACCGACCGGTTTGAGACTCGTTTTGAGAACGAATATCGAAACCGACGCTTTTATGTTCCTTATGAGGGGCATGGACAACGCTACGAGCTGGTTGAACTAGCATCACGGGTCAAGGGGTCGGACAAGGTTTCATACAAGCTGTCGGACGAGGATGTGCTGGCGGTGGCGGCGATTATCGATCAGGCAAAGGACGTTGCAATCACCGTGAGGTGATTATGAGTCCCGGTTATCAGCGATGAGAGAACCAAGCGTTCACTCAAAACCAAGAGTTTTATGAGAAGAAAGATCAGAAAAACTGATGAGCGCGAAGACGAAAGTTGCGAAGGCAATGCGATGCGTTGGGCTTGGAAGAATTGTCGACTCGCCTCGGCTCAGAATGGCTCTTGGTCTCCCTCAATACAGGTCCAAACAATCGACCAGTCGGTCTGAGGTGGCCGTGACTGAACCTCACGTGAGTGAAACTCAGTCGAGCGCTCGCGCCACGCCGTCTCTTACAGTAGTAATGCCGACATTCGACGTACGAGAGTACATAGATGAAGCGGTGGATTCGGTGCTCAGTCAGGAAGGAGTTGAGCTCGAACTAATAATCATCGATGATGGGTCTAGGGATGGGACGCGTGAGCGTGTTATTGATCTGCAAACTCGCGATGCTCGGATCAAAGTAATTTGCTCAGATCACTTTGGGAATGGGGTTGCCCGAAACCTTGGTATTGCGGTTGCCAAAGGAAAGTACTTGGGATTCTGCGACGCAGATGACATCGTCCCTCAAGGAGCCTATGCCTCCATGATTGAGCGCCTCGAGGAAACCGGGTCAGATTTTGTTTCGGGGGCATATCGCAGATTGGACGGTGACAAGTACTTTCAGCCTAGGAGCGTCTCGGAATCAAACCCGGAGCGGCGGGATTCCGTGTCACTGGTAGACGTTCCCGGTGCCATGAAAAATCCCTTTCTCTGGTCGAAAGTTTTTAAACGAGACTTCTGGAACGAAAAAGTAGGACCAATTCCTGAAGGTAGAAACTATGAAGACCAGCTTCCAACGGCGCTTGCGTTTGCGGAGGCGAGTGCTTTTGACCTTATGGACGAAATCGTTTACACGTGGCGCATTCGTCCGGCTAGTTCCCTCACCCAACGCAAGCACGTGGTGGAAGACCTGTTTGATCGGACTTTCTTTATCGATCAGATCGCTTCGGTTTACATGCAGGCCGGGCCGGACGTGTTCCAGTATTGGCTTAGCAAGCTTGTGCAGGACGACTTGTACTACTTCCTTATAGCTCTCCCGAAAGCCAATGAAGACTTCCTGCAAGAACTAACCCGAGTCTACGCGATGGTAGCCGATGACATGTCAACGCAAACCATAGCAGAGCTGCCGTTTTTCTTTAGGCTCGTGCTCGAAGTGTCCCGTGTGAGCGATAGCCCGCGTGAAGACTTGGAGTCAATACTGCTCCACCGAGATCGATACGGTGACTATGGGTACGAGATTTTGTCCACGGATCACGGCCACTTTATCGACTCTCCGGTGCTTGAGCTACTTTCGTTCATCCCTGAAGAAGAAACTGTGACGTTCCGGGAGCAGGATTTTAAGTACGAACCCGTCGTTGTGGAGTCGGAGTACTGTGTTGATGGTAGCGTGCGACTGAGTATAGATATCGGCCTGCATGGCGTGCACGATCTCTCTGGTCTTGACGTTTCAGTGTCGCTCACGAGTACTGACGATAGGGTGACTGTTCCTGAATGGACTGTTCAGAGGAACTCGTGGTCAAGTGTACTGTCTTCCGATGCCTTGGTTGATCACGGGGAACAGACAATCACGCTGAACTTGGATGCACGGCTCCTTGAAGCTTTGGATCCCGTTGAGTTCGTCCTTGAGGTCGAATGTGCTGCATTCGGATCTAGGCTTCGACAATCGGTTAGGTACACCGCGCGTTCTGGGGTGCCCGGCTTCGGGGAGTTGACTGACTCTGGTCGTAGATGGCTTGTCTTGTTCAGGAATGGGAAGTTGATGTTGCATCCGGAACAGACGTATGCATCTGTGAGAGTCTTGAAGGCCGCCAATGATGTCTTGACTGTGAAGGCGAGTTCTTATAGAGATCCCATCGTTAATTTGGCACTTGTCCCAGAGAATGCGCCTGCGGCGGCATTACTTCCTGAGGGTCCGTTGGTACGACGAGAGGGCGATACCGATACGTTCCACGTTATAGGCGTGGAACTGCCATCATCATTGGCACTTAGACAGGAAGTTATCTGGGGAATCTTCTCGGAGGACACGACTGGCAGGGTAACGCGACTCGCTCTCTCCGGAAACGACCTCCACCACTCGGGTTATTCCACTGGAAACGGATTGATGGGACTGAAAGCTTCGGGATTCGGATATGCAAGCTTCGGTCAGACACGATGGCGGTGTGTTGTAACTAGTGCCGCGTTGGTTGACGATGGTGACATGCTGAAGTTTAGCGGTTTCGCCCCGCGAATCGAGGGTCTTACGCCAAAGATCCTGTTGGTATCAGGTAACGGTGATGTGATCCAACCAGTCATGGTCAGGCGTAGCGGACCTAACGCGGAGTTTTGGGAAGCGTCGTTCCCTCTGGTGAGTTCGGGCACCGTGCCTGCTGGTCGCTACACTCTGCGTTGGATGGCCAGCTGGCAACGTTACATGAAGGACGCATATTACATCGAGTTCGGTCTCGACGTAAGCGAACGGCCCGAGATTGAAGTGTTTGCGCCATGTAGTCGAATTTCGATTATGAAGACCGATACAGGTATGACTTCGGTGACCTTCTCGTCTCGGCTAGTCCTAGATGAGAGGGGTCGATACAATCAGCATCAGCTACAGCAGTTGTTTACTCAGCCGCTACCGATCGCCGAAAATCAGGTTTTCTTCGAATGTTTTAATGGTAAGAGCTTTGGCGACAATGTTGCGCCAGTCGCTGAGCAAATTCATTTCCTTCGCCCGGACTTGAGGCTTTTGGTCAGTGCGAGTAGCTCAGTTCCTGCACTTCCGAACTACGTCGAACGTTTGGTGCCCTACTCTGAGGAGTGGTATCGGGCATTGACGACCTCGAAATATATCGTTACCAACAACAACTTACCTTGGTTCTTTTCAAAACGTCCCGGACAGCGTTATGTTCAGTTGTGGCACGGCACTCCGCTTAAGCGCTTACTGCGAGATATGAGGCCCGAGTCACGGATGCTCGATTATTGGGACCTAATGCAAAGAGAGATCCCACAGTGGGACGGTCTACTCGCGCAGAACCCTTACTCGGCTAATCGTTTCCAGCAGGCATTTGGCTATGAGGGTGATGTACGCGTTCTAGGCTATCCGCGTAACGATCTCCTCGTGGACCAAAGGCAAGGGGCGAAGAGAGACGAGACACGAAGTGCGTTGGGGCTATCGAGTGACGACTTCGTAATTCTCTATATGCCGACTTGGCGCGATAACCTTCGAGACAAAGATGGCCAAGTAAAGAACGCGGATTTCTTCGATTTTGAGCTTGTCCTGAGCAATTTGCCCGAGAACGGACGCATCTTGTTTAGGTCTCACCACGTTGCTAGCTCCGGAAGGCCTGAGCTACCGTCGGGTGTGATTGATGTGACTTCCTACCCGGAGGTGTCAGAACTGTACCTGGCGGCCGATGCGCTCGTGACGGACTACTCGTCAACAATGTTCGACTTCGCAATTCTGCGCAAGCCAATGATTTTCTTCTCTCCGGACATAGATGAATATTCGGGTACGAATAGAGGCATGTACTTGGAGTACGAGGATTGGGTGCCTGGTCCAGTAGTTCGATCAAATGAGGAACTTATCGACGTGCTCCAGTACTGGGACGTCATAGGGGCGCCGATCCAGTCCTCTCGGATCGATAATTGGATCGAGCGCTTCTCACCGGCGGACGATGGCCGGGCGTCGGAGCGCGTGGCACATTGGATCTTGGAATCGAGCAATACGACATAGATATAGAGGTGCGGGGCATGGCTCGAATCTGGAATGGGCGTGGTGATTGAGTCCTCGACATGAGCTTGGGAACCAGGCTAAGTGGGACTACACAGGGTGTGAGGGTCACTGGCTTGGCGGCACTCATCTGCTTTGTTTCTGAAAACTTGGCTGATACGTGGCAGATTGCTTTGAACCCAAATTCCGTGATCAGCTTCGGGGCTTCATAGTTGGTTTTCTCTGAAATGTCGTGGAAGTGTAAGACGATCTTGGCTTGAAAATCGGGGTGGAGTCCAAACGGCCTACTATGTACAGTGCGTGGGTGAGATTCAGATCATCCCGGATATAGGAGGGGGCATGATGAAGCGCTTCTGTTGCTATTGGGAGGGCGCCAAGCCTCCTGCTTACATTGCGTGGTGCATCAGTTCATGGACAAAGTATGTGAACCTCGACGACATACTTTTTCTGAACCAATCAAACGTTACTCGTTATCTCGGCGACGTAATCGACATGCATAGCTTTCGCCGCTACGGCTTCGCAAAACAGTCTGATATTGTCTCCGCCGCATACCTTTTCCGATACGGGGGCGTGTTCCTGGACAGCGACACAGTATTGGTGAACAAATCATCGACACACTTTATTGATGTTCAGCCCACGGAGGACTGTTTTTCCTATTTCGGATACAGCTCGACAAATGCGCCCCACATAGCAGTTCTTTCTTCGCCACCGGGTGGCACCATCGTGACGAAGTGGGTGGAGCAACTTTTCGAGCGGGTCCCGTGTTATGAGAACGACACTGGCTGGGCCTACGTGGGCAACGAGATTCTCGATCCTCTGGTCAAGAACATAGAATTGGCTCAGTATTCTCGATGCTATGACGTGAATGACTATCTCGCGACACCGGAGACTCGATTCGCGAAGAATCGTGGCGCTGAGCGACGTGAGAAGTACATTGAATTTTGGTTCAAGGAATCTGTGGATGAATCAGCCCTCAACGAGATATGCGCAAACAGCGGTGGCATCGTAATGCTCCACAACTCATGGACGCCGCGGCATATATCAGAGCTACCTAGCAGCGAACTAGTAAACGGGCACTTTAATCTCGCGGCGCTGTTGCGACGAGT